>NZ_JAMOKR010000001.1:0-625727 GCF_023656765.1 Bifidobacterium intestinale | reverse complement strand
TGGAACACCAGACGGCGCCAGATACGACTCGAGGGACACACCCCGGAGGAGTTCCGGAGCATGTCCCTCGCGGTCTAGGGCTGTATCCTAATTAACAACGTCCAACAAACGGGGCGCAGTTCATCGTGGTCGGGGCATCTGATCGTCCATCATCGCAATGATTACTTGGTGACAGCCTTCTTCAGCAGGGAACCGGCGGAAATGCGAACACCGTAGGTTGCCGGGATCTCGATGGTTTCGCCGGTGCGCGGGTTGCGTCCGGTGCGTGCGGCGCGCTTGACGCGCTCAGCGGAGAACAGGCCGGTCAGCTTCAGGCCTTCGCCGGACTGCATTGCCTCGACGAACACGTCCTGGAAAGCGTTCACAGCTGCCTCAGCCTGTGCCTTGGTCAGGTTAGACTTCTGAGCGATCTTCGAGACGAGATCAGACTTGTTGTATGCCATAAAGCATCCTTCTTGGATCAGGGGACATTCTGATTACGAACATCCACGTTCTTTATGATATTAGCGCACTATTATGAGGGAAACGGCATTTTATAAGGGCTTTGGGCGCTTTTTTTATAAATAGGGGGTAAACCGAAGCGTACGGGGGCGTTTGTCAGATCAAATTGTGCCTGTCGAGCCATTTCATAGCCAGCGCGCCGACCGGAATTCGCAGCCAGTAGAAGGCGATTCGGTAGACGAGAGTAGCGGACACGGCAATGGTGGAGGGAATGCCCACGGCGGTGAACGCCACCGACAGCGCGGCTTCCACGGCACCCAGACCACCAGGTGTGGGAACTGCGGACCCCAAAGTATTGGCAAGCAGGAAGATGAACGTGGTCTCTATGGGATTCGTGTGATACCCAAACGCCATCAACGCGGCCCAGAAGCCCAGTCCGGTCGCAAGGTTGAGCACCAAAGCGCCCGCTATGCCGAAAGCCAGTTCCTTCGGACGTGCGAGAACGTCGACTAGATTGCGTGCGTAGGCCTTTGCCATCGGAAGATATTTCTCGGTCACCAAATGACGTACCGGAGGAATCGCCATGGCCGCCGATACGACCAGCGCGACGAGGGCGATCACCATGATCAGCGTATTCGTCGGAATCATGCCGGACAAGGTATTGCGCCCCGTGAACAGGCCGATCATCAGCAGCAGCACGATGGTGGTGCCTCCCTGCACGGCCCAGACCGCGCTCATAACCGCCGTCGCAGCGGTGCTACGATAGCCGCTTTTACGTAGGAACTGAAGGTTGACGAACGCGGGACCGACACCGGCCGGCATGGAAACGGCGGTGAAGCCGGATGCCATTTGAGAGCAAAACAAGCCGATCGTATTGCGCTTGTCAGAATCCATGAACACACCCAAGGTGATGGCGGAACCTAGCCATGCGATAAAACCGAGAGCAACGCAAACCAAGGCCATAGCAAGATTCGCGTCTCTGACCGCTTTGATCATCTCGGCCGGCTGTATCTGTGTGAACACCACATATACGGCAACCACCAGCAAGGCGATGGCGAAGAAGGAACGGAAGCTGAATCGCGATAGCGTGACCTTTTCCATCGAATCCGCAACATCCTGCGGGGCGAGCGCGGAAATCCGTGTACGTAGATCGGAAAGCATCTTCTTATCCCAACCCGGCAGAGTGCGCGTCGCGGCGGGAACGGCGGCTTTTTGCACAAAAGGCGCCAGATTGATGAGCTGCTCATCGCCCCAGGTCCTGCGAGCGCAGGCGATCGCACGGTCGACGCCGTTCAATGTCGCAAGCAATACGAGAAGCTGTACTTTGTCAAGGGCGAAGTTTGGCGATGCGCTGCCGTAGTCGCCATTCTGCCATCCGGCAATTACCGGTTGATTGTTTTCCATGCGAGACAAGGTGTCGGGGGTGATGCGCCGATGTGTGAAACCATGGCGATGTGCTGCTGCGAGGTATTCCATGAATGTTTCCATGTCATGGTCGGACATGGTGTTTTGGTTGCATTCCAATGGCATGTGGTTGCGGTGGAATACCAGAATGGAGGATTCTCCATAGTCGGCCACGCCGTATACGCTCGGAGTTTTCAGGCCGGCGTTGGCTAGGCCGAGAATCATGGCGTAATGGTGGTGCGTGGCGTCGACGGAGGAACGGTCACGGCGCATGGAAACACCGGTCAGGCGAAGCCACTGCCACACCTGATTGAGGTAGCCGGCTGCATGTACCTGATTGTCGAGCACGGAAACGGTGTATTGCGTGCCTTCATAATCGACGACATCGTAAATACGGGAATTTTCGATTAAATCATCATCTAATGTGGCTTTCAATACTCCTGAATCGGCGTATGGGGCGACTCTGCGTGTAAGTAGTGATACGTCAATGCCGATGGAACGTAATGATTGCTCGATCTGTGTGCCCCAGGCGCCATTGTTCTGCGTGCCGATGGCGAAACGAATCAGCATGCCGATAACGCGGCCTATGGCATAGGATGTAATGGCGCCGGCCAGCGAATTCCATGAAAGCACAACCATCAGCATCGCCACGGCGTACAGTACGTTCCATCCCCATTTGGTGCATGAGCGGATACGACGTGGGCCTGAAACGGTGAGGAATGACGTCATGGCGGCGTAAAAATCGGGAAGCAGTCCGGTGCCTACGGATGTGCTGTTGGATTGTAGCGGAATGATCAGCATGGCATTGTTGGAATTGCTGATCAGTGCGGATACGCCCCATACTGCGAAGAATCCGAAGATGAGGGACATCACGGAAACCACGCTTTGCAGCCATTCTTTGGATGCGAGCAGCTGGATGAGCACGCTGACGGTGATGCATACGATGGCAAGTTGCTGCAGTAGGGAGGATGGCACATCCGTCAGCCAGCTGACCACGCGTCCTGCGGAGCGAACGTCGGATTCCACGCCGGATGCGGTGCCGTGCAGATACACGGAGAACAGTATTACGCCTATGCCGAGCACCAGTGCGAAGAACGCATGTGTTAAATCGGCGAAATCACGGCTGCGTTTCGGTGGCACATCGTCGATATGCGGTTTGGGCTTATTGGCTTCGGGGGAGTGAGACACTGTTGACTTGCTCCATACGTATGAGATTGGCTTCAGGTGGGTCATATTGCCCCACTGCATTCGATAATACGCCTTGAGGGTGGCTACGAAATACGTGGCCACCCTCAAGATGCATGGTTTTTAGTGTTTATTCGACAGTCGTGATTCAGCGGTCGAAATCCACCAGCTTGCCGGCGACACCGGTATATGTTGCCGGAGTCAGTGCCTTCAAGCGAGCCGCTGTGGCATCGTCGAACGCCTGCTGGTCGATGAACTGTTCGACGGCGTCCTTGGAGATTTCATGGCCGCGCATGAGTTCCTTGACCTTCTCGTACGGCTTGTCCATGCCTGGCAGACCTGCCAGTTCGCAGGCGCGCATGGCGGTCTGAATCGGCTCGCCAAGCACCTCCCAGTTGGAATCCAGCTCGGCTTCGATGGCGATGTCGTTCGGATGAATGGAATTCAGGCCGCCCATCAGATTGTTGAGTGCCAGCACGGAATAGCCCAGTGCGGAACCGATATTGCGCTGTGTGGTGGAATCGGTCAGATCGCGCTGCCAGCGGGACTCGACGAGCGTTGCGGACAAGGTGTCAAGCAGCGAGCAGGAGATCTCCAGATTCGCCTCAGCGTTTTCGAAACGGATCGGATTGACCTTGTGCGGCATGGTAGAGGATCCGGTGGCGCCCTTGACGGGAACCTGGGCGAACACACCACGGGAGATGTACATCCATACATCCACACACAGGTTGTGCAGAATGCGGTTCGTATGGCTGATGGTACCGTACAGCTCGGCCTGCCAGTCGTGCGATTCGATCTGCGTGGTCAACGGATTCCAAGTCAGACCCATGCGGTTGGTGACGAACTCACGGGAGACGGCAACCCAATCCACGTCCGGGCATGCGGCCAAATGCGCGCCGAACGTGCCGGTAGCGCCATTGATCTTGCCGAGATATTCCTGAGCCTTGACCTTGTTCAGCTGGCGGTTCAGACGGTACACGTACACCGCAAGCTCCTTGCCCAGCGTGGTCGGGGTAGCCGGCTGGCCATGGGTCAGCGACAGCATGGCCTTGTCGCGGTATTCCTCGGCCTTCTGAGCCAGATGGTCGAGGATGGCCTGTGCACCCGGCAGCCACACGTTCTCGATGCCGTTCTTCACGCAGCGGGCAATGGACAGGTTGTTGATGTCTTCGGATGTGCAGGCGAAATGCACCAGGGTCTTGAGCCCGGTCAGCTGGGTTTCATGGCCGAGCACGTCGGCGGCCTTGTCAAGCTGATCGTCGATGTAATATTCCACGGCCTTCACGTCATGATGGGTTTTGGCCTCATGAGCAGCATGCTGAGCGATGCCTTCGGCGCCGAAATCCTCAGGAATGGAGCGCAGGAACGCCTGCTCCTCATCGGTAAGCGGCTTGACGCCCGGAACGATGGTCTGGTTTCCGTTGCCTTCAAAACCGTTGGCAAGCAGAATCATCCATTCGACTTCCACACGCATGCGCTCGCGGTTCAATGCCGGTTCGCTCAAATATTCGACAAGCGGAGCGGTCTGCCCATGGTAGCGGCCGTCAAGAGGGGTCAGTGCGATTGCAGGGGAAATATCAGTAAGCTTCATAGGCAACAGCATACGTTCAGCCGTAAACGAGATTCGGATATCTGTCCGTTCGGTGGATGACGCCTATCCTGCGTTATCGGTTCCGCTCGGCTGCGGCTGACCGCTGTGTGCTTTCATTTGCTCATGCGTCCTTCGAAATACATGACCTCCTGCAGGTCGCCGTCGAGAATCTCATCGAAATGTCGTTCGTGGGTTTTCACGGCGGATGATCCCATATCGGTTGCGTTCTGGTATGCGGCTTGATGATATTTCAGCCAATGCGTGATCTCCTTGTTGTCGGGAGCATCTGTGACGGGAGTTCCCGCGAACGTTGATTCCGGATTGTTGTCGGACTTGCTTGCGGTGCCGCGTACGGTCAGCCAATGTTCGGAATTGGGGTTGGCCGCGCCGTCGAGGGCTGCCACAAGCTCGTCGTCCATTTCCACGCTGGTCACCCACGTTTTGTCTGGAATCGGATGGTTGGCGACGGGCGATCCGGCGGTGACCACATGTTTGATGTCATAATCGTCCTTCAGATCCGATGCGATGGTGGCGGCGACGATGCCGCCCTGCGAATGCCCGATCAGTGCGACCGGCTCATCGGATTTGATGCCGGCCTGCTTCAGGGCCTCCTGGACCATGCGTGCGCTGTCCGCCTCCATACGCTGCTTGCTGTGGGAGCTCATAAGCTCAACGTTCTGCGGCCATCCGAACGGGGAGTCCGGCTGGCCGTCGGTACCGGGAATGGTGACGAGCCATGAGTTGGTGCCATCGGTTCTGCGGTATTTGGAGATGGCGATGGTACCGTACTCAAGCCCGCTGTCGAGATCGGCTTTGCCGAGACGTTCCTCGCCGAGACGCCGAAGATCTTCCATCGCTTCGCTCACGCTATGCGATTCTCGAACCACTTCGGTTTTCGGCCGGACTCGGGTGACGGTGAGGTTGTTGCCCTGAATCAGGTTGTAGCCACGCGACGTTGCGTTGGAAATGGTGCCGGCCGCATGGTTGACTTCGTCGGTATGCAGCAGGCCTTTGACCTTGCCGTATCTGCTGAGCGCGGCGCCGGCCGCGCCCATAATGCCTTCCTGCGCCCAATCCAACGAATCCAACAGGTAGATGGGGTTGGATTTGCCTTCGTTGATGGAACCCATCACGTATCCCAAGGCGGACATGGCCGTGCCGATAAGTATCGACTCCTTCGGGAATGCTGTGATCGTCAATTGCAGAAGTTCGTTCAAGGCCTTTCTGCCGGCGTCATCGACATGGGAATACAGGGATTGCGCACGAATGATCAATGCCGATAATTCAGACAATCGTGCCGCCATCGCTCCCAGTGCGCTCGCGTGGCCGTCGCAACGTTCGATGAGTTGATCGTATGGCAATTCGATATGATCTGCGGCATTGCAGTAGGAGTTTGATCCGGATAGCAGGACGACGGCCGATGACGCATAGGGATAGGTGGAAAGCTGAAGCCTCAATGCCCGGAACGAGTCATGGGCGCGGTTTAGCTCGTCGGCCGCATGGCTGAGCGCTTTCGCGGCACGCAGATAGGCTTCGGTTTCCTCTGTGGAATATTTGCATCCGCCGCTGACTCTGGCGGTCACTTGCCAGCTCATACCGCACCTACCGACCATAGGATGCGTGAGGTGTCGTTGAGCGCGTCTCGCAGCGCCAAGGATTGCTTGCGTAACTCATCGAGCCGCGCGCGATATGATTCGGCGGCGATTCCCGCCCAATTGGGTAGTGAACTGGATGCGAGCGCGGCGTCGAGATCGTCGAGGCGCTGTGATGCGGAAGTGAGTTTGGCGTTGATCAGCGTTTGGGTGGCATGTATGCCGGTACGGCAATGGCAGGGCATGCCTGGCATCGAGGTCAGGGCGTTGATGGGGTCGTAGCCCAGTGAGGGGACAAACGGGTATGCGATTGAAGTGTTCATAGCTGTATTGGAACACGTCGGTCGGCTGTCGTGGTGTGGAGGGCGAGGCCTGTGGTCGGAGGATGGTCAAAAAAACAAGTTGCCGGCGTGTCGTCGTTGGAAAATCAACGAGAGCACGTCGGCATGCCTGTGGATAACTCTTTGAAAGAGACCCCCTTTACCAAGGTTTTGCAGGTGAGGACGTTCCGTCGGAATCCTGTTTGGCGGCAGAACCGGAATCATTGGAATCGGATTGGGTGGATTGCGCGTTCTGCGCCAGAAGCTCCTCGACTTTCTGACGCTGCTCGTCGGTCAATGTGCTTCCGTTGCCTTGATTGCCGTCGGTGACGGACTGCCTGCCTTCGATGGCGGTGTCGGTATCGGATTTTCCTGAATCCTGCATTGAATGGATCTTCTTGCGTATGGATTCGGTTAGTTTTGCCGAGATGGCGGCGTTATGTTCGATGGATGAACGCACGTTCGGCAACAACAACACGCCTGCCGCTCCGGCTTCACGGAATTGGGCGTCGGTCTGCTGCTGTTGGGTCTGCAATTTGTCGAAATCGGCGTCCTGCTGCTGGCTGGCCTTGATATTCGCGTTCAGGCTGTTCGTGGCTTGATTGTAGTTGCTTACGGAAGCGAGATTCACTATGGCAAGCGCGCCCACGGCGATTGAAATGGCCGCGGTGACGGCGATGATGATGCGGACAGGCAAGGATGCGCGTGCTTTGACGGTCGTGTTCACAGCAGCCTCCTGGATTGCGTGATCCATGCTCCGGCTTCGAAAGCCAGGAGCAGCGCCACGGCAATGGCGAACGGCCAGACCACGGCGACGGTTCTCGTGCGTTGTTTGGTGGTTTGTGTGACGCGCCATTTGTCGGATGCCTCTTTGGAGGCTCCGTCGTTCATGGTTGTTGTCGCATTGAGTTGGATGGCGGTTCCGCTGAGTTCGTCGGCGATGGTGTTCATTTCGTCGGCGTTCATGCGCGATACGCCGGGTTCGCCGGTTTCCGGATCGGTGACCCACTGGCCGTCTCCTTCGTTCACGCCGTCGCCGGTCACGGGGATGTTACCCCCTTGTTCGCTGCCGACGGCAATGGTGAACGCGTCGGAAAGGTAACGGCGTAATGATGAGAACGTACGACGTGTTTTCGAAGATGTTTGTTCGCCGTCCGAAATCAGGTACAGCACAATAGCATCATCCGGATGCTGCTCATGAATCGACTTGCATGTCAACAGCAACTGGTCAATCGGCACATCCAAAGTCGAACCGGCCGAAACGGAAGTCGATTCCGGTGCGAGCGTATCCGCCCAATTGTCGATCGCTTTCGAATCGGGTGTCAATGGAACATCCAATGTCCCCGAAGCTCCAAATCGCAATGCCGCGAAACTGGAATTCGGGTACATGGCGGTGATGTCTTTCACGGCCTGCTTGGAAACATCCAGACGGCTGAGTTGCTCGGCGGAACCGTATTGCGCGTCCTTGACCGCCATGGAACCGGTCACGTCGACCGCCACCACCACATCGGTGGCGTTGATCGCGCGGCTATTCGTGGACGAGACGATGCTTGGGGTCAATGCCATAACGGCCACGAGCATGCAGGCAAGGGAACGTCTTGCGCAAGCCCAGACGGTTTCGTCGCTTTGTCCCCGTCTGCGGATATGCAGCACGATCTGCGCGACTGCGCAAGCCAGCATGGTCACGGCGATCGCCAAGCCGACGGGCCAACCCAAAGCGGGGGAGAGCGTCAGATGATTCATCGCTTCAACCTCCAAGCCAATATCAGCCAGAACACCATTACCACAGCCAGCGCCAATGTCCACCATCCGGGCGCGTCCGACATGGCGGCTCTGCTGCTTGACGCGCTTTCCTGGCTGCGGCGTGATTCGATTTGTCTGACCAGTTCGGCAACGGAAGCGCCGTTCGATTGCGTGAGAAACACACCGTCATGTGATTCGATTTCGGATTTGAACTGATTGGTGGTCTGCTCCGATTCGCTTTGCTGTGGTCCGGAGAAAAGCCCGTCAACCGTGATTTCCGCCTGTTTGGTCAGGTCGAGTGCTTCCTGAAGCGTGTATGTCGGATCTCCTGAAACGACATTATCGGTGGCGAGCACAATGGAAGCGGCACGTTGGCGGGACGAGGTGTCCGCATTGGCGCTGCCGTAGGCGAAGCCGGGCAGCATGGCCGCACAGCTCACTACGCCGTCGCCGATCAGGGAAGTGGCGTCCTTGCGATTCTGAGTGCCCTCCAGCCAGTCGGAAATCGCCTGATAGTCGCTGTCTTTCATCTTGTCGATATCATCTTGCGATTCAACGCCCTTCAGTATCGTGCTGGCCTTGTCGAGCTGCTCGGATACCAGCTCATAATCGTCGGTCAGCGGAAACACGGTACGTGACGTGGAATTGAAAATACTCAATCCGATGCGTTCGCCCTTGAAGCTATCAACCAATCTGCGGTAGGTGTCGATCACTTCTCGGTCGTAAGGCAACGTCGATCCAGACACGTCCAAGCACAGCACGATATCGCGGCTGCTTGCGCGTTCCTCTCCTTCGTCCACGGTGCTGGGGCGTGCCACCAGTGCTATCGTCAGTGCCAACGCGACCACCAGCAGAACAGCGGCCATGCGCGACAGCGTGCGCCACTGCCGGAACAGCTTCGACGCGGTTTCGGTGTTGAGATCGTCATCCAAGCTGAACGTTCGTGCGGCTCCAGTATCGGCATGTTTGCGTTTTGCGTCGACCAGCACCATGACGGCGACGACGGCCAATGCCACGATCAGTCCTGCGAAACCGGCCCACGGCCAGTGCCATGACAATTTCATTCATCGCCACCTTTCCACAAGATTGGCAACCCACTCTCCAGCTTGTTCGACAGTGGCCTCCCCGGCGGTGTGATTGCGTTCGGCGTCAGCGAATTCCAGAGGATACAACGCTTCGATGGTCTGCCTGAGCAAGGTGAGACCATGCTGATTGCCTGTCGTGCGTGGAGTCGCTTCAATGTCGGTGAGCGTTTGGCTGCGCACATCGCTGCCGGTGGCTGCGGATGCGAAATCCCTTGCGATGGCTGCAAGCAAAGCGAACGCGTTCTCCCTTGTAAGATCGCCCTTGGCGTGACGGGCAACCACATCATCGATGCGTTCGTGCCATACCGACGTGCCCGTGGCCGCATCATGACGTCCATGATTGGCTTTTTTCGTGGGCTTGCGGTTCGGACGCGACAGCCACACCACGAGAATGACGAGTGCCGCGGCAATGGCGAGGCACACTGCGATGACGATGCCCAGGCCCGTTTCGATATGAATCGGATCCATCGTGTCGAAACCGTTGTCGGACAAGGTGATGATCATGCCTTGCCTCCCAGGGTGAGTGCGGACGGGGCTTTCAGCTGATTGCGCGTGGAGCGGGCCAGGGAAACGGATACCATCCGAACGAATTCGCGGAACATGCGTTCGCTTGAATCGGCACGGATCACGGTGGAACCGCAACGATTCAACTCATGCCGGACGGATGCGGACAGATATTCGCGGTGCGTGCGAACCTCCTGTGCTGTTTTGCCAGTGCGTAGGAACGCGGGGACGCGACGATCGCTGCCCGCGTCGAACACCGTGCGTGCGTGTGTGTCGTCGAATGGATTGATGGTGGCCACGTCGATAAGCACCATAGGGTGGGTTCTTGCGATCCTGCGGATGGATTCCATATGACGTTCCTCGAGTGCGTGCTCGTCGGTGGCGAGTATGACCAGCGCATCCCTGTCGCGAATGCGGCGGGCATACTCCAGCAGGGCGTCGATATTGCGGGGCTTGCTCCAATCACGTTGCAATGCATCGTCCAACGTATGCTCGAATTGCGCGAGTCCGCCATTAAAAGGCACGCGAGTGATCGAGCCTGCGTCGCCGAACACGATGGACACTTCGTCCCCTCGGCGCAGGCTGAGTGCGGCGAACATGCACAAGGCGTTGGCTGCGACTTGGTGCGCCTGCTCACCGGAAACGCAGGTACCGGTCATCTCCTGCCCGACATCGAGCAGAAGCCAGGCCCGCGAGGTGCATGGGCGTTCCCGCTGCACCACCATTGGGCGTCCGGCACGGGCACTGGTCTTCCAATCAATCCGTTTCGCCTCGTCTCCGGGCTCGTAGACGCGGATGTCCATGACATCGTCGGCGCCGAAACGTTTGTCCGATGCATGTGCTCCCTCAAGAGTGCCAAGTGCTTTACGGACGGTCGGCAGACTCAACGTGGTTCCGAGAGCCTCGATCTTGCTGCGGATCGGATCTTCGGAACGAATTGCGCCGATCATGGAACGGGAACCGCCTGAACGATGGAGTCCACCACCTGGTCACTGGTGATGCCGTCGGCAAGAGCTTCAAACGTTAGCAGAATGCGATGGCGCAGCACCTCATGGGCGAAGGTTTTGACATCTTCCGGAATCACATAGTCGCGTCCCTGCATCAGTGCGTTGGCCTGTCCGATGCGGATCAGCGCGATGGATGCGCGCGGCGAGGCTCCGAGACGCACCAGCGTGGACAGTCCTTGCACCGGCTTGGTGCCTGCCCCTCGTGATGTGGCCGCGATATCGACCGCATATTTCATGATCGCGTCGGAGACATGCACGCGGCGGGCGGCGGAGCGCAGGAATTCGACGTCGCTGATGGATACGACATCTCCGGTGAGCACTCGTGAATCGAAGGTGTCGGAACCGCGATGGGTAAGCATGGAGAGCATGCGCTGCTCTTCTTGGGCGGTCGGATAGGTCATGACCGCCTTCATCATGAAACGGTCCATCTGCGCTTCAGGAAGGTTGAATGTGCCTTCCTCCTCGATGGGGTTCTGCGTGGCGATGACCATGAAAGGCTTCGGCAGCGCAATGCGCTGGCCTCCGATGGTGGTGGCTCCTTCGGCCATGGCTTCAAGCATGGCCGACTGTGTTTTCGCGTTCGAACGGTTGATTTCGTCGAGCAGCACGAAATTGGCGTGGATGGGTCCGATCTGCGTGGAGAACTTCTGTGTGGCGAAATCGAAGACCTGGGTGCCCACCAGATCTGACGGCATCAGGTCTGGGGTGCACTGCACCCTTTTGAACGATCCGGACACAGAGGTCGCCAGCGTTTGCGCTGCCGTGGTCTTGGCCAGACCAGGAACGGATTCGATGAGAATGTGGCCGCCTGCCACCAGTGTGGTGATCAGCGATTCGCGAAGATTGTCCTGCCCCACCAAGGTCTGTGCGAAGCGTGCGCGGATTCGTGCGCCGATCTGCCTCGCGCGGTTGATGTCTTCCGTAGACAACGTGCTTGGTTTGCTGACGGCCGGCATGGGAATGGGGACCGGGGCCGGTGCCGGATTTTTTGGAGGGAATAAAGCCATGATTGCTACTGTAACGGGTTAAGCTGACGGAAGGGACCAATTCACAGGCTTTTCACCTGCGGCGATGAGCGCTTGATTGGCGCGTGAGAACGGCTTGGATCCGAAGAATCCATATCGTGCTGACATGGGGCTTGGGTGGGGCGACTTGATGATGAACGCATTGGTGAGCAGCGGCTCCAACGTTTGCGCCTTACGTCCCCACAGAATGGCGACCAAGGGTTTGACGCTGCCGTCGGGATTGCAGCGGTTGTTGAGCGCCCTGATCGCAGCGTCAGTGACGATCTCCCATCCTTTGTCTTGGTGGCTGCCGGGCTTGCCCGCTTCGACGGTCAGACACCTGTTCAGCAGCATGACGCCCTGGTTCGTCCAAGGCGTCAGATCGCCGTTCGCTGGCATGGGGATGCCGAGATCATCCGTCAGTTCCTTGTATATGTTGGTCAGGCTGCGAGGTATCGGCTTGACTTCCGGTGCCACGCAGAAGCTCAGTCCCACCGGATGTCCGGGGGTGGGGTAGGGGTCCTGTCCTACGATAAGCACCTTGATGCTGTCGAACGGAATGGTGAACGCGCGTAGAATATTCGCGCTAGCCGGAAGGTATCGGCGTCCGGCTGCGATCTCCCCTCGGAGAAAATCGCCCATGTGGTGCACCTGTGGCTCGACTTCGGCGAGGGCGTCCGCCCATCCGGACTCCACGAGGTCTTTCAATGGTTTGATGTGCGCTTGTGTCATGAACCTTACTGTACGACGTGTTGCGGTCCAGACGGTTGGCATGGTCTGGTTTTCACGGGATGGTTTCACGAACGTGCGGAATAGGGTGGGAATGCGGTTTGATTGCGTTCTGACTGAGGTGGTCGGTACACTTGGCAGATAAGTGTGTGAGAAACGAGGTTTGCAATATGGCTAAGCAGGACAAGGAGACCTACGATTCCTACGAGAAGGATGTGTACGATAATCCTCCGTCGGGGCCTATGGGCGTTCACCGTGGCGCGCGTTCTGCGGCGTCCCGTGCCGTGCCGTACGTCATTGTCATCATCGTGGCGCTGCTTGCTGGTCTGCTGTTCTGGGGCGTTTACTCGGGTGAGATCAACAATCTGAAGATGCCGTGGTCGTCGCAGGAGAGTTCGACTGCTTCAAGTGCCGAAAAGGCCAAGAGCGCCAAGAGCGGCAAGAGCGGCAAGAGCAAGTCCGAGTCCCGATCCGACTCCGCTTCTGGCAATGAGGCGGACGCATCCAATACCGATTCGTCGACCGGCTCGCAGCAAAGCGAACAAAACGAGCAAAACGCCGAACAGAATGCCGAGCAGACGGATAACGCTACTGCGCAGCAGGTCGTGAACACGGGCACCGAGGTGCGCGTGGTGAACGCGACGAACATCACCGGTTATGCGCAGAGCAAGGTCGATGTGCTGACCCAAGCCGGGTACACCAGCGTTTCCGCCAGTAATCCGACGGGAAACGTTCCCTCGCAGACCGTGGTTTGGTATCAGAACGAAACCGATAAGGCCACCGCCGAGAATGTCGCCCAGACCTTGGGAATCTCGAATGTTCAGCAGAGTAATGGGCTTGTCACGCCGATCGTCGTGGTGTTGCTGGACTGAAAAACGCCGTGGCAAACATGTGAAGCCTTGTTCTCCTCGTGGGGGGCAAGGCTTTTTGTTTCCTTGAAATTCCAATGATTATGGCGTTTTTTATGAGGTTTGGTTTCTTGCTTACAGCGCAACCATCGACATTGAGTTTGGCACTCTCGTCCTGAGAGTGCTAATCTGCCAATTAGCACTCGAGGAGTGAGAGTGATAACTGGCAGCTGACGGCTGGTGCGTTCTTCGCTTCGAAAGTGGGAATAATACCGTGTAGCCATATGTGGAGGAACAATGGCAAAGATCATTGCATACGACGACGAAGCTCGTCAGGGAATGCTCGCGGGTCTCGACAAGCTCGCTGACACCGTCAAGGTCACCCTCGGTCCGAAGGGCCGCAACGTGGTTCTCGACAAGACCTACGGCGCTCCGACCATCACTAACGATGGCGTTTCCATCGCCAAGGAAATCGACTTGGATGACCCGTACGAGCGCATCGGCGCCGAACTGGTCAAGGAAGTCGCCAAGAAGACCGACGACGTCGCTGGCGACGGCACCACCACCGCAACCGTGCTCGCACAGTCCCTGGTGCACGAAGGCCTGAAGAACGTCACCGCCGGTTCCAACCCGATCGCTCTGCGTCGTGGTATCGAGAAGGCTTCTGAGGCTATCGTCAAGGAGCTTATCGCAGCTGCCAAGGATGTTGAGACCAAGGACCAGATTGCTGCCACCGCAACGATTTCCGCAGCCGATCCGGAAGTCGGCGAGAAGATCGCCGAAGCGCTGGACAAGGTCGGTCAGGATGGTGTTGTGACCGTTGAAGACAACAACCGTTTCGGCTTGGATCTGGACTTCACCGAAGGCATGCGTTTCGACAAGGGCTACATCGCCCCGTACTTCGTGACCAACGCCGAAGATCAGACCGCAGTGCTTGAAGAGCCGTACATCCTGCTGACCTCCGGCAAGGTGAGCTCCCAGCAGGACGTCGTGCACATCGCCGAACTGGTCATGAAGACCGGCAAGCCGCTGCTGATCATCGCCGAGGACGTCGACGGCGAGGCTCTGCCGACCCTGATCCTGAACAACATCCGCGGCACCTTCAAGTCCTGCGCCGTCAAGGCTCCGGGCTTCGGTGACCGCCGCAAGGCCATGCTGCAGGATATGGCCATTCTGACCGGCGCACAGGTCGTGTCCGACGAACTGGGTCTCAAGCTCGACTCCGTCGACATGTCCGTGCTCGGCACCGCCAAGAAGGTCATCGTCTCCAAGGATGAGACCACCATCGTGGCCGGCGGCGGCTCCAAGGAAGACGTGGCTGCCCGCGTGGCCCAGATTCGTGCCGAAATCGCCAACACCGATTCCGATTACGATCGCGAGAAGCTGCAGGAGCGTCTGGCCAAGCTGGCTGGCGGCGTTGCCGTCATCAAGGTTGGCGCTGCTACCGAAGTCGAGGCCAAGGAACGCAAGCACCGCATCGAAGATGCCGTGCGCAACGCCAAGGCGGCCATCGAAGAAGGCCTGCTGCCGGGCGGCGGTGTCGCTCTGGTTCAGGCTGCTGCCAAGGCCGAGAACGACGTCAAGCTCGAAGGCGACGAGGCAACCGGTGCGGCGATCGTGTTCCGCGCCATCGAAGCTCCGATCAAGCAGATCGCCGAGAACGCTGGCCTGTCTGGCGATGTGGTGATCGACAAGGTCCGTTCCCTGCCTGACGGCCAGGGCCTGAACGCTGCAACCAACGAGTACGAGGACCTGCTGGCTGCCGGTGTCACCGACCCGGTCAAGGTCACCCGTTCCGCTCTGCAGAACGCAGCTTCCATCGCTGGTCTGTTCCTGACCACCGAGGCTGTTGTGGCCAACAAGCCGGAACCGCCGGCAGCCGCTCCGGCCGCTGGTGCTGACATGGGCTACTGATCCAAAGGTTCGGCAAAGCCTAACGGCATAAGCGAAAAGCTATCAGCGGAGCCCGCTTCCCAAGGTGGAGGCGGGCTCCGCTTCTCTTTGTGCCTGCTACTGCTTTGACCGTATCGGAAGCATCTGCCGCTACTGCGCGAACAGACGCGACGCCTGCATTTCGGTTTCCGAATAGAGCATGGACGCTTGCGAAAGCGCATGTTGAATCGATTCAAGCGACTGCTCCATCTGCTGCTGGGCTGCCCGCCATTGTTCCGCCACCGCATTGAATTGCGTGGCGGCTCCGCCGCGCCAAACGCTTTGCAGATTGTTGAGATTGGCGTACATGCCTTGCACCGATTGACGAATCGCTTGGATGGAGGCGTTCACTGCCGCGCTTGAGGATTGAATCTGTTCGCTGTCCACCTGATACTGTGCCATGATGATCCTTTCGTTGCTACGTTTTGTATGATGGTTTTCGCCGTTCCTCATGCTTGACGCATCCGAACGGTAATGTGGACTGTATGGCAAGAGTGAACGCGATGAACGAAAAAACCAGGGTTGTGGTCGGAGGATGGCCGAATTCGTGCCCTACCGGCGTGTCGCAACAGGGGAAAAACTTTAAAAATCGTTGGAACGAAGCGCTTTGTGCGCTTCTTGCCATGATATTGTGCTGTACTGCGATGATGTGGATAACTCCCGTCGGCAATGCGGATGAGGGTACCGGCACCGGCATCACGGCTACTGAAAACATCACTGACACCCAGAATCTGCTCGGATCGAATGTCGCTGAAATCACGGACGCCATCAGCAAAACGAAGCAGGAAACCGGGGTTTCCGTGCGTCTGCTGTATCTGGCGAGCTTCAACAGCGACGAAAAACCTGCGAAATGGGCGAGTGCATTGTTGGAATCGCTTGATCCGAAGCCGAATACGGTGTTGTTGGCGGTCGCTTCGAATGACGGCAATCTGGTGGTTGCCGTGTCATCGAATTCCGACGAATGGCTGAAAAAGAAGTCGACCGTCGATGCGCTTTCCGATGCCGCGCAGAAACCTCTGATGGAAAGCACCCCGAATTGGTCGAAGTCCGCGACCGATATGATGGATCAGATCGTAGTGCAGAAGAAGACCTCGACGTCGTCGCAGACGGTGCTGTTGGGTGTTGGCGGCATGATCGCCGTATTGGTGTTGCTGATTGTGATTATGGTGGTGTTCCATATTCTGCGCAAACGTGGCGTCATCAAGCGTAAGGTCCGTAAGCATGCGGGGAGGCATGCCGTGGTTACCATGCGTTCCGAGCCGGTGAAGGCGTGGAGCGTTGATGACGAGCCGTTCGCTGATGCGCCTGATAAGGAACCGACGCCAAAGGAAGATTCAGAATCCGTTCAGGAAACATCCAGTGAAAAGAGTGATGCTTAAGGCATGAGCAAGCCTATTGAAGCATCCATTGTCGTTGTTGATGACGAACCGTCCATCCGCGAACTGCTGGTGGCGTCCCTGCATTTCGCCGGTTTTGAAGTGAATACCGCGGCTTCGGGATCCGAGGCCATCGAGGTTATCGAAAAAATACAGCCTGATTTGATCGTGCTTGACGTGATGCTCCCGGATATCGACGGCTTTACGGTGACTCGTCGCATTCGTCAAGAGGGCATCACCACGCCGGTGCTGTATCTGACGGCTCGTGACGATACGCAAGATAAAGTCATGGGCCTGACCGTGGGTGGCGATGATTACGTGACCAAGCCGTTCAGTCTTGAGGAGGTTGTCGCGAGAATCCGCGCCATCCTGCGCCGTACCCAGGAGCAGGTTGAAGACGATCCGATCATTCGCGTCGCCGATCTGGAAATCAACGAGGATTCGCATGACGTGTCCCGCGCCGGCCAGCCGATCGACTTAAGCCCCACCGAATACAAGCTGCTTCGTTATCTGATGGATAACGAGGGACGTGTGCTTTCGAAAGCGCAGATTCTGGATCACGTGTGGCAGTATGATTGGGGCGGAGACGCTGCGATCGTTGAATCGTATATTTCCTACCTGCGTAAGAAGGTCGACGGCCTTACGGTTGAGGATGAGAACGGCGAGAAGCGCAAAGTGGCTCCACTCATCGAAACGAAGCGTGGCATCGGCTACATGATTCGCGCGCCGAAGAACTAAACGGTTCCTACGATGAGTCAGGATATCCGTCAGCCGTCAGCTGACCCGCAGAACGCGCAGAAGAACGCCGCCCAGCCGTGTCCGCAACGTGTGCCCTTGCGTCGGCGGATCGGCAGGAAGGTGCAGGCCATTCCACTGAGTACCAAGCTGGTCACCTGCATCATTGTGCTGCTCACCATTGGCACCATTGGTATTTCCTTTTCCATTCGTACACTTGTAAGCAATTATCTGCTGCAGAAAACCGACAATCAGTTGGTGAATCAGGCGCAGATGATCTTCAATAGCATGGATTCGCTGGACAGCACTACAAGCGAAGATGGCAGGAGCTTGGTGAACACGTACTATGTTGAGGTACGTGACAGCGAATACAGGCGTACGGGAGCGGGATCGGTGCCCATGCTTCGGGAGGGCGTGGTATCCGAGCCGAGCCTGCCCTCCGACGGCAGTATCGATGGGGTTACGCTAGGAGAGCCGTTCACCACGCAGGCGGTGGTGCATGTCACCACCAGTCGGATGCCAGATCATTCCATCATGCAGGCCGCGCAGTCGCCATGGCGTGTAGTGGCGTTGCCCTGGAGCGAGAAAAGCAAAACCGGTGAAGTCAAAAACAGTGGCGTCGTGTTCATCGGATTGTCTCTCAGCGACCAGATTGACACCGCGAACACGTTGACGCGGTTCTGCGCCATGGTCGGCATCGCAGTGGTGCTGATCGGCGTCATCCTCGGCACCATCGTCGTGCAAAGCACGCTTGCTCCGTTGAAACGTATCGAAAAGACCGCGGCGAAGATCGCGGCAGGGGATTTGAGCCAGCGCGTTCCCGACTTGCCGGAGAACACGGAAGTCGGTTCGCTGTCCATGTCGTTGAACGCCATGCTGACGCGCATTGAGGAAAGCTTCCACGCGCAGGAGGAAACGACTGAGAAGATGAAGCGGTTCGTTTCCGACGCCAGTCATGAATTGCGTACCCCGCTTGCTGCGATTCATGGTTACGCGGAACTCTACAAAATGCAGCGTGACATGCCGGGGGCGTTGGAGCGTGCCGACGAGTCCATCGCGCATATCGAGGCGTCCAGCGCGCGTATGACGGTGTTGGTGGAGGATCTGCTTTCTTTGGCGCGTCTTGACGAAGGTCGTGGCATCGATATCACCCAGCAGGTGAAGCTCACTTCCGTGGTGAAGGACGCTGCCGACGATTTGCATGCGCTTGATCCGAATCGTGGCATCACCTGCGGCCAGGTGGTGCTGCAGCCAGGGCAAGATATGAACAATCCCGCGAGGTTGACGTTCCAACCGGGGCAGATGCCGGATATTACGCTGACGGGCGATGCTTCAAGGTTGCGTCAGGTGGTGACCAATATCGTTGGCAATATCCACCGCTATACGCCGGCCGATTCGTCGGTGGAGGTTTCGATGGGCGTGTTGCCGGCTTCCATCAGCCCGGAGTCGTTGTCTCGCATGCCGTCGAACGAGCAGTCGCTGCGTCACTTGGTCGAAGCCATCGAAGTCGGGCAGTCGATGCAGGTGGGTATGAACTATGCGATCGTTCGCTTCAGCGATCATGGTCCCGGCGTTCCGGCCGAGGCGCGTTCAAAGATTTTCGAACGTTTCTATACGGCTGACCCGTCCCGAGCTCGGCAGAAGGGCGGCACCGGCCTTGGCATGGCGATCGCGCAATCCGTGGTCAAGGCGCATCACGGTTTCATCTGCGCTTCCGGCAGCGAGGGAACCGGCTTGACATTGACGGTGGTGCTTCCGGTGGCTCCGGTGGAGCCGCGTCCGTTGACGCAGGCCAGTGACGAACGCAAGGGTGACAAGTGGGGCCGCAGGTCGAAAAAGCAGTGATGCAAACGCCTGAAAAGGCCTGATTTGACGGTTATTGGCGCAAGAGATGGTATATATCCCACCTCTTGCGCTAAACTGTATCTTTGATTTGTAATCGGTGAGCGGTTTTCTTTCGCTTGCCCGAAGGTATGTGGATTACGTAAGAGTGAGGTGACAATGCCTAGCGGACGCGTTCGTTGGTTCGATGCGAACAAAGGCTATGGTTTTATTCAGAACGAGCAGGGCGCCGATGTGTTCCTGCCTGCAGCTGCCCTGCCGGAGGGCGTGAAGACGTTGCGTAAGGGCGCAAAGGTCGAGTATTCCGTGGTGGAGGGCCGCCGTGGCCCGCAGGCGATGGGCCTTACGCTCGTCGCGTCCGCTCCGTCTCTGGTCAAGGCGACGCGACCGAAGCCGGATGATATGGCCGCCATCGTGGAGGATCTCATCAAGCTTCTGGATTCCGCCGGAAACCAACTGCGCCGACATCATTACCCGTCGCCGGCCGAAAGCAAGAAACTGGCCACGCTGATGCGTGCCGTGGCCGACAACTTCGACGTACAGGAATAATTCATGTCCGATACCACAATGGATCCCAGGGCGATCGCTCAAGCGGCGGCCATTGAAGTCGCCGATGAGGATAGTCAGGTCGGCGACTTCGTCGAAGCCATCGATTTGGGAGACAACGTCACTGATTTTCGTTTCGAAACTCGCGTGCGCGGGTATGAGGGATGGCAGTGGTCGGTGACGTTGTATCACGATGTCGAGTTGGATCATTGGACGGTCAATGAGTCGTCGTTGGTGCCTACCGACAAGGCGTTGCGTCCACCGGAATGGATTCCGTGGAAGGATCGTCTCGAACCGACCGACTTGGCGGTGACCGATTCGATCGGCACCGATCCCGACGATCCCCGTATGGAGGAGGGGTTCCGTAAGACGGAACCTGCTGAGACGGGCGAAAACGTTTCTTCCGATGCGGAGTCTGCCGAAACGACGAATGCCAGCGATAATGCCGAGACGGACGCTGACGGGGCTGCCGGCTCGCAAGGCGAGAGCGCTGCAGCATCGGTGACTTCCGAAGAGGATATCGACGAGGCGGTTGAGGAATTCGACCTGTCCCGCCGACACGTGCTTACGTCTTTGGGACGTTCCCAGACCGCGAAACGTTGGTATGAGGGGCCACGTGGACCGAAGTCGTTGTCCACCAAGACGTCGGATGGCAATCCGTGCTCGACGTGCGGATTCTTCATTCCCCTGAAAGGCGAGCTGAACCTCCTGTTCGGCGTGTGCGCCAACAAGTGGAGTCCTGATGACGGTCGTGTCGTGTCCATCGACCATGGCTGTGGCGAGCATTCCGAGATCGAGCCTCCGGAACCGTCGCATCTGTGGGTGCAGTCGAAGCCGGCCTTCGATGATCTTCATATCGACATCATCGCGCAGGCTCCGCGTGACGAGCGCAGTTCCGTCGAACTGATCGAACGGTTGTCAGTGGACGAAAGCAACAATCCGAACGATGAGGAGGAAGCCTCCGAAGCCGATATCGAAGCCAATACCGTGGATGACGACGCGAATCAGGAAGAAGTGCTCGAACACACGGCCCCGCAGGACGAACCTGAAGTGGAAGCCACCGTTGAGCTAGGCGGTGACGAGGATTCGGAAGCCGAAGAGACGCCTGAAAACGATTCGGAAGCCGAATAATCCGGTTTTACTGCAGATAGGGGAGAAGCCCGCATTCCCAACTTGGGGGGCGGGCTTCTCCCCTATCTGCAAACGTTGCAAATGCTTAGTGCACGACGGTGACGGTGCAATCGGCGAAATTGACGATCTGTTTGGAAACGGAACCGAGGAAATGCGCATCCAATCCAGACAGTCCGCGGGAACCGACCACCAAATGGCGTGCGTAACGGGAAGCTGCGATCAGTCCCTTCGCCGCGGAGATATGGAAGGCGTGCGATTCGATCTGGAAATCGTCGGGAATGCCGGCCGTGGGAATCTCCACCGAATCGAGCAGCTCGTCAAGAATGCGTTCCGCACGCTCCTGACCTACGGCTATTGGCGCGATGGCGTTCTCATACCCTTCGATGACACCGAGATCTTTCAGCTGCCAGCAGAACATCACCTGCAGGGGAGCGTGATGCAGCGCAGCCAGATCGATGGCGAACCGCAGGGCGTGTCGCGATGTTTCCGATCCGTCGACGCCAACCACAATCGGACGCTGGCTTCTTGGCAGCGGGGAACCCGGCAGGTCGTATGTCACGGTGTTCTCCGAGGGCGTAAGCGCATTGGCGATGGCATCCTGCACGCTGGATTCCTCGTTGTCGAGAATGCGCACCACGGTGACCGGAACCTCCGCAGCTTCGGCGAGCGAAGCTGAAAGAGATCCGAGGAACCAGCGCGCTACGCGGCCAAGGGAACGGCGTCCTACCACAATCTGCTGCGCGTCCCTGCCTATCTCCAGCAATGCGGATGTTCCTGTGGCCTTGACCGATGTGAGTTTGACATGATCCTCATTGATGGTCATGCCTTGCGAAGCCTCGGAAACCCAGTCACGAAGCTTCTGCGCGATATCATGACGGACTTCGGCCCATTGTTCTTCGTCTTCCGGCTCTGATCCCATATCCCAGGAATGGGACCAGGCGAACACTGCATTGACCTGCTGGCCGGTAAGCGATGCCTCGTTCAGCGCCCAGCGTAATGCGGCGAAGGATTCGTCGGAACCGTCAACGCCGACGACGATATCATGGAGACGAGTGTCTGCGATCGATCCGGAACCGGCCGCATTTAGGGTGGTGTCGCTCATCTTGGTGACCTCCTTGGTCGTTGCTATATGTCAAGCATATACGTTCGGTTGCGTCGAAAGCGCAATTTACGCGCGGATGAAGCAAACGTCACCGCGAATCGGTAGAGTGTTGAAGGACTAACAAGAGTGGAAGGACAAGCATGTTCGAACGGTTTACCGACCGTGCACGGCGCGTGATCGTGCTGGCGCAGGAAGAAGCTCGTACCCTCCAGCACAACTACATCGGTACCGAGCATCTGCTGCTTGGCCTGATTCGCGAGGGTGACGGCGTTGCAGCCAAGGCGCTGGCCTCAAAGGGTGTGACCTTGGATGACACCCGCAAACAGGTCGAAGAGATGATCGGCAAGGGGAATGCCACGCCGAACGGCCACATTCCCTTCACCCCGCATGCCAGGCAGGTGTTGGAGCTGTCGCTGCGTGAGGCGTTGCAGCTGGGGCACAGCTATATCGGCACTGAGCATATCCTGCTCGGTCTGATTCATGAAGGCGAAGGCGTAGGCACTCAAGTGCTGATCAAGATGGATGTCAATCTTGGCGAACTGCGCAGCGCCACCATCGACTTGATCCGTGGCAATTCCGGTGATGGCAAGGGCGACGGCAAGGGTGATTTGGCCAACGCCGGTGGCGTACAGGATCGCCGCAACCAGACCGGTTCCGCGATTCTTGACCAGTTTGGCCGCAATCTGACCGCCGAAGCTGCTTCCGGCAAGCTTGATCCGGTGATTGGCCGCTCGAGTGAGATCGAGCGTGTGATGGTGGTGCTGAGCCGCCGCACCAAGAACAATCCGGTGCTGATCGGCGAGCCGGGTGTCGGCAAAACCGCCGTGGTCGAAGGCTTGGCGCAGAAGATCAACGCCGGCGACGTTCCGGAGACGTTGAAGGGCAAGCAGGTCTATTCGTTGGATCTGGGCTCCATGGTGGCTGGTTCGCGTTACCGTGGCGATTTCGAGGAACGCCTGAAGAAGGTGCTCAAGGAGATTAAGACCCGCGGTGATATCGTGCTGTTCATCGATGAGATCCACACCATTGTGGGCGCTGGCTCAGCAGACGGTGCTCTTGGCGCTTCCGACATGCTGAAGCCCATGCTGGCCCGTGGCGAGCTGCAGACCATTGGCGCTACCACCACTGACGAGTACCGCAAGTACATCGAGAAGGATGCGGCTCTCGAACGTCGTTTCCAGCCGATCCAGGTGCATGAGCCGAGCATTGCCGAGACCATTGAGATCCTTAAGGGCTTGCGTTCCCGTTACGAGAACCACCACCATGTGACGATCACCGACGGCGCGTTGCAGGCCGCGGCCGAGCTGTCGAGTCGTTACATTCAGGACCGTCACCTGCCCGACAAGGCCATCGATCTGATCGATGAGGCTGGCGCGCGCCTGCGCATCCGTCGACTGACCGCTCCGCCGGAACTCAAGGAACTCGACACGAAGATCGCCAAGCTTGCCGAAGAGAAGGACCAGTCCATCAAGGATCAGGACTTCGAAAAGGCCGCTGAGCTGCGTGATAAGCAGGAGAAGCTGGAATCCGAGCGCAAGCAGAAGGAATCCTCATGGCGTGAAGGCGAATCCGACGTGAAGATGGTCGTGGATGAGGATGTCATCGCCGAAGTGATTTCCCAGACCACCGGCATTCCGGTGTTCAAGCTCACCCAGGCCGAGTCCAAGAAGCTCATGACCATGGAAAGCGAGCTGCACAAGCGCATCATCGGCCAGGATGAGGCCGTGTCCGCATTGAGCCGTTCCATCCGCCGCGCACGTGTTGGCTTGAAGGATCCGAAGCGTCCGTCCGGTTCGTTCATCTTCGCCGGCCCCACCGGTGTTGGCAAGACCGAGCTGGCCAAGACGCTCGCCGAATTCCTGTTCGACGACGAGGACGCGCTGATTCGTGTCGACATGTCCGAATTCTCCGAGAAGTATGCGGCTTCGCGCCTGTTTGGTGCTCCTCCGGGATACGTCGGCTACGAAGAGGGCGGCGAACTCACCGAGAAGGTGCGTCGCAAGCCGTTCTCCGTGGTGCTGTTCGATGAGATCGAAAAGGCCCATCCGGATATCTTCAACACGCTGCTGCAGGTGTTGGATGATGGTCACCTGACCGATGGGCAGGGCCGCAAGGTGGACTTCAAGAACACCATCATTATTCTGACCACCAATCTTGGTACTCGTGACATCGCCAAGGCCGCCAACACCGGCTTCAACTTGGGCGTCAACACTGAGTCGAGCTACCAGCGCATGAAGGATCAGGTCTCCGCGGAGCTGAAGCAGCAGTTCCGTCCGGAATTCCTGAACCGTCTGGACGACATCATCGTGTTCAAGCAGCTCACCGAGCCACAGGTGCGTCAGATCGTCGATCTTGACGTCAAGCAGCTCAATGAACGCTTGTTCGATCGCCACATGTCGCTCGAGCTTACCGACGCTGCCAAGGATCTGCTCGCGCAGAAGGGCTTCGATCCGTTGCTGGGTGCGCGTCCGCTGCGTCGCGTGATTCAACGCGACGTCGAAGACGCCATTTCGGAGAAGATCCTGATGGGCGAACTCGAAGATGGTCAGCGCGTGAAGGTCGACGCGGAAGGCGAAGGCATTCTGGGCGAGTTCACCTTTACCGGTGAGACGTTCGAAGAGCCGAATGCAGAGCCTGCTGAAGCTGAAGTTGCACCGGCTGAAGCTGAGGCACCTACCGAATCGACGGAATCCGCCGAGTAAACAGATCAAACTGGCACGTTGTAGTCGCAACAACGAAAGGTCCTGAAATCTTGGGAAAGGTTTCAGGACCTTGTTTTTATTATTGGAATCTCATATGACTGCATTCGCGGATGCAAATCGGTTCTTTCGTCATGTGAAGCCATATATGAAATCGCATAATATGAAAGATGCAAAAGGGCTGGTATGCCAACGGTTTCGTCGCATACCAGCCCTTTTTGATACAGTCGTCGGATCCAGGGAATTTACTTGATGGCGTTCAGCCACTGCTCCTTGGTGGCCTTCTCGGATTCAAGCTTGGCTTTCTTCTTCGGATCGGATTCGGCTGCGATCTTCGCGTCAAGCTCGGCGAGCTGTGCGTTGAGCTGCTCCTCGAAGGAGGACTTGCGGGCGTCGGCTTCCGGATCGGACTGCTTCCACGCGGCATCCTCGACAGCCTTGATTTGCTTGTCGACGGCGTCGAGGCGACCCTCGATGCGGCGTACTTCGTCGCGTGGCACATAGCCGATCTGATCCCATTCCTCCTGAATGGCGGCGAGGGCCTGACGAGCCTGCTTGGCGCTTTCCTCATCCTTGACGGGAACAAGCGCCTCGGCCTTGACCAGCAGTGCTTCCTTCTTGGCGAGATTCTCCTTCTCAGAGGAGCTGATCTGATCACGATCTGCCTGACGCGCGTTGAAGAATGCGTCTGCGGCGGCGCGGAAACGCTCCCACATGGCGTCATCATCACGACGACCGGCACGACCGGCCTTCTTCCAACGATCCATCAGCTCGGTGAACTTGCGGGAAGTCTCAACCCAAGCGGTGGAATCCTGAAGCGCCTCGGCCTCCGCGATGATGGCTTCCTTGGCCGCCTTGGCGGAATTGCGTTCTTCGTCACGGCTCTGCACCCACTTGCGGCGAGCGAAATTAAACTTGGTGCGGGCCGCGGAGAAGCGGGACCACAGGGCATCTGCGTCTTCCTTGTCGATGCGGATGTTGTTGCGCTGGTGTTCCTGCCACTGCTGGAAGAGTGAACGGAACTTGTCGGCAGTGGAACGCCAGTTGGTGTTTTCGTCAAGGGAATCAGCCAATGCTTCGGCCTTCTCCACAATGACGGTGCGCTCCTTAAGAGCCTTGGCGATGGCGGCCTTGCGTGCCTCGGTCAACGCAGTTTTCTTGGCTGCGCCTTCCTCCTTCAGTGCCTCGAACTGGGCCTTGAGAGCGGCCAGATCGCCCACCACTGCCGGCTGTTCGGTTTCCGCGGACAACGCCTTGATGGTTTCGTCGATTTCGCGGGACTTCACACCATTGGACTTGAGCTTGTTGGCGAACAGGTCCAGCTTGGCCTTCAGATCAAGGTAACGGCGGGCATACAGGGCCAGCGCCTCTTCCTTGGAGACGTCAGGGAACTGGCCGACCTCGCGTTCTTCTTCGCCGTCCTTGACGAACACGGTGCCATCATCGGCGACACGGCCGAACGCTTCGGCGGCCTTTACATCAGCATCGGAGAATCCGGTGGACGCTGCCGCCGGGGCGGTGTGCTGCGGAGCCTTCTTGGCGAAGGCCGCAGGGCTCGGAGCGTGCGGCTTCATTGAAGCAGGGCTCGGAACGGCCGGTTTGCTGGCCTTGACTGCGGGCGTCGTCGCCTGCTCGGTGGTTTCATTAATGTTCTCGGACGCGGTGACATTCTCGTCGGCCATGGCCAGCTCCTTTAAGTAAGCTTCATGTAGTGCAGGGGATGCGAATCATGCGAACGTGCTTCCAAAGCCTGAAAAACGCGATGCATTTTCCGCAACCTCATTTATTATAGGGAATCGTGGCAAAAGGCGCATCTATTTCAGGATTTCCAGAGTGGCTCCCCTCTGAACGTGTTGTGGAGCAGCGTGTTATCGACACGCTCCGTGAAGTATTCGAGCTCAATGGCTTCATAGGCATTGAAACTCGTGCGGTTGAGCAGGGTTCGAGCCTGCTCAAAAAAGGCGAAACCAGCAAGGAGATTTACTTGCTGAGCCGTCTTCAGGAGGTCGGTCATGAGTCCGACACTCCGATTGAAGATCGTCTTGGTCTGCATTTTGATTTGACTGTTCCGCTGAGCCGTTATGTCGTTGAGCATTCGGGTGATTTGGCGTTCCCGTTTAAGCGTTGGCAGATTCAGAAGGTCTGGCGCGGCGAACGTCCTCAGGAAGGGCGTTTCCGCGAGTTCGTGCAGGCCGATATCGATGTGATCGGCAATGGTGATCTACCGGATCATTATGAGGTTGAGTTGCCGCTGGTCATGGTATCGGCTTTGGAACGTCTGCGCGAGTTCGGTCTGCCGAAGGCCACCGTGCATGCGAACAACCGCAAGCTCTCCGAAGGTTTCTACCGTGGTTTGGGCCTGAACGACATCGAAGGCGTGCTTCGTGAGATCGACAAGCTCGACAAAATCGGTGCCGACGAAGTGGCCAAGCTGCTGGTGGAAGGTTGCGGAGCCAACGAGAATCAGGCTCGTGCGTGCCTTGAGCTCGCGGAGCTCACCGCCGCTGATGGTGCGGAGCTGTCCAGCAAGTTCGACGCGTTGTGCGAGAAGCACGACATCGCCAATGATTCCGAGGCGTATGCGCTCGCACGTCAGGGGCTTGACACGTTGGCGATGATTGTTGACGAGGCCGCTCGTATTCGCCCGGGTTCCGTGATTGCGGATCTGAAGATCGCTCGCGGCTTGGATTACTATACCGGTTCCGTGTATGAGACGTTCCTTGACGGTGCGGCCTCGCTCGGGTCCATCTGCTCCGGAGGTCGTTACGACAACCTCGCATCGCAAGGCAGCAAGAAGTACCCGGGTGTGGGCCTGTCCATCGGCCTGTCCCGCTTGGTTTCGTACATGCTGCACACCGCCGGTGCCCACGCGAATCGTGTGTCCCCGGCTTCTGTGCTCGTGGCCGTGTGGAATGAGGAGGACCGTTCCGCGTCCAATCTGATTGCCAACCAGCTGCGTGCCCGTGGCATCGCCGCTGACGTGGCTCCGACCGCAGCCAAGCTCGGCAAGCAGATCAAGTATGCCGACAAGCTCGGCATACCATACGTGTGGTTCCCCGCAGACGAGTCCGCGCAAGACGCTTCGGATGAAGTCAAGAACATTATCACAGGTGACCAGCATCCGGCCGACGTACAGTCTTGGGAGCCGGATACTGTGTATGCCCAGCAAACCGTTACTGTAGAAGCCTGAAATCACAAGACTTCACAAGAGAATAAGGAATAGGGGAAGCATGAGCCAGACGGCTTATAGAACACATCATGCAACCGAAGTGACCGAGGAACTCGTCGGTCAGAAGGTGACGCTCTCCGGTTGGGTTGATCGTCGTCGCGACCACGGCGGCGTGGCCTTCATCGATCTTCGCGACAACACCGGTTTGGTGCAGGTTGTCATTTATGACGAGGACATGGCACGTCCGCTGCGTTCCGAGTTTGTGATTCAGGTTGTAGGCGAGGTCCGCCTGCGTCCGGACGGCAATGAGAACGATCATCTGGCCACCGGCAAGATCGAGGTCGTTGCCGAAAGCATCGAGGTGCTTGCTAAGTCCGATGCGCTGCCGTTCCAGGTGTCCACCGCTTTGGAGAACGAGTCCGAGAACAAGCTGCCGGGTGAGGAAGTTCGTCTCAAGTACCGTTATCTCGATCTGCGTCGTCCGTCCATGCAGCGCAATCTGAAGTTGCGTTCCCAGATGTCGAAGGCCGCACGCCACGCTCTGGAGGAGATGGGCTTCGAAGAGGTCGAAACTCCGACCATGATCAAGTCCACGCCGGAAGGCGCCCGCGATTTCGTGGTGCCGGCCCGTTTGGTGCCGGGTTCCTGGTACGCATTGCCGCAGTCCCCGCAGTTGCTCAAGCAGCTGCTCATGGTCTCTGGCGTGGAACGCTACTACCAGCTGGCGCGTTGCTACCGTGATGAGGATTTCCGTGCCGACCGACAGCCGGAGTTCACCCAGCTTGATATGGAAATGGCATTCGTGGATCAGGAAGATGTGATGGCCATGGCCGAAAAGGTCATCGCTGCCATTTGGAAGTCTGCAGGCTATGAGATCCAGCTGCCGATTCAGCGCATCACCTGGCAGGAAGCCATGGATAAGTACGGCTCCGACAAGCCGGATCTGCGTTTCGGCAATCCACTGATCGAGCTGACTGACTACTTCAAGAACACTCCGTTCCGCGTGTTCCAGGCTCCGTACGTCGGCGCGGTGCTCTTCAAGGGTGGTGCAGCCACGCCTCGCCGCCAGTTCGACGCTTGGCAGGATTGGGCCAAGCAGCGTGGCGCCAAGGGCCTTGCCTACGTGGTGTTCGCTGAGAACGGCGAGCTCAAGGGACCTGTTGCCAAAAACCTGTCTGAAGAGGAACGCGCTGGCCTGAAGGAAGCCGTTGGCGCGGAAGACGGCGATGCCGTGTTCTTCGCCGCAGGCCGCCGCACCTCCGCTCAGGAGCTGCTGGGTGCCGTGCGCGTGGAATTGGCTGATCGTGCCGGTCTGCTCAAGCCCGACGATTTCGCGTTCACCTGGGTTGTGGACTTCCCGCTGTTCAAGGCCGCCGACGATCCGGATGATGACGATGTGGCGGTCGGCCACTCCAAGTGGACTTCCATGCACCACCCGTTCACCATGCCGTCCAAGGATTGGATCGACACCTTCGACAAGGATCCGGAACACGCCATGTCCGATTCCTACGACATCGTGTGCAACGGTAACGAAATGGGCGGCGGTTCCGTGCGTATCCACCGTGATGACATTCAGGATCGTGTGCTCGATGTGCTGGGCATCACCCCTGAAGAGGCTGCCGACAAGTTCGGCTTCCTGCTTGAAGCCTTCAAGTACGGTGCTCCGCCGCACGCTGGCATCGCTCTCGGTTGGGATCGTACCGCCGCTATCCTGGCTGGTGCTGACTCCATCCGCGACGTCATCGCCTTCCCGAAGGCTGGCGGCGGTCGTGATCCGCTGACCGGCGCTCCGGCTCCGATTTCCGACGAACAGCGTGCGGAAACCGGCGTTGATTATGATCCGGAAGAAGACGAAGACTGATAGCGTTTTCGCTTTGAGATGACAGGCTGTCTTTGCATGAGAGACCGTGCAAGGACAGCCTGTTTTTATTGTTTGCGTTGTCTATTTTCTCTTGCTGCCGGTATGGTGGAGCAAAGATGAGTATCTGAAATATTATGAGAAAGAACTGAATCTGTAGTATGAATTTGAAGCAATCGTTGGAAAAACATGATTTTCATGGTGTCTGGATGCGACTTCTCGCGTTGGCGATGATACTGATTGTGGCAGTGAGTGCACTCGTCGCATCCCCAGCCAGTGCTAACGCCGCCGAAGTCGGAGATCCCTCCGCAGTCAAGGGCAAAACCTACGCGGTTGGTACTGATACCACGTTCGCACCGTTCGAATATCGGGAGAACGGCAAGATGACCGGTATCGATATGGAACTGATTCGTGCCATCGCCCAAGAAGAAGGATTCGAAGTCACCATCCAATCATTGGGTTTCAATGCGGCATTGCAGGCTTTGAGTTCCAATCAGGTGGATGTGGTGATCGCAGGCATGTCAATCACCGACGAACGCAAGGCGACTTACGATTTTTCCAATCCTTACTTCCAGTCCGGCATTCAAATGGCCATCGCTGAAAACAACGATAGTATTACCAGCTACAAGGATCTTGACGGTAAAACCGTTGTTGCGAAAACCGGTTCGGAAGGCGAATCCTACGCCAAGCAGCATGCGAACGAGTATGGCTACACCGTGACTTCCGTGGACCAGTCATCAACCATGTACGAGATGGTCAAATCCGGCAATGCGGATGCCGTGTTCGACGACTATCCGGTGCTTGCCTACGGTGTTTCCCAAAACAACGGTTTGAAGATCGTGACTCCGAAGGTGCCGCATGGTGAATACGGCATGGCCGTGAACAAAGGCAAGAACGCCGATCTGCTGGCCGCCATCGACGATGGTCTGAACAAGCTCATCGCTTCGGGCGAGTATGAGACGATTGTCGCACAGTATTTGGGTGCCGATGGCGCGAAGGAACAGGTCGAGGCGATTTCCGGCAAGGTCACCGACAACGGTGCCGACGGTGAGGCGCAGAAGAAGGTCGGTTTCTTTGGTCTGGTCAAACAGTCGATGCCGGCTTTGCTGACTGGTCTGAAGAACACGCTGTTGATCACGTTGCTGTCGTTTGTGATCGCACTGGCGTTGGGTGTTGCTTTCGGCTTGATGAAAGTATCGGAGAACAAGATTCTGAGAGGCGTGTCCAAGGTTTATATCGCAGTGTTCCGCGGCACTCCGATTCTGGTGTGGGCGTTCTTCTTCTATTTCGGTGTGCCGCAGCTTATCGGACACAGTGTGAACATTTGGGTTGCAGGTGCGTTGACGTTGTCGCTCAATTCCGGCGCATATCTGGCGGAGATCGTGCGTGGCGCCGTGCAGTCCGTTGACTCTGGTCAGATGGAGGGAGCACGCTCGCTTGGCCTCAACCATCATCAGGCCATGGCGCGTGTAATCATGCCTCAGGCCACTGCAATCGCCATGCCGTCGATCATCAACCAGCTGGTCATTATGATCAAGGATTCCTCGCTGCTGCTGGCCATCGGCTTTGGTGAATTGCTGTATCAGGCGCAGCAATTGTATGCGGCGAACTTCCGCGTCACCGAAACGTTGCTGATCGTCGGTGTGATGTACTTCGTGGCCATCACCATCCTCACATGGCTGGCCAATATCGTTGACAGGAAGGTGAATCGATGAGCGAGAACTGCAATCACGGCAACAATGATGGCGAAGTGATCATCGACGTCAAGAATCTGCATAAAAACTATGGTCATATGGAAGTCATCAAAGGCGTCGATCTTACGGTACGCAAGGGCGAGGTGATCTGTATCATCGGACCGTCTGGTGCCGGCAAATCCACCATGTTGCGTTGCCTGAACGGACTTGAACAGGCATCCAGCGGCCAGATCGTGGTCAACGGTCATGATCTGGGTGATCCGCATGTGAACATCGACCAGGTTCGAGAGCAGGTTGGCATGGTGTTCCAGCATTTCAACCTGTTCAACAACATGAGCGTGATTGACAACATCACGCTTGCGCCGAAACTGGTGCACAAGGAAACCGACGAGCAGGCGCGTGAACATGCGATGGCATTGCTGAAAACCGTGGGATTGGCCGAAAAGGCCGATGTCATGCCTCGCTCGTTGTCTGGCGGTCAAAAGCAGCGTGTTGCCATCGCACGATCCTTGGCCATGCGTCCGAAGGTCATGCTGTTCGACGAGGCCACGTCGGCGCTTGACCCGGAGATGGTCGGTGATGTGCTCGAAGTCATTCGTGAGCTGGCCGAAGACGGCATGACCATGGTGCTGGTGACCCACGAGATGGGTTTCGCCCGCGAAGTGGCCACCCGCGTGATCTTCACCGACGCCGGCGTGATCGAGGAGGAAGGCACTCCGGACGAGATCTTCAACCATCCAAAGAGCGAACGATTGAAGACGTTCCTTTCCAAAGTGCTCTGAGTGCTCTCTTGGCCCCGGCGATTGCTTAATCGCTGATCGCGGATGAAATGCTGCGATCGTGTGACGGATGGTCATACGAATCTGCATGTAAAAGACAGGCGAATGTAGGGTGAAATTCATCTTGCGTTCGCCTGTTCGGCTCTTTCTCGTTGCTTGGCGTTCCTACGTTGGTATGCATGAGCATTGGTGATACGTGGCGTCGCGTTGTGGATGGTTTCAAATCCAAGGTGCCCGAACGAGTGGTGTTCGGTGCGGTGGTTGTATTGTTCGTAATAGCGGTGCTGGCTATCGAATTGCCACGATGGTGGTAGCTGCCACGTACGGCGCTCAAGATATCGGTATTGCGGTCGATAACGCGCTATGATGCATTTTGAGACAACGTCGTCTCACATTTCGAGCACGTCAGGGGGTGGTAACAGCCGCAGAAACATGGCTTTCATATACTATCCGTATGACAGATATCAAAGAAACGCAAGAGACGCGCCCGATCATGCCGGGTACGGAAGACAGCGACCGCCCGCTGGTCGAATTGACCCACGTTGAAAAGCACTACGGTGACTTGCATGTGCTCAAGGACATCAACCTCACCGTCAAGAAGGGCGAGGTGCTGGTCATCGTCGGTCCATCCGGTTCCGGCAAATCCACCATGTGCCGCACCATCAACCGTTTGGAAACCATCGATTCCGGCGACATTCGCATCGACGGCAAGCCGTTGCCTCAGGAAGGCAAGGAGCTCGCCAGCCTGCGTGCCGAGGTCGGCATGGTGTTCCAGTCGTTCAACCTGTTCGCCAACAAGACCATTCTTGAAAACGTGACGCTTGCGCCGATCAAGGTGCGCCACATGGATAAGAAGGCGGCCGAGGATCTCGCCATGGATTTGCTTGCCCGCGTGGGCGTGGCTTCCCAAGCCTCCAAGATGCCGTCACAGCTTTCCGGCGGTCAGCAGCAGCGTGTCGCCATCGCCCGAGCGCTCGCCATGCAGCCGAAGGTCATGCTGTTCGACGAACCGACGTCCGCACTTGATCCGGAAATGGTCAACGAAGTGCTTGACGTCATGGTGGAGCTGGCTCACGAAGGCATGACCATGCTGTGCGTGACCCACGAAATGGGCTTCGCGCGCAAGGTGGCCGACAAGGTCGTGTTCATGTCCGACGGCCAGATTCTTGAGCAGAGCACGCCGGAGGACTTCTTTGAAAATCCGAAGACCGATCGTGCCAAGGACTTCCTGTCGAAGATTCTCACCCACTGAAATGACTGACGGGAATAAGACAGAAGAAGGATTTTCGATATGAAACTTTCTATGAGGGCGAAGCGTATGCTACGCAGGGTTATAGCGACCTTCTGCGCATGCGCATGCGTGTTCGCAGTGTCCGCCTGCGGCGCGGACGACGCCGATGGCAAGATTCGCATCGGTATCAAATTCGACCAGCCTGGTCTGGGCTTCAAAAAGTCCGGCACGTATGTCGGCTTCGACGTTGACGTAGCCAAGTACATCGCCAAGAAACTCGGCTATTCCGAAGACCAGATCGTATGGAAGGAGGCACCGTCGAAGCAGCGTGAAGCCATGCTGCAGAACGGTGACGTCGATTACATCGTCGCCACGTACTCCATCACCGACGAACGCAAGAAGGTCGTCTCCTTCGCCGGACCGTATTTCGTGGCGGGTCAGGATCTGCTCGTTCGTAAAGACGAAACCTCCATCAAGGGACCTGAGGATCTGAACGGCAAGCGTTTGTGCTCCGTGACCGGTTCCACTTCCGCGGTCACCGTCAAGGAGAAGTTCGCCAACGAAGTGCAGCTCATGGAGCAGCCTGGTTACGCGGAGTGCGCTACCGCACTGTTCTCTGGCATTGTTGATGCGGTGACCACCGACGACATTATTTTGGCTGGTCTGGCCTCCGCGTCCCGCGGCCGTCTGCGCGTGGTCGGCAAGCCGTTCACCCAGGAGTATTACGGCGTCGGCATCAAGAAGGGCGATACGAAGCTGGCCACCCAGATCAACAACGCCATCGCCGATATGATCCAGGATGGTTCTTGGCAGCGTGCCATTTCCGACAACACGAAGGGCACCGCATACACGCCGAACGCGAAGTACAATCCGCCGGAGCCGACTGAGGGGGAGAGATAATGGAAGCGTTCATCTCATTGTTCAGCCAGTACAATGTGCCGGCTGCGTTCTTGGTGAACATTGAACTGACCCTGTGGTCGGCGTTGTTCTCCACGATTCTTGGCGTCATCCTCGTGATGATGCGCATCTCGCCGGTCGCGTCGCTGCGTATGGTCTCGGGTGCTTACGTCGAGCTGTTCAAGAACCTGCCGTTGACCATCATCATGGTGTTCATGGTGCTGGGTGCCTACGCGCAGCTGAAGCTCAGCTTCTCCGACACGTTCGCCACCAACTTCTTCTGGCTTGCCGTCACCGGTTTGAGCCTGTATACGGCGGCCTTCGTGTGCGAATCGCTGCGATCCGGCATCAACACCGTGCCGCTTGGCCAGGCTGAAGCCTGCCGTGCGCTGGGATTGAACTTCATGCAGTCCGCCACCCAGATCATTCTGCCTCAGGCGTTCCGTGGCTCCGTGGCACCGCTGGGCAACACGTTGATCGCATTGCTGAAGAATTCCACGGTTGCGGCCGCGGCTTCCGTCGCCACCGAAACCTCGTCGTTGATGAGCGAAATGATCGAATACCGTTCCGACGTGATTGTTCCGATCTTCCTGATCTTCGCATTCGGTTATGTGATTCTGATCATTCCGATCGGCATGCTGACCACGTATCTGTCCAACAAGCTCGCGGTGAGGAGGTGACGCACCATGGCAAGCGATGAAAGCGCGGTGCTGTTCGACCAGCCCGGTCCTAAGACCCGTAAAACCATTCGTATCGTCAACTGGATTGCCGGCATTGTCTTCGCAATCGTAGTTGTGCTCATTCTCATGAGGCTTCACAATCCGCCGGATGGCGAGAACCAGCTGAGCTGGGAGTTGTGGAAGCCGGCGCTTGACGCTGAAGCATGGACCGATTTCTATCTGCCCGGATTGTGGGCCACGATTCGAGCTTCCGTGTTGGCAGTGATCGGCGCAGTGCTGTTCGGTCTGATTTTCGGTATCGGCCGTCTGCTGCCGAATATCGTGATTCGTGCGATTTCCGGCGCCATCGTTGAGTTCGCACGTGCGGTCCCTGTGCTGCTGCTGATGATCTTCTTCTGGCGTTGGTTCGCTTTCGCAGGCATGTCAAGCCCCGCATACTGGGCTGTGGTGCTCGCATTGGTGATCTACAACGGTTCCGTGGTGGCCGAGCTGGTTCGTTCCGGTGTCGGCAACCTGCCGAACGGCCAGCGTGAGGCGTCGCTCGCCTTGGGCTTGACCCGCACGCAGTCGCTGATGGAAATCGAAGTGCCACAGGCCATCTACGCCATGCTTCCTGCCGCCGTGACGCAGTTGGTGGTGGTACTGAAGGATACCGCTCTCGGCTCGATCATCATGTACACCGATTTGCTGCAGGAATCGCGTCGACTTGGTTCGATGTACTTCAATATTCTGCAGACATTGGTTGTGGCTGCCGTCATCTACTTCATCGCATGCTGGCTGCTGAGCCGTCTTGCGGAATGGCTGCCGGAACGCATGCAGAAGCACACTGCGGCACCTGCCGAACCGGAACCGGTCGCTCCGATCGCCATTATGGATCCGTCGAACGTGAACCAGATCGCCGTGGCTAGGGAAGGTGTGCCGCTTGGCGGTGCCCAGCGCCTGTACCATGTGCACCATCGTGGTTCCAACGCGTCGATTCGCCATTGGCGTCAGACCCGCTATGTTCAGGGATTCGATGAGACGCATCCGGAAAGCCAAGTCGAGTTCGATAAGAACGGCAGGCCGATCAAAGATACGTCCAAGCAGGACAAGCTGAGATTCGACAAGCCGAAGTCAGACAAATCAAAGGGTGATAAGCCCAAGCGGTGACGTCATTTGATCTGAGAAGACCGATAGGGCGCTGGTTTCTTGCAAAGAGCGAGGAATCAGCGCCCTATTGCGTGAAAGAAGTCAGACAAAACGTCAGAAAAGCGGGATGCGGCGATTGGGTGCGGCGATGCCACGGTTCAATCGCCGCATCGTCTATCATAGGGGACAAGCGAGGAGGCTTGACATGTCAGACAAAGACAAGGATGCGAAGACGTCGTCCATTGCGAAGACGTTGAACAAGGTTGAGGACAGGCTTGAGAAGGGGGAGAACTGCAGTTCCGTTGCCGAAGGGCTTGCGAATGTTGCCAAGGCCAGCGAGTTGCTCAGTTCCGTGTGGACGCTTCCGCCCAGTCAGTTATTGCGATTCCATCATGATACGAGGGTCGCTGCAATCGATGGCGATTCCACGCCGGGTTTCGACGGCAACAAAGATGATGCGGAACGATTCATTGCGATCAGTTCTTCTGAAATCGCACGATATCAGCGGCTTATGTACGCCAATGGAGTGAAAGGTTCCCGCCGTCGTCTGTTGATTATTCTGCAGGGCATGGATGCTTCCGGCAAAGGCGGCATCGTGCGTCACGTATTCAGCCAGGGCGATCCGATGGGCATGCATTATCACGGTTTCGGTGCTCCCAAAGGCGAGGAAAAGGACCACGATTATTTGTGGCGCATCAAACGGGAACTGCCGCAGAATGGTTGGATCTCCATTTTCGATAGATCGCACTATGAAGATATCGTCATGCCGCGCATTTACAAAACCTATCCGGAAGAGGTATGGCAGGCGCGATATGACGAAATCAACCGATTCGAATCGCAATTGGTCGCGGACGGATGCTCCATCATCAAAATATTCCTTGTGGTGAGCAAAGAGGAGCAGAAGGAGCATTTCCTCGGCAGGCTGGAGGATCCGACCAAATATTGGAAGTTCGACCCCAGCGACCTTGAAGCGCGTGCCCGTTGGAACGACTACATGGCCGCATGGCAGGACGTGTTCGCGCGTACGAGCACCGAGCAGGCGCCCTGGTACCTGGTGCCTGCCGACAATCGTTGGTATTCAAGGGCGGTTGTGTCTGAACTGCTCCGTAACGTATTGAAGAACATGAACATGATCTGGCCGCCCCTGGAAGTCGACGCCGACGAGATGCGACGTCAGTTGGAAACGCTGTAGTCGAAGAACACGACTTCGCCGCTCGACTGTGTGGTATCCAGATCGACGGTTCCGGTGATGGCCCAATCATGGTCGCCATCGGAATCGTCGATGATCTGACGCACTTTCCAGCTGTGTTCGCTGTTCTCCTTGGAATCGTCGAGGATGAACAGCTCGCCGCTACGGGCTTTCGCATCCGTGTTGACGTATTCGTGTTCATCGTAGAAGTCGTCGAGCGCATCCTCCCATTCGTGCACGCCATAACCCCAGTCTTTGTCAAGCGCGCCAAGTTCATCGGGCTTGTCGAGATCCATAAGCTGTACGCGGCGGAACATGGCATTGCGTACGAGCACGGTGAGGCCTCGACGATCTTCCACCACGGCCTGCTTCGCACCGGGCGCGGCCAGGTTCGCGGCGGCTTCGGAAGCGTCGGTGCCGGCTCCTGCGTTCTCCCACTCGTCGACCAGCGAGGAGTCGATGGAACGAACCACAACGCGCAGCCAGGAGATGATGTCCCGTAACTGTTCGTTACGCTTCTCCAAAGGAACGGTACGTGCCAGCGTGCGATATGCGTCAGATAGATAGCGCAGCAGCGTGCCTTCGGAGCGGGCGATGTTGTAGCGCGAGATGTAACCAGTGAAATCGGAGGCCGTTTCGACCATGTCCCGGATCACCGATTTCGGGCTCAACCAGTAATCGTTGGCCCAAGGCACATCATGGCGGTACTCGTCGAACGCCGCTTGAAGCATGTCTTCCAGTGGTTTCGGATAGGTGATTTCCTGCAAGCGGTCCATGCGCTCGTCATAGTCGAGGCCATCTTCCTTCATGCGAATCATCGCCGCATCGCGAGCTTGACGTTCCTGCGCGCGCAACACCTGCTTCGGGTCCTCCAACGTGGCTTCCACCATGGAAATCACGTCAAGCGCGTAACTTTCCGATTCCGGATCAAGCAGTTCCAACGCGGCCAGCAGGAACGGGCTCAACGGTTGGTCAAGTGCGAAATCATCCGGCATGTCGACGGTCATGAAATAGTCCTTGCCGCCATCGTCGCGGTCTTCTGTTTCGATCACATTCGTGTCGAACAGCGTTTGGAAGATCTCGTCGGCACGATCATGAAGACGCTCCTTCTGTTCCGGAGTCTGCGCCGAATCGTCGATCAGGCGATCGATGCGGTAGCGTGCGTCGCCGCCCTGCGCCACTTCGTTCAACACCATGGAATGCGTGACCTTCATATGTGGCACCAAAGTTTCAGGGGCCGCGTCGATCAGCTTGTCGAACGTGTTCTCATTCCACGTGACAAAACCTTCCGGCGCCTTCTTGCGCTTGACTTTCTTGAGTTTCTTCGGGTCGTTGCCTGCCTTGGCGAGAGCCTTGGCGTTCTCGATTTCGAATTCCGGTCCTTCGGCGATGACCAACCCTTCCGTGTCGAAGCCCATACGGCCCGCACGTCCTGCGATCTGATGGAATTCTCGGGCCCGCAGTTTGCGCATTTTCGTGCCGTCGAACTTGGTCAATGCGGTCAGCACCACGGAATGGATGGGCACGTTGATGCCGACGCCCAACGTATCTGTGCCGCAGATCACCGGCAACAGACCCTGCTGGGCGAGCTGCTCGACCAGACGACGATAGCGGGGGAGCATACCCGCATGGTGAATGCCGACTCCGGTGCGCAACAGACGTTGCAAAATCTTGCCGAATGCGGTGGTGAACTTCGTGCCCTTGATCGCCTCCGCAATAGCGGCACGTTGTTCCTTGCTGGACACGCCCGTGCTTGCCAGGGCGTTCGCCGTCTCCAATGCGGCGTCTTGGGAGAAATGCACCACATAAATCGGTGTTTCGCCTCTGCCGAACGCCAGTTCGACGGTCTTCTCCAACGGGTCGAGCGTGTACTCGTACGTCAACGGCACCGGGCGCGGCGCATCGGCGATGATGTCGACGTCCGTATCCGTCATATCCTCCAGTTTGTCGGCGATCGCATCGACGTTGCCCAATGTGGCGCTCATCAGCAAAAACTGCGTGTTCGGCAACGTCAGCAGCGGAACCTGCCAAGCCCAACCGCGCTCCGCATCGCCATAATAATGGAATTCGTCCATCGCCACACAGCCGACATCGGCATGACGGCCCTCACGCAATGCTTGGTTCGCGAGAATCTCCGCAGTGCAGCAGATGATCGGAGCATCGGCGTTGATGTGCGTGTCTCCGGTGATCATGCCGACGTTCTCACGACCGAACACCTCCACCAGATCAAAGAACTTCTCAGACACCAACGCCTTGATCGGAGCCGTGTAATACGAGCGACGGCCCGTGCACAGCGCCGCGAAATGCATGCCCAACGCCACCAGTGATTTGCCGGAGCCGGTGGGTGTGTTCAAAATGACATGGTCGCCTGCGAGCAGGTCCATGATGGCCTCTTCCTGATGGGGCCACGGCTCAACGCCTTTGATGTCCGCCACCCACTCGAAAAAGCGCTCGTAGATCTCGTCCGTGTCGATGTTGCGCTCGCCATCGCTCCAACTCGGCGCCAACGCGCCCAAAGAACCGTAATTCATATCGTCAGCCATGATTGCCAGTCTACCGTCTGGCATGAACTCGAATGTCGAACGTGTGTTCGAATTATTGCGTATGTTGCGGTACAGTAGAAGTTATGACTGAGGATTTGTTTGGCGCGATGGACGCTCCCGAAGACATGACGCGTCCGCTGGCCGTGCGTATGCGTCCGTCGAGCGTGGACGAGGTGGTGGGCCAGTCGCGGGTGTTAGGGCAGGGCTCTCCTCTGCGCAGGCTCGCCAATCCGGCGTCCAAAGGCTCGCTGACGGCACCGAGCTCCATTATTCTGTTCGGGCCTCCAGGGGTCGGCAAAACCACGCTCGCCTATATTGTGGCCAAACAATCCGGTCGAGTCTTCGAAGAGCTTTCCGCAGTCACCTCCGGCGTCAAGGACGTGCGGGACGTGCTCAGACGTGCCCATGACCGTCTTGTCGCGGAAGGCAAGGAAACGGTACTGTTCATCGACGAGGTGCACCGGTTCTCCAAATCGCAGCAGGACGCATTGCTGCCAAGCGTGGAAAACCGTGACGTCACCTTCATTGCGGCCACCACGGAAAATCCAAGCTTTTCCGTCATCAAACCGTTGTTGAGCCGATCCGTGGTTGTCAAACTCGAATCGCTGGAACCCGACGATTTGAAAACGCTCATCAATCGGGCTGTGGAAAGTGAGCACGGGCTTAAGAACGAAGTCAAAATCAACGATGAGGCCATCGACGAAATCGTGCGCATGGCCGGAGGTGACGCACGAAAAACATTGACGATCCTCGAAGCGGCCGCAGGGGCGCTTACTGGTGACAAAGCGCGTAAAAAAGGCGCAAAACGACCGACTATCACCCCTGATGTGGTGTCGCAGGTCATGGATGTGGCCACCGTGCGCTATGACAAAGACGGCGACGACCATTACGACGTCATCTCCGCATTCATCAAATCCATGCGTGGATCCGACCCGGACGCCACCATGCACTACCTGGCACGGATGTTGCGCGCGGGCGAGGATCCGCGATTCATCGCACGGCGCATTATGATCGCAGCTTCCGAGGAAGTCGGTATGGCGGCTCCGCAGATACTGCAGGTCACCGTCGCGGCGGCACAAGCCGTGGCCATGATCGGCATGCCCGAGGCGCGCATCATTCTCGCGGAAGCCGCGCTCGCCGTTGCCACCGCTCCGAAGTCGAACGCCAGCTACAACGCCATCAACAGCGCGCTCGCCGATGTGGACGCGGGACTGATCGGCCAAGTGCCATTGCATTTGAGGAACGCGCCGACCGCCTTGATGAAAAGTTGGGGAAATCATGAGGGGTATCGCTATGCCCATGATTGGCCAGGTGCCGTAGCTCCGCAGCAATACATGCCGGACGAGCTGGTAGGGCGGGAATATTACCATCCGAACGATCGCGGTTACGAGCACGAGATCAAACCGAGATTGGAGAAAATTCGCAAAATCCTGCATGAGAAGGATGGTGGTCAAACCGGTGACTCTGATCGAGCCTAGTGTGGTGTCAGTTCTCATTCTTCGTTGCCGTTGGACTAGGGGTCCGCTAAAATTCTTCGTTGGGGTTGATGCCTGCTTGCTATGAGCAAGGCCCATGCGTCAATCGCGGCGTCGCACATGGCCGCAGGAAAAAGTGCGCGGAAAGTGATTATGCAAGAACGGAATACAACGCTCGAAACCACCAGCCATATCAGTCGAAACAGTAGCGAAAACGTCAGAAAAATGCCAGACGAACGCATCCCCGGCAAACTCATCGGAGCGATTGTGGCGGTCGGCTCCCTCGCCTTCATTGGCATTCTCACCGAAACCGTCATGACGGTACTGTTCCCGCAACTCATGCGGGAATTCAACGTCGATACCGCAACTGTGCAATGGATCACCACCATCTATCTGCTGGTGGTGGCCGCAACCATGCCGTTGTCGTCGTACCTCAACCGTCGGTTCAAGCATCGCACGCTGTTCCTTGCCGCGGTGTCGCTTGCGGTGCTCGGTTCGTTGATCATGATCGTCGGCCATGCGTTCCCGGTCATTCTCACTGCCCGCGTGATTCAAGGCATGGGTTCCGGTGTGGCCACGCCGCTGATGATCAACATCATTCTTGAGCAGTCGCCAAAGAGCAAGGTCGGACGATTGATGGGCGTTGGCTCGCTGGTCATTACTGTGGCTCCGGCAATTGGACCGACCGTGGGCGGCGCGGTGTCGAGTATTCTGCCATGGCGTGCGATTTTCGTAATCGTCATTCCGGTTATTCTGATGATTTCGCTGCCTGTCGGTTTGAAATGCATCGAACAGCATCGTCCGACGGAAGAAGCGCGTCTCAATCCGTTGCAGTTTGTTTCGATTGTGCTTGCGCTGTGCGGATTGGTGATGTTCCTGAATCAGGCTGGTGTTGCGGTCAGCGCTGCGGTTGCCGGCAGTAGCGCCACGGTGTCGGCGGTGTTCGCCGTGGTGAGTCTGATAGTTGGGTTGGGTTCGCTGTTGTTCTTCGGCTGGTCGTCGAAGCGTTCGTTCTCGCCGCTGATTCGTTTGGGATGGCTACGTGATCCGATGGTGTTGTTGCATTTGGTCGCCTATATGCTGCTGCCGATCGTCGGCATTGGTTTTGGCTATGTGATCACCAATGTGGCGCAGCTTTCGTTGGGCACCAGCGCGTTCCTCGCCGGTGCTTTGGTGTTGCCCGGCGCTTTGATCGGTGCGTTCTTCGCACCGGTTGGCGGTATGCTGTATGACCGTTTCGGACCGGTGCGTCCGATTCTCGTCGCGTTTTTCGCCGCGATTTGCGGGCCGATTCTGTTGCTGGTATTTTCCATGCGACTGACATCCGTCATGCTTGCCGGTTTCTATTTCATTTTCGGGCTTGGCTATTCGCTTGGTTTTTCCAATATCATGACCAACGCGTTACGCAATATCGCGCCTCATTTTATGCCGGACGGCAATGCGGTGTTCAATACCTGCCTGCAGTTTGGTGGTGCCGCTGGCACGGCGCTCTTCTCCACGATTCTGTCGGTGGCCCAGTCCGGTTCGGGCGAAGAGGGCAGTGATGCGTTCCGTCATGCCACAGCTGTCGGCGGAAGTTGGACGTTCGCCACGATGATTGTCATTGTCTCCGTAGCTATCTGCTGCCTGATTGCGGCGTTCCGAATCGGTGCAAAACGTAAATAACCGGCTATAGAAAAAGCCTGTAGCGTAATGTGAGGAAAGCGTTTCGTCAGGAAATGCCGGCTTGCTATGCTGTCTCTACCATTATCGAGAGGACAGCAATGAACAACCAACGTCCGCATGGCAGCATTACCGCCGGCCTGCTCAAGCCAATCACTGCAGCGCTTTCCATCGTCGCGCTGCTTGCGGGCTGCGGATCCGTGGAAACGAAAGATACCGTAACCAAAGTCGCCAGTGCCGATAAGGTGGTTAGCGTCAACGTTACGGAACCGTCGAACGGTCTGCTGCCAAGCGATACCAGTGATATGTCCGGATGGAAGGTCGTCAGCCAACTGTACGACGGTCTGGTCACATTCGACACGGAAGGCAATGAAACACTGGTCGAAGCCGAATCGATCACGCCGAATGATGACGCTTCCGAATACACCATCGTGCTCAAGCCGAATTTGACCTTCTCTAATGGTGAGAAGATCACTGCCGACACGTATGCGAAAAGCTGGTCGTTCGCGGCCAACGCGGCCAACGGGCAGGTGGGAGCCTCCATTTTCGAAGACATTCAGGGCTACGATGAGCTGCAGGATGCTGAAGGTTCCAAAACCGCGCAGCTATCCGGCCTTACCGTGGTCGACGACACCACGCTGAAGGTCAAGCTCAAAGCGTCGAACTCGGCGTTCCTGTACAAAATCGGAGACATCGCCTTCTTGCCGATGCCGTCCGAAGTCATCAAAAATCCCAAGGCATACGGACAAAAACCGATCGGCAACGGCCCGTACAAGCTGAAGGCGTACAAAAGCGTCGAAGAAATCATTCTTGAAAAAGATGACTCCTACAAGGGGCCGCGCGAAGTCAAGAACGCAGGCATCGATTTCAAGGTGTATCACAGCCTTGACGCGGCCTATTCGGATCTGCTGGCAGGCAATCTTGACGTGCTCGATTCCATTCCTACCTCCGCGCTGAAAACCTATCAGAACGAAAGGAACATCACCGCCGTCAGCAAGCCCGGTCCGTCGTTCTCAGCATTTACGATTTCGCAGAATCTTAAGCATTTCCAAGGCGAGGAAGGCAGGTATCGCCGTCAGGCCATCGCACATGCCATTAATCGTGAAAACATCGCCGACGTGATTTTCGGCGGTACCGTGACGTCCGCAATCGATTTTCTCGCTCCCGTGATCAAAGGATACGATACCGATCTCGACGCTGGTGGCGTGCTTGCGTACGATGAGGCGAAAGCTAAGGAATTGTGGGCGAAGGCGGATGCGATTTCGCCATGGAATGGAACGTTCCGCATCGCATACAGCGCCGATGGCGCCGACAAGGAATGGGTGGAGGCCGCGGTCAATTCCATTCGCAACGCTCTTGGTATCGATGCTGAAAGTTACCCATTCTCCACGTCCAAAGAGCTGAGGAGCGCCATTCAGGAGCGCACCATCGATGCGGCGTTCAAGTCGGGCATGCAGTCAGACTACCCGCATCCGGAAGGTTATTTGGTGCAGGCATATGACTCTTCGGCCGCGGATGGCAAGGGTTTGAACAACGGTGATTACAAGAGCGACGAATTCGATGCGCTGATCGATCAGGCGGCTGCGGAAACCGATTTGGACAAGGCCGTGATCCTGTATCAGCAGAGTGAGCGTGTGTTGCTGAAGGATCTGCCGGTGATTCCTTTGTGGTATACCAACGTGACCGCGGCTTCGGCCAAAGGTGTGGAAGTGAACTACAACTATATGGGCGTTCCCGAATACAACACCATCGTCAAGTAAGTTCGTCAAGCAGTCCCTCAAAGACGCATATCGAGGTGCGCGAAGACTCCACTGTGAGCGCAATTTCATCACCCGTCGCTTCGAAGCGGTAGGCTGTGAAACTATAGAGAACATAGGAAAAGGAGACAAGGTGAGCAACCTCAGTGCACCCCTGCCCGTCATGGCCGGCGAAGATATGCCGGCCGGGCCCGCCGATCCGATTTTCAACCGTCTGCTGAAGGACCGCATCATCTGGATGGGTGAGGAAGTCAAAGATGAGATGGCCAACCGCATTTGCGCGCAGATGCTGATGCTGGCCGCCGAAGATCCTAAGAAGGATATTTGGCTGTACATCAATTCCCCGGGTGGTTCCATCACCGCAGGCATGGCCATTTACGACACCATGCAGCTCATCGAGCCTGACGTGGCGACCGTTGGTCTGGGTATGTGCGCATCCATGGGCCAGTTCCTGCTGAGCTCCGGCACCAAGGGCAAGAGGTTCCTGACCTCTCACGCCCGCGTGCTCATGCACCAGCCTTCTGGCGGCATCGGCGGTACTGCAACCGACGTGCGTATCAACGCCGAGCTGATCATGGATATGAAGAAGACCATGAGCGAGCTGACGGCTGAGCAGACCGGCCACACGGTTGAGGAAATCTACCGCGACAACGAGTACGACCACTGGTTCACCGCGCAGGAAGCGTTGGAATACGGCTTTGTGGACAAGCTCGTTTCCACGCATGACACGATGAACGCCACCAAGGGAGAGTGAACATGGCAAGCGAAGAATCCCAGTTCGTAGCCCGCGCGGAACGACTTGCAGGTCCGGCCGGAGTGGTCGGATTCCAAGCCGCCGCCGCCCGTGAGGCTGCTTTCGCTCCGCAGAATCGTTATGTTCTGCCGCAGTTCGAAGAGAAGACCCCATACGGTTTCAAGAGGCAGGATCCGTACACCCGCCTGTTCGAGGATCGCATCATCTTCATGGGCGTGCAGGTCGACGACACGTCCGCCGACGATATCATGGCCCAGCTGCTGGTGCTCGAAAGCCAGGATCCGAACCGTGACGTGATGATGTACATCAATTCCCCGGGTGGTTCCATGACGGCCATGACCGCCATCTACGACACCATGCAGTACATCAAGCCGGACGTGCAGACCGTGTGCCTCGGCCAAGCCGCTTCCGCGGCCGCCATCCTGCTGGCCGCCGGTGCCAAGGGCAAGCGTCTGATGCTGCCGAACGCCCGCGTGCTCATTCACCAGCCGGCCATCGATCAGGGCTTCGGCAAGGCCACGGAAATCGAAATTCAGGCCAAGGAAATGCTTCGTATGCGCGAATGGCTGGAAAACACGCTGGCCAAGCATACCGGTCGTGATGTGGAGAAGATCCGCAAGGACATCGAAGTCGACACCTTCCTGACCGCACCTGAGGCCAAGGAATACGGCATCGTCGACGAAGTGCTGGAACACCGTAACTGAACGGCGCATATGAGAGGTTCCATCTGAAGTCGCATCTTCACAAATCAATACCCCTGCCGGGCGTCGGCAGGGGTATTGTGTTTTTCAATGACGATTGCATGACATCGGTTGCTCAATGGCAGGTACGCAAAACAAAGGGGTGCGAATGGGACGAGTGGTCAGCTACAACGACGAAGTGTCACGGTGCACGTTCTGCGGTAAAACGGAAAATCAGGTACGCAAGCTCGTTACCGGATCGGGTGCGGCCATTTGCGACGAATGCATCGAGCTATGCGTCGACATCATTTCCGAGGAGCGTGTCAAGGACGCCCAGCTGAACACGTTGCAGTTGCCGAAACCGGCCCAGATCAGCGCCTATCTCGACAACTACGTGGTTGGGCAGGATTCAGCCAAACGCACGCTTTCCGTGGCCGTATACAACCATTACAAGCGCGTCAACATGGAAATGCGCGAATCCGCGGAATTAAGAGATCGGGCAACCCGCAAAAACGACGATCCGTTGGCTGGCGTGCAGGTGGCCAAATCGAATATTCTGCTGCTGGGGCCTACCGGCGTAGGCAAGACGTATCTTGCGCAGACGCTGGCGAAAGTCATGAACGTGCCGTTCGTGATCGCCGACGCCACTACGCTCACCGAAGCCGGTTATGTGGGCGACGACGTGGAAACTGTGCTGCAGCGCCTTATCCAGGCCGCTGACGGCGATGTGGCGCGAGCGCAGCAGGGCATCATCTATATTGACGAAATCGACAAGATAGCGCGCAAAAGCGGCGAAAACACGTCTATTACACGCGATGTGTCAGGTGAAGGCGTGCAGCAGGCCCTGCTGAAGATTTTGGAAGGCACTGTAGCTTCCGTGCCTGTGGAAGGTTCACGCAAACATCGAGAAATGGAAACGGTGCAGATCGACACCCGCGACATTCTGTTCATTTGCGGTGGTGCTTTCGTTGGACTTGCCGATATTGTGGCACAGCGCCTGGGTGCTCGCGAAAGCGGATTTGGTGCGGCCTGGCATGATCACGAGGTGCCGAAGCGTGAGTTGCTTGCCCAGGCATCGGCCGACGATCTTGCCGATTTCGGCTTATTGCCTGAATTCATCGGCAGATTGCCGGTGGTGAGCGTGCTGGAGGAGTTGACGGAAAACAATTTGGCGCGCATTCTGGTCGAACCGGAAAACGCTTTGGTCAAGCAGTATCAGAAGCTGTTTGCGATTGATGGGGTGACGTTGACGTTTACCGAAGGCGCAGTGAGGCAGATTGCGGCCACGTCGATTCGCAGGGGCACGGGTGCCCGAGGCCTTCGATCGATTATTGAGAAGACCTTGGAAGATACGATGTTCCAGTTGCCAAGTATGACCGGCGTGTCGGAAGTGGTGGTGGATGAGGCTTCCGTCAATGGCTCCGGCACTCCGAAACTGCTGAAGGTTTCGACGGAGGAGATTCCCCGCAGACGCGCCGCGTGAGAATTCGGATTTTGTGGGGCTGAAGCAAACGTGAATCTCTCTATGAAATCCATGAAAATAAGCGCGACACGCCGAGATTTTGTTTCGTGGTCATTTGGGTGTATCTTATTCGAGTTGCCGAAAACAAGCAACGTTGCGCGAGTAGCCCAGCGGATTAGAGCAGCTGACTACGGATCAGCAGGTCGCAGGTTCGAATCCTGTCTCGCGCACTGGCCACCGGTCATCAGGTGGCATAAAGAAATGAGATGACGTTGCGCGAGTAGCCCAGCGGATTAGAGCAGCTGACTACGGATCAGCAGGTCGCAGGTTCGAATCCTGTCTCGCGCACATGAACCTCCCTCGCGAAATGCGAGGGAGGCTTTCTTTTTTGAGAGTAACGGCGGCACTGCTGTGAATAGTGTTCGAATCCATGCGATTGACGCAAACCCGCCGGTACGTCTATGCAAAGCGGCTGTTGCAGAGATACGTTCGGTTTCTCTCCGGGCGAACGGCGCGGTACAAGAAAAGCCGCCATGCCGAATAAAACCGTGAATCCCAGTGAAAAAGACGGTTTGGAAACATAAACGCCGACACCTCTCGGTACACTGGAACCGCTATTGAAGCGTCTGCGCATGCCAATACCGCAGACGCTTTTCTTAAGTGAATGGCGGTCCGCGGATACTCGCGGCAACAGACGGGAGAGCAATGACCGAACGTAAGCAGGGACTCTGGGCGAAAATACGATATATCGCCGCTTCCGATCGCATATCGGGTTTGATCATGCTCGGTTTCGCACTCGCCGGTCTGCTGCTTGCGAACCTGCCGTTCACGTCACATGCGTTCGAAGAACTGGAGAACTTCCACGTCGCCATTCCTTACACCAATATCGACATGGGATTGGGCCACTGGGTGCAAGACGGCCTTCTGACGGTGTTCTTCCTGACCGTTGGACTGGAATTGAAGCAGGAACTTACTACCGGCTCGCTGTCGAATCCCAAGGCGGCTGCGGTGCCGATGCTGTGCGCGGTCGGTGGCATGATGGCTCCGCCGGTGCTATTCCTGTTGACGCTGTTCCTGTTCTCCGGTTTCGGTTCCGATCCGCTGGTCATCGCTTCCGGAACGAATTTCACATTTGGTGAGATGTCCCACGGTTGGGCGGTTCCTACAGCCACGGATATCGCGTTCTCGCTGGCCGTGCTTGCCTTGTTCGCCAAGGCGTTGCCAGGCTCCATTCGTGCGTTCCTGATGACATTGGCCACGGTGGACGATCTGCTTGCCATCATTCTGATTGCGGTGTTCTTCTCCTCGGTGAACGCATGGTACTGGTTCGTCGGCATCGCCGTATGCGCGGTCGTATGGTATTTCCTCGTGCGCATGCGCAAAGTGCCGTGGTTCGCCGTGGCCATCGTCGGTATTCTGGCTTGGGTGATGATGTTTGAAGCTGGTGTGCATCCCACCTTGGCTGGTGTGCTGGTAGGTCTGCTTACTCCCGCGCATGAACGCTACGGCGAAAAGACTCCACGCGCCGAACGTTATGCGGACAAGCTGCAACCGTTTTCCGCATTGCTGGCCTTGCCGATTTTCGCATTGTTCGCCACTGGTGTGCATTTTGAATCGTTGACTTTGGCGCTGTTCGTTTCGCCAGTCGTTGTTGCCGTCATGGTGGCGTTGGTGGTCGGCAAGCCTTTGGGCATCATGATCACGGCCTGGCTTTCCACGCATGTGGCTGGATTGAAGATGGCCAAGGGGCTGCGTGTGCGCGACATGTTCCCCGCAGCCTGCGCTTGCGGCATTGGCTTCACCGTGTCGTTCCTGATCTCCTCGCTCGCATATAAGGATGCCGAATTGTCTGCGGAGGCACGCTTCGGCGTGCTTGTCGGCTCCATGGTCGCGGCGGTGATCTCCGGCATTCTGCTGAGCCGTCAATCCAAGAAGTTCGAACTGGCCGCTGCCGCATCGTTGAAACATAAGCATCACACTGCCGACGAGGACGCTGCCGGGGAAGTGGAATCCGTGCTTGAAGACGGCACCGTTGTGATCAGCCAGATGATCAGCGCACATCCAAAGACCAAATAACGACGTTCCGACGTATGACATTCCGCGCCATATGTCAGACACAACAAAAAGCCGACGCTCATCACATATCGTGAGCGTCGGCTTTATGTATCAAACGGTAGTCCGCTGGGAACGGCCGTGCTAGCGCTTGACCGCTACGAGCAGACCCGTACCGGTCGGAGTGAGCGCGGTGATGAAACGTTCATCGGACTCCACGGTTTCCAACAGGGTACGCATGGCAATGGATTTGGCGTCACGATTGGCGGGATTCAATACGCCGCCTGCGGAAGTTGCCGCATCGAAAGCGAGCACATCCGTGAATACGATCACACCATGCTTCTTCAGCAGGCGGGGAGCCTGTTCAAAAGAGGCAGCATAATTTTCGGCATCGCCGGCAACAACGATCAAATCGTATGTTTCGGCGTTCAAACGCGGCAGAAACACGTTGACAGGAGCATTTACCGCACGAAGCGTGGTCTGCGTCTCGTCGGAAAGACGATTGAACAGCGTACGAATCAGCGCAATGCCTTGTGAAGAGGAGTCAACCGCGGTAAGCTGTCCCCTGTTATCCAAACCATTGACGAGCTGCAACGTTTCCACTACGGAACCAGTGCCGACGGCAATCACCGACGACGCATTCACCATATGCACCAGCATGCGCAACAACTCCGCCTGTGCTGCGGAACCTTGCGGAATGCCCGCTTCTTCGGCGTGGGTACGAATGGCGTTCAGGCTGGTCGACTGGCGTGAGAACGCATGATCCTCAACGTATTCCCAAGATTTGGCGAGATTGGTATACGACGTTCTATCCATGGGTTCAGCGTTCCTTGACTTGGGCGATCAGTTGCCAGATTTCCTCGCCGACATCGATGCCGCGCGGGCATTCGCGGGTGCAGGCGCGAACCGACTGACATGCTGCGATACCGTCCGCGGAATCAATGGCATCCATACGAGCATTCGCCTGTCCGTCTCGCGAATCGTTGATGAAGCGAGACGCGGCAATCAACGCCGCTGGACCGATGAACGCCTCGCCTCCGGCGTACACTGGGCAGCTTCCTTCGCAAGTGCCGCAGGCGATGCAATTGGTGAGCAGCTCATATTTGGCGAGCTGCTGAGGATTCTGCAGATATTCGAAAGCATTGATCTTGCCGTCTTTGGTGGTGGCTAATTCGTTATTGGCCTGCAAATACGGCTTAAGCTTCCTGATCTGATCGAGCATCTGATCGATATCGGCAACCAGATCACGCTGTACGGGGAAACCCGGCAGGGGCGCGAGCTCGATCACGCCAAGATCGCCTGAAGAAACGGAAGCGGCGTCATCTGCAAGCGACGCATCTGCATCTCCGGTATGGCGGAATCCTTCATCGTCCACTAATACGGCATTCGGCTGCTTGGCCCAATCCCTGACGGAAGCGGTGCACAGCAACGTCGGTGTGCCATTGATGGACACCGCGTCGGAACCGCACATGCCATGGCCGCAGGAATAGCGGAACGCCAAAGTCGGATCGACGGTTCGCTTGATCTTCAACAGGCAATCAAGCACCGTGTCTTCCGGACGCACGTTTAACGTGTAATCCTGCACCCACTGCTTGCCGCGGGGACGGCGACGCGTCGACGCGCCGGAATCTCCGAACGGAGAGCTTTTCCTGGCGAACGGGGAGCCCCCGCGTTCGCGGTCGCGGGCACGTTCGGGGCGCGGGGTGAACCTATTGACCCGCAACGTCACCGTGTTCATGCCGTTTTCCATACCGCTCATCTACTCGCCTTTCCAATAAAAACCGACAACAAGTTTGCCATACACCGTGCCCAGAGGGCTCAGTACTCACGGGCCTTTGGCGGCATGTTCACAATATGCACCGGCTGCCAGGAGATCTGACCGGAATCATCCACCATGGAATGGGCGAGGAAGTGTTCGTCATCGCGTTCGGGGAAGTCAAGCCGCTTCAGCGAGCCACGGGATTCATGACGTGCGTCGGAAGCCGCAAGCACGGCCGAACCAAGCTCAAGCAGATGACGCACCTCCCAAATGGCGGTGATCTCCTGATTGAACGTGGAGGAATCGGAATGCGCATGCAAGGCCTGAGCGCGTACCTCCAGCTCGTCGTGCAATACGGTCTGCGCCTGCTTGATGCTGTTCGCATCGCAACGCACGGCGACAGCCCGCTCCATGACGGATCCCAAATCGGCCATAAGCTGGTATGGATTATCAGAAGCGTGCTCGTTGTCTTCAGGAAGCTGCGTCAGAAGTTCCTTCAATTCAGAGGAACGCGCATCGGCGGCCTGCTGTACATCGTCTGTTCCATCTTCGGCATCTTCGACGGTTTCGGCCATCGGATCATTCACCGGAGTGGCGGCGATACGTTCCGCAAGAGCCTTGCCGGAACGAGTACCGAACAGGCAGGCGTCCAGCAGGGAGTTACCGCCAAGACGGTTCGCGCCGTGCACGGATACACACGAGCATTCGCCGGCCGCGAACAGGCCGTCAACAATGGAGCGTTCGCCGTCAACCCAACGATATACTTCACCGTTGGTGGTGATTGGAATGCCGCCCATGGTGTAGTGTGCGGTCGGTTTGACTGGCACATAATCCTTGGTCGGGTCAAGGTCGGCGTACTTTTCGATGGTTTCCACCACCTGAGGCAGCACTTCATGCATATGGTCGGCATCAATGCCGGTCATATCGAGCCACACGCAATCCTTTGGGCCATCTGGATCCTTCGGATCCGCCACGCCACGTCCGGCGTCGATTTCAGCGGTGATGGAACGGCTGACTACGTCTCGCGCGGCCAGATCGGCATGGCCCGGAGCATACTTTTCCATGAAGGCCTCGCCATCGGCATTACGGAGCACGCCTCCCTCCGCGCGGGCCGCTTCCGACAGCAGAATGCCGGTATGTGCCAAACCGGTCGGGTGGAATTGCACGAATTCGCTGTCTTCCAGCTGCAATCCAGAGTGCAGGGCAAGCGCCATGCCGTCGCCGGTCAGATCCCACGAATTGGATGTGGTGTGGAACAGACGTCCTGCGCCTCCGGTGGCCAGAAGCACGTTGCGCGCATGAATGGCGTGCACTTGCCCCTTATGCGTGTCGAACGCCACCACGCCCTCGGCCTTGGCGCCATCCTCGGAGACCACCAGATCGGTCACATACCATTCCTCTGCGAATTCGACGCCTTCCGCCACGCACTGCTGCCACAGCGAGAAGAGGATCTGATGGCCGATGCGGTCTGCGGCGTATGCGGCTCGTCGAACTGGTTCCTTGCCGAAATCCTTGGTGTGCCCGCCGAAACGACGCTGGGCGATGTGCCCGTCTTCGGTGCGGGAGAACGCCACGCCGGCATGTTCCAGTTCGATGACCGTTGCCGGAGCCTCTTGCGCGAACAGTTCGGCCGCATCCTGATCGACCAGCCAATCGCCGCCTTTGACGGTGTCGTAGTAATGCCAATGCCAATCGTCGTGTTCGACATTGCCGAGGCTGGCCGCGATGCCGCCCTCTGCGGAACCGGTGTGCGAGCGCAACGGCTGGAGCTTGGAAATCACCAGAATATTCGGTTCGATGCCGGCTTCCCTCAGCTCCTGCATCTTTTCGCTTCGTAACATTCCTAACGCTGCGGAAAGACCTGCCGCTCCTGCGCCGACGATTACTGCATCATACATATCTTCAACATGCTTCGGACTCATACCAACGATTTTCGCACAGGGTGTGACCTCGCTGTGGTTCGTTGGATGGCGGGCATGTTGTCGTATGCGTGTTTCGCATGCTCCTGTGTGTGTTTGTTTGTCGATGGCTGTGACGATTGGTGGTGTCAGTTGCGCTGTTGCGTGGTGTTTGCGTTGACGATGGTGATGTTGCCGTGTTGCGTGCTGATGAGCCCGTTGAGTTCCAGTACGCCGAGTTCCAGGACGATTCGTGGGATCGGATATTCTCCGGGATTGGTCTCTGCCAGCATGGCGAGCAGTCCGTCAGTGGAGACATGGCCATATTTCGCGTCGCATTTTCGTATGGCTTTCAGTATGGTTCTGGTGGTGTCGTCTGATTCCGGCAGGACGTCGTCGGTTGGCTGTTCCGTCTGTTCGTCGTCTATGGCGACTGGTTGAGGGCGGTGCGAGGCATGGCAGAATTCATCGATGTCGGTCAGCGAGCAGATGATGGTTGCTCGTCCTTCTTGAATGAGCCGGTTGCATCCCGTGTTGTGTGGCATGGTCACGTCTCCTGGCACCGCGAATATGCGGCGGTTGAGTTCGTCGGCCCATCCCGCGGTGTTGAGCGCGCCTGAACGTGCGCGCGCCTGGGCGACGATGAGGCTGGACGACAAGGCCGCTATCAGACGGTTTCTAATGAGGAACCGTCTGGCTTCCGGAGCGGTTCCTGGGCACAGTTCCGAGATCAGTGCGCCGGAGTGGTTGATGATGGTTTCAAAAAGGCGTTCGTTGCTTTTCGGCCCGATATGGTTGAGGCCTCCGGCGAATACCGCGACGGTGCGGCCGGCGAGGGGCGCCCCGATTTCGTCCATGGCTTGGATGGCACCCCAGTGGGCTGCCGCATCGGTGCCTAAGGCGCCCCCGGATACTATGAGGTGCCCTGCACGGGCTGCCTGTTTGGCGAGCTCGTGTGCACTTTGCCTTCCGTATTCGCTCACTCCGCGTGATCCGACGACGCCGATCGGTTCCGGACATGACACCAATGCTTGCGGGCTGCCTTGCCCCCAAAGGCATAATGGGGCGGCCCAATCCGTATGCATGGTGAGGTCGGCGAGCTGCGAAGGCCAGCAGGGATGGTGTGGTGCGACGATCCACTGTGTACCCCCTGCTGTGAACCAATCCTTGAGCTCGTCGGAATCGGTGCTGGGCAGTGTGGTCAAACGATGCTGCCAGGAAACCATCGCGCCATGGAATGAGGCCATGCCGCGGGAGTTGATGCTGCGCCCCCAACGCGTGATGCCGTTGATGAACGCCGCATCCAGGGTTTTGCAAGCGGCCGTGGCCACGTTTTCATGATTGCCTGGACCGCTGTCGGCGAGTAGTTGCAAGGTGTGCGTGGCTGATCCGATGCCTTTGATCAGCGCGTACATCATCGCGTCGGCGCTGTCCAGACAGTAGGTGAGCACCGCACGTGCCAGGGTCTCGTCGTCGATAGCGGTTGCGTTGCCGTTCGCATTCGTATTTTCGTTCATGTCAGCTTCGTCCTCATGGAGATTCCCTGCATCATCTCTTCCGGTCCCGGAGAGGTTTTGCCTGATAGGTCGGCCAGAGTCCATGCGAGCCGCATGGCACGGTCTGCACCTCTGAGACTGAGCCGTTCACTGGCCAACGCATGGTTCACCAGTTCGATGGCTTTCGTGGACGTGTTGGCGCGAAGCCATGTTCCGGTGGCCTGCGCATTGCAGACCCACCCGAATTCATGAAAACGCTCCTGCGCGGTTTGCCTTGCCACGATGACCCGCAGGCGAATGGCGTGGCTGGATTCGCCGGAAGGAGCCATCCCTGGATTGATTCGTTCCACGGGAGGCACTTCGATTTGAATGTCGATGCGGTCGAGGATCGGACCGGACAGTCGGCTGAAGTATTTGATACGGTCTTTTTCCTTGCATGTGCAGCGTTCGCCGTTGCCGTAGGCGTAACCGCAGGGGCAGGGATTGGCCGCCATGATCAGTTGGAATCTCGCTGGATAGTAGGTGGTGCCTTTCGCACGCGATATTGCCACGTACCCGGATTCCAAGGGTTCGCGCAATGTTTGCAGGGTGCGTGCCGAGAATTCGGGCGCCTCGTCCATGAACAGAATGCCCCGGTGCGCCCGTGTGATCGCGCCTGGCTGCGCCAACCCTGCGCCACCGCCGACCAGGGACGCGGTGGATGCGGTATGGTGCGGCGCTTCGAATGGTGGAATGTCGCTGATGCCATAGCTGGGCAATGTGCCGCATAGGGAGCGGATTGATGCGACTTCCAGCTGTTCCGATTCGCTTAACGGGCTCATAATGCCGGGAATGCGCGAAGCAAGCATGGTTTTTCCGGTACCGGGAGGGCCGGTCATCATCAGATGGTGTCCACCTGCGGCCGCCACCTCCAACGCCCATTTGGCCGTTTCCTGCCCCATGACCTCATTCATGTCTCCTGGGGAAGGGTATATCGACATGGCGGCGTCGTTGGGGTTCACGTCCCTGATCAGGTCGGGAATCTCGTACTTCGCGGTGCCTCCCATCAGTTCGATTAATTCGCCCACGTGGCGCACGCCGATGGCGTTGACGTCGGGCACGAGGGCGGCTTCGTCCAGATTGGCATGCGGCACAATCACCTTGCAGGTGCCTTGATCGCGTGCATGCAGCAGAATCGGCAGTAGGCCGTTGATGGGAAGCACCGTGCCGTCGAGATTCACTTCCCCGAGCACGACGGTGTCGTTCAGGCAATCGTGGGGTATCGTTCCGGATGCGCTGAGCACGCTCGCTGCGATCGCCAGATCATGAGAGGAGCCGCGTTTGGGCATGGATGCCGGTGAAAGATTGACTGTGACCCGTGTTTCCGGCCATTTTGCGCCGCTGGCCTGGCATGCAGATTTGACACGTTCCCTCGCTTCGGAAAGCGAGGTGTCGGGAAGTCCAATGATGGAGAAGTAAGGAAGTCCGGGGGAGACGAACGCCTGGATTTGGATGATGAAGGCTTTCAGTCCGATCAGCCCTACGGAAAGTGCGCTGCCGATGGCCATCAGAACGCTCCTTCGATATGGTGCATAAGCGGCTTGCCGTCACGTACGATGACGGTGATGACGTCGAATCGTACGCCGTTGTGTGGTGTGCGATGGTCGCTGTCTGACAGCCATTGCACGGCCGCGTGGCGCAGGTTGATCTGCTTAGATGGCGTCACGGCTTCCTGCGGAGTGCCGTAGCGGAGCGTCCGCCTGGTTTTGACTTCGACGAAGACGATGATTCCCGCTTCGTCGCGTGAGACGATGTCGAGTTCGCCATACCGGCAGTGCCAATTGCGATCGAGCGTCTGCCAGCCTTGGCTTTCCAGCCATGCGGCCGCATACTGTTCGCCAAGTTCGCCGAGCTGCCGTGCGCACAGCGTACCGTCATGCAATCGCTGCGTGATGGAATCAAGAAGCTGTTCCGAACGCTGCGTTGCGGTCGGAGAGTCATGTGTTGTGTTGCCGTTCATGGTTCAAGTCCAGCAGAAAGAACCGGTGTGAAGCAAGCGTGAACGGCAAATGTGGATAAAGGATACGGTTTCGGGCGTGTTTGGGATAGTCGGTGGATAACTTGCCGTTATCCACATTGCTCCACGGGACCAATGGCTATGGAACGCCCGAAACCGTATACGATCGGAATGCTCAGCAATGGACCAGCTGCGTCAGCTCGTCAAGATTCAGTTCGAAGCTCACGCCACGTTCATCATGATGCGGCTGATACTGCGTGTTTTCCATGGCATGACGTACGAACTCGCCTGCGATATGCGCCGATTCGGCTAACGGCCTGCCCGCCATCAGCGCACCGCAGAGTGCGGAAGCGAACGCGTCGCCGGTACCATGCGTCATGAACGGCAGCTTGCTGTGAGCAAGCTCCTGCTTGCCGGAAGCCCCCGAAGCAGCTGAGGCAACATAATTGCGAATCATGCCATCGTTATGGTCGATGCCTTTCAAAACCACGTTTTTCGCACCCAAATCAAGCAATGCGTCAATCATGTCATTTACTTCGGCATCGCTCAGATCACGCCCCGGATATGCGCGCTTCGTCAGTATGGACGCTTCCGTCAAATTCGGCATCAGCACGTCGGCGCCATCCACCAGCGTGCCCATAGCTTCGCAGAGTTCCGGCGTGTATGTGGCGTAGATTTCGCCGCCGTCTCCCATTACCGGATCCACCAAACGTAGGGCATGCGGATATTGCGAATACAGTCGTTTGATGATCTCAACCTGTTCGGCGGAGCCAAGAAAACCGGAATACACGCCGTCCAAATCGACGTTTTCCTTACGCCATGCGTCCAGATAGCCGTCCAAAATCTCAGTCGTATCGTGGAACGTGAATACGCTGTAGCGCGTGTGTGCCGAAAATAGCGCGGTCGGCACCGGACATACGTCGCATCCGGCCGCCGACAGGATCGGAATGGCCGCCGTCAGCGAGCAATTGCCGTAGCCGCACATGTCATGCACCGCTGCAACGCGCGGAACATAATGCGGGTCGCGATCATACAGAATCACGTCATCCATGTTGAAACCCTCTCTTGCGATTGTCTGACCACGACTTTAGCCGCCCGTCTGACTTCGGAGTCCTGACGCTTCGCACGGTGTATCACCGCAGCACCGTTTGCCGGCGTGTCGCAGATTTTCAAACGGTTGTCAGAACGGTTTTGCAGGGCTCGAATGGCAATGATTGCAACGGTTTATAAAGGGGTATAGGCAAGTGCGATAACGTTCGGCTTGCATTGCAGAGAGCGGCCGGATTATTGTCACTACCAACACCTGACCAACCGCCACACACGGCAAGGCGGGTGGTCAGCAAGACAAGCAACGAACCATTCCACACAAGGAGCAGAAACCATGGCAGATTCCAAAAACTACCGCTTCGAAACCCTGCAGCTTCACGTCGGCCAGGAGCAGGCCGACCCGGCAACCGATTCCCGTGCGGTGCCGATCTACCAGACCACCAGCTACGTGTTCCATAATTTCGACCACGCCGAGGCCCGTTTCGGACTGGCTGATCCAGGTAACATCTACGGCCGCCTGACCAACTCCACCCAAGGTGTGTTCGAAGACCGCATCGCAGCCCTCGAAGGCGGCACCGCAGGCCTGGCCGTCGCATCCGGCGCAGCCGCGGTCGAATACGCGGTGCGCAACATCACCCAGTCCGGCGATCACATCGTCGCCGCCAAGAACATCTACGGTGGCACCTTCAACCTGCTGCGTCACACCCTGCCGCGTGACGGCATCACCACCACCTTCGTCTCCGCCGAGAATCCGCAGGAGTTCGAGGACGCCATCCAGGAGAACACCAAGCTCGTCTACTTCGAGACCTTCGGCAATCCGAACGCCGACCTGCCGGACTTCGAAGCCATCACCGCCATCGCCCACAAGCATCATCTGCCGGTGATCGTCGACAACACCTTCGCCACCCCGTACCTGTTCCGCCCGCTGGAGCACGGCGCTGACGTCGTAGTCGAATCCGCAACCAAGTTCATCGGCGGCCACGGCACCACCCTCGGCGGTGTGATCGTGGAAGGCGGCAACTTCAACTGGGCCGAAGTGCCGGGCAAGTTCCCGACCCTGACCGAGCCGGATCCGTCCTATCACGGATTGAACTTCTACGAGGCCCTGGGCGGTTCCGCGTTCGTGACCCGCATCCGCGCCATCCTGCTGCGCGACACCGGCGCCACCCTGTCTCCGTTCGCGGCCTTCCTGCTGCTGCAGGGAACCGAAACCCTGTCGCTGCGTGTCGAACGCCACGTTGAGAACGCGCTGAAGGTCATCGACTACCTGAAGACCGTTCCGGAAGTCGAATCCATCTCCCACCCGTCCATCGAAGGCCGCAAGGACAATGGGCTGTACAAGAAGTACTTCCCGAATGGCGGCGGCTCCATCTTCACCTTCGACATCAAGGGCGGCAAGGACGCGGCACGTGTGTTCATCGACAACCTGCACCTGTTCAGCCTGTTGGCCAACGTGGCCGACGCCAAGAGCCTCGTGATCCACCCGGCCTCCACCACGCACTCTCAGGAGACAGTGGAGGAGCTCGAGGACCAGGGCATCCACCAGGGCACCATCCGCCTGTCCATCGGCACCGAGAACATCGAAGACATCCTCGACGATCTCAAGGGTGGTTTCGCGGCTCTGCGTGAATCTGGTCTTGCCAAGTGAAATGCATCGGATCGGCGGAATAGCGCCATCCTAAACAAATGAAACGGTCTGCGACACCGAAAAGAAGGGGCGGTGTCGCAGACCGTTTTGTCGTATCTGCAAACGATGTCATCTCAATGTATTACAGCTGGTATAGAATCTGCGATTGTTACGAAAAGCAATATCTCAATTCTTTTCTTTGAAAGAAAAAACATTAGATTCTTTCAAAAATACAAGCATTACCGATGATATTGAGAATAACGTAAAGAGAGAAGAGATCATGGCCCAAGAAGTCAAGAACGATATCAAAAAGGCGTTGCAGGTCAACACCATTCCGCTGATCGCCATTATGACCGCGGTCACCACGGTGCTGACCATGCTTGTGAAGATCCCGACCCCGATTCGTGGCTACCTCAACCTGTCCGACACCATGATCTATTTCAGCGCGTATGCGTTCGGACCATGGGTGGGCGGCATTATCGGCGGTCTCGGCCCGGCGTTGAGTGATCTGATCTCCGGTTATCCGCAGTGGGCCATCTTCACGTTCGTCATCGATGGCCTGCAGGCCGTGCTCGTGGGCCTGCTCGTCAAGAAGTTCAATCCGGCGAACATCATCATCGGCTCGGTGGTCGCAGGCGTGTGGAAGGTGTTCGGCTATTTCATCGCAGGCGGAATCCTTTCCGGATTCGGCCCGGCTCTGGGCGAGATCGCGGGCAACTCCTTCCAGATGGCGGTGGGCCTGATTGTGGGCTTCGCGCTGTTCACCGCCGTTCGCCAGGCTTATCCGCCGCTGGTGCGTTTGGGCAATCTCGGTATCAAGGCGGGGGAGTGATACATTAATATCATGTGAAGGCAGGCCCGTGGATTTGCCGATGAATGGCGATTCCACGGGTTTTATTGTGAAACGCGGCTGCCGGCTGCGAAAAAAATGTGGAAGCACGGGGTGGACGTCATGATTACGGTTCGCGACTTAGGGTGGAAGTACGCGCCACTGGCCGACGGGGGTAAGCCGGTGGAAAGCCTCAAGCATGTCAGCTTCGACATCCGGTCCGGATCCTTCGTCGGCATCATCGGACCGACCGGAGCCGGCAAATCCACGCTATGCATGGCATTGGCCGGCATCATTCCGAACCTGGCCGACGGCACCATGAGTGGCGTTGTGGAAATCAACGGCATGAATACGAGCAGGCACTCCGTCTCGGCGCTGTCGGAGCGCGTCGGCTACGTGCAACAGGATCCTGAGGCGCAACTGTTTTGTTCGAGTGTCGAGGATGAGATTGCTTTCCCTTTGGAAAACCGTGGAGTCGCACCGAGCCTCATCGATAAGCAGATCGACATCATGCTTGACTTGGTCGGCATGACCGGATACCGCAAACGCGTGCCGACCAGCCTGTCGGGAGGTCAGATGCAGCGTGTGGCCATCGCGGCCGCGCTCGCGGCGGAACCCGATGTGCTCATTCTTGACGAACCGACTGCGGCACTCGACCCCGAAGGCAAGCAGGAAGTGTTCGATGTGCTCGAACGCATTCGCCAGACCCGTTCCATGACGGTGATCATAGCCGAACAAGATACCGAACACATCGCCTATTGGGCCGATCAGGTGCTGTTCATGGTCAACGGCGAAGTGATACGCAATGGAGACACAAGCCTATTCACCCGGGAACGCGGACTGTTGGAGTCCTCCGGAGTGCAGGTGAGCGACGGACCGTCCCCCATCATCAAGGCGCTGCCGGTAAGGAACGACGGCAAGCCGAAGCATGCGGTCATCAGTCTGGACCATGTGACGCACCGTTATGGACAGGGTGGCAATGCGTCTCCCGCACTGGATGATATCAGTCTGGATATTGAACAGGGCGCCTTCGTGGGGCTTATCGGGCGCAACGGGTCAGGCAAGACTACGCTCGCCAAGCATTTGAACGGGCTGATCCAACCCACACAGGGAATCGTGAAGGTGGATGGGCTCGACGTATCGAAGCATAGCGTGGGCGAAATGGCCGCGCACGTCGGATTCGTATTCCAAAATCCCGACCATCAGATCTTCTGCTCCAGCACCAAAGAGGAGATCGCGTTCGGTCCGACCGCGCTCGGACTTGACGCGGCCACCGTGTTCAAATGTGTCGACGAAATGATGACATTGTTCGACCTGCACCGGTATGAGGACGTTTCGCCGGCCACGCTCGGTTACGGCGAACGACGTGCGGTGGCATTGTCTTCGGTGATCGCCATGCGCACGCCAATACTCGTGCTTGACGAACCTACGGCGGGTCTTGACCATCGTCTCGCATCACGATTCCTTGGAACCGTGGAAAAACTCAACCAGCGTGGCGTCACCGTCATCATGATCAGCCATGACATGCGTGCCGTATATCGGTATTGCACGCACGTGCTCGAATTGGAAGACGGTCATATCGTGCAATATGGACCGATCGACAAATCGCAGGAAGCACAACAATCGCCCGTGCGACAGGCGCGGCAACCGCACAAGTCGCGCGGTCCGGTATCAGCGACCCACGTATTGTTGAAAATCGCCAAGGATGAATGCGACAAGGAGGAACGCTGATGGATGCCGACCTGTATGTACCAGTCGACGGATGGTTGCATCGCGCCGATCCGCGCGTCAAATTCCTCATCTCCATCGTCATGCTGGCCCTTTGCCTCGTATGGCGTAACTGGGCGTTCATCCTCGGCATCCTCATTCTCGAACATGTGATGCTCGCCACCGACCATGTGCCCGCCGAGCGCATCGGATGGGTGTGGAAGATCCTCGCCGTGCTTATCGTGTTTATCGTGGTGCTTTGGCCGGTCTTCGACCAGAGTGGAACGCACGTGCTCTGGCAGTGGGGATGGCTGCGTCTCACGCAGGAGAATCTGCTCATGGCGGCGGTGATGGGTCTGCGCATTCCAGTACTCGGCTTTGCATGCTTCATCACGCTGTTCACCACCAGCCAGACCAAACTGGTTCGTGGCTTTACCTCGCTCGGCATGCCCTACAAGGCCGGGCTCACCTTGGCAACCGCATTACGGTATATTCCCGTGTTCTTCTCCATCTTCCAATCCGTGTCCGACGCGCAGCGTGCGCGAGGGCTTGATCTGAGCGGCAAAGTCAATGCGGCAGGTAAAAAACGCAACGTATTCGTACGTCTCGTCGACCGGTTCAAATCGTATTTGCCGATCATCATCGCCGTATTGATCCGCGCCTACAAAATGAGCCAAAGCGTGGGATGGGCCATGGAATCACGCGGACTCAACCTGAATCGGAACGGCGCAAAACGCACATATCGGGTCAACCTTACGATGAGGATTGCCGATTGGATTATTCTTGCGATTACCGTCGCCGCCACCGCAGTCAGCGTATGGTTGATGACATGGCTGTCATAGGGGGTATGATGATGCAGGATGAGGGGCGTACCACGATCGCCGCACGTGATTTGAAGGTGGTATCGGCGCTGCAATGCAACGGACGCATGACTATGCAGGCGCTTGCCGATAAAATCGGCATTTCCGTATATGCGGCGACGGAAAGCTACAAACGGCTCACCGATGCGGGCATCATGACCATTGTGCCCGTATGCAATCCGTTGAGTCTCGGAAATTACAGTCAGGTGCTCGTGGGACTGCGCATCAACGGCAATCGCAACGAGGCGCTCGCCATGCTCAAAGCCATGCCTCAGGTCACCTATGTGGTCTGCACGCTGGGCGATGCCGACATCATCGCCGAAGCCGTGGTGTATTCAGCCGACGGCATGGACCATTTCCTCAAACATGATCTGCGCGCGCTACCGGGACTGACCCGCCTGCAAGTGTTCTCCTGCGGTCGATTGGTGCTTGACGACCATAATGTCAGCGTGGTCAACCGTCTGCTGGCCAAACGCGGCGAAACTGGATTCATGACCAAACGTGAGGCCAGCGTCGGCACCGACATTCCCGTGCATCGGTTGGACGCGCGATTCGTGCACACGTTCAACGAATTGCAGAAAGACGGCAGGGCAAGCTACGCCATGCTGGGGGAGCATCTTGGTGTGACGCACACCGCGATCCGTGGGCGCGTCAAAAAACTGGAGGATTCCGGTGTGATGCGCATTATGGCCACGGTAAGCCCCATGCGTTTAGGTGGATTCCGCCAAGCGTTTCTCGGCATCGGTGTGAAGCCTCCGTATCGCCTCGACGTCGAACAGTTGCTAGCGATCGACGAGGTGACATATGCAATGAGCGGAGTCGGTTTGAATGGCGCCGACTACCTCATCGAAATCATCGCCGGAGATGACGAGGACTTATGGCGTGTGGTGGATGAGTCCATCCGTTCGCTGCCAGGCGTGGACCAGACATGGTGGGCTTCCACCGTCAGCGTGGAAAAAGAGTCGTACTGGCTCGAACCTCCGCAGGATGGTGTACTCCTCGACGATTGATAAATCAATGGTATGAGACGTTTCATTTTTGCTCATTCTCAAGGATGAGCAAAGAATTCAGACCAGCGCATGATATCCGAATCAGCTGTTTTTCCGTAATTTTGGAGGTAATCCAAAGAAAGGAATGACAGCATGGATATCAGGGACGCTATCAAAGCTACCAATACGGCCATTGCAACCGTGGATCTTGTGAAGGACTACGGTTCCGGAAATAACACGGTGCATGCGTTGCGTGGCGTCAACGTCGCTTTTGAAAAAGGAAAATTCACGGCGATTATGGGACCTTCCGGTTCCGGCAAATCCACGTTGATGCACACATTGGCAGGACTGGATTCCGCGACCGACGGGCACGTCATATTCAACGGCGACGATCTGACGCGCATGAACGACAACCAGCTCACGTTGCTGCGCCGCCGTGACATCGGATTCATCTTCCAAAGCTTCAATCTGTTGCCGATGTTCACCGCCGAACAGAACATTCTCATGCCATTGACCTTGGCTGGAGCGAAACCCGACCGGCAGTGGCTGCGTCTGCTGGTGGAAACGCTTGGCCTTAAGGAACGTCTCAACCATCGTCCGAACGAACTATCGGGAGGCCAGCAGCAGCGTGTGGCCATCGCACGAGCATTGATCACCAAACCGAAACTGGTGTTCGCAGACGAGCCCACCGGCAATCTTGATTCCGTATCAAGCGCCGAAGTGCTGAGCTTCCTGAAACGTTCCGTCAACGAACTTGGCCAAACCATCATCATGGTCACGCATGATGCGGTCGCCGCGTCTTACGCCGACCGTGCGCTCGTGTTCGCCGACGGCCAGATCGTGGCGGACGTAAACAAGCCGACAGCAGACCAGATGAGTGAACTGCTGATGAGGGAACGTGAGGCCGCCACAATGAATGTGGCTTCCGCGAGACATTCCCGCTAAACGCACTGTAGAAGCATTCGAAGAAGGGAACAGAATCCACCATGTGGTCCATCACTTTGAAACTCATGCGAAAAACCAAGCGCATGCTCATACCCGCAGGCATCGCCATCATGATCGGCACGGCGTTCATCGCCAGCACCTTCCTGTTCGGCAATGCCATGAACGACTCCCTGACACGGCAGCTGACCGCCATGTTCGGAAACGCCAACTATGCGGTGAGTATCAACAGCTCCGACCTGAGCGATAAGGAACTCAACGAGGCGTATTCCAGCACTGTCGGCGACTTTCATCTCGACCAGATCGCCGGCATCGAAGGGGTTGGCGGCGTCCGTGCCTCGGTGGAAACCGGCGTCAGCGTTTCCAAGGGAGACAGCAACGTCAGCGGCGAGATCATTTCCACCGCGGCACAGAAGAACATGCTCCCCGTGAATATCACGGAAGGGGACCAGCCGAAGGATTCCAACGAAGTCGCGCTGCCGGAAGACATGGCGAAACAGTTGAACGTCGGCGTTGGAGACACTGTAAGCCTGACCTCCCGATATGCGGTAGGCGACGATGGCAAAGCCAAGGCGGACAACGTGCGCGTGGTAGGACTCACATCCGATCCGAACGGCGCCTACTCATACTATGGTGGTGCGATCGTAGGATCCAACAATCTGCTTGCCGCAATGCAGGGAGTGGACGATTTCAACGCCACCGGAACAACAATGGTGTATCTCGACCTTGCCTTGGATGGAAACAGCGTATCCGCAAAAACCATCAACGGTGTGAAAGCGTTGCTGCCAAAGCATTTCGATCTGATGTCACGACAGCAAATCAGTGACGAAAGCATCAAATCCTTAAGCGGCAACCAAACCAACATCGTCACCACATTCCTTATGTGCTTCGGCGTGCTTGCCATGTTCGTGGCGGCTCTGGTGATCGCCAACACGTTCCAAGTGCTCGTGGCGCAACGCCGCCGCACACTCGCCTTGCTACGCACCATCGGCGCAAAGAAAGGCCAACTGTATGGTTCCGTGCTGTTCGAAGCGGTGGTGCTCGGCTTCGTCGCATCCGTGCTTGGCGTGGTGCTTGGAAGCCTGCTCATGTGGGGCATGTGCGTCAGCGACATCATGCAGGCGGGTATGCGGTTCAACTTCTCCTGGCAAGCCGCCGTCGTACCGATTCTCTTCGGCATTGTGGTGACGGTGCTTGCATCCATGGGATCCGCACGTTCCGCCACCGCGGTAACGCCATTGGAGGCATTGCGTCCGATTGAACTGACCGACAACCGTCGTTCCAGCCTTACGCGAGCCATAATCGGTATTCTGATGGTGGTGGTCGGTATCGCCATGGCCATATTCTCCATCGGGCAGGTGCAGGCCACCAACGGCGGCGAGGATGCGAGCGGCGATCAATTCACGATGATTCTGCTCATAGCCATCGCCGGTGCCGCACTGGTGTTCCTCGGCATGGTGGTCACCGCGGTATTCTGGATGCCTACCCTCATGAAGGGCGTTGGAGCGTTGGCCTCGCTGACAGGTCCTTCCGCAACAATTGCACACGCCAACATTCAGAAGAATCCGCGACGCATCGCAGCAACCGGTGCCGCTCTGCTCATCGGTGTCACCTTGGTCTCCACCATCGCAACCGGTGCCGCTAGCGCCAAAGAGACTATGAATGGTGCGCTCGCCACCCGTTATAGCGTCGACATCGTGGCCATGGGCGATGACATCAGCCAGCAAATGGTCAAGGATGTATCTGACATCAACGGCGTGTCCGACACGTTGTATGCACCGGCGGTTTCCGTGACCTTGGAGAAAGCGGATGGAACCCAGCCTACGTCCGCATTGCTGGTCGGCGTGAAAAACATCGATCAGGTCAAGCAGGTCATGCGTGCCAACTTGGGTAACGCCTCCATCGACAGTGATAGCGTGCTCATGCCAACATACAATGCGCAAACCGGCAAGGAGCTGCAGTTCGCCAATGGCACGGCTGATTTCTCCACTGAATGGAACCAGAACGGCGACGCTACGCGTTCGCTGACATTGCAAGCCAACCAAGCCGACTACCGTCGTGTATCCGCGCAATATGGAGCTGTCGGATTCGTGGATGAAAGCCATTTCACCAATGGTGACCTTGATGCCGCCACCCATGTGTTGCTGGTCAAGGCAGACACTGACAAGTCGGGAGTTTCCGTTGACGACATCTACAACGACATGCAGGCCGCATTGGAGAAGAGCACTGATGCGACAGTGACCGGACCGATCGCCGAACGCATCGTATGGGCGAACATGATTGACTCCATGATGATGCTTCTGGTGGGGTTGATCGCCGTGGCCGTGCTCATCGCACTTGTCGGCGTAGCCAACACGCTGTCGCTGTCAGTGATTGAACGCACCCGAGAATCCGCCACACTGCGTGCCATCGGCATGACTCGAGGCCAGTTGCGACGCTCCCTCGCGGTGGAAGCCCTGCTCATCTCGCTGGTATCCGGCATCTCGGGCGTACTACTTGGCACACTGTTCGGCTGGCTGGGCGCATACGTGGTGTTCAGCATGTACGGCAAAGTGGTGTTCCCGTTCGAATGGGGCATTAATGGCATCGTACTCGCCGTGGCAGCCATGGCAGCACTGCTCGCCAGCGTATTCCCCGCACGCAGGGCAGTGAGCACGCCTCCTGTTGAGGCGCTCGCCGAAGCCTAAGCTTCATAACAAACACAACGAGAAGGACTCCTACCATAAACATGGTAGGAGTCCTTTTTCGCATATCATGCATACGCAAAACAACAACAAACCAATCAGACCAAATGGTTTTCATAGGCGAACACCACCGCCTGCACACGGTCACGCGCATTGATTTTCGACAGAATGTGCGCCACATGCGTTTTCACCGTCGGCAGACTGATGAAAAGCTTGTCGGCAATCTCCTGATTCGACAATCCATGCGCGATCTCAATAAGCACTTCGCGCTCGCGATCGGTCAGTTCATCTAATTCCGGATCGGTGTACGTCGAATCAAAAGTGGAAGCAGCAGCGGAATTTCCATGTGCGCCAACATTCGCAGCCATGAAATCGCCTTCCATCATTTTCTCGATAAGACGTTTCGTGGCGGACGGTGCGATAATCGCATTACCTTGAAAAACCGTGCGAATCGAATTCAGCAACGTTTCCGGTTCCGTATCCTTCAACAGAAAACCGGAAGCTCCGGCAGTGATCGCAGCCATAACATATTCATCCAAATCGAATGTCGTCAGAATGATCACTTTGGTGTGAGTGACTTCTGATTGCGTTCCATCGGCAGCAAAGCGATGCTGCAACGCACTGATCTGCCGGGTCGCCTCGATACCATCCATGCCGGGCATGCGCACGTCCATCAACACCACGTCAGGATGCAGCGTTTCCGCCAACGCCACAGCTTCCGCGCCATCACGAGCCTGCGCCGCAACCGCCATATCAGGTTGGGAGCCGATCACCATGGCAAAACCGGCGCGTACCAATTCCTGATCATCGGCTATGACCACACGAATCTTCTGTTCTTCACTCATACTCTCCACCTTATCGGCATTGTTCCGCTCACAGTGCGAAACAAACCCTTAAATCTCCCTGAAAAACTTGAATCGGCTATCGAGACACGCGCTGCAGCTGCTCCTCCAATGGTGCTGCGGGCCTCAACTGCAGTTCGCTCGCACTACCGGCATGAGCGTCATCGCTGAAACCAGTCTCACGAAGCACGCCAAGCAATTCGCGCATACGCTTAAGCGCGGCGCGCCCCTGCTCGCCAATGGCTTTGAATGCTGTGGAAATCTCGTCGGCGGTAGACTCTTTGCCTTGTGCTTCGGCGCTATCCAGCATGCGGATACCATCGACGGCTTGACTAATCACGCTGTTCAACGTGGCGGTGACTTCAGCCTGAATGCTGGCACTGATACGGTCACGTTCCATATTCGCCGCGAGAATACGCTGCTTCTCCTGCTCGGCCACCAGTGCCTCTTCGCGAGCCTGCAATACCAGTGCGTTTGAATCACTGGAACGCGCCCAACGTGCCCACGCCATGATGCCGGCGCACAGCATCAGCACTGCAACCGTATACATGACGCCGGTAAAGAATGCTGCACTACTACTTGACGTGGCTGAAACCGGTTTTGTTAAGCCCACGGAAGCGGCGATGGCGCCGAACAAGGTAGTGTATCCGTGTTGATCAGCTGCGATTTTCAAGCCCATCAGAGCTGAACAGGTGACAGCGGCAAGACCGGTCCAACGCCATGCGTGTTCACGCCCATACAATACGGCTGAATACAGCGCACACAGTGACGCTACGATATGTCCAACCTCAATCAATCCCAAAAATACCAATTGCACAACCGACAATACGAACACAATAAGCGCGCAAGTCTCGGGGAACCTGCGTCGAAGAGCCAGTGCCAGCAAGCAGCATGCGGCGATCGCATGAGAGAGCTGCGCATCGCGTGAACTATCAAAAAAGAATGTAATCGACATGCGATTCAGCAGCATGACCAATACCACGGCACCAACGGAATCCATGAGCACATAATGGTGCTGCGTCCACGCGGAAACACGTTCCACCCAATTCAGCCCTCGCGAATTGGATGTATTTGCAAGTTCTACGGATTTCAGTTTCAACGATGTGAGCAAATCATGCAGATTGGGTGCGGTGATGCGCAAGTGTTGCAGGGCGTTCGAACGATGGTCGCGGTTGGTTGGTTGGTTGGTTTCCTGCGTCTGTTCCGATGGTTGATCTGGGATTCGCGCCGATATGTTGACGGCTGTGTGAGATGCGATTGCTTCGTCGGATAATTTCGCTTTGCTGGATATGGCAGTTGTGTTGCAAGATTCGGACTGTTCCGAGGCATACTGTTCGCCGGTTTCGTCTGTCGCTGGCTCTTTACCGCCGTAAGGCAGGGTGGCCATAACTTCGAAGCCTCCGCCGAGTTGAGGGCCAGCCTGCAATGAGCCTCCGGCCGATTCGATGCGTTCCTTCATGCCCAACAGGCCGTAACCTGGCGTATGCCCGTCGATATTGGCCGCCGCGCCACGACCATTGTCGGTGACGGTCAAAGTGAGTAAACCGTTGTTCCATGACTCTTTAATATGCACATCGACGTGCGGCCCCGCATACTTGCGGATATTCGTCAGCGCCTCCTGCACTACATGGTAGGAAGCTATCGAGGCTTGTTCACCGAGTTGTTCTGGGCTGGCGGTGCCGGTGATATTCCATCGGATTCGAATGTCGGGGGAGACGTTTCGCGCTTGTTCCACAAGATTGCCTATATCGTTATAATCGGCGTGCGGTGAACCCCCGAATACTCCCAGAAGACGTTGCATGTCATGCAGTGCGCGTTCCGATTCGTGTCGAATCGTCTCCATGGTGTTTCTAGCCACCGCGGGATCATGCGTGCCTGCATAGCGGCCGCCATCAGACTGCACGATGATGATTGATAGGGTGTGCGCCACCACATCGTGCATGTCACGTGCGATGCGTGCTCGTTCCGCCAACGCGGCGATATCGCGTTCGTCCTGGTCTCGCGCGGCGATTGCCTCATTGCGTTCCCGCATCATGCGAACGGTTGCCAGACGGGCACGCTGCCAGAACGCTACAATGACGGTGGAAATGATACATACTTCGAAAATCGGCGTCAGCACCAGCATGTATTGCGCCACCATGTCGGCGACTTCCGACATGGATGTTCCTGTGTAGATGGAGCCGAGAGTGACTTCCGTGACCATTGCGCCATTTGGATTTGAGCCATTCCAACTGCTCCACGTATGCACTTTGCCACCGGTGAGCAGCGGCCCATTGGTCATGGTCCATGCCATCAACGCCGAAGCCAGAAGACCGATGGCCAACGCCAAAATAATGAAGGCTTTCGTGTTTTTGGGATTGCCGTAGACGATCACCGAATACAGCATGAACAATGCCAGAATATCGGCGCCCAATATGCAAGGGCCGAATATGAGATGCGTCAAGGCCAATGCCACACAGAGCAACGCTCCGGTCTGTGGCCGCCATCGACGGATCAGCAGCGGGATCAGCATTGCCGCTTCCCACGCCATCTGTATGGAAGGATTAAGGTCAAACAGCAATCCCGGATTATAGGTGATGCTGCCGGTCACGCCGAACAGCAGAACACCTATAACAAGCGTGAGGATGAGATCGCCTGCGAAGACATGACCATGCATCCACGACAGGAAACGCTGCTTGAAATTCGACATACGCTCCACCCTAGCGCCAGATATGCTGTGACGCCATCGTGCGCAGGAATGAAATAACGGTAAGATAAAGCCGCTTTTGTGAGGTAAGGTTGTCTCCGCATGTGGGTGAGATGGAATCCATCAAGAAGTCACTACCCGCATTGAATATGCCGATGACGCCAAAGGAAAGGTGAATGCATGACGTTGCTGAGCGAATACTACGTGCCCGGATTGCATATTGAGGATCGTTCCATCAAGGTGCCGTTGGATTGGGCGGGTCACGAGCCCGGTCATGGGTTCGATGGCGAATCGATCAGCCTGTTCTACCGTGTGGTCACCGCTCCCGAACATGTGCATGACGACCTGCCGTTGCTCGTGTTCCTGCAGGGTGGTCCCGGTGGTTCCGGTCCGCGTCCGCTCGGCCCAAGTTCCGATGGTTGGATCGAGGAAGCGATCAAGCATTTCCGCGTGGTGTTGCCGGATCAACGTGGTACGGGGCGTTCGTCTCGTGTCGACACGCATGTGATTGAGGGCATGGACGGCGACGGCAAGGCCGGTGCCGCGTTTTTGAAGCGTTTCCTCGCTGATTCGATCGTTCGTGATTTCGAGCATCTGCGTCGCACCGAATTCGGGGGCGCACGTTGGGTCACGCTTGGTCAAAGCTATGGCGGATTCCTGACGTTGACGTATCTTTCGCTGTTCCCGCAAGGAGTTATCGCCAGTTTCACCACGGGCGGCATTCCTCATGTTCCCGCCGATGCGACCGACGTGTACCGTCATACGTTCCCGCGCATGGCGGCAAAGACGAAGCAGTTCTACGAGCGTTACCCGATCGATATCGAACGTGTCGTGGCCGTCGCCGACATTCTGCAATCGCGCAAGGTCATATTGCCGAACGGCGATCCGCTCACGGTGGAACGCTTCCAATGCTTGGGATCCGATTTCGGTATGAAGCCAAGTTTCGAACGCGTGCATTGGATTCTTGACCAGGCATTCCTTGACGGCGACGGTTCGGCCTCGACCTCGGCGGAACTGTCTGACGAATTCCTATCTTCCGTGATGGAGGCGACCTCGTCTCGCCCACTGTATTGGCCGTTGCAGGAGTTCATCTACGCCAACGGCGAGCTGAAAACGCCGATTTGCTGGGCCGCCCAGCGCGTGCGCGGCGAGCATCCGGAATTCGCGGGTGACATTCGTCCGCTTAATTTCACCGGCGAGGCCATGTTCCCGTGGATGTTCGAGCAGGAACGTGCGTTGCGTCCGTTCAAACCAGCCATGGACGTGCTTATGGAAGACACGCATTTCGGCACGATCTACGATGCCGACCAGTTGGCGCGTAACGAGGTGCCGTTGCAGGCCGCCGTCTATTTCGACGACATGTACGTCGACTCCGGTCTGCAATTTGATACGCTGTCCCGTGTGGGACGATCGCACTATTGGACCACCAACGAATTCGAGCACGACGGTGTACATGGTTCCGTGGTGTTCAAGCACCTGTTCGACGAGGCGTTGAACAGGGGAGACCTGGAAGAACTGTTCTGACATTCCCGAAATTCTCCGAAACCATCGCATCCAAAACAATTACGTCCATTAGAAAAGACGACAAGGAGGACACCATGTCCAATCCAACCATCGGATTCATCGGATACGGCAACATGGCGCAGGCGATCGCCGAAGGCTTGGTTAATGCCGGCACAATCAGCGGCAACGACATTGTGGCTTGTGCGGCACACTATGACAAGCTGGAATGTAACGCCGCCAAACTTGGTGTGAAAGCGGTGCATACCGCTGCACAAGTGGCCGAAGCCGCCGACGTGGTCGTTATCGCCATCAAACCGTATCAGATTGAAGCGGTGATTTCACCGATTGTTGATAAGCTGGCGCAGCCAAACACCATCGTCGTGTCCATTGCGGCAGGCTGGGATCTGAACAAATTCCGCGACCTGTTCGGAACGTCTTTCGAACAGGCACACATCCAATGCACCATTCCGAACACGCCGATGGCTGTCGGCAAAGGCGTGCTGGTCACGGAAATCGACAACACGCTCACGCAGGAACAGACGGAAACCTTCGAAAGCCTGTTTTCGTCAATCAGCCTGATTGAACGCGTGGACACCGCACGCATGGGCATCGGCATGTGCATCGCCGGCTGCGCGCCGGCCTTCACCGACATGTACATCGAAGCATTGGGCGATGCCGGTGTGAAATATGGATTGCAGCGTGCTGCCGCGTATCGTATGGCCGCCAAAATGGTGGAAGGCGTGGGCGCGCTCTATTTGGCCAACGAAACGCATCCGGGTGCCATGAAAGACGCTGTCTGCTCTCCAGGAGGCACCACCATCAAGGGTGTCGCATCGTTGGAGGAAAGCGCGTTCCGCGGTGCCGTGATCAAAGCGGTCGACGCCATCGAAGCCTAATACTAAGCTAGGGAACCATGTCTCTTACTATCGGAATCGTCGGACTGCCGAACGTCGGCAAGTCCACCATGTTCAACGCATTGACCCGTAACAACGTGCTGGCGGAAAACTATCCGTTCGCCACTATCGAGCCGAATACCGGCATTGTGCCGTTGCCGGATGACCGCCTGCCGGTGCTCGCCAAGCTCGTGCACACGGAGAAGATCGTGCCGGCCACCGTCACGTTCGTCGACATCGCAGGCATCGTCAAAGGTGCTTCGGAAGGCGAAGGCCTGGGCAACAAGTTCCTCGCCAACATTCGCGAAGCCGATGCGATCTGCGAGGTCGTGCGTGCCTTCGAAGACGATGATATCGTGCACGTCAACGGCAAGGTCGATCCGTCCGACGACATTGAAACCATCAACACTGAGCTGATCCTCGCCGATCTGCAGACCATCGAGAACGCGCTGCCGAAGCTGGAGAAGGATCTGCGCGGCAAGAAAATCGAACCGGCCTACATGGAAGCCGTCAAGCAGGCGAAGACCATTCTCGAAGCCGGCGAAACCATTGATAAGGCGGCTCGCGAAGGCCGTTTCGACAAGGATTCCGTCTATGATCTGCACTTGATGAGCGCCAAGCCGTTCATCTACGTGTTCAACGTGGACGATGCCGAACTGCAGAACAAAGACATGCAGGCCAAGCTCGCCGCATCCGTGGCTCCGGCTCCGGCCATCTTCCTCAACGCGCAGTTCGAAGCCGATCTGACCGAACTTGATGAGGCGGACGCGCGCGAAATGCTCGCCGACGCCGGTCTTGAGGAGTCCGGCCTGGATCAGTTGGCGAGAGTTGGCTACGATACGCTTGGCCTTTCCACCTTCCTCACCGCAGGCGAGAAAGAAGTGCGCGCATGGCAGATTCACAAGGGCTATACCGCTCCGCAGGCTGCCGGCGTGATTCACACGGACTTCGAAAAGGGCTTCATCAAGGCCGATATCGTCTCCTACGACGATTTCGTGGCTGCCGAAGGCTCCATGGTCAAGATCAAGGAGGAAGGCAAGCTACGTCAGGAAGGCCGCGACTACGTGATGCAGGACGGCGATATCGTCGAATTCAAATTCAATGTGAGCAAGCATTAGTTTTCAATGGTTTGAACCATGTACATGTAATAGCCACCATTAACAGCCACCATGGTTTCAGCATTATGGAATATTCACAATATTTTCACATTTCATAGTGTATGGAACCATGGTTCAAATGGAATGGTTCAGCGGATTGTGTCATACATGCCTCAAAAACGCGTTTAAACGGCATTCTAACGGCTTTTCATATGAAATACGATGAAGTATTCATGTTCATGCTGAAACCGCGTTAAAACCGCCTTAGAATGATTCTATTTGTTATTCAATGGTTTCAAACGCTGGTTTGATAGATAATAAGCATTGAAACCGTGAATCATCGGATTCCATAACAGTGAGTATGGTTCATGATTTCAAGTTGATAACATAGATAAAGATAAAAATGAACCGCGTCGGATTACGCATAAGTTGTTAATCCAATCATGAGATGAATCCGGCGATTGTTTTCAGGTAATCGTGAACCGCAATGAGATTGAAATCACGGATTGATTGGATGGATGGCATTCATTGGAATGAGCGCTTTCATACAGCATTTCAATGAAATGTAAGTCAGGTTAACATGAACCGCAATGAGATTGAAATCATGAGAATCAGGCTGTCATGCGCCGTCAATGAGATTGAAAATCATGTGTATGAAATAAGTGAACTAAGAACTTAAAAACCTGTTAAAATATTGGGAATCGTTTTCAATGTAATGGTTCAAACATTGGTAGGCAATAAGCATACAGGTGAGGTTTCAAATAGCATTAACGCGGCAGTGATACAACGCGAATAATGTGAAATCTTGTTCTAATGTTGGGGATTGTAGGTAGCAATAATGGCAAGAGCCAGGAAAACGATAGGAGTAGCGTCCGGCGGAGCCTACACAGTGTATCACCGTATGCCCTTATAGACCGGATTCTTTCAAAAAAATCCCGAGGGTAGGGATTCTTATACTTAAATATAGATAGAATAGTGGTCCACCTGACGGCGGCGTTTTTAAAAAATGAAACCATGATATTTAAACATTGTCATTAATATATTGCGGCGTGCCGGTATAAGGAACAAACCGGCGCGCCGTTTCCTTTTGATAGATGTATTCATGAATATATTCTATTAAATAAAAGGATTATGGATTATGATTATTTTAAGTATTGTTTATTCAGCGGATTTGGCTGATTTAAGCGCAGTATGGAACAGCATGGTTCAGAAATGGATAAGTCCTATTGTTATCATGGTAATGGGCGCACTATCATTAAAGTTCCTGTTGAACAGGCAATGGAGTCAGTTCATTAACTTCCTATCCATTGGAATCGGCGTTGCTGTTGTTGTTTATATTGCTCCGGTGATGTTCAATGAAAATAGTGATTTGATTAATAGCGCCAGTGATACGGCGAAAATGATTAATTGAAACGAATATGATTGGATTGTTTGATATTTGATATATATAATATGAATCCAATCCATATCCAATAATGAAACCGGTGAGAATACAAATCACCGGTTTCATTGTATTTGAATGAATATATATAATATTGAAGATCCGTGAAAATCGATGCCGTCCACAGAGCTGAATATTACGCGTTCTGTGGACGGCATATTTTATTGAAACCATGAAAAACCGCGTTTATGACTCATGATACACGAAATGTTGAAAATCGCTGTCAGAATCGAAATGAGCGTTCAGTCAAATAGTGATTGTTTATAGTTATTCATTTCATTTTCAATTGTTGTTTTAAGCCATGAATCATGGTATTTAATAGTGCTACAACGAACATTATAAACAGGGTTTTTTATGTTCATTGTTTTTGTTATAATCGCACCGTCAACACCAATGCGTAAACCGTAAGGATCATTTGTATTATCGTCAGCGTTAATGTATATGAAACCGCGTTTCCAACTTTGATTGTAGTCATAATCAATGATTACATTTTTATATGTATGTATTTCATGTTTAATATTGTTTGAAACACCAATGAAAAATGCTGTTCGGATTTGTTCGCTACATTCATTGAATGTTTTTAATCGTTCAAATTGTGTTTCACCGAAAATATTCCAGTCAGGTTCACATTTCAGGGTTTCAATTATATATTCTGGTGGCATTTCATTAACATCACTCATTGTATTAATCCTATTGTTATTGTGTTCTATTTCAATGTTATCATTCATTCCATTCATCATGGAAATATCCACCGTTCAAAAGTTATAATAAGATGAACGGTTTGAATACCATCTATCAATATTTAAAAAACCTGAAAAATACTGGATTTTCATTTTCCATTTCAATGGCGGAAATGCGGATTCTCAAATGATATGGCTTTTGAACACAGTTTGATAGATAGATAGTGAAAACATACATTCTATTGAAAGGATTAATAATAAAATGTTATATGGTTATATAAGGGTTTCAACTGGAACGCAGGCAATACACGGCTATTCATTGGATGAGCAGAAACAGGCTTTAATGAATGCTGGTGTGGAAGAAAACCGTATCTTTGAGGACGCGGGCAAAACCGGAACAAACTTTAATCGTGATGGTTGGATTAATCTGTCGAAAGCAGTCCGTGAGGGCGACACGATTGTTTGTTATTCCATGGATAGGCTTGGACGCAACTTCAATGAGATTGTTTTAAATATGAATGTATTGGAAAAGAACGGTATTAACATACGCACTATTCGTGAGAATGTTAACACGGAAACCGCAGCAGGAAGAATGGTTGCGCAGATTTTCAGTGCCGTGGCGGAAATGGAACATGCTCTTATTTTGGAACGCACGGCGGCAGGCAGAGAGGCGGCGCAGAAGTCCGGCAAGGTATGTAATCGGCCGAAAACATACACGATGAGAAAAGCAAGGAAAGCATTGGAATACCGTGAACAAGGATGGACTATTGATGACATAGCAGTGCGTTTGAAAACCTCACACGCGGGTGTCTATCGCATGATGGCGGACGCGAAAAAGGAACGCGAGAACGCATGATAACTATGGTGAAAATAATGGTTGATGGTAATACAATGAGAAAAGCACGCCGTGTTAAGGCATGGTTTAATATTAAGAATATGGATAATGCTATCACGCTGGTTGAATATTATCCTGATTATGATTATGATGATTTCAATGTATTATTTGAACAGTATGACGCATGGAATATTGATGATTGTATTAATAAAATCCTGTGTCCGAATCCGGGACTTACGAAAATCTCAATCCGCAATCCGAAAAATATTCCATAATAACTAAAAATCATATTCAACATCACTATTGATGTCAACACATGGTGATGTTTAAAAAATCCCATGGTTCCACTTTAAATATGGAACCATTTTTTTAATCCGGTTTGAACGGCGCATACAAAAACCAACAATAAATACATTACATTAAACAAATCACACGCGTTTCACACATGAAACAAGTTCATGTGTTCACATGTGTTCATATGTTGTGTTCCAAGAACGCGCTACCACTCGCCACACACATTTCATAGTATTTATCAGGTTCTGTGGTTATGATTGTTCGCGCGCGTTTGAAAGTTCGCGGCGGCGCTTTTTTGTGCTTATTTTATTTTTTTCTTTTTTATTTTTATTTTTTGTTTTCATTGTCTATTTTCATGGTTTCATCAACTATGTTGTTCATTGTTTGAACAGCAGTATCACGCGTGAATCGTTCAATGGTCTCGCGTTTCATGGTTGCTGTTATATGCGTGTAATGTTGCGTCATTTGAGCGCTCATGTGTCCCAGTATCGTTTGCGCCATTGAAAGCGGAATGCCGTCATATGCCATTAATGACGCGGTGATGTGTCGTGTGGTATGTGGTTTCAAATAGTTGTCATCGGTGAGTTTGGTATTCCATATTTCATTGAAATAATCGCGTTGTATTCTATGCCATATCCAGTTGAAATATGAGTATGTCATAACATGTTTGTTCTTTATGAATATGACATGTTCATTGTTAATAATCGTTCCATCGCGCCATACTGGTGTTAAAACAGTATTATCCAGTGTTTGAATATGGTTTATTAACAGCGTGTAGTAATCTAATGGTAATGGTATTGTTCGTGTTTTATATGTATCCGCGCGTCCTTTTGTTCCTGCTTTTAATGTATTGTTATTAACCAGTGTTTTATTAATAGTCAGTGTCATGTTTGCGTCTGAAATCTGTTCACGCGTGATTGCTAATATTTCTCCTATTCTTAATCCGAGTGTCATGAGTTTGATGATTGGATACATATGTTGATACTTTTCATTCTTTTCAACATAACGCAGTATTCCACGAAAATCATTAACATACTGTTCAATGTTAATATTGTTTTTTATTTCAGTTTTATTCTCATAATGCGGTTTTAATAATGCTGGTTTAACCTTAATATAATCGCGTTTCAACGCATAGTTTAATACCGCATTAATCAATGATGAATAGTGAAATGCGGTTGACTGAGGTAATGTTTTATCCAGTATTATCCGTTCTATGGTTTCACGGGAAACTGTTTTAACCGGTAGTTTTTCAATGGTTTTAAAACCGTTGTTCCATTCATGAACTCGTTGTGTGTATGTTTTTTCACCTAAGTTTGCTTGTTCAAGGTATTCATTGAATACCATTTTTAATGAGGGGTTATTCTTATTCACGCGTGGTTTATTCACGCGGCGTGCCGGTTTTATTATTCCATCCACGCCGATTTCTGCGACGCGTTTTAAATGTTTATTGTTTAAATCCGCGCGTGTGTATGCGTAAACATAACGCCATTTTCCATCCTGTTTCCATTTCATACAGTATTGTTCATGCCCGTTATGAACGGTTTTGAATGTTGAAGCCATGCTATGAGCATAACATGTAGCCACCAAAAGTAGCCACCATTTCATGTATGCTACCCCATGAAAACCATTGGAAATACTGGAATGATGGAGTTCAAATTCAACGTCTCCAAAAAGTAAGTGTTTCTCTGGCTCCCCTCTTTGAGGGGAGCTGTCGCTACAAGCGACTGAGGAGCGGCACGGATAAGGCCTGAGAAGTCGTCTTCTCAGGCCTTTGTCATGACATTGTTCTGCAAGGACTGGCTGCTGCGGCAGCATAATGTGTGTTTTATTATTCGGCCTTGGCGGCTTGCTGGTCAATCCAATTGTTAACGTCGGTGACCGCCTCGTCAGGGGTTGCTTTGGCGGCTTTGTAGTATTTGGAATCTACAGGTTGACGATTTCCGCGCCGAACGGCCAGAGTGCGAGCTTGGCCATCTTGAACGATTGCAGTCCGAACGGAATACCGATAATGGTGATGCAGTTGAGTACGCCGGCTCCCAGATAGCCGAGCGCCATCCACCAGCCGACCAGCACCACCCACAGGATGTTGGCCAAGGCAGAGCCGACTCCGCCGCCGTATTGCACGGTTTTGCCAAACGGCGTCAGGGTGAGTCCCGCCATCTTGAACGCTTGAATGCCGAGCGGGATGCCGATGATGGAGATGCACAGAATCAGTCCCACCAATGCCCATCCGATTGCGATGGCCAATCCACCAAGAATGATCCACAGGATATTGCCGAGAACTCGCATGATTAGTCCCTTTCCGATTCCGGTCGATGCCTCGCATGTTCAGCTTCACTATTTTGCCAGACATCATGACGGAAACACGAGACGCAACCCTTAGTTCGCCCCTGATTCATCCCCGGACCGTTATTCGGGCGTAGCGTATGCGTAAGCCCAATCCTCTTGTGAAGATTTTGTGTATTGTTGAGCATGCGTGGGTTTCACCGTCTATTTGAATGATGATAGGCTTCTCGATACCTGCCGTACGAAAACCCATCAAGGAGATGCCATGAACCTGTATCGCTACGCGATGTTCATCGCACGCGCCTGCCGTGGGTCGTTCATCGGCAATGTTCTGTTTGCCAATCCACAAATGGCCCTATTCTCGATGCTGGTGTAGCGGGGACACGCCTTATGCCGGGATGTACCGATGGCCCATCCGCAGTCGACGTCGCATGAATCGCTCACCATAGCCATCAACTTACGCAAAGCCGCGAATCGTTTGCCGTATATGAATGCGGAACGGATGGCGGCTTTTCCTTTACCCCGGACTCATCGGTGTCCTCGCGTCTTGACACAAGCATGGGGCCGGATCGCCCACACATGCCGTTACCAACAGAAGGAAATGCTGTGACCTCACAGAAAACCGCGGAACTCGGGTCCGCCGCCAGTTCCGTAAAGCCTATTGATCCGCACACCCGATTCATCGTCGTGGGTGTGATCGTCGTCGGCTCGTTCATCGCGCTGCTCAATCAGACCGTCATGTCACCGGCCTTGCCGGCACTGATGCGTGATTTCAATATCACCACCGGCACCGTGCAGTGGGTGACCAGCGTCTACATGCTGGCCTCGGGCATCATGGTGCCGATTTCAGGCTATCTGATTGATAAATTCTCCACCCGAAAGCTCTTCGCCGGAGCTCTTGCCACTTTCATGGTCGGCACACTGCTGTGTGCCGTCGCGCCGAATTTCATGCTGTTGCTCGTCGGACGCATACTGCAATCCGTCGGCTCCGGCGTGCTGTTGCCATTGGTCGCCGTAGTGCCGATGCTCGTCTATCCGCCGGATAAGCGCGGCACCGCCATGGGCATGGCCGGTATCGTCATGGCCGCCGGCCCGGCTATCGGCCCGGTTGTCGGTGGTCTGGTGATTGACAGTTTCGGATGGCGCCCGATGTTCATTGGCATCGCAGTCGTGGCACTGGTCATCCTTGTCGGAGGCACGATGATGCTCAAGAACGTCAGCGAGTTGAAGAACCCAAAGCTCAACATCCTGTCCGTGGTCCTTTCGACCATCGCGTTCGGTGGCCTGCTCTATGGCTTCTCGTCCGCTTCCACGATGGGATGGGCCAGTCCGGTCGTCATTACCTCAATCGTCGTTGGTCTTGTGGCCTTCGTCGCATTCGTATACAAGCAAGTCAAGCTCGATGAACCATTGTTGCGCGTTGACACCCTTGCCACCCGCAACTTCCGCAACTCCGCGATTCTGGTCACTCTGATCAACGCCGCAGTCGCCGCAACCAACGTGACGTTGCCTATCTTCATCCAGAATGTGCTCGGCCAATCCGCCACCGTCACCGGCATGGTCATGCTGCCTGCCGCGGCGGTCGGCATCATCCTGAGTCCGGTCGCCGGTGCCGCATTCGACAAATTCGGCCCGCGCGGCGTGGGTATCGGTGGCCTTGCGCTCATGACCATCTCTCTTGGTCTTCTCGGTACCATCAGCACCAGGACATCAGTGCTGTTTGTCGCCGTGCTCTGCGCATTGCAGGCATCCGGTCAGGCTATCGCCAACATGCCGATCAACACTTGGGGCATCAACGCTTTGCCGAACGACATGATCGCCCATGGCAACGCCATCGCCAACACCGGCCGTCAGATCGCGGCAGCCATTGCGACCTCGCTTCTGGTCACCGCAGAAACATCCGTGACCGCCTCGCACATGTCCCAGGGTGTGAAGTCCGCCACGGCCAGCGGCATCGCGTTCTCCTACCTGCTGTGCGCCGCCATCTCGCTGGTCGCCCTGATCATCTGCATCTTCACCGTCACCAGCCGTGCCAAGGAGAAGGCCGCACGCAACGCCAAGGCCTACGAGGCGCAAGCCTCCGCCGAAGTCGCGGCTGAAACCACTGAAGGCCAGCCCGCCGAGCATCACTACGCCGGCGCATACGTGGCCCCCGCCGCCTCCCTGTTCAAGCAGGCCCAGGAACAGTCCATCGGCGGGATCATGGACGATCAGCCCTACAGCTGCCTGGACAGCGATGACATCACGCATGTGGTGCGCGAGTTCATCCGCCTCAACGTCTCCAGCCTTCCCGTGGTGAACGGCGAGGGCAGGCTCGTCGGCTTCGTCAGCGACGGCGATGTCATGAAATCGATTGCCACCTATGAATCCCGTACGGTTTCCACCGGCACCGGTTCGACGATGGTGGTGTTCGACGACGAAACCGTGGCCTCCAAGGTGCAGGCACTCTCCGGCAAGAAGGTGATGGACATCGCCACGCGTAAGGTCGTTGCCGCCACGCCCGACCAGCATGTTGGAGAGGTGGCCCGAATCCTCGCCAAGAAGCAGTTCAAGAAACTGCCGGTGGTGGATGGTGATGGCAGGCTCGTCGGTGTGATCCGCCGTAAGTCCGTGATGGAACATGCCTTCGACGCGCTGTTCCCAAAGGATGATCGGTGATTAGGCGCCATCATCGCTGAATAGAATGAATGGAATATGAGGCTTCCCTTCTCGCGGGGGAAGCCTCATTGCTTTGTCCGCGGAGTCTTACGGCACCTGCGCAAGGGCAACGTCACGTCTTCATGATATACTATTGAATAGTGTGTTCCTCTCGTTGCATGGTGACGCTAACGCATGGCGTCACGATACTGAAGCCTGCCATCTAACGGCGGGTACGGCTCGTTGCTGGAGTCGTGCACGCATACGCGCGTCGGCGTGCGTATGCCGTGATGTGACCTTTGTAGTGGAATTGAAGAATTGAGGGGCTTCTGCTGTTTTCGTGGGTTAGGTTCTTGGTTGTGGTAGGTGTATGTCGAGTCCGCCGCAGCGGAGCATGACGAGCGCGATGAGGCTGCTGACGTGGTGGAAGCCATAGGTCATGCGGATGGTGACCTTGATGCGGCTGTGGGGCTTCATCCGTGGAGCCAGCGTGATCATCATTTCGACGATCACGGCGCTGTGGCTGTTGCAAGGCATTCCCGTGGTCGCCGGCACAGGCGGATTCACGCACGTCGACGATGTGCATGATTCCGTGTATGGTATGCCGACCTGACCCCGCTTCGTTGGTGTGCGTGGGATGTCCATTCAGGTTTTTCCCATCTTCGGACTCGTAAAATAGGCGAGGTTAACAAGACGAAGAACGATGACATCCGTCGATTCGCAAGGGGTGGACGCATATGGATTATCAGTATCAGGCCGTTGAACAGCCTTCCAATCCCCGCAAAACCTGGCCGATTGTCCTTTCCGTGGTCGTGGCGCTCACTGTGGTATGCGGCGCAGGAGTGTACGTCTACCACAACAAACGGCAGGAGGCGTTGGACACATGCCGGCAATCGCTTGCGGAATTCAGCTCGGCCCGTAAGGCCGTGCTCGACACATCCGAAAATGGTAGCGAGCTGCAGAAATTGATCCGTGGTGCGCTCGGCGTGAACGACATCATCGACGCGTTCGCGGACGCGGCCACCAGCGCAGAGAACACGGTCGATACGGAAGGCTGTAAGGCGGACGCCACCATCACGCAGCTCAATCTCATCGCCAAAACACTAGACAGCGCCACGGACTCCCTGAATAACAGCCTGAAGGACATCCAGGAGAAGAACGGCACGAATGCGCTGCAGGATTCGCGGAACGATTCGGATGGCACGACGAACAGATCATCCTCCAATACTCAGTCCAATACGTCATCGGGGCAATTGCTCGACGTTCCTTCGAACGGTTCTTCCGACACGGAATCGTTGGATGAATCGAAGAAGGAACTGCAGCAGTCGCTCGACAAGGCGGACAAACTGGTCAACAAGCTTGGCAAGGACGAAACACTGACGTTGACTGGCCGTAAACTGCTGTCCGCATTGTCCAAAGCCGTGGATTCCGGTCAAAAACTCATTGAAAACAGCAATATCAAGGATTCCAAGTACTACAAGGCAGCTAAAGTCACGCTCGATGAGGCCATCGATGTGGCCGAGAATTGGGTGGACAGCCAGGCGTCCAAAGCGCAATGACGATTCTCCCTCGTGTTGCTTCCATACGCGCGTCTAAAGTTTCCCGGAAAACGTCGACGATTATGACATCAGAGAATATGACGCCATGACGGATGGAAGCGTAAGAGGGTATACGAATGGTGAAATCGGGGTGTGGGCCGTCGGGAAACATCGCGTTTGCGAACCCGGTCGCCCGTCCATATCCTAGGCGATCGGGTTCGAAAGACCGATTAGAAGAACAGCGCTGAGACTCCGGCCGCAAAGCACATAAGCAGCACAGACGTGATGAAACTGGCGAGGAACGCCTTCTGTCCCTTTTTGGCGATGGCGCTGAAATTCACGTTGATGCCAAGCGCGGCCATGGCCATGCCGAGCACGATGTACGCGAAATCGACCAGATTCGGTGCGATGGCACCGATGAACGGCACGAACGTGCCGATGATGGAAGCGCCGATGAAACCGAGCATGAACCATGGGAACGACACTTTGCGTTTACCGTCCGCTGGCATTTCGGAATGGTTTTTATCCCACCAAACGGCGATGACGATGGCTGCGAACACCAGCATCAGTACTCGCGACAGTTTCATGATGGTTGCGATGTCCACCGCGCCAAACGCGTCGCCGGCCGCCACGGCATGGGCGATTTCGTGCAAGGAAGCTCCGGCGGTAATGCCCAGCTGTGTCTTACTCAAACCGGTCAATGGTCCAAGGGCGATTTCCAGTAACGCGAAGATGGTGCCCATGATGGCGATGATGGCCACGGCCATCACTTCGTTGTTGGCTTTTTCATCCTCTTTTTCCGGCGGTACTTTGATGGAGCCAGACAATCCCATGACGGCGGCCGCACCGCAAATGCCGGTGCCGCCCGCCACCAGAATGGCGAGTTGCGGGTCGACGCCAAATTTGCGGGCGATGGCGTAGCACACCACGATGGTGAGTGTCACGACCACGGCCGCGATGGGCAGACACTTGATGCCTTGGGTGAACAATACGGTCAGATTGAGCTTGAATCCGAGCAGAATGATTCCCAGACGCAACAGTTTATTGGAAATAAGTCCTGCTGCGTCCTTCACGCCGGACCTGTGCTCCGCGGAACGGCTGGAATACCATTTGCGAATCGGAAACTGGGCCACCATGCCGATGAGCAATGCGATGATCAGCGCGCCGAACAGACTGAATCCCGGAAACTGTTTAAGCCACGAAGCCACTAGTGAGGCAGCCAAAGTGACGATGCCGACGAAAACCATTTCCTTGGTGGCTATGCGAGCCCACCATTTTTTGCAAAAATCAATCACGTGTCTCAAGTGTTCCGGCTGGTTCGGACATCGGTATGGTGCGGAAAGCGATGACTTCAGCGCCGTGCCAACGATACTGAAATCCAATGCGCGATCGGCAGCAGGTACAGGAACACTGCCAATGTCAGACTGGACGTGGGTGCTCCCACCGAAGCGAGCGGCACCGCTCCGGCGATGGACCATGGAATCAGCGGAGCCACCACCACGGCGGTATCCTCCAAATCAATAACCCTACGCTGCTCGTCATTTTCCAAATTGCCACACAACTGATCAGTCAACATAATCGACAACGTCTGATTGCAGGCGACCGCGCTCGCAACCACAGACGTGACCAAAGTCGCACCAAACACGCTGATGCGTTCCGCCATCGAAGCGATAAGCCGATGCGCGCCATCCAACAATCCCGTTTCATGGAAAATACCGGAATACGACGAGGAAATGCAGACAATCAGCATTACCTTGATCATCGAAACAATGCCGCCGCCATCAATCAACGATGCCACCTGAGCGTTCGAACAATGAAAACCGAACACCAAAGCGCGGCCGATCTCCAGCCAATCCATATGCTGCACCAACACGCAAATCGGCAATGCAGTGAGAATACTCGCGCCCATCGTAATGCGCACATCCACTCGGGCGATCGCAAGCACCACAAGCACCAACGCGGGAATAACGGTAACCCAATGAAGATCGAACGCGCTTGAGAACAAACCCGCAATATCCATGGAACCTGCGGAAGGGTGCGTGCACAAAGCCAACACAGCATAAATCGCACACGTGATGATGAACGGAACAATGGATGTTTTCAACATCAGTACGATATTGTCGAAAATATTCGTATGTGTGAGTGTTTTGACCAATTGCGCGCTGGTGGAAACAGGGGAGCAGCGGTCGCCGAAATAGGCGCCCGACAGAATCGCACCGCCAAGGAATACTGGCGAAATCTGCATGGACGTGCCGAGCGTCATGGTGATGACACCCATGGTGGCGGCCGTGGCAAACGATGAGCCGGTCAGCAGTGACATGAGGCAGTTGAGCAGGAAGGCGAGCAGAATCACCACATGCGGACGCACTAGGCTGGAAGTGTTCGCCACGATGAACGGCACGGTGCCGGCGGCGCGCCATAGCGTGGTCAGCAGACCAATCAGCACGAACGTCACCACCACAATGCTTGCGGCGCGTACGGAGGCGAATCCTTTGGAAAGCATGGTTGTAAACCTGTGACCAGTGAGTTTTCCGTGGATGAGGAACATGACCACGCCGGCCAGCAGTGCGGGAACGATGGATATGTTGGTTATGATGCAGGCGATCAAAGCCGCACAGAACAGTGCCATCGTAACAAGTTCCGCCATGATGTTCCTTTCTTTAATGATTATCGCGCGGTACGTCAACGCCTTCGACATTCTTTTGGCGAATCGTGAGAACTCGGTAAGCGTAGCAGTCAACATGTAAACGCAATGAGTTCGGGTTAAGACATGGACATGGTCTTGCGCTGTTCCGATGGAATGGTTGAAATGACAGGAGTGTCGGTTTGGTTAAACCAAACTTGAGCTTGATAATCTGAAATCGGTTATGCTGAAGTGAGCAGAATCGAGGAGGATTATGACTGATTTCGATATTGCGAAAGCGCAGGAATTGGAGCATCGTACAGATGATGCGTCGGCTCCCGAGGTGTTCTTCACTCCCGTGATTACGCCGGAAAGCCTGGTTGTCGCGTACCATGCGTTGGGAGCCAAGACGGAAGGTAAGGTCGCCATCAAAATCCATTCCGGAGAATCCGAAAAATCCAATAATCTGAATCCTGCGCTGGTCAAGGATTTGGTGCAGGAGATTGGTGGAACATTGGTTGAATGCGCCACGGCATATGACGGCAATCGCGAGACGCCTGAGAAAAGCCTTGCCGTGTTCAAGGAACGTGGATACGCGGATATCGCACCGATCCAAATCATGGACATGGGCGGTGAAATCGAAATTCCGGTAGCCAAGCACCGTCATATCGCTTATGACATCGTCGGCAAGCATATCGACGACTATGATTCCATTTTCGTGCTCTCGCATTTCAAGGGGCATCCGATGGGCGGCTTCGGTGGCGCGCTCAAAAACGTGTCCATCGGCATCGCATCGTCGAACGGCAAACGCTGGATCCATTCCGCGGGCGTGGCCACCGACCGCTGGGTGGAAGCCGACCAAGATGACTTCCTCGAATCGATGGCTGAAGCCGACGAAGCAGTGATCAGCCACATGCATGGCAACATGATGTATCTGAACGTCATGAACCGCCTGTCCGTGGACTGCGACTGCTTCCCCACCCCATCCGAACCGGACATGCACGATATCGGCGTGTTGTCATCGCTTGACCCGGTGGCGCTCGATCAGGCATGCGTGGACCTTATCCACGTTGCCCCCGACGGAGCTTCCGTCACCGAACGCATCGCTTCCCGCCACGGCGAACACACGCTCGAATACGCCGAAGAGCTCGGCATCGGTTCACGCTCGTACCGGCTGACCGTGCTCGGCTGACAGTGTCCGCAATGACCACGAAACCAGCGGGAACCGGTGGTGTCGCAATCGCCCATATCGAAGCGCTGCTTGCCGAACGCGACCATGTGTTCGTTGCCATAGACGGGCCGTGCGCATCCGGCAAAACCACGCTCGCCGCAACCGTCAACAAGCGTTTCGGCGGCAACGTGCTGCATATGGACGATTTTTTTCTACGTCCCGAGCAGCGCACGACGGAACGATTCGCGCAGCCCGGCGGGAACGTGGACCGCGAACGGTTCGAAATGGAAGTATTGGCGCCGCTTCTCGCCGGAAAAACCGCGCAATACCGTCCATGGGATTGTCGTGCGGGCGATTTTGCGGCCTCTCGTACCGTCGAACCGGCACGTCTGACCATCGTGGAAGGCAGCTACAGCATGCATCCCGATCTGCGCGGGTACTACGATTGCATGATCTGCCTTGCGATTACGCCTGCTGAGCAACTGCGTCGGCTCGAGCAACGTAATCCGCGCATGCTGCGACGATTCGTCGATGAGTGGATTCCGTTGGAAAACCGTTATTTCGAAGAGACCGGAACCGAATCGGCTGCCGACATGATTGTCGACACTGCATCGCCGGATAACGTATGACGACCATTGAAGAGAAGAAAACAAAAGGAGAATGAATATGTCTGATTCCGCAACCATGTCCGTGCGCGCCTTGCGTCGTGCCGACCTGCCGAAGCTGAGCCTGAGCATCAAAGCCGCGGCCACTGTGCTGGCCATTGTGGCCGCGGTAGCATTGCCGCAGCTGTTCCATGTCATCGGTGCCGTTTCCGGGCAGGGCACCATGCTTGGCGTCGCGTTCCTGCCGATGCATCTGCCGATCATCTTCGTCGGCCTGATCGCCGGTCCTGCCGCTGGCGCCATCGCCGGAGCCGCCGCGCCGCTCGCCAGCTTCCTGCTGTCCGGCATGCCGATGCTGGCGATGCTGCCGCTGATGATGGTGGAATTGTTCGCGTATGGTCTTGTGGCCGGTCTGTTGCGTGAGGTCAAGCTGCCGAGTCTGGTGAAGGTGGTCATCGTCCAGCTGGCCGGCCGTGTGGTGCTGACCGCAGCCACTGCGATCGCTGTGTTCGCGTTCGGCTCAAGCAAGACGGTCGCCGCAACATGGACGAGCGACCTGGCCGCCGGTCTGCCGGGACTCGCCTTACAGTGGGCTCTGATCCCGCTCGCCGCCTACTGGACCGAGTCGCTGATCGCCAAGCGCAATCACTGAACAACGATAGTCCAAACGCGGCAGTCAGCCACGTTCTGAACAAAACAGGTATTTTCGGGAGCCAAGCCATTACGCTTGGCTCCCGTTGTCATATCAGTCGGGGAATCGGGAGTAACGGCCATGATCGCGGGAGTGTCCATCACCACATTGCTGCTGGTGCTCGCAGCCGGCGTCGGTGCAGGATTCGTTGGATACGCGGTCGGCGCATCCTCTCTGATCTCCTATCCGGCGTTGCTGGCGTTCGGCATTCCGCCTGTGCTGTCCAACACCACGAACACGGTGGGCGTGTGCGGTACGGGCATCGGCGGACTGCTTTCCGCCCGAAAGGAGCTTAAAGGCCAAGGCACGCGCGTGGCCGTCTATGCCTGCATCGGATTGGTCGGCGGCATCATCGGCGGGCTGTTGCTGTTGGAACTGCCGGCGAAGGTCTTCGAATTCGCGGTACCGCCGCTTATCCTGTTCAGCGCGATCATCATCGCGCTCAACCCACGGAAGAAGGCGGCCGCGCGCGACGCCGTGGCGCAGGCGCTGCCGCAATCGCATCAAGGCGAACTAGCCACGCGGATCGCCAGCAAAACCGCAAGCGGCACGTTGCGCAACGATCCGTGGTGGCTGTGGGTCGGCGTGAGTTTCGTCGGCGTCTATTCCGGCTATTTCGGCGCGGCAGCGGGCACGCTTGCCTTGGCGATCCTGGATTTGGGTAAGATCGGCCCGTTCCATCAGATCAACGCGTTGAAAACCGTGGTTGGCTTCGGTGCGAACATTTCCGCCGCAATCATGTTCATCATTCGTGGATCCGTGTATTGGCCGTTCGCCATCATGATGTGCCTCGGCTGTACCATCGGCAGTGCGATCGCACCGCCCGTCACCCGCCATATTCCGGAGAACATCATGCGTGCCGCCGCCGTGCTGACCGGCATCATCCTTGCCGTCAAACTCGGCTGGTCCACCTACTTCTAAGCAAAATAGATCGGTTTTTGTGTGCAATGGCGATATCCTTGAAAGAAAGATAGGTACAAAACGGCAGGGGAATAATGGCGATTGTCGATGAGGCGAAACTGGGGTACCTGGACTTTCTTTCGCGTGAGGATCGGGTACGCCACCATCGCTACGTTGAGGAAATGAAACAGTATGACATGATGCGCGCCGGCGACGTCAATGCCATTTCGGAAAGCGCGAAACTGTGGGATTCTGGACTATACGGCCATCTGTCGGACGATCCACTCAAAAACGCGAAATACCGTTTCGTTACCACCATTACCTTGGCCACGCGTTTCGCCATCGAAGGTGGCATGGACGAGGAAGACGCCTACAACGCTTCCGATCTGTACATTCAGGATCTTGACAATTGCAAGACTCCGGAAGACGTGCGCCGACTGCACACCGACATGATGACCTTCTTTACTTGGGCCATGGCCGACATGCAGAAAACCGACACCCATTCCAAAGCCGTCAACGAATGCATGGACTACATCCACTACCATCTGCATGAGAAAATCACTGTCGCGATTCTGGCACAGCACGTGCATTTGAATCCCACGTATCTGTCAGAACTGTTCGCACGCGAAACGGGAACGTCATTGTCGCAATACATTACCGACAAACGTATGGAAGCCGCCGAAAACATGCTGAAATATTCGGAATACAGCTTCAATGAGATCGCGCAGATCCTCGCATACCGGTCACAAAGCCATTTCACGAAAGTGTTCAAAAAACATAGCGGCATGACACCGGGGGAGTATCGCAAGAAATACTCGCAAACCGGCATTTGGCCGGAATAAACTTGCGGACGGTCGCGTTTTTGCATCGTTGCAAGTGGTCCAAGTGAATCGCAAGTAACCTGTACGCGAATTTCCGTGCACAAATCGCATAAATCAGCGTACTTTGATGTGTGAAATCCCTGCAAATCAGCTACGGTGGAAACAATTCGATGACGATACGCGCGGATAACGAGTAGCGAAGCGCGTGAAGTAAGTAGGAAAAGGAAAGAAATACTATGGGAATGCCCCTTGATCTGTATGTGATTCGACACGGCGAATCCGAAGCGAACGTGATTATCAGCGCCGGCGAACAGGGCGACAATTCGTTGTACACGCAAGACAATGTGACCGTGCCGGATCGTTCGTGGAGACTCACCGCGATCGGCCGCAAGCAGGCGGACTGCATTGGACGTTGGCTGGTTTCGCAGCAGCAGCTGTTCGACCGTTATCTGGTTTCGCCGTACGTGCGAACGCGCGAGACTGCCGCCACCATGGCGTTGCCGAAAGCGAAATGGGAGGAAACTCGCGTGCTTCGTGAACGCTCTTGGGGTGAGATCAGTACCGTCACCAAAGACGATTTCAAAAACAATTATGAACGCAATTGGCTGTTCAAAAACACGGATCCGCTGTATTGGCGTCCGCCGGCAGGCGAGTCGATTGCGGATGTTGCGGAAAACCGCGTGCATAATCTGCTCACCTCGCTCAACCGCAAGTCGGATGCGGAATCCGTGGTGATGGTCAGCCATGGCGATCTCATGCTGGCATTGATGCTGACGTTGGAAGACCTTTCCGACGAGGAATTCATGCACCGTGCGGCGTCCGACGAATGGAAGATCACTAATTGTACGTGCTTCCATTATTCGCGTCGCGATCCGGCCACCGGGCGCACGCATAAGCGTTTCCGCTGGGAACAGACCGCCCGTCCGGTGTTCGACGATGCGGAAGGCCGTTGGGTGGTGAAGGTTGAGGATTGGCGTGAATTCAAGCGTCCAGTGCTGTCGAATGGCGATTTGGTGGACGTTGTTCATGCGGTCGACCGTCACCTGTGATGTGCGTTGGTCTGTTGATTGCATGATCGGATTGGCTGATATCGACGATTAATGCCCCCATCTTGCGTGCGAAACGCGTCCGTGTCCACACCCCGCTACAATGGCTGTGACACGCGGCGCGTTTTTGCTTGCCGCGCAAGAGAGTTAAGGAGACAATCGCATGTCCAATCTGTTCACGTGGCAGGTCCACGGTGACGGCAAGACGCTGAAGCCGGGCGAAGTCGTTGAGCCTGACGAGCGCCTGACGTGGCCGCGCACCGCCGAAATCGGCGCACAGCATGTCATCGCCATGTTCGGAGCCACGTTCCTCGTGCCGATTCTGACCGGTTTCGACCCGTCCACCACCTTGTTCTTCACGGCCATGTCGACCGCACTGTTCCTGCTGATCAACAAGAACGTGCTGCCGAGCTACTTGGGTTCGTCCTTCGGCTTCATCGCCCCGATCACCGCCGTCACCACGGCGAACAAGGGCATTGCCGTCGCATCCTTCGGCATTCTCGTCACCGGTTTGCTGCTGGCTCTGATCGGTGTGCTCGTGCACTTCGCGGGCGCCAAGTGGATCGACATCATCATGCCGCCGGTGGTCAACGGTGCAATCGTGGCCATCATCGGTTTCAATCTGGCTCCGAGCGTGTGGAACAACTTCCAGGTCGCTCCCGATACCGCTATCGTGACTTTGGCTGCCGTGCTGCTGGTAGCAGTGCTGTTCAAGGGTCTGCTTGGCCGACTCAACATTCTGATCGGTGTGATCATCGGTTACGCATACGCTTGCATTCGTGGCCAGGTTGACTTCTCCGCCATCGGCAAGGCTGCTTGGGTTGGTCTGCCGACTTTCCACCTGCCGCAGGTTGATTTCACGATTCTGCCGATGTTCGTTCCGGTGGTGCTCGTGCTCGTTGCCGAAAACGTCGGCCACGTCAAGTCCGTTTCCCAGATGACCGGCCGCGATTATGACGACCAGATCGGCACCGCCCTGTTCGCCGACGGTCTTGGCACCACCATCGCCGGTTTCGGCGGCGGTTCCGGCACCACCACGTACGGTGAGAACATTGGTGTGATGGCAGCCACCAAGGTGTATTCCACCGCAGCCTACTGGTGCGCGGCTGGTTTCGCACTGCTGCTGAGCCTGTGTCCGAAGTTCGGTGCCATCATCAACACGATTCCGGCTGGCGTGCTCGGTGGCGTGACCACTCTGCTGTACGGCATGATCGGCATGGTTGGTATCCGTATTTGGGTTGAGAACAAGGTCAACTTCGACAAGCCGCTGAACATCATGGTGGCCGCAATCACCATGATCATCGCCATCGGCCAGTTCGCGTTCGCCTTCAATGGCATTTCCTTCAACGGCATCGCCATCGGCACCATCGTGATCCTCGTCTCCTACCACGGCTTGAAGGCCATCGGCAAGGCCACCGGCACGATCGACAAGAACGACCCTGACATCCTGTGATGCAATAATCATTTGCATCGTTCTGAAGGCCCTTCCCAAACGTTCCCTGTTCCGGAAGGGCCTTTTGCGTACGCCTGTGTAGCTTTCGCGTGTGCAAGGCATTAGAGATGCGATGAGGATATGACGATTATTGAGAAGTTTCAAGATGAAAGCATACGTCGGAGTCTTCGTCGATATGGCATCTCTGAAATTTGGTTGTACGGGTCTATGGCTCATGGGGATACGAAATATGTGGGCTCGCTGAAAACGGTGTTGAATGTGTTACGTCAATCGTTTGACTTCATGTGGGGTTGAACGGTTATGATGGTGCAAAAAAGGGGCTATGTTCTTTTTTTGAATGAAGGAGTTCGTCGTATGAGTACCGCAGCAGGAAAGAAAATCGCCATCGTCACCGGTTCCGCACTTGGATTGGGATATGAGCTGACTCGACAGCTGATCGCCAAAGGATGGTTCGTTGCTGGTATTGATTTCAATGGCGCACGTCAAACGGAGCTGTCAAAGACTTTTGCTGCCGACGAATACAGAGCCTTTGTGGGCGATATTTCCGACGAATCGTTCGTGAAGAACTCCGTTGCCGCAATCTCGAAAATCGGTCATATCGATTTGCTGATCAACAATGCAGGCCAGCCTTCGTTCAAAGTCCCGACCGCATACGAGGCGGCCGACGTGGACAAGTGCCTGAAGGGTCTGAAAGGCATGGTGCTGTGGAGCGTGGAAACCCTGAAGGCGGACGGCGAGCGGGATCTCAAAATCGCCAACGTCATGTCTACCGCGGCGACGCGAGGCAACCCCAACGAATCCGTGTACTGCGCCACCAAGTGGGGCGAGAAGGGCTACACCAAGAGTTTGCAGGCCGCATACAAGGGAACAAGTGTGAAAATCGTGGGTGTCTATCCAGGTGGCATCGACACCTCATTCTACCGTGACAGCCATGACTACGTTTCGGAAGAAAAGCAGCATACCTTCATGCGTGCCGACCAACTGGCCGAAGTGATTCTGTTCAATCTGGTCAATGAAGCGAATCTGACCGTCACCGACATTGAAATCAACCGCAATCCGGCGTGAATATAACGGATATGAAGGATTGAAGGAACGTAAGCAAAAGTATTGGGCATAGGCTACAGTTATCAGGTTTGCGCAACGTGCGTAATATTTGACATGAAAGGCCATTGTGCCCGATACCGTTTTTGATGAAGATACCCTCGCAGCCGCTTCCGAAGCGATGGGCGAGGAAGAGGAACGTCCGCTGACGTTCGCCGAACTCGGCGTTCCTGGTCCGCTGGTCCGCGTGCTTGCGGCTGATGACAAGAAAACCGCTTTCCCGATTCAGGCCGACACGCTTCCCGATTCGTTGGCTGGGCGAGACATTCTTGGCCGTGGTCGTACTGGATCCGGCAAGACGCTGGCATTTTCGATTCCGCTGGTCGCTCGCTTGGGTGAAGTGGATGCCAGCGAGTATGAGAACATGAGCCAGTTCCGCCACGAGGTCAATCGTGTGAAGCAGGCCCATGCCGAGGAGCGTCGCGCCGACGATTTCGTGCCTCATCCGCGTGGTTTGGTGCTTGCTCCGACCCGTGAGCTTGCCAACCAGATCAACGACGTGCTGATGCCACTTGCTCAGATATACGGCATCAACACCACCACCGTGTACGGCGGCGTACGTTATGCCCGCCAGATCCGTGACCTTCAGGCCGGTGCCGATATTGTGGTGGCATGCCCAGGTCGTCTTGAGGATTTGATTGAACAGGGCGCGCTCACCTTGGACAAGGTTGAGGTCGCGGTTATTGATGAGGCCGACGAAATGGCCGATATGGGCTTCCTTCCGCCAGTCAAGCGACTGCTCGGCCAGATTTCGTTCGACGCGCAGATCATGCTGTTCTCCGCCACGCTCGACCATGGCGTGGACGAAGTGGTGGAAACCTTCCTGTCCGATCCGAAGGTGCATAGCGTCGATTCCGCGACGGCGACCGTTGACGAGATGACCCACCATGTGTTCAAAACCACGCTGAGCGACCGTCACGAGCTGGTGCGCACCCTCGCTTCCGGCAAGGGCCGTCGCATTCTGTTCACCCGTACCAAATTCCAGACGCAGAAGCTTGCCAAGGATTTAACGCAGAACGGCATTCCTGCGGCTGAATTGCACGGCAATCTGAGCCAGAACCAGCGTGACCGCAATCTGGCCGCCTTCAACTCCGGCGATGTGAACGTTATGGTGGCCACCGATGTGGCCGCGCGAGGCATCGACGTTTCCGGTGTGGAACTCGTGGTGCAGGTCGAACCGCCGGAAGATCCGAAATCCTTCCTGCATCGTTCCGGACGAACCGCGCGAGCCGGTCATTCCGGTGACGTGGTGACCATCATTCTGCCGAATCAGCGCCGCAGGACCCGTCGCATGATGCGAGAGGCCGGACTGGAGGTCGAGCCGATCGACGTAACCCCTGATTCGCCGGAAGTGTTGGAACTCGTAGGTGAAGTGGCCGAGCCGGTATTCGGCTGGACGCTTGAGCAGTCGCAGCCGGCAGGCAATCCGCGCCGCAGGAAAAACGGCAATGGCGGTGCCGACGGCGAACGTTCCGGCAAACCGAACCGTTCCGGTGGACGCAACAAGGATCGCGGCAAAGACAAGGGTGGCAAGCCGTTCAAGTCCGAACGTAAGGATCGTCGCAATCGCGACCAGCGTGAGGAGCGTAACGACAACGCCAAGAAGTTCGAGCCGAAGCAGAATCGCGCTGAACGTCGTGCCGCCAAGTTCGAAGGCCGTGACAATCGCGAATTCGAGGCGCGCGAACATCGTTGGGAACATCCTGAAATTCAGGAGGAACGTCGTGACCAGCGTGAGGAAAAGCGCAATAACAAGCGTCGTGAAAAGTACGCGCGCCTGCATGAGCAGCAGCGCAGTGACAACGAACAGCACGAAACGGCGAACAAGCGTAGGCACGACGGCGATTACGGCAATACCAACAATCGCAGGGGGCCGGGAAAGAAGAAGTCCGCGCAGCTTGCGAAAAAGCAGGGTGTGCCAAGCAAGAAGCAGCGCAAGTCTGAAGCCCGTGCCGAACGTCGATATGACGACGATCGTCGTTCCAAGGGCAAGAAGCATGACGAGCGTTCCTCGGATGCGAAACGCTATGACCGTCATACGGAGGTCAAGCGTGGTGGCCGTGGCGAACGTCACGACAAGCATGCCGGGCAGTCCCGCCATCGCCATGCGAACATCAGGAAAGCGCCGTTCCGCACGCGTTGATCGCTGAAATGCAAAATCAAAGCTTGCATAGCTGGTAAACAATAGAAAACGGTGTCCGCCAAGGTTCATGAGCACTTGGCGGACACCGTTTTCTATTAAAACTGATCGTCTATTAATTTGATTGGCTATATGAAAGTCGTTCAGTCTGCAATCGGATTATATTGGTCGTCTGCAGTGAAGCACTTGCGGTACGCCATCACCATAATGAGACTGTCAGCCAGAAGTGTCAACGCTGCAATGGCGGCGAGAACCAGGAACTGGTATTTCGCCGCATCGATAGGATTGCCGCCGGCGATGATCTGACCGGCCATCATGCCAGGCACCGTCACAATGCCGCTGGACGCCAGCGAGGCGGTAGTTGGCAGCAAACCCAAACGAATCGACGAGACGATGGACGGGCGCGCGGCCTCCCAAGCGGTCGCACCCAACGCCAGCAGCGTATCCACTTCGTCACGGCGTTCCTTCATGCTTTCGAAAAACCGGCTCAATCCAACCGCCAAAGCGGACACGGTATTGCCGAGCAGCATGCCAGTCAACGGTACCACCAATTGCGGCGCATACCAAGGTTGCGGGCGAATGATCAATTCGGTGACCAACGAAATCATAATGAGCATGGTGATGACCAAGCTCAAAAACACGGGACCGGCCAAGCCCTTCGGCACACCTTTGGCACGAGACAGGGTGATCTGCACAGCCGCGATCAGCATGAACATCACCAGCAGCAGCACCAGCCATGGATTGTTCGACTTGATGACGAACTCCATAATGAAACCCATGGCGCACAATTGCAGCAACGCGCGGCATGCCGACCATAGCAGTGTCTTGCCAATGCCCATGCGCATCGCTTCGGAAATGCCTGCGGCCACGCCGACCATAACCAATGCGATGAGCAGACCCCAAATATCAATGGAATAGTAATTGCCGCTCATGCCTGCACTCCTTGCACCGAATCGGACTGTGCCGCGAAATCATTGGAATCATTGGTTGCTGCGGTGTGCGGAGCATTCGCACTCTGCAATACGCCATTGGCCAGTGTGAGAATGCGTGTGGCACGCCCATCCGGCGGGCGATGGCGAATACGAATCACCGCCATGCCCCGCTCTGCGGCCTGAGCCATGATGGATGCCACCTTATCGGCGTTCTCATCATCCAAACCGGCATCAACCTCATCGGCAAGCAGCACTTTCGGCGAAGTAAGCAAGGTGCGCGCCAAACTCACACGGGCGGCCTGGCCTCCAGACAAGTCATGCGGAGCACGCCCCAAATCAATATCCGCGCAGCCAATGGCGTCAAGCGTGGCTCGAATGCGAGCATCCGGCAGTAGATCTGTGGGTTTGAGAGACTTACCGGCCGACCATTTTCTGTCGAATCCTTGCTTGCCTTCGCCCGCACGGATAGCCAATGTGAACGGTAAACGAATCGCCTCGGCCACACTCGAACCGATCAATACCGGCTTCTGCGGCAAATACGCCACCTGACTACGCCACTGCTGCGGTGTGAATTCGCTGGCAGGGCGCCCTTCAAGCTGAAAATTGCCGTTCGCATTCGGATTCAATCGTGCAAAAGCGGTAAGCAGACTACTCTTGCCCGATCCGGAAGGGCCGACCAAATCCATAATCTCACCATGCTTCACATCAACGGATAATCCGCTGAAAATCGTGCGTTTCTCACCGTCGACCGGCACGACACAGGAAACATTCGACGCCGAAAAAACATACTGCATAGTCCAACACCATACCGCTTGACTGCCGGTCGGGAGCATTGGATGTGTTTCTTAGAGTATTCTAAGCTGGAATCATATTATTTGACCAAACCATTGGAACGTGCGTTCGAGGCATGATCGGCAAAGGCAAGAACGCTGCCTAAGAGCATCATCCATTCAGCTTGCTCACAGTATTTTTCGTCGGTATTCCAAGGAAAATCAGCCTCAAGGATGAGGTCGTGCCAACGTTTCATGGACTACAACTGGCACATTGGAAATGAAGAATATGAAAGCAAGAAGTGAGCATGCGTGCATGGTTGATGAACATAAGCTTGGTGGATGGCTGGTTTCCGGCAACGTTGTTTTCGATAACCGCGGTGCTGGCGGCGATACTGTTGGGTATTGCAATATGGGAGACGGTTGGCGGAAGCCGTGGCGGCGGTAAACGTGCAATTGCCGTAGTTGCACGTCCGATGGTGATTGCGGTTATTGCCGGCATTGTCGGATTGGTGATTGCCTGGTTGCTATCGGACGTGTTTGTGGTGTTCGGTGTTGAGCTGGGTCCGCGTGTGATCGCATGGTCTGGTTGCGGTTGCGCGATCATCGGATTCGCGGTCAGTCATGCGATGCTGCATAGGGGAGCGTTGCGTGCCGTCGCCGTAATATTGGTGGCATGCGCAGTGCTTTCCGCCGCCACCGGCATCGATCAGGCATATGGAGAATATGCCACCATCGGATCACTGTTCGGCCAAGACACCTATCACGAAGCCGACCTGACGGGAATGGCGAAACGCAGCGATTTGATTAGCGTCACGCAATGGAAGCAGGAAGCGGCAGACGGTAGCATCAGCGATATTCCCGCACATGGCGAAGTCAGTAAGGTAAATATTCCAGCCACAACATCGCATTTCGAGGCGCGACAGGCGCTGGTATATCTGCCGCCGGCAGCGATTGCCACAGCCAAGCACAAGCCGGCGTTGCCGGTCATACTGATGATGAGCGGCCAGCCGGGTTCTCCGGGGCGCGCGTTTGCCGCGGGCGGCATCCAAACCATGATGGACGATTATGCTCAGCATCATGGCGGACTCGCACCCATTGTTATTGCGGCCGACCAGTTGGGAGACGATTCGCATAACACCCTATGCGTGGATTCGCCGGTGTACGGCAATGTGCTGACCTACTTGACGAAAGACGTGGTCGACTGGGTGAGAACCAATCTTCCTGCGGCATGGCAAGCACAAGATTGGGCAATCGCAGGTTTTTCGCAAGGAGCCACATGTTCGTTGCAAATCGGTGCGAACCATCCGGATTTGTTCGGCACCATCATCCCCACCGGCAGCGAGCTCAAACCGACCAATGGCAGTGAAAGCAGTATGATCAGCCGGTTCTTCCGCGGCGATCGCACCGCATACGAGAAGCAGATTCCCATCAACGCCATTCGCAACCATGCGCCTTCGAACCAGACGCTTGTTATCGGTGCGGGGGAACGTGATCACGAGTCCGTGCGCAATGCCGAACGCATCGCACCGGTTGCCCAACAGGCGGGCATGCATGTTACGGCGGTCGAATCGCTTGGCAATGCGCATGACTGGCATGCCGTGCAAGACACGTTGCGGTACGGACTTGCCGTATTCGGCTGTAACACGGGACTGAGCGACGCCAAGCCGAAATTGGCGGACTATCCGAATCTCAAACGCATCGCGATCTGACATGTCGTTTTGACGCGTCGGCAACTCGCGATCACAAGTATCAATCTGAATCGTCAATCTGAATCATTAATCCGAATTATCGAACGGAAGCATTGTCATGACAACGCAATCGCAGGAATCAGCAGTAAAACCATTGTTCGGCTTTCGCGCGCTCATATCCGATCTTGCCGACTGGATACGTCGGCACCGTATGACCTTGGGCTTCGTGCTGTTCATCACGCTGTTCAATGTCGGCATGCAGCTCGTATGCGGCATCAGACATATGCAATTTCCGCCGCAATTATCGCGCGTGAGTTTTGACGCGCTCGCGCATGGGTGCTGGTATACCGCGCCGATCTCACTGCTGTCAGTACCTCATTTGGGTCGTCTGCTGATCGACATTCCACTGATACTCATCGCATTCGGCTTATGCGAAACGGTGATTGGAAAGGTGAAGACGGCATGGGTGTCGCTGATCACCACGCTTGGCGGCATAGCGCTGGGCATGGGATTATGTTCGCTGCTCGCAGGCAAAAGTCCGCAATGGCATGCGATTTCGCATGATGGCGCGATTCTGGGGCCGCTGGTTGTTGTGGTGGGCACACTGATGTGTGCTAGCGCATTCACCGCCATGCTGTGGCGTCGGCGTATTCGTGTGATCGGCTATAGCGTGGTGCTGATCATGTTCCTCTACCGTGGCGAGGCCAGCGATTATTGTTTGCTGGCTGCCGCGCTGATCGGTCATGTGCTTGGTTATTTGATGGCGTCCGAAAGTCAAGGCGATGTGTATAGGCATGGTGCCTTGTACGAGATGCGCAGGCTGATTGGTATTGCTGCCGGCGTGCAGGCGGTCGGTTCGCTGGTTGCCGTTTCCTCAAGGCAATCATTTGGATTGCTTTCCATGTTCGGATTGCTGACCGGTTCCACGGAATTCGATACGGAACAAGTGTTGGATTGCCTCAACGGTTCCTCGCATGCCAACTGTTTCGCGCAATATCGTATGATGCGATTCACCATGCCCGGAAACTGGCTGGTGTCGTTGATGCCGACGCTGATGCTGCTGTTGATCGCATGGGGTCTGTACCGCGGACGCCGCATTGCCGCCGTGTTAAGCGTGCTGTTCAACGCGTGCACGGTGGTATTTGCGATGCTGTTCTATGTGATGCTTCCGCTGCGAAATGTTGGCGATTCGCAGGCTGATGCGTTGCCTGCGTTGGTTCGTCACGGTGCGTTTCACGCAATGTTTTCCACTATGGCATTGCCATTGATTTTTATCGTTATCGTCATTGCGTTCCGTCAGTGTTTTATGATTCGCACCAGAAGTGAGATTATGTTGCGCGCTGCGGCAGGTGCATTGTCGGCTTTTCTGTTGTTGGGATTGATGTATGTCGGGTATGGGCTTGCCTCTCCCGAGGATTTCAACGAAAGTCCGCAATTGATTGCATTGCTTGCCGATTATGTGCAACGATTGTTGCCGATCGGACTGCTGAGTGCGATCGAACCTGAGTTTGTACCCGTCGGGCAAATCTCCGTGCTGGTATATCAGTGCGTCGGTCCGGTGTTTTGGGTTATCGCCCTGCTGTGTGTTTGGGATTGTTTGCGGGATCGTTCCATGGTGAATGACGCTTCGCGCCATCATGTTGACGCGATTATTCCGCTTGGCGGCGAATCCATGTCATTCATGGCAACTTGGGAAGGCAATGATTATTGGTTTTCTGCAACCGGACGTTCCGCAATCGCCTATCGAGTGTCGTATGGCATCGCATTGACGGTGACAGGACCATTCGGAGATCCACACGAATATGCGGAAGATCTCACTGATTTCGCAACATTCTGCGCGCAGCATTCTTGGACGCCCGTATTTTACAGCGTACACGAGTCGCAGCGAGCCGAACTCGCCAAAGCCGGATGGGATTCACTTGACGTCGGCACGGAAATGATCGTCAATCCCAACGAATGGCAGACCCGAGGCAAGAAATGGCAGGACGTGCGCACCGCCATCAACAAAGCCAAACGAGACGGCATCACCGACGTGCTCACCACTTTCAAGGAAGCACCCTTCTCAGTGCAAACGCAAATTCGTGAGATTTCCGCACAGTGGGCCGGCAAAAAGGCTCTGCCGGAAATGGGATTCACCCTGGGCGGCGTCGACGAACTGATCGACTCCCGGGTGCGCCTGCTCTACGCGGTCGACGGCAACGGCAAAGTCCTTGGCGTAACCAGCTGGCTGCCCACCTATCGTGACGGCACAATCATCGGTTGGACGCTTGACTTCATGAGGCACCGTACCGACAGCGTCAACGGCATCATGGAATTCCTGATTGCACGCATGGCTGAACGACTACGTGACGAAGACAACGTGGAATTCATGAGCCTATCGGCGGCGCCACTAGCCGGCATGGGATCCAGCGAAAGCGAACACGAGGAAAGCGAAGTGTTGCGTCATGCACTGCAAATGGTCGCAGACATCATGGAACCAGCATACGGATTCCACTCACTGTTCCGTTTCAAACTGAAATTCCACCCCGACGAAGAGAAAGTGTATATCTGCTATCCCGATGCGGCCAAACTGCCGCAAATATCGCTTGCTGTGGCGCAGGCCTACGTGCCATCACTCACACCTGCCGAAGCTATGCGTTTTGTGCGCACCATCACGCCACATGATTGACGATACGTCAGATTTGGCATGGTATCAGCTTTGACAGGATGTCAGACTTGAGACGGTCCATGGTTCTGGGGTAGCTCGGGTCTACACTAAAGAACGGTTCATAAAGTACTACTTTTCCTGATGGAAGGGGTCAGCATGTCAGCTGAAGCAAACGTCGGCGTAGTCGGTCTTGCCGCAATGGGCGGTAGCCTCGCGCGTAACCTCGCACACCACGGCAACAAAGTGGCCGTGTTCAACCGCTCCTACGGTCGTACCGAAAAGCTCATGAACGAACACGGCAGCGAAGGCGAATTCTTCCCGGCAAAAACCCTCGAAGAGTTCGTGGACAGCCTCGTCAAGCCGCGTACCGCCATCATCATGGTCAAGGCCGGAGAGCCGACCGACGCCATGATCAACGCGCTCGCCGACCTGATGGAACCGGGCGACATCATCGTCGACGCAGGCAACGCCTACTTCCCGGACACCATTCGTCGCGAGAAGGAAATCAGCGCTCGCGGCTTGCATTTCGTCGGATGCGGCGTGTCCGGTGGTGAGGAAGGCGCTCTGCTTGGACCTTCCATGATGCCGGGCGGCTCCGAAGAATCCTGGAAGACGCTGAAGCCGATTTTCGAATCCATCGCAGCAAAGGCCGAAGGTGATCCGTGCGTCACACATATCGGACTTAACGGTGCCGGCCACTTCGTCAAGATGGTGCACAATGGCATCGAATACTCCGATATGCAGCTCATCGCCGAAAGCTACGATCTGATGCGTCGCGGCCTTGGCATGACCCCGGCTGAGATCGGTGACGTGTTCGAAGAGTGGAACAAGACCGAACTTGACTCCTACCTGATCGAAATCACCGCCGAAGTGCTGCATCAGGTCGACAAGAAGACCGGCAAGCCGCTGGTTGATCTGATCGTCGATCATGCTGGCATGAAGGGCACTGGCACGTGGACCGTGCAGACCGCACTGTCTCTGGCCGTTCCGGTCACCGGCATTGCCGAGGCCGTGTTCGCCCGTGGTCTTTCCTCCGAAGCTGATCTGCGTGAGGAAGCCGCCAAGCAGGGCTTCAATGGCCCTGACGGCAAGCTGAACCTCACCGACGATGAGAAGAAGGCCTTCATCGAAGACATCCGTCAGGCACTCTACGCTTCCAAGATTGTCGCCTACGCCCAGGGCTTCAACGAGATCACTACTGCCGCCGAAGAATATGGATGGGATATCGATCTGGCTGCCGTGTCACGCATCTGGCGTGGCGGCTGCATCATCCGTGCGAAGTTCCTCAACCGTATTTCCGAAGCGTTCGAATCCGGTGAGGCTAACGTGTCGCTGCTGTTTGCCCCGTACTTCAAGAACGCCATCGAAACCGCCGAAAACTCGTGGCGCAACGTGGTGGCCGAAGCCGCGCGCAATGGCTTGCCGACTCCGGCTTTCGCATCGTCCCTGTCGTACTTCGACGGCTTGCGTTCCCCGCGCCTGCCTGCCGCTCTGATTCAGGGTCAGCGCGACTATTTCGGCGCTCACACCTACCAGCGTGTGGATCAGCCGGGCGCATTCCACACCCTGTGGGCTGAGCCGGGTCGCGAAGAAATCGAAGCCTGATAGCGATTTCGTAACGAAACCAATACGCTGACGAACGTAACGAGCCGCACGCTTTATGAAAAAGTGTGCGGCTCGTTACATGAAGGCGGGTCTGTCTGGGCGTGAAGGCTCCATTGAGTTGCCTGGCGAATCATCAGCGATGTTGGTTGTGCGGATCGCCTCCGTTCATGACTGCGGCGACCCGTCGAGTCAGGGCGCGGGGGAGCAGCCGTTCCGCGGTCGCGCCGGCTTTGGTGAGATAGCCATGGTAGGCAAGCGTGCGCCCCTGCTTCATCTTTCGATAAGCATAGACGGCAAGCTGGTAGGCGGTGGCCGGTTTGGTCAGTGTAAAGAAATTCATGCCACGCATGTTCGCGGCCTTGGCGAACCCTGTGGATGTTGGCCCCGGGCATACGCAGGTCACACTCACTCCGGTATCGTGCAGCTCATACGCCACCGCTTCGGAAAGGGAGCGCACGAACGCCTTCGACGCGAAATACACCGCCATATATGGGCCTGCCATCATCGAAGCTACAGAGGAAATATTCAAGATTCTGCCGTGTCCGTGTGCCCGCATGTCACGACCATAACGGTACGTAAGCTCAGCCAACGCGGCCATATTGAGCTGCATCATCTCATGCTGGCGATGCCAGTCGGCGTCGAGAAAACCCGTCCAATCCGCAAAACCGGCGTTATTGACGAGATGATCCACCTCAAAATCCTGCGAAACCGTGTAATCATGCAACTTTTGCGGTGCGTCAGACTCGCTTAAATCAAGTGCGACCGTTTCCACATGCACGCCATAGCGATGTTCCAGCGTGCGTCTCACTTCATCGAGCTTGCTTTGCCTGCGTGCCGTGATGATGAGATCATGCCCGTCGGCCGCAAACAATGCCGCCATTTCGCGTCCAATACCACTCGAAGCCCCCGTTATCAACGCATATGCCATAAGACCACCTTCCTTAAGTATTGATGTTCATGGTAGTCAATGCGCATGCAGTAACGCCATTTGCAACGCAACGGTCCGGAACTTTTCGACTGGGCTGACTGATTGACAGTTTTCATGCACTTCTCGCATAGAAAGCAATACATCATTTACATTGGTTATTTTGGTTTGGTTCGTTCACAATGGGTGCGTCAGCATGAACGCGAAAGAACCGGCATGGAATATCCGAAAGGCCATGTTTTTGAACTTATGCAACAGGGCGGCCTGACCGACAAAGTCATTAAAATGCATGTTGTGAAACCATGATCATTCACAGCTTGCATTTGACTTCGTCCACTTGAAGTCCTTAAGTTTGATGGCATGACTTACGATTTCGACACTCCCATAGACCGCTCCGGAACATATTCGCTCAAGTGGGAAGAGGCGGGGGGCGCGCTGCCCATGTGGGTGGCGGATATGGAATTTCAAACCGCTCCACAGATCCGAGCCGCATTGCAACAGCGTCTTGACCACGGTATTTTCGGATATTCGATTGTTCCTCCTGAATGGAATCAGGCATATGTTAACTGGTGGCGTCGTAGGCACAATCTTGATATCGACCCGGAATCGTTGGTATTTTGCACCGGCGTGGTGCCGGCAATCTCCAGCATGGTACGAAAACTCACCACTGCCAACGAGAATGTGCTTATCCAAACTCCGGTCTACAACATTTTCTTCAATTCGATTATCAATAATGGATGCCGAGTGCTTGAATCGCCGTTGGGATATGACGGTTCCGGACATTACTCCATCAACTGGGCCGATCTGGAATCCAAGTTGGCTGATCCGCAAACCACGCTGATGATTCTGTGCAATCCGCACAATCCCGTAGGCCGAATCTGGGATCGCGACACCCTCGCACGCATAGGCGAGCTCTGCTGGAACAATCATGTGACCGTAATCAGCGACGAAATTCATTGTGATCTTACCGATCCGGGATATGATTACGTGCCCTTTGCCTCGGTGAATGAGCGGTGCGCAATGAACTCCGTGACCTGCATGGCACCGACCAAAACGTTCAATATCGCTGGTCTTAACACGGCTGCCGTAATGATCCCGAATCCCGTGCTGAAGCATAAAGTATGGCGCGCGCTCAATACCGATGAAGTGGCCGAGCCGAACGCTTTCGCCATGACCGCCACGCTCGCCGCCTTCAACGAAAGCGAGCCATGGCTTGAGGAATTGCGCGCATATCTGGCCGATAACAAAGCCGAAGCGCGAGCCATGATCGACGAATACAACGCTTCCGCCGCACCGGAACGACGCATCACCTTGATCGAAAGCCATGCCACCTACCTGCTGTGGGTCGATTGTTCGAAACTGACGCATGATACCGCTCTGTTGTGCGAACATCTCAAACGCAATCACCGGGTGATGTTCTCCGAAGGTGCCGAATATGGCGGCAATGGGCGTGATTTCATCCGCATCAATGTGGCTTGCCCGCGAAGCACCATGCGAGAAGGATTCAGCCGTCTGTTCGCCGGATTATGTGATTTTTCTGCGGATTAATATAGCGGCTATCGATTGTGACATTACTCACAGCTGCCAAGGAACGGCTGGTTTTGTGGGTTTTCACAAAATATGGAAAGGACGTTTTTCGGATGGTCACTGCCGTCCGTGACGTGTTGGCGATACTATGAAGCACATGACTGAAACTGTTTCATCCGTACTTGGCACGCCTGAAGAGTGGACGAATCCGCTGCGCGATCCGCGCGATCTTCGACTTCCGCGCATTGCAGGCCCGTGCAGTATTGTGATTTTCGGCGTGACCGGCGATTTGTCACGCAAGAAGCTGCTTCCTGCCATTTATGATCTGGCTAATCGTGGCCTGTTGCCGCCGAGCTTTGGTTTGACGGGTTTTGCACGTCGTGATTGGACCGAGGATCATTTCAAGGATTTCGTGAAGGAAAACGTGCAAGCGCACTGCCGTACTCCATTCAAGGAGGCGACATGGAAACAGCTCGCCGACGGCATTCGTTTCGTGCAAGGCACGTTCGACGATCCGAAGGCGTTCGAACGACTGTCGAACACCGTCGCCGAGCTCGACCGCGATCGTGGCACGCGAGGCAACCATGCGTTCTACATGTCGGTGCCGCCGCGCGCGTTCCCGCAGGTATCGCGCCAGTTGGCGGATTGCGGTTTGGCGAAGTCCGACAAGGGTGCTTGGCGTCGTGTGATCATCGAAAAGCCGTTCGGTCACGATTTGGCAAGCGCGAAAGAGCTTGACCGTGTGGTTTCCGAGGTGTTCGACCCGTCCAGCGTGTTCCGTATCGATCATTATCTCGGTAAGGAGACGGTGCAGAATATTCTGGCGCTTCGTTTCGCGAACGCGATGTATGAGCCGATCTGGAACAACAATTACGTCGACCACGTGCAGATCACGCATGCCGAGGATATCGGCGTGGCGGGTCGTGCCGGCTATTACGACGGTATCGGCGCGGCGCGTGACATCATCCAGAACCATTTGCTGCAGCTTATGGCGTTGACGGCGATGGAGGAGCCTGTTTCGTTCTCCGCTTCCGATCTGACGGCGGAGAAGACGAAGGTGCTGTCCGCAGTGCGCTTGCCGAAGGATCTGGCGGCGCATACGGCGCGTGGCCAGTATGCGGCCGGTTGGCAGGGTTCGCATGAGGTCGTGGGGTATTTGGATGAGAAGGGCATCGATCCGGAGTCGACGACCGAGACGTATGCGGCGATCCGTTTGGATGTCGATACGCGCCGTTGGGCCGGCGTGCCGTTCTATCTGCGTACGGGCAAACGTCTAGGTAAGCGTGTCACGGAGATTGCCGTGGTGTTCAAGCGCGCCCCGCATCTGCCGTTCGAGTCGACCGCAACGAAGGAGCTCGGCAAGAATGCGGTCGTGATCCGCGTGCAGCCCGATGAAGGTGTGACCATGCGGTTCGGCGCGAAGGTGCCGGGTGGCACGTCGATGGAGGTCCGTGACGTGTCGATGGACTTCGGTTACGGCCGTTCGTTCACCGAATCGTCTCCGGAAGCCTATGAACGTCTGATTCTTGACGTATTGCTGGGCGACCCGCCACTGTTCCCAACCACGCGTGAAGTGGAATTGAGCTGGCAGATCCTCGATCCGATCGAAGAGTTCTGGTCTACGCTTGGCCAGCCGCAACCGTACCGTTCCGGAACATGGGGCCCTCAGGAAGCCGTTGAAATGCTGGCCCGCGATGGACACCGTTGGAGGATGCCGTGATCATTACCATGAAGAACACCGAAACCCGTGAGATTTCGGCGAAAATCGATGAATTACACGAGGAACGTGGCGAAGCGGCTTTGGGGCGCGTGCTCACACTGCTGATCTCCACGAATGAGACGTCGCTGGAGCATGATCTCGCCGTGGCGAACAACGCCAGCCGTGAGCATCCCTGCCGTGTGATCGCCATTGCACCGAACTCGCGCAAGGCTGACATGAATGCGGAAGATGGTAAGAAGCGCACCTTCCTCGATGCTGAAGTGCGTTTCGGATCCGATGCCGGCGCGGGCGAAATCATCGTGTTGCGTCCGATTGGCGGGCTGGTTCACCACCCTGACACGTTGGTGATTCCATTGTTGGTACCGGATGCTCCGGTGGTGGCCTGGTGGCCAAACGAAGCTCCGGCGAACCTGTCGAACGATTTGCTGGGTTCCATGGCACGCAGTCGCATCACCGATGCCATGCATTCGTCGAATCCGATGCGCACGATGGATGATTTGCGTCGTAACTGGTCGTCGAAGAACGTGGATATGTCGTGGACCAGGCTCACCGTATGGCGTGCCATGCTGGCTTCGATGCTCGACCAGCCTCCGCATCTGCCGGTAAGCGGTGTACGCGTGACCGGCAAGAAGGATTATCTGCCGATGGACCTGCTGGCCGCATGGCTTCGTCTTCGTTTGAACGTGCCTGTTGTGGTGGAAGACGATCCGAACGCAACTGCGGTGACCGGCGTGTATCTGACCCGTTCCGATGGCGTGCTGAGTCTGGAACGTCCTTCCACCGATGATGGCATTGCAGTGCAGAACGTGCCCGGTCAATCGCCTCAGACCATCAGCGTACCCGCGCGTACGCTTGAGGAATGTCTGAGCGAGGAGCTGGGGCGTCTCTATCCGGACGAGATCTATGCCGAAGTGGTGACTCAAGGCTGGGATCTTATCAATCCGAAGCACTGAATCGATTCCCCCAAACAATAAAGGAACAATGCAGGAAGAGCATATGGCAGAACGTACCACCGTTGTATATCCTAATCCTCAGATTCTGGCTGAAGCCGTGGCCGCACGCACGCTGCTGACCATCACCGATTATCTGTCGGAACCGAATCGCACGCGCGTTGACATTGCCGTGACCGGTGGAACCGACGGCAACCGAGTGTTCGACGCCATGAACGCGAGCCCATTGAACGATGCCGTGGACTGGAGCCGCGTGCACGTATGGTGGGGCGACGAACGATTCGTGGCAGCCGACAGTGACGACCGCAACGCCAAGCAGGCGCGTGAGGCATGGTATGGCAAACTGGTTGACGACGGCCGTATGCCGGCAGGCAACATTCATGCGATGCCGTCCGATGAGCGTAACTTGGAAAGCGTCGCGGCAGCATCACCCGAACAGACTGATGCGGTACTGGCTGAAGCCGCCGCGCAATACCAGCGTGAACTCATTGAACAGTTGGGTGAGAATCCAGCTTTGGACATCGCCATGTTCGGTATGGGACCGGACGCGCATTTCGCATCCCTGTTCCCCGACCATGGCGAGTCGGAGATCGACGATCCGCATGTGCTTGTCGCCGGTGTGCGCGATTCACCTAAGCCGCCGCCACTGCGCCTGACGCTGACCGTGCCGATGATCGCACGATCGAAGCACACGTGGGTGTTCACATCCGAAGCGCGCAAGGCGGATGCGGTTGCTGCAGCATTCGCGCAACGCAACAATCCGCATGCGCCAAGCTCCTACGCCGATGGCGAGGAACTGCTTTGGCTCATCGACGAGGGTGCCGCCTCCAGATTGTGATGCAGGAACCGGAACCATGGAATCCCGATAGCCGGGTTCCGTTGGTTCCGTGACGGGCACGTCACCTAAGTCTATGTCTGACATGGATTATTCCCCATGGCTAAACATCAAGGCTGAATCGTCTGGATGAGTGAGCGCGCAACGCCATGCGTAGTAGTATGGCGGCAGTCAAACATGCCAGACCCTGCATTATGACTATGAGAGGAAACGTCATCATGGAACAGCCATCTAAGTTCCAACATCAGCTTCAGCCCGATATGCCATCGTCTTCCACGATATCTCCGTCACCTCATCCGGAACAAACTCCGCCATGGGGCGCGCTATGGGTGTTGGCTTGGGACTGGCCAAGGCGGTCAGTAGCTCGGCTGGCGGTGTAATTGGCTCGTTCCGCAGCGGAGATGGACCGGCGGCCCAATTCGGTGAGGAAGCGCCGAAAATCGCCGATGCGATGACTTCCGGGTTCATCGAGGGCAACCGTTGGACACTTTTGGTGGCAGGCTGCATGCTGCTCATCGGTTTGCTGGCTTCGGTCGCTGTGCGACGCGCGGCATCGACGCATAGCACACACTGACAAACATGAGGCAGGGACGATCTGCTGAATGGTTTTGGTGGGCCAGCAGCTCAACGGCGAAAAGCTCTACTGAAGCCGGCCGATACCAAGGCGAAACTGATCGCGCGGTAAGGTGGGTTTTATGAAAGTAGTAGTGCAACGAGTGAGCCAAGCCAGTGTTGACGTTGTCAACGAACTTGGCACCATTGACCCCACCTTCGAACCTCAGCAGATCGGACCCGGATTCATGTTGCTCGTAGGCGTAACCGATGAGGATGGTGAGGAGCAGATTTCTTGGCTTGCCCACAAAATCCTCAACCTGCGTGTTTTCGAAGACGAGCAAGGCAAAATGAACCGTTCCATCAAAGACATCGGCGGTGAAATCCTGTCCATTTCACAGTTCACGTTGTTTGCCGACGCGAGGAAAGGCAACCGCCCAAGCTTCGTCAAAGCGGGCAAGCCGGAACATGCCAACATTACTTGGATCAAATTCAACGAAGCGCTGCGATCCGGCGGTGTGCCAGTACGCGAAGGCCGCTTCGGAGCGCACATGCGCGTTGGACTGATCAATGATGGTCCGGTCACCATTGTTATTGACACGGACAATCTGTGACCAATAGTAAAGCGACGATTGCTTGGTGACATAAAAAATATTTGAGGAGCTGTAGTATAATTTGCAGCTCCTCAAATATTGTTTTTTGATTGACAATGATATTTACCTGTTGTCGGTAATTATCGTCACCTTGTTCGGATCGATCTTCAGGGGATCAAGCGTCAATTCCTTGATGGCATCCGCACGAATCGTGCCAGACGAAGGATTGAACACACTGTCGACGGTGCTGTGAATATCAGCGTCTACATTCGAATATTCAAAAGCAAGCGTCGTATTGATCAAACGACAATTACGCAACACGAGATTGTCCACATAGCACAAGCCCTGCAGACTTTCGATCGTACAATTCTCAAACGTGACATTACGAGAGTTCCAAGCCAAATACTCGCCGGCAATAAACGAATCGCGCACAGTCACATTCTCGCAATTCCAGAAGCAATCCTTGGAAATCAATCGAGAATTCGAAATCTCAATATTGCGTGCGCCATCAAACGGATAATTGCCAACCAAACGCAGATTATCAGCCTTGAAATCAGAACAATTCATTGCTAGATAATCACCGCGTGCACTCACATTATTCAGTGAAACATTTGAACAATCCCACAATGTTTCCTCGGCATTGACGAAATCAACGTTCCTCAACGAAACATCATGGCAACGGCGGAAATTCTTCGGCGCTTCAAATGTGCAATCCTCGACGCGAATGTTGTCTGTGTACCACACGCCTGCGCGTGCCATCTCGAACCACGTGCAATTCTTCGCCGAAATATCCGAGCAATACCACAGCGGATACTTCCATTTGAATGAACTCGACTCAAGCTCAATAGCATGCGCATGCTTCAACGGCGACTCGCCATCGTCGAAAATCGTGTCAATATACCGTTTGTCTGATGCTTGAAATTCGGCGCGTTCGCCGGTCAGCAATGCCTGACGGACCTCTTGCATGTCGCTCATTGATAACTCTCCTTGGAAAAACGCTCTGTTGCCAAGATAGAAACCTCGAGTACTCGAAGTCAAACGCATGGCCATGTTTCGCAGGAGGCGGAATAGGTCGAGAGGATTAAGCGCGTTATAAGCAATGCCGATATGCAAGCGGGTGTTTGCGAAACATGAATGTCGGTACCATAAATTGGGCAGTTGAACAATTAAACAATCGCAAGGTATTGCAGCCATATATGAAGCTTGCCGTGTAAGGCAGAGAGGAATGCGGATGAGCCAGCAGCGTGGGGGAGTGAGGACGCATGCGCTCAAAGCCGCGTTCCCCAAAGTGCTGCCGATTTGCGTCAGCTTCTTCTTTCTGGCCATGTCGTACGGCGTGCTTATGGGCGCGCGTGGTTTTTCGTTCCTATGGCCGCTGTGCATGAGCGCGTTCATCTATACCGGTTCCATGGAATTCGTTACAGTGAATCTGCTGGTTTCCGCATTCAATCCGTTCGCCACGCTTATGCTGGCGATGATGATGGGAACGAGGCACCTGTTTTACGGTCTGTCCATGTTGGAGCGTTTCAAAAACATGGGGGCGAAAAAACCGTACTTGATCTACGCCATGTGCGACGAGACATTCGCAGTCAACAATAGCGCGCAGATACCGGCAGGCGTCGACCGCGGCTGGTTTTATTTCTTCGTGTCGCTGCTGAATCAGGTTTCATGGGTGGCTGGGGCGACGTTCGGCGGCATTGTCGGCGGGCGATTGACGTTCGACATGACCGGTTTGGACTTTGTGATGACCGCGCTGTTCGTGGTCATTTTCGTAGATCAATGGCTGACTACGAAACGCAAAAGCCATATGGCGGCATTGACGGGCATTGTGGTGCCGGTGATCTGCCTGGCACTGTTTGGCGCTGATAATTTCATGATTCCGTCGTTGATCGCCATGCTGGTGATGTTCATTGTGTTGCGTCCGTATTTGGATGATCTGAAACATGATGATGCCGATGGTGAGGTCGGATTTGCTGCGGACCGAAACGAAGTGGGGGAGGCACGTTCATGATCATGACCACATGGCAGGGCATTGTTACCGTACTGATGGCGGTACTTGGCACCATCATCACCCGTTTTCTGCCGTTCATGCTTTTCCCGGAATCAAAGAAGCCGCTGCGTATCGTCGACTATCTCGGCAACGTGCTTCCGTACGCCATGACCGGACTGCTGGTGGTGTATTCGCTTAAAAATGTCAATCCTTTTGCCGGAAGCCATGGCATTCCCGAAGCGATCGCCATCGCCGTAATCGTCATACTGCACATATGGAAACGCAATATGCTGCTCTCCATCGCCGGAGGCACCGCCATATATATGGCATTGCTTCAGCTTGTTTTTGTTTGATTATCCATTTTGCAGGATTCCTCAAAATTGAAGTGCGTTTTATAGGGATTTTCCACAGTTGTTATTGCTGATATCCCATATCGTGAGAAGAAATGCGTTGATGCGATTGACGAGCCTACTCTTTTTCTTTAGCCGATAAGGAGCTGTGTTGAGCGGCTCTGGCTGTATCGAAGAGTTATATCTAACGAGAGAGAACAATATGACTAGTGCAGCAAGCACTGCCAATGCCGCGGTTCCAGCGCCCGGCAAACTGGAGTTCAAGGATGATTACACGCCTGAGGAGGCGGAACGCGTCATCCGCAATTCGAAGGGGCTCCCTGTCGGTGTGAAGCCGAAGATGGCGTGGACGTGGCCGAAGGCCCTGCTGTGGGCCGCCATCGCCATTGTGTGCGCTATTGGTTGGGCTATTCTGGCGGTTTCCCGTGGCGAGCAGATCAGCGCCATCTGGTTCGTGGTTGTGGCATTGTGCTCCTACGCGATCGCTTACCGTTTCTACGCGTATTATATTCAGATCAAGATCATGCGTACCGACGATGCGAACGCGACGCCGGCCGAGCGCGTGCATGACGGCGCCAACTTCGAACGTGCCGACCGTCGCGTGCTGTTCGGCCAGCATTTCGCCGGCATTTCCGGTGCGGGCCCGCTTGTTGGTCCTATTCTGGCCGCCCAAATGGGTTATCTGCCGTCCGTGATGTGGATCATTCTCGGTGTGATTTTCGCCGGCGCCGTGCAGGATATGCTCATGCTGTGGATCTCCGCCAAGCGTCGCGGCCGTTCCTTCGGCCAGATGGCAACCGACGAAATGGGCAAGTTCGGCGGCACTATCCTATCGATCTTCCTGATCGTGATGACCGCCATCGCCATGGCATTCCTTGCGCTCGTGGCCATCAAGGCCATGGCTTCCTCGCCGTGGGCCGTGTTCTCTATTGGTATGACCATTCCGATCGCCTTGATCATGGGCTGCTTCCAGCGTTTCCTGCATCGTAGCGTTATCGAAACCACGGTGCTCGGCTTCGTGCTGCTCGTGATCGACATCATCGCTGGCGGTTGGATCTCCAGCGTTCCGGCAATCGCCGACGTGTTCACGTTGAACGCCAAGGAACTGGTTATCGCACTGGTGATCTACTCCTTCGCCGCCGCCGCGTTGCCGCACTGGCTGCTCGTCACCCCGCGTGACTACCTGTCCACGCTGATGAAGATCGGCACGCTTGTGCTGCTCGTGCTCGGCATTCTCATCGCCAATCCGTCCGTGCAGATGCCGGCTCTGACTGAATTCGCGTCCACCTCCACGGGACCGACCTTTGCAGGCGACCTGTTCCCGTTCCTGTTCATCACCATCGCGTGCGGCGCTCTTTCCGGCTTCCACGGCGCAGTGAGCTCCGGCCTGACCCCGAAGGCTGTGGAGAAGGAAAACCAGATCCGCATGATCGGCTACGGCTCCATGCTGGTTGAATCCTTCACCGCCGTGATCGCACTGATTGCAGCCATCACCATTTCCCAGGGCGTCTACTTCTCCACGAACATGTCCGCCTCGCAGATCTCCACCGCTTCCGGCGTGACCCTGACCGCCACTTCCACTCCTGACGAGCAGGCTGAGGCCGCGGTCAAGGCCGTGGATTCGATGAAGGTTTCCGACATTGAAGGCAGCCAGATGAAGGTCACTTGGGATTCTGTCGACGAGAACGGCAATGCCAAGACCTATGAAGGTGCCGACGCTTTGAAGCAGGCCGCTTCCGACATTGGCGAGAACACCATCGTTTCCCGCACCGGCGGCGCCACCACGTTCGCTATGGGTATGGCCAACTTCCTCAAGTCCTACCTCGGCGGTCATGACTCCATGGCCTTCTGGTACCACTTCGCCATCATGTTCGAAGCGTTGTTCATCCTCACCACCGTTGACAACGGCACCCGCGTGGCCCGTTATCAGATTGGTGAGTTGCTGGGCAACGTGCGCAAGCTGAAGAAGTTCGCTGATCCGACATGGAAACCGGGCAACATCATCACCACGCTGATCGCAACCGCCCTGTGGGGTGGCCTGCTGTGGGTCGGCGTGTGCGATACGAATGGTGGTATCAACGCCATGATGCCTATTTTCGGTATTTCCAACCAGCTGCTTGCCGCCGCATGCTTCATGCTGGTCACCGTTTGCGTGGCCAAGCTTGGCTATAAGAAGTACCTGTGGATTCCTGTTGTTCCTCTCGTTTGGGATGTGGCCGTGACCTTCACCGCCGACTTCCAGAAGATCGTCGGACCGATCAGTTACTTCGCCACCGCTTCCAAGTACCAGGCGCTGATCGATGGCGGCACTTTGGAAGGCGAAGCGTTGGTCAACGCCAAGGCCGCACTCTCCAATGCGTACCTTGACGGCGTGCTCTCCGTGTTCTTCATGGTCATGATGGGAGTCTTCCTGGTCATCGGTATCTACCAGACCGTGAAGATTCTTGCCAAGGGCAAGTTCGGTGTGGAAACCACGTCCGAGGAGCCGTTCGTGGAATCCGAATGGTTCGCACCGTCCAGCCTGATCGCCACCAAGCTCGAAAAGAAGGTGCAGCGCGAATACGCCGCCAAGAGCTACGAGCTGGCGCAGAAGGAACAGGCCGCAGCCTGATGCAGGGACTCACCACCATGGTCAGACGAATCTGGTCCGCCTTATTGAAAGCCAAGGCCGGATTCGTCTGGTATGTGCGCGAATTCAGTGGAGAAGCGAAATACGACCACTATCTGGAGCATTTCGCAAGCGAACATCCCGGCGAAACCCCGCTGACCGAACGTGAATATTGGCGCATGCGAGAGGAATACGATCGCAAGCATCCCAACACCAGTTGCTGTTGCTGAAATTAACGGCCATACATAAACAATCCCCGTCTTTCATTTCGGAAGACGGGGATTGTTTTTCTTATATTTATGTTGCTTGCTTGCGATTATTCCTATACTGAAGATATTCGATTGCATGTTCCGCAATCAATATTTCGCAATCAAGAAGCGAGTCCCATGCTGTATTTCAATGTCATCACACGAATCGCGGACTGCGTTACTTTGTCTGCAAAAGCGGAATCGGCCGCGGCTTTTGCATTCAGCCCATCCAAAATCGGTTGAACATAATCGGAAGCGCCAATGCAGGCAAGATCACCTCCGGCATCGACCAATCGCACCCCCAAATCACTTGGCTGAATGCCGCCCAACGCAGTGGCGGACAAAGAATCCGAAGTGATGACACCTTGGAATCCGACCGTATTGCGCAAATAATCCGTTACCAAAGCGCTGGAGAACACGGCAGGATTATTCGGATCAATGGACTGATAGGTGGCAAGCGACATCATCACCATGGAAGGATTCGCTTCCAGCGTACTATTGAACGCGCCGATTTCCGCACCATCCAAGGTGGTGGTGGTATCAAGAATGCCGTCGGCGGTGAAATCGGTGTTGCCCGTCACCGAACCCAAACCAGGATAGTGTTTGATGGCGCTGCCTACACCCGAATCCGCCATGCCCTGAATGAACGCCTTGGCATGGTCGGCATTGCCGTCCGCATCAAGACCAAAATCACGATACAGTGCGCCGATCGGGTCATTGGAAGCCCTATCTACCGTTACCGTGCCCACCACCGGCGCCAAATCGACATTGATGCCAGCCGACTTAAGCTGGGAACCCCATACGGCCGCCGACTGACGAAGCTGATCGGTCGACATCGTTCCCTGATAAGTGGCGGAAGGAATCTGGTCGAAACCAGAGCCCTGAAGATGCTGCACCAAACCACCTTCCTGATCGGTGGTCATCAACAGCTGATTATTGTCCGGCGCATACGATTGCAATGCGGATGTGGCTGCGGCGACACCGGCCGCTCCCGAATTCCAGTTGCCGATGATCAGCACCGAACCGACATGCTGGTTCACGATGAGATCCTGCAATGAGGAAGGATCAGATCCCGCGTAGAGGGGTGCCATGACAAGCTGACCGACGCGCTCTGCAAGACTCATGGCCTTGACTGCAGCTACGGCTTTGCCATGCGGAGAGTCGTCCACCACGCTCGGCACACTGGATTTGTCAAGCGAATCATGCGATGCGTCGGATCGCTGCGAATTCGATTGCTCGGATTGACTGGAACCAACACTCGAATCCGTGTTGGATGAACATCCGGCGAACGATAGCGGCAGTGCTATGGCGCACAGTGCGACAGCAAAACGAGCGAAATGAACGTGGACCCTTTTCATGGTGTCATTATCACATGCCGGTGATGACGAATCCTCTCGCATGGGGAAATGCAGGCGGATTCGTGTTCGTGGATTGCGTAAACGTTAGGCTGGCGGCGTAAAGCCGTTCCGTGCCTATCGATAGGCTATTAGCATGTCTTTCTTTGATATGTTTGGTCCCATGTTTGACCCGGGAAGCGGCCCGAACCGTCCTCAAGGGCAGCGTGCCAATAAATCCGGTAACGATGATCCCATCATTCTCAATGTCGAAACCGATGGCGACAACACCGCCCGGCCTTCGGCGAACATGCCTCCAAGAGGCCCGTCCGGTCCGCGCATCACACGCAAGCCGAACCGCCCACGAAAACCGTCGAATGGCAGCAAAATTCTGATCGGAGTGGTGCTGGCGCTCGCCATTATCGTCGGACTGTTCTTCGGTCTGGCGCAGTTCATCACCGACGTTATGTGGTATGCGCAGCTTGGCTTCCAAAGCGTCATTTGGACGCAGCTGGGCACTAGGGTAGGCCTGTGGGTGGCATATGCGCTGTTGATCGCCGCGGTCGGATTCCTTTCTGCGTCGCTTGCGATCTGGGCCCGCCCTGACGCTGCGGACGGCTCCACCATTCGCATTAACGGCGACACCATCGAAGTAGGCAAAGGCGTAAGTTCGAAGAGCGCACGTCGTGTGGCAGTGGTGATTTCACTGATCGTCGGTCTGATGTTCGGATCGCAGTTCAATGCGAACTGGTCTGAGATCCTGCTGATGTTCAATGCCCAGAGCTTCGGCACCACCGATCCGCAATTCGGCATCGACAACGGTTTCTACGTATTCGTATTGCCTGGCTTGAAGTTGATTATGTCGGCGGTGTCGTTGCTGCTGCTGGCAGGTATCATCTTCTCCATCGTCACGCATGTGATGATGGGCGGCATCCGTATCACCATGCCAGTGCATGGCCGTGGACTGTTCCACATCACCAAGCGCGCCCGTAGGCAGATCGGCATCTGGCTGATGCTCAACATGTTCGCTTGGGCCGCGAATCAGGTGCTCGGCGTGTTCTCCCACCTCACGCAGGAGGGTAGCCGCATTACCGGCGCCACCTACACCACGGTCAACGCCACGATTCCCGTTACCTTCATCATGGCCGCCATCACCGCCATATTGGGTGTGATTCTCGGCGTGTGGATCATGAAATCGCATGCTCTGGAAGGTCAGGCCCCGATTGCGGCACGCGCTTCCGAAGCGTTCAAGGCGTGGAAAGTGCCGACCGTGGCCATCGCATCCGCCATTGTAGTGAGCTTGGTGCTTACCGTGGCATGGCCGATGCTACTGCAGCGTTTCCGAGTGAACCCGAATGCGCAGGAGATGGAATCAACCTATATCCAACGCAATATCGACGCCACGCGTGAAGCTTACGGTTTGAACAATGTGAAGACGGAACAATACCAAGCCACCACCGAAGGCGAGGAAGGCGCGCTAGCCGATTCCGCGGAATCGACCGCGCAGATCCGACTGCTCGATCCGCAGATAGTTTCCCCAACGTTCAAGCAGTTGCAGCAATCCAAGCAGTACTACACGTTTGCCGACACTCTTGCCGTCGACAAATATGAGGTCGATGGCGTGAGCCAAGACACGGTGATCGCGGCACGCGAACTTGACCTTGCCGGTCTTGACAATCGCAACTGGGTCAACGACCATACCGTGTATACGCACGGCTATGGTGTGGTGGCCGCCTACGGCAACAAGGTGACCGCTGACGGCCAGCCGAAGTTCTTTGAGGCGGGCATCCCAACCCAAGGCAAGCTCACCGAATCCGAACAGTATGAGCCACGCATCTACTTCTCGCCGAACGCTTCCGAATATTCGATTGTGGGCGCTCCGGAAGGCACGCAGTCGTGGGAGTTCGATTACCCGACCGGTTCCGAAGGAGCCACGAACACCTTCGACGGCGACGGCGGTCCAAAGATCGGCAATGTCTTCTCCCGACTGCTGTATGCCATCCGTTTCGGCTCCGACCAGATTCTGTTCTCCAACCGTGTGAACTCCGAATCGCAAATCCTCTACGATCGTTCCCCGAAGGAGCGTGTGGCCAAGGTCGCACCATACCTGACGCTTGACGGTCGTGTGTACCCGGCGGTTGTGGATGGCCGCGTCAAGTGGATCGTCGACGGCTACACCACTTCCGACGCCTACCCGTATTCGCAGATGACCGATCTGGGCGAAGCCTCTAAGGATTCCACCACGGAATCTTCTGCCACCGTGAGCGAGTTGGCTTCGAAGAACGCCAACTATATTCGCAACTCCGTGAAAGCCACCGTCGATGCATATGACGGTTCCGTGGACCTGTATGTGTGGGACGAATCCGATCCGGTGATTAAGGCATGGCAGAAGATCTTCCCCGGCCAGTACCACCAGCTGTCGGAGATTTCCGGCGATCTGATGAGCCACCTGCGTTACCCGGAAAGCCTGTTCAAGGTGCAGCGCGAACTGTTGACCAAATATCATGTGTCGAGCGCCAACCAGTTCTTCTCTGGTGAGGATTTCTGGCAGACCCCGGTCGATCCGACCGAATCCCAGCAGGCGCAGGAACGTGACATTTTGCAACCGCCCTACTATTTGACGCTGCAGACCGGCGGCTCCAACGAGCCGGTGTTCTCATTGACGTCGTCGTATATTCCCGCAGGTACGTCAACCCGAGAGATTTTGACGGGATTCCTGTCTGTCGATTCCGATGCGGGCAACGAAAAAGGCAAGATCGGCGCGAACTATGGCACTCTTCGATTGCAGGAGTTGCCGAAGGATTCCAATGTGCCAGGCCCCGGTCAGGCACAGAACAACTTCAATGCGTCGGCCGACGTATCGAAGGAACTTAACCTTCTCGAATCCGGCTCCACCAATGTGCAGCGAGGCAATCTGCTCACACTGCCGCTCGGTGGTGGACTGGTGTACGTGCAGCCGGTGTATGTCAAGTCCTCCGGTTCCACCAGCTTCCCGCTGCTGAAGAAGGTATTGGTGGCCTTCGGCGATCAGGTCGGATTCGCCAACACGCTGGACGAAGCGCTTGATCAGGTGTTCGGCGGCAACTCCGGCGCGTCCGCGGGCGACGCCGAAAACGTCAACGGTTCCACCAGCAGCAAGACCGACACGAGCGATACCAGTGACGGTTCTTCCGGAACGGACGGCACTGACTCGTCATCTGGATCGAATTCCGGCGATGGCGGCAGTTCCGACAGCACTGGCGGTTCCAGCACGATGAGCAACGATCTGAAGAGTGCCCTCAACGACGCTTCCCAGGCTATGAAGGATTCCGACGCGGCCATGAAGAAGGGCGATTGGTCCGCTTATGGCGAAGCGCAGAAGAAACTTCAGGAAGCGTTGAACAAGGCGCTCGAACTCGAACAGTAGTTTTCGTACGATTTCCGAACGAGCGCTGTTTGCATAAGGCGGAAGGACTGTTCCTCATATGGAACCGTCCTTCCGCCTTATGCGCATGCCCGGTATGCTCAAATGCATGACCGAGTATTCCTATCGCGTCGCAACGCAAGACGACATTCAAGCAATCACCGACATTTACAATGCGGCAGTCATACGAGGGGGATCATCAGCCGATACAACCCCACGCACATACGAACAGCGCAAAGCATGGGTTGAATCGCATCATGATCCGTACGCGGTGTTCGTCACGGAAACGGTAGATGATGACGGAAAGAAGCAGATCATTGGATTCAGCGCGCTTTCCGTTTTCTATGATCGCGCGGGATATGACGGCGTTACCGATCTTGCCTACTACATCGACCCGCAATGGCAGGGCAGGGGAGTCGGTACGTATACGCTCACCAAACTGCTTGAAGAATGCCGGAAACGTAATATGCGTAAGGCATGCGGCATTATTTTCGCAGACAATGCCGGTTCGATCGCGCTCATGAAACGGTTCGGTTTTACACAGTTTGGACTCATGCCAACCGCCGCCACCGATTCCACCGGCACCATGCGTGACATGAGTTACTGGTATCTCGACCTGTAAGTACAATCTTTGCGGTTATCAAGACGAGACAACGTGGCGCAATATGAATGCGCGCAATCGTATGTATGAATGAATGGAACGATTTCAATGGCATCTGATTTCTGGCTGATTGCAGGACTCGGCAATCCGGGCTCCAAATATGAAGGCACCCGTCACAATATGGGATTTATGGCAGCTGATCTGCTTGCCGAACGTTGGTCGGTCAACTTTTCCGACCATAAAGGGCTTGCCATGCTCGGCAAGGGTGTGATGAACCTGTCTGGTCGTAACGTCAAATTCTTCCTGGCCAAGCCGCTCACCTACATGAACGAGTCAGGCAATGCATTGGCTTCCATCAGCGCCTACTACCAGATTGAACCGGACCATATCGTGGTGATTCACGATGACATGGATCTTGATTTCGGACGTATCAAAGTCAAGGCAGGCGGCTCCGCAGGCGGCCATAATGGCATCAAGTCGATTGATCGCGCCTTGGGAACTCCGAAGTATGCCCGTGTGCGCATGGGCGTTGGCCACGCGCAGCGAGGTGCCCACGCCCACGACAACACCGTGAACTGGGTGCTGGGCGGATTCGGGCCGGATCAGCGCAAGCAGCTTCCGGAATTCCTCGCCGATGGCGCTGATGCCGCTGAAACCATCATCTTCAGTGGCCTCACCAAGGCTCAGGAGCAGTTCAATGGCCGCTGAACCGGTGCAGTTGCCGACTTCAGGTTCTCTGGCTGGCATTCTTGACGTACTCGAAACCGACGAGGATTTTCGTGCACTGATTTCCGGTGAGATCGAGGTGCCGGAATCCGACATAGACCCCAGCATTACCGTTGGCATTCCCGAAGGATTGCGCCCGGCACTGGCCGCTGGAGCATCGGGAACGCGGCCGGTTGTGCTTGTGGTGGCCTCTGGCCGCGAAGCCGAGGAAACGGTCGAGGCGATTCGTTCGTGGTATTCCGGCGATCCAAACGACGTGGCACAGCTTGAAGCATGGGAAACTTTGCCGCATGAACGCCTTTCGCCACGTGCCGATACCGTGGCAAGCCGCATGGCGGTGTTCCGCAGGCTAAAGCACCCTCAAGAGGGAAGCAAGCTGTTCGGACCCATCCGCATTCTCGTCATGCCGGTGCGATCCCTGATCCAGCCAGTGGTTGCAGGTTTGGCCGACGTGGAGCCTTTGGTGTTCTCTCAAGGCGAGGAATTGGCGCTCGAAGAGGCGTCGAGTCGACTGGTGGAAAACGCCTATACTCGAGTCGACTTGGTGATGGATCGTGGTGAATTCGCGGTGCGAGGCGGCATTATCGACGTGTTTCCGCCGACATTGCCGCATCCGGTGCGTATTGAGTTCTTCGGTGATGAGATCGATACCATCAGGGAGTTCCACGCTTCGGATCAGCGCACATATGGTGAGGACGTTCCTGTGGTTTGGGCCACGCCATGCCGTGAACTGCAATTGACCGACAAGGTGCGCAAGCGTGCGAAATCCCTGATTGGATCCATTCCCAATGCCGAAGACATGCTAGAGTCCATTGCCAACGCCATTCCGGTCGAAGGTATGGAATCGTTGCTTCCCGCATTGGTCGATGACATGGAGCCGGTGCAGGGCATGTTGCCCAAGCATGCGCTGGTCATGCTATCCGATCCGGAAAAATTGCGTCGTTCGGCTGACGATCTCGCAAAAACCGCCAATGAGTTTCTTGCTGCCAGCTGGCATGTCGCAGCATCCGGTCATGGTGCCGGCGCTCCGATTACGTTCGATCAGGCGAATTTCTACGATTTTGACGAAACGATTTCATCGCTGGTTTTCTCAAGACACGACGTATGGAAGCTTACGAGTTTCGGCGTGGACCCAAGCAGGGAAGGGCACGTTCAGCTCGACGCTGCCAATCCCGGCGAATATCGCGGGGATGAAGTCAAAGCAGCATCCGGCATCGAAGGTCTTCTTGATGCCGGCTATGCCGTCACCGTCACTGCAGGAGCGCAAGGTACTCTTGTCCGACTCAAGCGTGCCATCAACGAAACGGGAATCGCCAACTTCGACTGCATCAGATCGCGTGCCATCGACGGATTCGTTGACAACGCGGCGAAAGTCGCGTTGCTTACCGAACGTGACCTGACCGGACGTACATCGGCCGCGGGACAGGCAAAAACCCCGAAACGTCGCCGTAAGGCCATCGACCTTATGGAGCTCAAAGCCGGCGATTACGTGGTGCACGAGCAGCATGGCATCGGCCGGTTCCTCGAAATGCGCCAGCGTACCATCGGAGCGGGTGCCAACCAGACCACACGCGAATATCTGGTCATCGAATACGCATCCAGCAAACGCGGTGCCCCTGCCGACAAACTGTTCATCCCCACCGATCAGCTTGACCAAGTCAGCAAATACATCGGTGCCGACGCTCCGAAACTCAACAAACTGGGCGGATCCGACTGGGCTGCTACCAAGGCGAAAGCACGTAAGCATGTGCACGAAATCGCCGAAGATCTGGTCAAACTGTATTCGGCACGTCAACGCATGCAGGGGTATGCCTTCAGCAAAGACACCCCTTGGCAGAAAGAATTGGAAGACGCTTTCCCATACCAAGAAACCGCCGATCAGCTGACTACCATCGACGAAGTCAAATCCGATATGGAAAAGTCCGTGCCGATGGATCGCCTGATTTGCGGCGACGTGGGATTCGGCAAAACCGAAATCGCCGTACGTGCCGCATTCAAGGCGGTGCAGGATTCCAAACAGGTGGCTGTGCTGGTGCCGACCACATTGCTGGTGCAACAGCATTTCGAGACGTTCACCGAACGTTTTGAAGGATTCCCGGTGGAAGTAAGGGCGATGAGCCGTTTCCAAACCACCAAGGAGATCAGCGACACCATCAAGGGACTTGAAGACGGTTCCGTCGATGTGGTGATCGGCACGCACAAACTGCTTGGGCCGAAGGTCAAATTCAAGGATCTGGGACTGGTCATCATCGATGAGGAGCAGCGTTTCGGTGTCGAACACAAAGAGACGTTGAAGGCGCTGCGTACCAATGTGGATGTGCTGAGTCTGTCGGCAACGCCGATTCCGCGTACGCTGGAGATGGCCGTTACGGGCATTCGTGAAATGTCCACGTTGGCCACGCCTCCGGAAGACCGCTTGCCGGTGCTTACTTACGTTGGCGCGTATGAGGATGCTCAGGTCACTGCTGCGGTCAGGCGTGAGCTGTTGCGCGGTGGCCAGGTGTTCTACGTGCATAACCGAGTACAAGACATCGCTTCGGTTGCCGCGAAGATTCACGAGCTGGTGCCGGAATCGCATGTCGGCATCGCCCATGGCAAGATGGGGGAGAAGCAGCTCGACGGTGTGATCCGAGACTTCTGGCATCGCGACATTGACGTGCTCGTGTGTACCACCATCATCGAAACCGGTCTTGATATTTCCAATGCGAATACGTTGATCGTCGATCATGCCGACCGTTTCGGCCTAAGCCAGCTGCACCAGCTGCGTGGCCGTGTCGGGCGAGGCCGTGAACGTGCCTACGCGTACTTCCTGTACGATCCGACCAAGCCGATGACCCAGCAATCGCATGACCGACTGGCCACCATCGCGCAGAACACTGCGCTTGGTTCAGGTTTTGACGTGGCGATGAAGGATCTCGAGCTGCGTGGCACCGGCAATCTGCTGGGCGACGAGCAGAGCGGGCATATCGAGGGCGTTGGCTTCGATCTGTATGTGCGCATGGTTTCCGAAGCTGTCGAACAGTACAAGGAGCCGGAACGTACGGAATCGGTTGCTGTCACAATCGATCTGCCGATCGAAGCGTCCATTCCCGTCAGCTACATCGATTCCGACAAGTTGCGATTGGAAGCCTACCGCAAGCTGGCAGGGGCACGTACGGAAGCCGATCTCGACGAGTTGCGCGATGAGCTTACGGATCGTTACGGCAAGCCCCCGGTCGATTTCGAAGCATTGTTCGATGTGGCGAGATTGCGATTCAAAGCAAGAAAGCTTGGCATTACGGAGATCATCGGTCAAGGGCGTAACATTCGCGTGTCCAAATTCCAGCCACGTGAATCCGTGCAGATGCGCATGGCACGAATCTACAAAGGCATCCAGTACAGGCCAGTCACCCAAACGTATGTGATCCCCACCCCGTTTGCGGGTTCGCTTGGATCCGGGCCAATGAGTTCCGATGAGGTCGTTGGATGGACGAACCAGCTTCTCGACGATCTTGACTGGAAGCCGACGCCAGGGAAATAACAGTTGAAGTTCCGGACACATCCGACACGATTTACGTGAGCGTTCACATAAATCGTGTCGGATAAGTTTGCCATACGTCCACAAAACGCACTATTCTAGGCAATGTCATCACAACCTAACGTTTATAAGGAGTAGTTGTGGCAGTAATTGAAAGCGTTTACGCGCGTCAGATTCTCGATTCCCGCGGCAACCCGACCGTTGAGGTCGTCCTCGACACCGAAGACGGTGCCCAGGGTCTGGGTCTCGTTCCGTCCGGTGCTTCCACCGGCGAAGCTGAGGCTTGGGAGCGTCGCGATGGCGACAAGTCCGTGTACCAGGGCAAGGGTGTTCTCAACGCCGTTAAGGCCGTGAATGAAGAGATCGCTCCGAAGGTCATCGGCATGGACGCTTCCGACCAGCGCGCTCTCGATGAGGTCATGATCGAGCTCGACGGCACCCCGAACAAGGGTCGTCTGGGCGCCAACGCCATCCTCGGCGTGTCCCTGGCTGCTCTGTACGCCTCCGCTGAGTCCGCAGGCCAGCCGCTGTACCGCTACATCGGCGGCACCAACGGCCACATCCTGCCGGTTCCGAACATGAACATCATGAACGGTGGCGCTCACGCTGACTTCGCCACCGACATTCAGGAGTACATGATCTCCCCGTACGGCTTCGACACCTACAGCGAGGCTCTGCGTGCAGGCGTTGAGGTCTACCACACCCTGAAGAACGTCCTGAAGAAGGAAGGCCTGGCCACCGGCCTCGGCGACGAGGGCGGCTTCGCTCCGAAGATGAAGTCCAACAAGGACTCCCTGAACTACATCATGGACGCCATCTCCGCCGCCGGCTACGAGCCGGGCAAGCAGATCGGCATCTCCCTCGACGTGGCTTCCTCCGAGTTCTACAACAAGGAGACCGGCAAGTACCACTTCGAAGGTGATGATCGTGAAGCCGGCTACATGCTCGACTTCTACGAGAACCTCATCAACGAGTACCCGATCGTTTCCATCGAGGATCCGTTCCAGGAAGAAGGCTGGGAAGACTGGGCTGCCATCACCTCCAAGCTCGGCGATCGCCTGCAGTTCGTCGGCGACGACCTGCTGGTCACCAACCCGGCACGTCTGGCTAAGGGCATTGAGCTCGGCGCCGCCAACTCCCTGCTGGTCAAGCTGAACCAGATCGGTACCGTTACCGAGACCCTCGACGCCATCGAGCTGGCCACCAAGAACGGCTTCACCTCCATGGTTTCCCACCGTTCCGGCGAGACCCCGGACACCACCATCTCCGACCTGGCTGTGGCAAAGAACACCGGCCAGATCAAGACCGGTGCTCCGGCTCGTGGCGAGCGTATCGCCAAGTACAACCGCCTGCTCGAGATCGAGGAGGAGCTCGGCTCCACCGCTCAGTATGCTGGCTACAGCGCTTTCAAGGCTTGCAAGAAGTACATCGCCAAGTGAGCGTAAGCGCATTGAATATGCGCTGATATAGAATGCCCGTCGTGTTCCTCGTCGAATGCGACGGGTATTTTCGTTGCTATGAGTTCAAAGTCACGCAAGAAAGCATCCAAAAAAGGCAGCGCTGGTCCCATCGCGTTCTTTGTGGCGTTATTTATCGTGGCTTTAGGGATCATCCAGTTGGCGTCGACCTTCCATGTCTATGCGTTGAATATGGCTGAATTGAATGGCTTGAAGAAGCAGGAAGCCTCATTGATAGCGCAAAAGCAGGAATTGGAAAACGACATCGCGCGTTGGGATGACAAAGCCTACGTCACGGCGCAGGCGAGGGATCGTCTGGGATTCGTATTTCCGGGAGAACAGGCTATTCGTGTGGAACATCCCGAAGCGGTAACCGGCGAAACCACAGAAGATAAGAAGACTACGGACGAATCGCAGAAAACCGTACTGCCTTGGTACAAGGAGATGGCGTATTCGTTCAAACAAGCCGACCAGTCGGATGAAGCGAAGTCGATGGAAACGTCCGGAAGTCCGTCAGCCGGCGAATCGGATGCGAATGGAACAGGCCAGGAATCTGGTGACCAGCAGCAAACTTCACAAGACAATAACCAACAGCAATCAGGAGATCAGCAGTAGTGACACAGGGTATGACAATCAGCGAACGGGCCAAAATCTTGGCGAAGAAGGTTCTCGACCAGCCTGCTACCGAGCATGATATTGCTGTGGTCGAGCGTCAGTTGGGTCGTTACCCGCGTGGCATGGTGGCTGTCGGAGCACGTTGCGTGTGCGGCAGGCCTTTGGCTGTGGTCACGCGTCCGCTGCTGCCGGGAGACGTGCCTTTCCCGACCACTTGCTATTTGACTGGTCCGGAAGCGGTGAAAGCCATCTCCCACATCGAAGCCGAAGGCAAGATGAAGGAGTACAACGATCTTTTGGCTGAAGATGACGATCTGAAAGCCGCCTACGAGCGTGCGCACGAACTGTATTTGGCCTTTCGGCATGAAATCGCCGTTGCCATGGGAGACAGTGAGGAGCATATCGAAGGCACCAGCGCTGGCGGCATGCCTGTGCGCGTCAAGTGTCTGCATGCCCTGTTGGCGCAAACTCTGGTGATGGGCGAGGGCGCTAATCCGATCGGAGACATGGCATTGGAAGCGATTCGTCATGAATTCGACCCCAGTGTATGTCGTTGCACGGTGGAAAACGAAGACTGAACCATATTCAGACAGAAAGAAGAAGCAATGAAATCCGTTACTGTTGCCGGCATTGATTGTGGTACGAACTCGATTCGTCTGAAGGTCTCCCGTGTCAGTGAAGACGGCGTTGAAGATATTGTTCCGCGTATTCTTCGTGTGATTCGTCTTGGTCAGGATGTTGATAAGACGCATCGTTTCGCCGATGAGGCATTGGAACGTGCTTACGCCGCTGCCCGCGAATTCGCCGAGGTGCTGAAAGAGCATCCGGTGGACGGCATTCGTTTCGTTGCCACTTCGGCCACTCGTGATGCTGAGAACCGTGAGGAATTCGAAGACAATATCGAGCAGATCCTCGGCGTGCGTCCGGAAGTCATCCCCGGTACGGAGGAGGCTGATCTAAGCTTCCTTGGTGCCACGAGCGTGGTTCGTCGCGACGTCGAGGCCCCGTATCTGGTGGTTGATCTGGGTGGTGGCTCTACGGAACTGGTGCTTGGCGGCGACGGTGTAAGCCATCCGAACACGCAGGTGCAGGCCGCGTTCTCCATGAACATTGGCTCTGTGCGCATGACCGAACGTCACTTGAAGAACGATCCGCCTACCGAGGCGCAGATCCAAGAGGCTATTGCCGACATCGACGAGCATATCGATGAAGCGTTCAAAACGGTTCCTGCAGGCAAAACCCGCACTATCATCGGCGTGTCCGGCACAGTGACCACCATGACCGCTCTGGCCATGGGATTGACCGAATATGACCATTCCGCGGTAGATGGTGCCAGCTGCTCGCTGGAAGACGCTTATGCGGTCGATAACAAGTTCCTTAAGATGCCGCGCGAAGAGCGCTTGACTTACAAAACCATTCATCCGGGTCGTGTTGACGTGGTTGGCGGCGGTGCCTTGGTGTGGAATCGTGTGCTCGCCAAAGTCAGCAAAGCGGCCTATGCCGACCATGGTCAGCGTATCGACTCCTTCATGGCCAGCGAACACGGTTTGCTTGATGGCATTGTGTTGGATTACGGCACGCGATTGCTTGCCGAACGTTAACGTGGCATAATAACTTGGGTGTCGGCTTGTTCGACGCCTTGCCGCCATGGCGAAACTGGTATACGCAACCGACTTAAAATCGGTCTCTTCGGATTGCGGGTTCGATTCCCGCTGGCGGCACCGAATAACGCTGTGAATGCGTTGCTGGATAGCATGTACGAAACAATCCGTTATTACACTGGCGGCATTGATAACCCCGAGTAGCCGACCGGAACGGAAAAAGTATGACGTCGAAAGATATCAAGCCAGTAATCGAACAGCCCGATACGGAAATTCCGCTGATGCTCTCCCAAGCGATTATCGTCGCAGGAGTTTTGGCTGTGGGCGAACTGGCTTGTTCTCCGCTGTATTTCTCGTTGTTGAAGGCGTCTTTGGCATTGATTCCATGGGCTATGGAAGCGGTGTTCATGGCAGTGGCGTTCACGTTCGTTGTGGGCTTTGCGTTGCTGTGGTGCGCCGAATCGTTCACGCTCAAGATGCGTGAGCGGTTCCGCCCGTTCGCGTATGCGATTGTTGGACTTATCGGTTACGGTGTATGGAGCCTGCTGGTGTTCTCTGCCACCATCAATTCCGTGCTTGCCATGGTGGGGGAGAGTGTGCTCTCCAATGGCCAGATTGGTGCGATTGCGCTGAATGGCGCAGCTCTTGGCTTCGTCGCCTTCCTGTTCGCCAAGTTGCTTGACGTTAAACTCGGCAATCGTAAAACCACGGCCATCATCATGCTGGTGGTGGAAGTTGCGGCTGCCATCATTGGTTTGATTATTATGATTCTCATGTTCCGTGCATTGTATGCAGCCTGAGCAAGGCACCTGAGAAGCAAGGCGGCGATTGGCGTGTTCAGTATTCTCGAAATGTTCAAGATAGGCGTTGGGCCAAGTTCCTCACATACTGTTGGTCCGATGGTGGCGGCATGCAAATTTGTCGAATCACTTGACCATGCGGGAACGCTTGGCCGTGTGAGCCGCGTGCGTACGGTACTGTATGGCTCTCTTGCGTTGACGGGCTTGGGGCATGGTACCGATCGTGCGACTGTGGCAGGGCTGGAAGGCAACATGCCGCAAGCCGTCGATACAGACCATGTGAACATCATTCGTCATGAATGCGAGGCGAGTGGGGAACTGTTGCTGGCGGGTAAACATCGCATCGATTTCGACTATGCGCATGATGTGGTGATGGACGTGTGGCATCGCATGGCCGCACACCCTAATGGCATGCGTTTCCAAGCATTTGACCAGCAGAACAATCTTGTTGATGAACAGGTCTGGTATTCCATCGGTGGAGGCTTCGTACGGCAAGGCAATGCCGATGATCTGATGATCGGCATTCATGAGCGTCCGCCGGTCGGAATGTCTTTCGCCGATCAGCAGAGTGATTCCTCACTTGATGACGGTTCGGATGTGCCATATCCATTCACGTCATGCGACGAACTCATTGCGCTATGCGAGAAGCACCATATGAGTATTGCCGACATTGTGTGGGCCAACGAAACGTCCATGCAGTCGGCGGTGCAGGTTCGCAGCGAACTGGATAACGTGTGGCGGGTGATGCGTCGTTGCGTACAGCGCGGATGTCATACGTCGCAGACCGTGCTGCCCGGCGGTTTGGATGTGCCCCGCAGGGCACCGAAAATGTATGCAAGGCTTGCCTCCAACAGTGATGTGCTTGCGCGAGACAAGAAACGCGTGGATGCGGTGCTCGAATCGTCGGATGCGGCATGGGTGGATTTGTTCGCTTTGGCGGTGTCGGAGGAAAACGCCGGCGGTGGGCGAATCGTCACCGCGCCGACCAACGGTGCTGCAGGAATCATTCCGGCAGTGCTTCACTATTACTGGCATTTCGTTGACCATGCGAACGAAGAGGGCGTTATTACCTTTCTGCTCACTGCAGGTGCGGTAGGGTACCTGTTTAAACGCAATGCCTCCATTTCCGGTGCGGAAGTCGGATGCCAGGGGGAGGTCGGTACGGCATGTTCGATGGCTGCGGCCGGGTTGTGCGCGGTGATGGGTGGCTCTCCGCAGCAAGTGGAGAACGCTGCGGAAATCAGCATCGAACATAATCTGGGACTGACCTGTGATCCCGTGGGAGGTTTAGTGCAGATTCCTTGCATCGAACGCAACGCCATGGCGGCGAACACTGCCATCAATGCGGTTCGTATGGCCATGCTGGGAGATGGAACGCATATCGTGACCCTCGATCAGGCCATCAAAACCATGAAAGACACGGGCGAAGACATGATGGCCAAGTATAAAGAAACTTCAAAAGGTGGTTTGGCGGTCAATGTCGTTGAATGCTAGCGGTGGTTGGTGCTAGTCTAGGTGGCATTGTGCTTTTCAAGGAGGTTCACCATGGCATCTCAAATGCCCGTTGTCAATGTTGAGTTCGGCGATCGCCCGACCATCGAATTCCCGTCCGAGACCGCTCCGGCAGGTCTGAAGGTTGTGGAACTGTTCGAGGGCAATGGCCCGATGGTTCGCCGCGGCGACACCGTCACCGTTAATTATCACGGTGTGGTCTGGGGCAAAGACACTCCGTTCGATTCCAGCTTCGACCGTCACCAGCCGGCCAGCTTCGGCATCGGTGTTGGCCAGGTCATCAAGGGTTGGGATCAGACCGTTCCAGGTCACAACGTCGGTTCCCGCTTGGTGGTGTCCATTCCGCCGGAGTATGGCTATGGTTCCCGTGGCGTTCCGCAAGCCGGCATCGGCGGCGAAGACACCCTGGTGTTCGTGATCGACATCATCTCCACTCGCTGAAACTAAGCGGTATAGAGTAATTTCCAAGGTCAAGGAGGCAACATGGCCGAAGAAAAAACGCTTCTGCTGACGCAGGAAGCTTATGACAAGATGAAGGAAGAGCTCGCTTGGCGCGAAGGCGAGTATCGCGACGAGATCCTTTCCAAGGTTTCCGCGGCTCGCGCCGAGGGCGATTTGAGCGAAAACGGCGGCTATCAGGCCGCGCGTGAGGCTCAGCGAGTAAATCAGGGCCGCATCGAGGAACTGACCGTCAAGCTGCGCAATGCAAAGATTCTGACCGCGCCCAAGGCCGGCGAAGTCGGCGATGGTTCTTTGGTGACGTTGGATGTCAACGGCCGTGAAATGGTCTATGTGCTTGGCACGCGTGACCTGTCCATCGCCACGGATTACAGCATCATCAGCCCGGAATCTCCGATCGGCGCAGCCATCAACGGCGCTCACGAGGGAGACACGGTGTCGTACACGGCTCCGAACGGACGTGAGATTTCCGTGACCATCAAGGAAGCCAAGCCGCTCGCCTGAGTGATGTTCGTCATAAGCTGAATCTGGTATTCCAGCGACATAAAGCGACATAACAAGGCTGGTTCATCGAATACAACTGATGAACCAGCCTTTTCGTATATTTCGTCAAACTGCAGTCAGATATGACCTGAACTTACGGCCATAGCTGCACGATCACCATGTAGATCGCCACCATATGGCATGCGTAACCAGCGACAGTGCCGCAATGGAAAATCTCATGGAAGCCGAACACCTTCGGCCATGGATCAGGCTTGCGTAGCGCGTATACGATGGCTCCGGCGATGTAGCAGGCGCCGCCTGCGGCCAACAGCACCACAACAGCCGGACCGGCGTACGGTGAAATCCAGAACAATCCCATGAATGCCACGCCAGAAACACCGAAAAAAATATACACAATCACGTAAAGCCAGCGTGGGGCGCTGATCCAGATGACGTGAATGATGAGCGCCACGGTAGTGCAGATCCACATGCCTGCGATGATTGAATTGCGCCAGAACGGTTCGAGCGCAAAGGAGACCGGCGTATAAGTTCCTGCGATCAGCAGGAAGATATTCATGTGGTCGATGCGTCGTAGCACATCGGTAACGCGAGGCGACCAATCGCCCAAATGGTAGCAGGCGGAATTGCCGAACAACACCAGCGAACACGTCATGAACACGGCACACGCCCACTTCAAACCGGTACCGTGAGCCAGGCAGATCAGTACGATGCCGGCCGCCAATGCCAGGGGGGCGGCCACGGCATGAATCCAGCCGCGCATCGCCGGTTTGGGCCGACCGTGCACGTCAAGGCGAATCTTCCGTTCGATTTCCGTCGGAGTGATGCCTTCTATTTTTGCGGCACGAGCTTCACCCTTGGCAATGGCCATTTTCGCCTTGCCATCGGCCTTCTTGCGAATGTTCTCGGCCTTGTTGCGTGCCTTCACGCGAATTATATCGGCCTTGGCTTGAAGCGCCTGTTCGCGCGCTTCTGCGATGATCGCGCGTTTTTCCTCGATCTGAGCGTCTGTGGGTTTCGCCATCTGCGTGCCTCCACTGTAAGTTACGGAACCGTAACCTACGTTACCGTAACTCATGGATATGTCAATTTCTCTTCCCAATGATATTCGGCTAATATGTGCACGTGTCGTGCAAAACCTCTGGCGTAATGCGTATGATGGACTGCATGGCTGATTTCTCACATATCTTGACGACCCGTCCCGATTTCGATGACGAAGATCGTGAATGGCTGCATCATTTGGTCGCCGACTGGCAGGTGATTGCCGACCTGAGTTTTGCCGACCTACTGCTCATTTTGCAAAATGGCGAGGGCAAATACATCATCGCCGAGCAGTGTCGTCCATCCACGGTGATGAGCCTTATAACCGATGACGTCGTTGGCGACGTTGTTGAGGAGGGGATGCGCGCTGAATTGGATGCTGCGATGGCCTCCGAGTCGGTGTTCCGTTCCACGGTGCTTCGCACGGTGGGTGGGTCCACGGTATGCAACGTATATGCGCCGGTACGCCACAACGGCAAGACTCTGGGTTTGGTGGTACGTGAAACCAACTTGGCCACCCGAGAGTCGAATGGACGTTACGAATCCGAAAGTATCAGCGCGGGCAAGCAGCTGTATGAGATGATTCCGCGCGACCAGTTCCCGTACCGCAACCCGATCATGAACCAGCGTCATAATGCGCGTGTGGCGGACGGCTTCATCGTACTCACCGTCGACGGCATCGTGCGATATGCTTCGCCGAACGCCATCAGCTGCTTCCGACGTTTGGGGTCGGTCAGCACCATACAGGGGGAGTACCTGAGCGAAATCGGCACTAAACTGCTACGTGAGAACGATCCCGTGCTGGAAACCCTCCCTCTGGTGCTCAGTGGCAAGGCTGCCGTCGACTCTGAACTTGACGCCAACAAGTCTGCAGTGTCCATGCGTTCGCTGCCGTTGATGGAGGCCAATGGCCGTGTTGGCGCTGTCGTGCTATGCCGAGATGTGACCGAGCTTCGTCGCCGTGAAAAGGAATTGCAGACTAAGAATGCGACGATTTCCGAAATCCACCATCGTGTCAAGAACAATCTGCAGGCGGTTTCCGCATTGCTGCGACTGCAGGCACGTAAAACCAAGTCCGAAGAAGTCAAGAAAGAGCTGAAAGAGGCGCAGCGCCGTGTGCAGACCATCGCCATGGTTCATGAAGGCTTGAGTCAGACCGCCGATGAGATCGTCGACTACGACAAGGTCATTTCCAGTCTGTTGAAGATGGCTGTGGATTTGGCTACCATGCGCGATCAGCACATCGACATTGATTTCATCGGACGATTCGGCATGATGCCGGCGCAGGATGCCACGCCGCTGTCTCTGGTGCTGACCGAGCTGATCACCAATTCCGTGGAACATGGTTTTGAAGGCCGAAAAGACGGGCACATCACGATTTGCGTGGGTCGTGGCGGCAACAACCTCAATGTCATGGTTGAAGATGATGGCATCGGTTTGGCCAATGAGGAGCATGACGGCATGGCGCGTTCCTCCGGGTCCGGTCTGGGCACGCAGATCATCAGCACGTTCGTCAAGAACGATTTCGGCGGTACGGTCCGTTGGGAACCTCGCCGTGGCGGCGGCACCCGAGTGGTGCTTGACATGAAGCTGCGTGCGGCGCAGGACTGATGAACGCGAAAGCGATTCGGAAGGCATAAAAAAGTCCGGTTGGCTGTTAGGAGTCAACCGGACCTTTTTGTAAGTTGCTATTCGCAGAGCGTATGCGAATGACGGATCTTCGAAAAACCTTTAGATTTGCATCTGCATAGCCTGGGAACGACGGGCGCGCATGGCACGACGCTTAAGCGCGCGACGCTCGTCTTCGCTCAGACCGCCCCAAACACCGTAATCCTGATTGGTGTCGAGAGCGCATTTCAGACACGCGTCAATCACCTTGCAGGTGCGGCAAACGGCCTTGGCCTCTTCGATCTGCTGGTAGGCGGCGCCTGTGTTGCCGACCGGGAAAAACAGCTCCGGATCCTTGTCTCGACATGCGGCCTTGGCGCGCCAGTCAAAAGCACTGCTCATATAATTAATCGCCTTCCTCTTGCCATGTAAGGCATGTAAGTCCGTTACTCAGATAACCACGAATCGTGCGACTTTTCAAGAGTTTCCACGAAAAGAATCCCACGAATCGTCAAAAACCTTGAAATTCTACACACTGAATAGGGCAGGCTTTGGCCTGCTGAATAAGCACGCCACGACCGTGGAGGGTATAGTCATCCGCTGAGAATCCGTCCAGAATCGCGCCGGGAATGCCCAACATCAGATCGTTGGAACGTTCTCCGCTGGGAAAAGCCACACGGGTGGGGCATCGGTCCAACAGTGCGGAAGTGGGTTTTTCCGTAGCTGCGATCACGGTGATATTGGGATTTGCCAATGCCTCCCGCAGTTCGTTCGCTTCAGGCGAAGTGGAAAAAGGATTGAGCGGATCGTCCGCATCATCCACAATCCAGATGGTGCGTTCATACAAAGACGAGGGCCTTCCGTCATCCGTCACCATGCCATGTTCGCTTTTGCGTGTGAAACGAATATTGGCACGACCTGTGTCGTACAGCCAACGTGCGCAGTGCAGCAGCAGATTGGTTTTACCGCTGCCATAAGCGCCGATAATGGCGATGTTTTGTTGGCTCACGTCAAGAACGGCGGTATGTACAAGCACGCCATCGTCAGCAAGAGCGAAAGGAATTTCGTGCCATGGCCGGTTCGTTGTGGTCGACAGATCGGATTGCGTCGCATGCCGGGCGAGCGGATCGGAAAACAAGAGATCGGGGTGTTTGCAAGCATGGAATCGTGCGGCTGTGTCGATGTTGCGGATAAGTCGGTTGACATCTCGAACCGCGCTGCACAGGAAGGGCGTGGTGCGCTGTCCGTCATTGCAATAGGCGGCGCCAGGCATATGGGGAGGAATCAACGCCGCGTCTCGTATGCCGATCAATTCGTTCGACTGCATCTGGTCCGTAACCCTTAAGCATATGCTTAGCGACATGTTGGCCTTCATATCGGCATGAACCTGGCCCATGGGATTTTGCGTGCAGACAATCAAATGCATGCCGAGGGAACGGCCGAGCGATGCAAGACGGTTCAACCGTTGCATATAGTCGGGCAGACGGTCGCGAAGTGCGTGGAACTCGTCGATGACCACGACCAGTCTTGCCGGAGGATTGGCCAGCTGGTCGAAACGGGAGACACGTTCGGCGCTCACCAAAGTCTCACGCCGAATCAGTTCCTGTTCGATGGCGTTCAGTGCACGGACCGCATGGGACAGGTCAAGATCGCAAACATTTCCAACCGTGTGCGGAAGCTGTTCCAAGGCATTGAACGTCGATCCGCCCTTGAAATCCAGAAACACGAAATGCAGATCGTCCGGGCTGTGCTGCATGGCGAGCGATAGACACCAACTGATGAGCAGTTCCGATTTTCCCGATCCTGTGGTGCCTGCAACCATCGCGTGCGGGCCTGATCGTTGCAAATCCGTATGGAACAAGCCACGTTGCGTGATTCCTAAGGGGCAGGAGGATGTGGGGGAGAGCCACGTTCGGGCGATGGTACGCCACGGCAGCATGTCGTCATCCAAACCGTAGAGGCGTTCGAAACATACACGGGGCATCGCGGCGAATGGTGATCGGTCAATGGCCCGCTCTAGCGTTTCCGCAACCTTCGACGGCGCCGGGTCCGTAGGTTCGTCATGCTGCTGTTTCTGACGAAACCGCAATGCCATGGATATCAACGACATTGCGCTGCCGACAAGCCCCGGAGCAAGCATAGCCACGTACAGCCATTGTCGTTGCGCGACCATCGCGACAAGCATGACGAACTGCGCCAGCACAGGCGCGGCCCAGCTGATGAGCATCAGCCGGTTTTCATTGAATCCATCGGTATGCTTGCGTTTGTTCTTGCCATTCATACCCGCCATAGTGGGCAATGCGGATAAGTGGGTGCAAGCTGAAACCAGGGTTGTGGTCGGAGGATGAGTTATCCACATCCTCCGACTGGAATGTCAGCCCTGCTGTTCGGCAAGCGTGCCTACAGTGCCTGCCTCGTGGGTGCCTTTGGCCAGCTCGGAGAACAATTCGAGATTCTTCTGCTCATCCAACAACACGCTGGAGCCAACGCCATCAACGTAATAGTCGGGGTCGGTCCAGTAGACGCTTCCCGAAATGCCTTGGTCTCCGGAAGCGCTTTTGAAGGCCAAGGCCATGTGCAGCAGCGATGAGGTCGAAGCCTTCTCATCCACGGTCACGGAGCTTAACGCCGCTTCCGCTACTTTCTTGACCTTACCGAAGTTCAGAAGCGTATTCTTGGATGCGCCCTTTTTCACTATGGCGTTGATGACCTGGCGCTGACGGGCCGCACGTCCGAAATCACCTTGCGCGTCGGCATAACGCATACGAGAGAACGCAAGCGCGGTGTTGCCGTCGGCAGTATGGCAACCGGCAGTCCAGTGCAGTTGGGAGTACGGGTCATCCACGTCTTGGTCGTAGCACAATTCAACACCGCCAAGGGCGTCGACCACTTTGACAAGGCCGCCGAACTGCACCATGGTAACATGGTCGATTTTCTGCCCTGTGATGTCTTCAACCTCGTTGACCAGCTGTTTTCCGCTATACAGTTGCGCGACCGCATTGATTTTCATATAGTTTTGGTCGATTTCCACCAAGGAATCACGCGGAATGGAAATCAGTGAGGACGAGCCGGATTTCGGCTTGGTGAGTACGAGAATGGTATCCGTTCTGAAACCGGTCACGTCTCCCGCGTCGCCAATGGTGCCTTCGCGCTCGTCAGAACCGAGAATCAGCCAGCTTTCGCCGGCGGTATCGGCTTTGCCGGTCAGCCAGGACTGTTTGTTGAGCTGCCCGTCCACCCAATTCCATGCGGAGAATGTCGACAATCCCAAAGAGAGGATTATGGCAAGGAAGATGATCAGAATGGTTCTTCCCACATGGCGCTTTCCGTGCGGTCGAACGGATTTTTTTGCGACGGATTGCAATGCCGATGCGCCGGAGCCGGCCATGTTTTGTCTTGAGGTGCCTTGGTTGGTCATTCGTGGTGTGCTTGCTGGTCTGGAGGAGCCTCGTACCTGTTGTACCGTACGTTTCGGATTATGCGATGCTGAAACAGGTGCGAATGAGGCGGGAGAGGACGTGGCCGGTTTGCGTGTTCCGCTGGCGGAACGTGCGGCAGGGCGGAAGCTTTGTGGTGTGCCCGACGCAGCTGCGGATGGCGCTGCGGAAGCCGATTGCGTGGATCGTCTGGCCGAATGCGAAGCGCTAGAACGGGTCTGTTGCGAGGCAGGAGAAAAGCTCGGAATCGATTGGGAGCCGGATTTCGGAGGAACCGAGGATTTATGAGGTTGTGGTTCCGTCTTCTTCCGCCCTGCGGACGGGATGAAGCTCGGTGGTACGGACATGGGATCCTTGCCGCCGTTCTCTTCACTCATACAAATATCCTCCAAAAAGAAATCCGTTCCTACACCATTTACACCGTGTAGGAACGGATTCGGTGAAAGCGGTCTAGTTCTTTGCGGGAACGGCACAAACCGTCGCATTGAGGTAACGGTCGGCAAGTCCGATGTACTGTCCGGTAAGAGCGTCATGGATGGAACCATCTTCAGGGTCGACCGTGCCGCCGGTGTTCGGATCGATCAGCGTGCCATCGGCTTGCGTGATCAGACCAGTAACTGGATCGGGCGTGGGTGCTGCTTCCTGGGAACCCGCATTGTCGGTGCCTTCAGCCGAAGTATCGGTGGAATCGCCGGAATTGTCTGCGCTGCCGTCATTAGTGTTCGCCTCGGACTCATCGGAACCATAAATCGGCTTGTCCGCGCGCATCTTTTCCCAAAGCGTCTCCGCCTCATCGGCCCAGACCGAACGGTTCGGATCCGACGGCGCGGACACTACCGGAACGGTCTGCGAATACAGGTTGGACAGATTGAAGTCCTTGAGACTCATGGCGAGACCTGCAAGTGCGGCGGTGTCGGCCATGCCTTGCGAAATATACAGTGATTGCAACGCCGATTTCGCCAGCTGATATAGCTGTGCGGTATCGGTGAGAAGATTCTTGCTGAGTGCCTCGTTCATCAACTGTTTGATGAGGTACTGTTGCCTGGTCGTGCGCGACGTGTCGGAACCATCTCCCAAACCATGGCGGGTTCGCGCGTACTGCGTCGCCTGATATCCATTCAGATGGTGCAGTCCCTTGGTGAGCTGCAGGCTGGTGTAGGGATCGTCGACATCCTGCGGGATGCACAGGTCGACGCCTCCCACGGCGTCGACCATCTTGACCAAACCTGCGAAATCCACGACGATGAAGTTCTGAATGTTCAATCCGGTGAGACTGTTCACTGCATTCAACGTGCAGCTTGCGGCCGAGGCGAGATCGCCGCCGGTCTGATATGCGTTCGCGAAAATTGAATTGAACATCACGTTGTATTGCGCGGGAATCGTGCCATTGGTCGTCTCGCACTGAGGCACATCCACCAAGGAATCGCGCGGAATGGAAACCAGGTTGATTTTGGTGCGGTCCGCGGAAATCTGCGCCACCATCGTGGTGTCAGCCTGATGGTTGCCTACCACATCGTCGAAATCGCCTCCGACGGACTGGTTTTCCTTGCCATCGCGGGAATCCTGCCCGATGAGTACGAATTCGATAGGCTTGCCGGAATTTGGGTCGATGATCGCCGTGTTGGCATCAAGTGAACCTTGACCGATAATTTCCACTGAATGGTTTTTGATGATGCCATTCACATCCAACCATGTCGCGGCTGCCGCGGTTCCCGAGAACACTAGCATCGCCGCGATGACCGAAGCGACTATCGTCCTCGTGCGATGCTGCACTCGATATCCAAGGCTGTGTCGCGGCTGTGCATCTCGCAGTCCATTGACGTTAGGAAGCTTATCGCCGGCTGGTGATGTGGTCACGGTATCGCCTTCCTGTTTATACAAAAGATCACGCCATATCTCAACGCGTTCTAGAACATACCACTACTCTGTTATGGGATTATAGAGATGTTCCCCGATTTTCACTGATTTTGCTTCAGACCCCCATCGTCCCGGTCGTTCCATATACCACATTTTTCTTGAATCAAGGTTATTGACACGGCGGAAAACTTGACAAAAAGAAATTGCATGTGTGTAATTTAACACGACTGAAGTGTGCATATGTATAGATATGGGGAGGACGCATGTGGGGCGTGATCGATGAGTCCTCCGACAATCCGCTTGCGGAGTTGTGGGGTCTGTTCAAGCGCGATGACGATGTTTCTTGGCAGCATAGGGCCTTATGTTCCCAAACCGACCCGGAGGCGTTCTTTCCTGAAAAGGGCGGTTCCACTAGGGATGCCAAACGCGTGTGCGCCCAGTGTGAGGTCCGCGAACAGTGCCTGAAATGGGCCATCGAACACGATGAGCGATTCGGCATTTGGGGTGGTTTGAGCGAACGCGAGCGTCGTCGTTACAAGAAGGAACACAAGGAACAAGCATGACGTACGGCATGCCCCGTGCGTACACTGGAAATTATGAATTCTAATGCCAGCAGCGATATTCAGGGAATCGTGACCGATATGCTTAACAGCAGGCCGTACTCCCACCGGCAGGATGCCGATCCGTCCGTGGCTGCGGTGATTACCGCGCAAAGCGATTTACGCTTTTTCCCTTCCACCTTTGCGGCGGTGCTCGCACAGCGTGTGCTTCCGGGTACCATCATCGTTGCAGATTGCACTAATCAGGTAGAACAGCCCATGCAGATGACGTTTGACGTCATTCCGTCGCCGGCTGGCGTGCTTACGGAAGTTCCTGAAAGCAAAACCGTACGTGTCGTTCTGGTAGGGGTGAAAGGCGCGACGTCATTCACGAACGCCGTGTCTCGCGCGATACGGCAGATCGATCTTGACGCCCAGGTCAGCGCACTGTGGACTTTGCACGACGATTCCAGGCCGGCCGACGAGCTATGCCTCGAAGCATTGCTTGATGCTTGGAGAAACACGCCGACGGCGTCTTTGCTCGGCGCGAAACAGTTGGATTGGCAAGCGAAAAACCTGCATAACGTCGGTCTGTATGCGGGACACCACAATCTTGTGTCTTTGGTGGTGGATGGGGAACCCGATCAGGAACAGTATGATGGCCGGCAGGATGTGCTGGCAGTTTCGCTTTCCGGCGCGTTGGTTCCATTGGCTGCCTTGCGAACGTGGAAGGGCGCTGATTCCTGGTTTGGCACCTTCGCCGAATCCATGGATCTATGCCGGCGCATCTGCCTGGGTGGAGGTCGTGTGGTGGTGGTGCCACAGGCTCGGATTGCCCATAGAAGAGCACGGTTCGACGGCGTACGCTCCAAAAGTGGCCAGCCGGTCGAAGACGAGGATGGCCGCGTCGATCCATATCTTGCGAAGCGTGAGGCGAACACGAAATATGCGTACACGGATGTGCATCGTTCCTGGTGGCCTTTGCTGTGGATCTGGTCGATTATCAAGGCGCTGGGCTTGGCCGTGCTCTGCCTCACCCGTAAGCAGCCGTACCATGCCTGTTGCGAGCTGGCTTTGCCGTGGCGTTCACTGCTCTACCTGCCGGGCGCATGGCGTGCTCGCGCCAGGCTGCGCGAGCAAAGCAAGGTTTCTCTGAAATCACTGTCAGCATTGCAGGCGAGCCGTCAGCAAATCAAACAATGGAACGATCGCAGGCGGGCTTTCCTCGACCAGCATGGCACGGTGATTCTTAGCCCCCTCGCCAAAGCGCATCTGCGCAAAAGGCTGATGCGCAGGTGGGGATTTGCCCTCACTTCTGCGTTGATCGCGTTCGCTTGGATCGTCTTCCTGTATTGGAATGTGTTCCGTAGCGTGTGCTCCGGTGCATCGATGTATTCGCATACATTGCTGCCGACCGACGCAAGCTTTGCCCAGCTGGTCCGCGCCGCCACCACGTCGTGGGCGTATACCGCGGGAACCGGCGTCAGCGCGCCGAGTGCGCCATGGCTGTTGACGCTCATGGTGGTTTCCGTGTTCACTGCGGGGCATGTGGCGACCGCCGTCGCTGTGGTGTTTTTCCTGTCAGCGCCGTTGATGGTGCTGTCGTTCTGGGCTTTGGCTGGAATCTTCACCCGCTCTGACACGGTACGCTGCGTGACCGCATTGGCATGGTTCGCCATATCGTTGTCAATGAGCGTATATAACGATGCCGATGTGGCGATGATGACGGTTATGGTGTTCCTCCCCGGGGCTTTCGCGTTCTCTTTCCGAGCTGTGGGCATGTATCGAACGGAGGATTTGCTCAAGCCTCAGGCTTCCGTGCAGGCCGCCGCTCTTGCCGCGTTATGCTTCATTCCCGTTGTAGCCGCCGAACCGCAATTGTTGCTGCCGTTGATGTTGTCGTTCCTTGTGTTCCTTATGCTTGTGCGCTCCCATAGAACGACCCTGCTGTTGATTCCGCTGCCGGCTGCGTTCGTATGTGCGCCGACGTTGGTCAATGCGGTACGTTACGCGGGAGCTGGCACCTGGCGTCAGATTTTCGGTAGCGTGATGTTGCCGTCGTCGGCGCATGATGGGCGTCCGATGATCGCCAATCTTTCGGATATTGTTTCCCGCGCGTTCGGCGTTACCCTATCAGGCGAGGCATGGCAGTATGCGACTGTGGCGATATTGGCCTTGATTGTGCTTCTCGCCGCGGTGTCGCTGTTCCTGCCGTTTGTACTTCGTGCGTCGCGCATGATGTGGGTTGTGTCGATAGCAGGCTTGGCTACTTCGCTGCTTTCCGCTGCGGTTGTGGTTGCGGTCGACTCCGACGGAGCCGTGGCCGGTTCCGTGCTTCCAGGTGTTTCGTTCACGATGATGGGGTTGCTGTCTTGCGTGTGCATGGTCGCCGGCAGTGCGGTGCAAAGATTCGTCATGCTGTGGCAGCGGCCCGCCGGTAATGTTGAGATTGAAGGGCATGAATCCTCTGAGGGCATTATTGCCGGTCGTACCGTGCGAATCGTACTGGTTGTCTTGATCGCCGCATCTGTTGTGGCGAGTGCCGGTTTCGATTTCATCATGCGAGATCATGACACGGTCGCTGCCAGCGATTCGGGACTGCCTATCGTCGCTTCCGACTACCTTGCGCAGGATGAGGCGAGACGTGTGCTTGCCGTACGTGCGGATAGCACAGGTTCCATCAGCTACAGTGTGATGCGCACGCGTCGAGGTGATTTGATTGACGGTTCTCCGGCGCAGCGCGTCGAAGTGGCTTTCGGACGTTCCGATGATGCGAGCAAGGCGATTGCGAAGGATTGTGCTCAGCTATTGTCGAATGCTGATTCCGATGCCGTTGCCGATTTGAGTGAATTGGGATTCGGCGGCATATATGTGGTGCGTTCCGGTGATGACAAGGCGCAAAAGCAGATATTCGACCAGTTGAATTCTAATATCAGCGCTTCGGATGGTACGCAGAACGTTGTGAGCACCGATGCGGGGACGTACTATCGTCTTACCCTTCAAGACACAGCCAAGCAACATATCGACCGCAAGGGGTATCGCCAGGCGGAGTCGAGCGTTTGGCGCCAGTCATGGCTGTGGTGCATGGGGGTTGTTATTGCTGCGTACTGCTTGGTTGCGCTTCCGCGCATGAGGCGTCAGGGTCAGGAGGAAGCATGAGTAAGCATTCCCGTTCCAAAACGGTTTGGCGTGTGGTGCTGGCGGTTGCGTCGGTGCTGGTCATCGTCGCATCGGTGGCTGTGGCTGCGGTATATCGTCCGACATGGATTCATGCCGATTCGCCGGCGACGCAACGCTCGTCCGTGTCTCGTACGGTCAGCCCCCGCCAGCTGGAAACGTATTGCCCTGCACGAATGACGATTGCCGATACCGGTGCGTATGGTGACAGTGAATATCAGGCGTCCAACGGCAATATCGCATCGTCGGCGCGTTACACGGCATTCGGTGCGGTGTTCCGTTCCTCCGTAGGACTTTTTGGCGCTGATGAGACCACTTCGGCGTTGGTACTGAACAAGGATGATGAGGGATCGGACGATGATGTTTTTATTGCGTCCGGTACCGTCGATGACGGTTCCCAGTTGCAGGACACCCGTTTGTTGTCGGCTTCCGATGGAACGGGAGCGGCTTCCTCGATGATGTCTTGGGCCACTGATGGAGATTTGAAAGGCGTTTCCGCGGCTTCCTGCGTCACACCGGCTTTGAACCAGTCGTTGATGGTGCCGGGCACCAAAACAGGCATGACCCAGCAGCTGGTTGTGGCCAATCCTTCAGCCAAAGCCACGTCGGTGAACATCAAGGTCTGGGGATCCGACAAAGCCGGTGCCTTGGCGTTGTCTACAGGTTCGACGTTGATGGTGGGAGCGGGCAAGGAATCCATATTGAACCTTGCCGCGGCGGCTTCCGAACAGGACGCCCTGTATGTCACCGTGTCCAGTGCGGATACTCCGGTCGCTGCCGTGGTCCGCACGATCGCAATGGACGGTCTGACTTCGAAAGGTTCGGATTATGCGGTCCCCAACAATGCTTCAGCGAAGGCGCTGGTGATTAACGGATTGTCGGAAGGCGACGCCGTCAATCTGTATGTGTATCCGTCCCGGCAGTCCGACGTCACGGTATCTTGGACGGACGGAAAAGGAATGAAGAACACCAATCGGCAGACGCTTGAGGCGAATCGCGTTTCGGTCATCGACTTGGGTTCCGTTCCCAAATCGGCGACCGGTCTCACCATCAGCGCCACTGAGCCGGTAATGGCTGCTGCAAAAGTCACTAATGATGGAGATAGCGATCAGGCTGATTTCGCTTTGGTCAATGCTTCGGTGCCAATGAATGTCTCCGCCATGGCCGTCCCCGACCATGCCACGGCGCAAGTGAGCGTCACCAACACATCGGACGACGATCGCACGGCTACATTGACGTCATATAACGAGGCCGGCGGTATCGTGGATCAGAGTGACATCACCATCCAAGCCGGCGCCTCAACCACGGTCGAATTGGCGGATGTCAATGATGGAGACGTGGCCGCGGTCCGTCTCACCGATCCGAATCAATCCATGGTGTGGAACATCCGCGTAAGCCAGAAGGACGTTTCGGATGCAAAGCTGGCCGGAGTATCCATTATCGGTGCAACTGATCTGAAGGAAGCCCGCGAACAGGTGTGGTCCAATCAGAACATGACCATCGTGCGCTGATCACATACCCCAATCCGGGTCGATCTCCTCAGGACGGCGCCCATACAGTTCCGCAAGACGCAGCACCACTTCGTCTCGAATCGCGAGCTGAAGATCCATGCGGCTGCGCGCATGCGACTGCAAAGGCATACGGTACAGCACTATGCGCGGCGGTATGCCATGCTCGGCAGGAAACGACTGCGACCCCAAATGTGGGGTGGCCTCCCAAGGCGCCGGGTCGGATGGTGGCACATCCTCGACAGCAAACTGCACCGGTGCCACCAGTTCCGGCCACGCATTGTTGAGCCTGCGAATCTGCGCAACCAGCATATCGTCGAACATGCCGCTTCGTGTGCGGTACCGTGGAAGTCTCGTACCGAACATCGGCGTTCTCGTTCCACGACCATGACGATTCCTATACACGGTTGATTCCCAAGGCAATTGATACATGACCTCTACCATATCAGGGCTTTGCGTGAATATGCGATACCATATTGTTCATTGCACCGACATAGGAGGAACGATCATGACGGATATTTCCGTGCCCTGTTGGAATGACGTGAATATCGATGATCTGTGCGCTGGGGTACGACTTATCGCCTTCGATCTTGACAATACACTGGCAAGGTCAAAAAAACCGATGAAGGACGATATGGCCGAATGCTTCTCCGCATTGACGTCACTGATCGATGTCGCGGTGATCACCGGAGGCAAGTATGCGTTGCTGAAAAGCCAGGTGGTGGAACGGCTGACAGGGCAGGCAAACCGGGCGAATCTGCATCTTATGCCGACCAGCGGCACGCGATACTATCGTTGGGATGGTGCGAATTGGATGCAGATCTTCGCCCACGACCTCAGTGAAGAGGATCGTGCGAAAGCCTACGAATCGTTGGAACGTAATGCACGCGAGCAGAACATATGGCTCACCCATGTTTGGGGAGAGCGCATCGAAAACCGCGGCAGTCAGATCACGTTCTCCGCATTGGGGCAGCTTGCACCCATCGAGGCTAAGGAGGCATGGGATCCGACCAATGAGAAGAAAAATCGTTTGGCGCGGGCCGTTGCTGCCGATTTGCCGTATCTTGAGGTGCGTCCGGGTGGAGCCAGCAGTGTTGATATTTCCGCAAAAAACGTCGACAAGTCGTTTGCGGTCCGGGAATTGGCCGATATTCTTGGCATTGAAGTGGACCAGATCGTATTCGTAGGGGATCGTATGGATCCCGATGGCAATGATTACCCTGCGGCGCGGGCCGGTGCCAGGGCGGTGAAGGTCACCTGCCCAAACGATACCGTGAAGCTGTGCGGTGGAATCATCGCCAGTCTGTCACGGTAGAACCGGATGGAAGTCCGCGCATGGACTCAATGACGAGGGCATGTTCGCAGGTTATCGATCTGCTGTTTCCCAGAGGTTGTGCCGGCTGTGATAAGCCGGACGACGTGTTGTGCGAAGACTGCATGGCGTTGTTCTCTCATTCTTCCGCTCAGATCTTCGATGGCGTTGCGATGGGAAGCTGGTTTGCATGCGGATGGTACCGCGGCACCGTCAGAAAAGCGGTTCTCGCATGGAAGGACCATGGGGATGAGGAATGCGACCGGCCGTTTTCTGAAGCCATATGCAGACTTGCTGAAATATCTGGCGTCATTGATTTCATTCGTGGCAGGCAAAACTCCTACCGTGCCGTTTTCGTGGTTCCGGCACCGTCGTCGCGCGCTTCGATGCGGCGTCGAGGACGAAGGCACATGATGCCGATCGTCAAACGGCTGGCAAGTTTTCTTCAACGGCAAACAGATTGCAAGGTGACGGTATGCGACGCCTTGGAAAACAAGGGCATCAAAGGAAAATCAGTGCAGACCAAGGGTGCGGCGCAGCGTTCGCAGCGCTTGAAAGGGCATGTTTCGGTGCGTTCTTCGGTTTCATTGCAGAATACGATGGTGATTTTGGTGGATGATATCGTTACGACCGGCGCGACCATGCGCAGTTGTGTCGAGACGATGCGGAAGAACGGTGCCACGGTTATTACCGTGCTCGCACTGGCGCACACTCCGGCGGGAAAGTGAGTGGACGAGTCAATGCAAGCACAGTATTGATCGCGGAAAATATTTATTCGTCATCCGAAGTATGATATTTCGGCAGGATGATTTCGAAATCGGCGCCGCGCGGATCGTCGACGACCATCACCGAGCCGCCATGCAATTGGGCGGCCCAACGTGCGATTGACAGTCCAAGGCCGGTTCCTCCCGATTCGGTGCCCGGTCCTGTTTTTCCCTTGACGAAACGACGGAAGATATCGGAACGGTCCTCTTGCGGAATTTGGGAGCCGAAATTGACGACATTCGTGACGATGGTGCCGAAATCTTTGTTTTCATGCGCTTCGATAAGCACTTTGGTGTTGTCTGCGGAATGTTTGAGCGCGTTTGCGATGATATTGGTGAACAGTTGGCGCAAGCGGTCTTTGTCGCCTTCCATTTCGATATCGTCGGGCACATGCATTTCAATGTCGTGCGCATGCCCTGCGTCGGCGATTTCCAAAGGTTCCACGGTTTCATCGAGAAAATCCGCGAAATTGAACATTTCGATCCGCAGGCTTGCCGCACCGGCTTCCATGCGCGAAAGATCAAGCAGAAACGCGATCAGGTCGGATAGACGATGCGTTTGGTTGAGGATGCTTTCCAGATTCGAGGGAGTGGGCTCGACCACGCCATCCGCCATGTTCTCGACCATGGCCTGCAGTGCCGATACCGGCGTGCGTAATTCGTGGCTTACATTGGCCACCATATCTCGGCGCATCTGATCGGCATGCTGGAGTTCTTCCGCCATTTCGTTGAAGGTGAGGGCAAGCTGCCCGACTTCGTCGCGACTATTGGAATCGACATGCACGCGCACGGTGTAGTCGCCGTCGGCCATCGCTTCGGCCGCGTCGCGCATTTGGCGCAGGGGAGAGGTGAGACCTCTGGAGAAGAAGTAGGTGATGCCCAAAGCTACGGCAAGGGTAATTGGCATGGCAATCCATACGCTCAGGCCGACTTTGAGCAGAAACCACGCCATGATGAATGCGATGGCGGTGGAGATGGTGATAAGAACGCTCAATTCGACTTTGAGCGATGAAAACAAACCAATAGGACGTTCGGTTTCCAATGGATTGACCGAACGCCCTGATTTCGTATCGGTAGCACGCATACTACCGAATCTTAGCGCAATAGTTCCTCAAGCATTAGTCCTGGGGTTCCGGCGGTTCGAATGCGTAGCCGACGCCATGCACGGTGCGAATGGTCTTCGAGCCGAGCTTGTGGCGGAGCGCCTTGACATGCGAGTCGACCGTGCGGGTGCCGGAGGCATCCACCCAATCCCACACCTCTTCGAGTAGTTTCTCGCGGGTGAGCACGGACTTTGGCTTGCGGGCCAGCGTGGCCAGCAGATCGAATTCCGTAGGAGTCAGATGCACCTGCTTGCCGTCGACGGTGACGATGCGTTGCGCCGGATCGATGACCAAGGAACCGAAATCGAGGAGCTTCTCGTTTTCGGAATTCTTGGCGATGACCTTGGCGCGATCCACACGGCGCAGCAGCGCCTTGCAGCGGGCGATGAGCTCGCGCATGGAGAACGGCTTGGTCATGTAATCATCGGCTCCGGCACCGAGGCCGATGACCTTATCGGCCTCGTCGTCTCGTGCCGTCAGGATCAGCACTGGCACAGGACGTTCCGCCACAATGCGTTTCGTGGCCTCAAGCCCGTCCATCACAGGCAACATGATGTCCATGATGACCAGATCAGGACGCAGGGTCGTGGCGGCCTGAACCGCGCTGGCACCGTCAGATGCCACACGTGCCGTCCAGCCTTCCGCTGTGATGCGTTGCGCAATGGCAGTGGCCAGTGTCGGCTCGTCTTCGACCACCAGAACGGTGCGTGGAGTCGCTGTGGGTTGTGCTGATGAGTTGAGCATAGCTTTCCGCCTTTCTCAGAGTTCCGGCTTCAAGAATACTGCGCCCAGTGCCGGAACGGTGATCTTTGCGGACCAATCTCGTGAATGATACTCGCCTTCGACTGCTTCGACCGTGCCATTATGAATGCCGGAGCCGCCGTAGATCTCGTCGTCTGTGGTCAGCACTTCCGTCCACTTTCCGCCCTTGGTGAGCGGCACCTGATAGTCGGACCAGGCTTCGCCGGAGAAGTTCACGATGGCGACCATCTGCTCGCCATCCTTGCCGATACGCACGAAGCTGAGCGTGTTGTGGTCGGCGTCATCGCTGGTGAGCCACTGGAAGCCTGCAGGATCGAAATCCTGGCTCCACAATGCCGGCGATGTCTTGTACAGCTCATTCAAGTCGGCGACAAGCTTCTGCACGCCTTGATGATCGGGCCATTCAAGGGCATCCCAGTCGATGGAGCCGTCGTGGTCCCACTCGCCATACTGGGCGATTTCATTGCCCATGAAGGTGAGGTTCTTGCCCGGATGCGCCCACTGGTAGGCGAACAGCGCACGGACGCCGGCATACTTCTGCCAATCGTTGCCTGGCATCTTGCCAAACACGGAACCCTTGCCGTACACAACCTCATCATGGCTGATCGGCAACACATAGTGTTCCGAATAGGCATACACCATGGAGAAGGTGATCTCGTTGTGGTGCCATTTGCGGTTGATCGGCTCCTCATGCAGGTACTGCAGGGTGTCGTGCATCCAGCCCATGTTCCACTTGAGGCCGAATCCCAAGCCGCCTGCGTCGGTCGGTGCGGTAATGCCCGGGTATGCCGTGGATTCCTCGGCGATCATCATGATGCCCGGATTGTTCTTGTATGCCGTGGCGTTGGCTTCTTTGAGGAAGTCGATGGCCTCGAGATTCTCGCGGCCTCCGTAGATGTTCGGATGCCACTGGCCGGCCTCGCGGCTGTAATCCAAGTACAGCATGGAGGAGACCGCGTCCACGCGGAGAGCGTCGATATGGAATTCATCCAGCCAGAAGCAGGCGTTGGCCACTAGGAAGTTGCGCACCTCGCGGCGCCCGAAATTGAACACGTACGTACCCCAATCCGGGTGCTCGCCACGCGTCGGATCCGGATCCTCGTACAGCGGCGTGCCATCGAAGCGACCCAGTGCGAACGCATCCTTCGGGAAGTGGGCCGGAACCCAGTCCATAATCACACCGATGCCGGCTTCGTGCAGTTTCTCAACGAGATACTTGAAGTCGTCCGGACCTCCCAAACGTGAATCAATCGCGTAGTAGCCGGTCACCTGATAGCCCCAGGAGCCAGAGAACGGATGCTCCGCCAACGGCATGAACTCCACGTGCGTGAAGCCTTCCTTCTGCACGTAGGGGACCAGCTTGTCGGCGAGCTCGCGGTAGTCGTTCACGTCCTTGCGCCAGCTGGAGGCATTTACCTCGTAGATGCTGACGGGGCCGTTATGCGGGTCTTTGGCCGCGCGCTCGGCCAGCCAATCGGCGTCATTCCACTCATGGGTGGACTCGACCACGATGGATCCGGTACGTGGCGGAATCTCATGGGAGCGTTCCATCGGATCGGCCTTCATGGTCCACTCATTGTTGGCGTTGAGGATCTCATACTTATAGATCTCGCCAGCGCTGATGCCCGGGATGAACAGTTCCCAGATACCAGAGGATCCGAGTTCACGCATGGCGTGGGCACGGCCATTCCAGCCGTTGAAGTCGCCGACCACACGCACTGCGTGGGCGTTCGGTGCCCACACGGTGAACGCGGTGCCGACCACCTGCTCGTTCTTTACGCCCTCGGAGGAACCCATCGGGTCATCGTAGCGGAGCACGTGCGCGCCAAGCGCATCCCACAGGCGCTCGTGGCGTCCTTCGCCAAACAGATACATGTCCATCTCGCCGATAGTCGGCAGATAACGATAGGGATCGTCGGAAACAACAACGGAACCGTCTTCATATTCAGTGCGGATGCGGTAATCCGGTACGCCGTAGCCATCATCGGTGGCGACAGCGGGAACGAGTGCCATGAAGACGCCGTTGTATTCATGGATTGCGAGTGTTTGACCTTGTTCAGTGAGGATCGTCACGGATTTTGCCAACGGACGCAAGGCGCGGATCGTGACGACATCCGTGTGCTTGCCGGAGCCGAGGTGCCCACCGAGCACCTCGTGGGGATTGTAGAACGTACCGTTGCTTACTGCATCCAGTGTGCCCTGGGAAACAGGAACAGCAACGACATCTTCATTGATCTTGGATTCTGTAGCCATGGCAAAAGTGTAAGCATGAAATGCAAGAAAAGTGGCCCGTGTCGCGCCTATTTTTTGTTTTTTCAAGCGTTTTTGGTCAAGTCCACCCCTGATGGCACAATAATTTGGGTTTTGTGTAAGCTTTTCACGGAGGATTCATGGGTTACAAGGTCGGCGACATGGTCGTCTATCCGCGTCACGGCGCTGCGAAGGTGGAGGCCATCACCGAACGGACAGTCAAGGGAGTCACCCGCGAATATCTGCAGCTGTCGGTGCTTTCGTCTGACGGTCTGGTCATCAACGTTCCGGTCGACAATGCTAGGAAAGTTGGCGTGCGAGACATCGTTGACGCCAACGAAGTGGCCAAGGTATTCGAGATTCTGCGTACTCCGATCATTGAGAAGGAGATGAACTGGTCTCGTCGCTACAAGCTGAACGTCGAGAAGATCGCCACTGGCGACGTCAATAAGATCGCCGAAGTGGTGCGCGATCTTGCCCAACGTGATGTCGACGAGCATGGTCTGTCCGCAGGTGAGAAGCGCATGCTTACCAAGGCCCGCAACATTCTGACCTCGGAGATTTCCCTGTCTGAAAAGCTTGATGAAGTCGAAGCCCAGCGTCTGCTGGATGTGAACCTCGGATATGAGCCCGCTCAGCCTGGCGATGAGAAGCATCATACCGAGGCTCCTGAGGAAGCTGCTATGGATACGTTGGCTCGAGTTGAAGCCGAAGGCAAGAAGTCCAAGAAGAAGTAAGGCGTTTTCATGCGTATCGGTCAGGGTTTTGACGCGCATCGATTCGCATCCCGTGATGCAGGCAAGCCGTTGTGGCTTGCCTGTTTGCGTTGGGATGGCGATGGCATCGAGGGTGATTCGGATGGCGACGTTGCGGCACATGCGTTGATTGACGCATTGCTTTCCGCAGCACGCCTTGGCGATATCGGCACTTTGTTCGGTGTCGGCTCGCAGTCCGACGGCGCAGGCAAACATGGTGCCGAGATGCTGCGAACCACGGTCGACTATCTGAACGAACATGGCATGAGGCCGTCGAGCGCCAGTGTGGTCGTGATCGCCAATCGGCCGAAAATCGGCAAACGTAGGGAAGAGGCCGAGAGGGCGTTGTCCGAGGCTGTGGGCTGCGACGTGTCGTTAACCGCCACCACTACGGATGGTATGGGATTCACTGGTTCCGGCGAAGGCATCGCCGCGATCGCCAATGCTTTGGTGGAACCGGTCGAGCCGGTAAGGCAGGAAGCCTGATGCCTTTTCCTTACGGCTGTTTCGTTATTTCCTTCTGAAGGATTCAACCGCTTTCGCAATCGCCCAGAACAGCGTTGAAATCGTTACGATAATGAAGCTTGGGGGAGCCGGGAACATGGCGGAAAGCACCAGTCCTCCCCAAATCGAAATCAGGCAGATTACCGTGGCGACGACCATCGCCTTGAATGGCGAGCGGGCAATGATGTTGGCGGTGGCGGCGGGAGTGATCACCAACGCGAAAATCAGCAATGTGCCAACTGCTGGAACTGCAATCGTGATGACGCCGGCCATAATCGCCATAAAACAGATATTCATAAAACCGACGGGCACGCCTTTCGCCTGCGCCACTTGCTCATCAAGCGAACTGAATAACAGTGGACGATAGATAACGGCCAGAACCGCCAACAGCAACACATCGAAAATCGCAAAGCCAATGATCTGACCGTCGGTAATCGTCAGAATCGATCCGAACAAAATCGACTGCATCTGCTGCGAGGCCGAACTTGACATGCGTGCGAAAAACAAGCCAAGGCCGGTGGCGAAGGCGAGCACGGTTCCAGTGGCGATCTCACGCTGCGATGCTTTCTTGCCAAGCGCGCCGATCACCAGCGCTCCGCCGAGGGCGAACACGCCAAGACCTGCGGAGACAGGCAGACCGAGCAATACGGCTCCGGTGGCACCTGGCAGTCCGATATGCGCCAAGGCGTGGGCTGCGAATGTGGAATGTCTGGCGATGGTGAAATAACCCATCATGCCGGCCGCCAATGCGATGCACAGGCCGGCGATAAACGCGTTCGTCATGAATGGGGCGCTGAGCGTGGAAACCCAATCCGGGTCGAAAGCGAATACGGTGCCGTCCATGTTCAGTCCTCCTGCGTGGTGTGGCTGTGATGGTGGAATTGCGCGATTTCTTCTGGAGCATGCATATCGATGTTCGTGTTTTCAGGCTCGTCCTCGCTTGGTGTCACGAACATATCTCCTTGCGGAGTGGTGACCACCTGTACGGTCGTGCCGTACAAATGCGTGAGCAGATGGGAATCCAGCACCTCGTTCATGCCTGCATAGTGCGGATGCCCGTCAAGCAGATAGACGGCTCCGGTAAGGATCGGCAGCAACATGTTGAGATCGTGCGCCACCACCTGAATGGTCATGCCGAGCTCGCGGTTGAGTTTGGCGAGCACGTGCACGGTGGCGCGTTGGCTTGCCAGATCGAGATTGGCGAGGGGCTCGTCGAGCATCAGCAGTTTTGGATCGTCCACGAGCGCCTGCGCGATGGCGACCCTTTGGCGCAGTCCGCCCGAAAGCTCGGACAGGCGGTAGTTTGCTTTGTCTTGCAGGCCGACGAAGTCCATGGCCTTGCGGGCCTTGTCTCGGAGTGCTTTGGTGACGGGATGGATGCCGAATTTGGTTCCCGTCAGGCCAAGGAGCACCGACTGTTCCGCGGTGATATTCGATTCGATGTCGGAAGCGTAGCTCTGCGGCACATAGCCGATGCGGCGGTTTGCGGAACCTGCAGGCTGACCGAGCACCCTGATGCTGCCGTGCGCGGTCGGAATCAGCCCCAGTTCGGCCTTCATCATCGTGGTCTTGCCGGCCCCGTTGGTGCCGACGATTGCGGTTACCGAGCCTTGCGGAATGCTGAACGTGCCATGTTGCCAGATGATGCGACCGCCTCGTTTGACGCAGGCGTCGTTGAATTCGATGCAGGCAGGTGTCTCGTCGTGCATGGCTTCTCCTTGGTTTGAACGCACGTACATACTCGCAAATGGTGTTGACAATCATTCTCAATAAGGGAGACGTGGGCCGGCATTCAAAGTGACTCGTTGAAGGAATCCCAAGACGGCGCCAGAAGCCTTCGTAAGCAAGAAAAAAAGACCGTCTCACGTTCGATCGAACGGTGAAACGGTCTTTGAAGACGATATTGAAAGGAAGACGATATTAAAAGGTTATTTGCTTGGATTCGGCTGCGGGGCGTCGCTTGATTCACCATCCGATTCATTCGCCATTTGTGGATCGTCGGCAGCGGAGGAATCCGCAGGATCCTTCGAATCCGTGTTTTCCGAATCGTCGTTGGAACTGGTGTCGGAGTCGGATTGCTCGTCGAACATGTCGTTCAGTGAGAGGATGAGTGAGCTGATCCATGATGTCAGGCTTTTGCAGTCGGAAGGCATTTGTTCGCTGATGTCAAGTACGGGAACATCCGATTTATAAGCGGTGCCGGTCAGCGTGTTCGTGGCGTCGCTTGTGGATTGCGTGTTGTTGATAAGTACGTCGACCTTATGTTTTTCCAGCAATTCCTGGAATTCCCGAAGATCGTCAGGGGCTGGTTCAGAGCCTGTGCTTGCCGATTGCAGGTATCCTTCCGGCGTGTTGTCGGTGAACCCCATGTCGCTGAGTAGATAGTAGGCGACGGGTTCGGTGGCGGCATAGGAGGCGTCCTTATGCGTGTCGCTGAACGCCTTCATGTCCTTCTCTATTTTCTTTTCTCGTCTGTTCCACGCGGCGAGCTTGTTATTGAAATACTTCTTTTGCGTGGGCATGATACGGCTGTACGTGTCGGCCAATTCCTTGGCCATGGCGTTGCGGGCGTCGCTGGAGAACCACAGATGCGGATTGTCGCCCTCGATGGCGCCGACCATCTGTGCCGCGGAAACGGAAACGGTGTCTTTGCTGAGATTCTTGGTGGCCCAAGCGTCGTAGCCCGCGCCATTGGCCACCGCGACCTGCGCCTGTTGAAGCTTGCCGATGTCGTCGGTCTTCGGCTCGAAATCATGCGCGTCAACATCGGTCGAAGACAGGATCGACGTGACTTTCACGTGAACGCCGCCTATCTGCTCGGCGAGAGATCCCCACTGGTTGACCGAGGCAACCACCTCGATCGGCGTGATCTGTTCGGTCTGCGCATCGGAATCGACGGAAGCATCATCCTTCTGCGAAGAGGATCTTCCAAAGCATGCTGTCGTGCCGAACGTCATGCAAAGCGCGAGTCCCGCGGCAAAAGCGCGTAACAAAGAACGTCTGTGCAAGCGCATATCGGTTGCCCTCTTCCTGAACCGCCTTAATCGTGTTCATCTCATAAATACGTGTGCGACTTACGACTGAAACCAAGATAGCCTACGATACATGCAAATGCCAATACAACAGCAATCCAATAAAAAGGGGAGTGGCCAGCATGGCAGTGAAAATCGATGGAAAGATGGTGTCCGCACGGATTAAAGCGAATCTCGCCGAACGCGTCGCGTCGTTGAAAGAGCGGGGGGTTGACCCCGGTCTTGGCACCATTCTGGTTGGTTCCGATCCCGGCTCCGTCAAATATGTTGCTGGAAAACATGCCGATTGCGCTGAAATCGGTGTGAACTCCATTAAGAAGGAGTTGCCCGCCGACGCAACGTTCGAACAGATCGCTGAAGCCGTGCAGGAACTTAACGCTGATCCTGCCTGCACGGGCTATATCGTGCAGCTGCCTTTGCCGAAAGGTATTGACGAAAACGCCATCATTGATCTGATCGACCCCAAGAAGGATGCGGATGGCATGCATCCGTACAATCTTGGCGAACTTGTGCTGCACGCGCGAGGAGACATTACCACGCCGCTGCCGTGTACTCCGCGAGGCGTGATCGAACTGCTGAATGCCTATGACATCGATTTGGACGGCAAAGAGGTCTGCGTGCTCGGTCGAGGCATCACCATCGGGCGTACGGTTGGTCTGATGCTGACACGCAAGGCGGTGAACTCCACGGTTACGCTGTGCCACACAGGCACCAAGGATGTGCGCAAGCATATGCTCGAGGCCGACGTCATTATTGCGGCCATGGGTTCCGCAGGCTTTGTTAAGCCGGAAGACATCAAGGAAGGTGCGGTGCTGGTCGATGTCGGCGTTTCCCGTGTGTTTGACGAGGAAGCCGGCCGCTATCGCGTGAAGGGCGATGTTGACAAAGCCTGCTACGAGAAGGTTTCAGCATATACGCCGAACCCGGGTGGTGTCGGACCTATGACCCGTGCCATGTTGTTGGAGAATGTGGTAGAGATGGCCGAGCGTCAGCTGTAATTGCGCTTTATGCACGATGCAAGCTGATTTCGGGCGTGTCGCGTGTTGTAGCACGTCTTTTTTGTGCATGGTCCCATGTAAACTTGCGCCTTGCATGTGTTATATCGCATGCATATAACTGAAGACCGATTTTATCCACCCACTATTTGTAAGAAACCAAATTAATGGCAGAGAACAATAACGAAGTCGCCAAGGTCGCCATCAACGACATCGGCACCGAAGAGGACTTCATCAAGGCAGTCGATTCCACCATCAAGAACTTCGGTGATGGTGATCTGGTCGAAGGTACCGTCGTCAAGGTCGATCACGACGAGGTCCTGCTCGACATCGGCTACAAGACTGAGGGCGTCATTCCCTCCCGTGAGCTTTCCATCAAGAAGGACGTTGATCCGGACGAAGTCGTCGAGGTCGGCGACACCATTGAGGCTCTTGTCGTCACCAAGGAAGACAAGGAAGGCCGTCTGATTCTGTCCAAGAAGCGTGCACAGTACGAGCGCGCTTGGGGCGACATCGAGAAGATCAAAGAAGCCGATGGCGTTGTCGAAGGCACCGTTATCGAAGCTGTCAAGGGTGGTCTCATCGTCGACATCGGTCTGCGTGGCTTCCTGCCGGCATCCCTGGTCGAAATGCGTCGCGTCCGCGACCTGTCCCCGTACATTGGCCAGACCATCAAGGCCAAGATCCTCGAGCTCGACAAGAACCGCAACAATGTGGTGCTCTCCCGTCGCCAGTACCTCGAGGAGACCCAGTCCGAAGTGCGTGAGACCTTCCTGTCCCAGCTTAAGAAGGGCCAGATTCGCGAAGGTGTCGTGTCCTCCATCGTCAACTTCGGTGCATTCGTTGATCTGGGCGGTGTTGACGGCCTGATCCACGTTTCCGAGTTGTCTTGGAAGCACATTGACCATCCGTCCGAGGTCGTCAAGGTCGGCGACAAGGTCACCGTCGAGGTGCTCGACGTTGATCTCGATCGTGAACGCATCTCCCTGTCCCTCAAGGCCACCCAGGAAGATCCGTGGCAGCGCTTCGCTCGCACCCACGTTCCTGGTCAGATTGTCAAGGGCAAGGTCACCAAGATCGTTCAGTTCGGTGTCTTCATCTCCGTCGAAGACGGCATCGAAGGCCTCGTGCACATCTCCGAGCTGGCCAACCGCCACGTGGAGAACCCGGAGACCGTCGTCAAGCCGGGCGAAGAAGTGTTCGTCAAGGTGATTGACGTTGATCTCGATCGTCGCCGCATCTCCCTGTCCCTCAAGCAGGCCAACGACTCCGTCGATCCGGCTTCCGAGGACTTCGATCCGGCTCTGTACGGCATGCCGGCAGAGTACGACGAGCAGGGCAACTACAAGTATCCGGAAGGCTTCGACCCGGCAACCAACGAGTGGATCGCTGGTTACGAGAAGCAGCGTGAGGAGTGGGAGTCCCAGTACGCCGCCGCTCACGATCTGTGGGAGCAGCACAAGGAATTTGTGGCCAAGGAGCTCGAGAACGCTGAAGCTTCCGCCGCTGAAGATGGCCAGGCTCCGAAGGAAGAGAAGGTCGAAGAGGTGTCTTCCAACTACTCCTCCGAGAACACTTCCGCCGGCACCCTCGCCGACTCCGACCAGCTCGCCGCTCTGCGCGACCAGCTGCTCGGCAAGTGATTGTATGCTGAGCTAGAATCCAATCCAGCTCAGGCTAGATCCTAGAAAAGACCCCGTTCCTGATTCAGGTTCGGGGTCTTTTCGTATGTGCATGTCAAGCGTGCATGTGAAGCGCATTAGAATGGCGGTTGTGGTGATTCGAATAGGATTGACCGGCGGCATAGCGGCTGGCAAAAGCACGGTGTCCGCAAGACTGCGTGAGCTTGGTGCGGTACTTGTCGATTATGATCTGCTTGCGCGTCGAGTGGTGGAACCCGGCAGCGTTGGCCTTCAGCGCATAGCGAAATGTTTCGGCTCCGATGCTTTGACCGATCGAGGTGAGCTCAATCGAGCGTGGATGTCGGAGCATGTGTTTTCCGGCTCCGATGCGGAACGGAAGCGCAAGATGCTGGACGGAATCGAGCATCCACTGATTTATGAGCTTGCAGTACAGCTCGAACATGAGGCTGTTGAAGCTGATTGTCAAGCCGTAGTGGTGCATGACATACCGTTACTCGCCGAAGTAATCGACAGCATCCCTTTTGAATTCGACCATATCGTAACTGTTGAAGCGCCCGAACAGGTAAGGGTAAGCAGAATGATGGCAACGCGAGGCATGAGCGAAAGCCAGGCATGGAATCGTGTGAACCATCAATCCAGCGCGGAACAGCGTCTTGCCATTGCCGATGAGATCATCGATTCCACACAGCCATTGGAACAAATGTTCGATCATATTGATATGCTGATGAAACAATGGCGCACGGAAGCGAGGTAGGCATGGGATTCAATATTGAACGCACGAACAAGCCGTTTGTGGTCAAATCGCCGTATAAGCCGAGCGGCGACCAGCCTAAGGCGATTGAAGAGCTTGCGGAACGCATTGAAAACGGTGAAAGCGATGTGGTGCTCATGGGTGCCACTGGAACTGGCAAAACCGCCACCACAGCATGGCTTATTGAACGTCTGCAACGCCCGACGTTGATTATCGAACCGAATAAAACGTTGGCAGCGCAGCTGTGCGCCGAGTTCCGTGAGCTCATGCCAGACAATGCGGTGAGCTATTTCGTTTCGTATTACGACTACTACCAGCCGGAAGCCTATATTCCGCAAACCGATACGTATATCGAAAAGGATTCCAACATCAATGACGATGTGGAACGACTTCGCCATGCGGCCACGGCGAACCTGCTGACGCGTCGTGATTGCGTGGTCGTGGCAACGGTTTCCTGCATTTACGGACTCGGTACGCCGGAAGAATATGCCGGTCGCATGCTTTTCTTGGAAGAAGGGCAGGAGCTTGACCGAGACGAGCTGCTGCGTACTTTCGTTGCAATGCAGTACAAGCGCAACGATATCGCCTTCACCAGAGGTACTTTCCGTGTGCGTGGCGATACTGTCGAAATCATTCCCGTATATGAGGAACTGGCCATCCGCATCGAGTTCTTCGGTGATGAAATCGACCGTATTTCAACCCTGCATCCACTTACCGGAGATGTGATTGGGCATCAATCGCAAGTCCATATTTTCCCTGCATCGCACTATGTGGCAGGGCCGCAACGTATGGAGCGAGCATTGTCTACCATTCAGCAGGAACTTGACCAACGTACCGCCGAACTGCGCAAACAAGGCAAGGAACTTGAGGCGCAGCGTCTTTCCATGCGTACCACATACGATTTGGAGATGCTCTCTCAAGTTGGCGTCTGCTCTGGAGTGGAGAATTATTCGAGGCATTTCGACGGTCGAGAGCCGGGAAGTCCTCCGCACACGCTGCTTGACTTTTTCCCCGACGATTTTCTGCTGGTCATCGATGAATCGCATGTTACCGTGCCTCAGATTGGCGCCATGTATGAGGGTGACGCCAGCCGTAAGCGCACGCTGGTGGAACACGGGTTCCGTTTGCCTTCGGCAATGGACAATCGTCCACTCAAATGGCCGGAATTCCTTGAACGCGTCGGCCAGACGGTTTATCTTTCCGCCACACCGGGCGATTATGAACTTGGTCTGAGTGATGGTGTGGTCGAACAGATCATCCGACCGACGGGATTGGTTGATCCGCAGATCGATGTGCGTCCGGTTGACGGGCAGATCGATGATTTGCTTGCTGAAATCAAGGATCGTGTGGCTCGTAATGAACGTGCGTTGGTGACTACGTTGACCAAGAAGATGGCCGAAGATCTTACCGATTATCTGCTGGAACGTGGCATCAAAGTCGAATACCTGCACTCCGATGTGGACACTTTGCGGCGTGTCGAATTGTTGCGCGAACTGCGAGAAGGCAAGATCGACGTCATTGTCGGCATCAACCTGTTGCGTGAGGGTCTTGATTTGCCGGAAGTGTCGTTGGTCGCGATTCTTGACGCCGATAAGGAAGGTTTCCTGCGTTCCTACCGTTCCCTCATCCAGACGATTGGTCGCGCCGCGAGAAATGTGTCCGGAACCGTCATCATGTATGCCGACGACATCACCGACGCCATGCACAAGGCCATCGACGAGACCAATCGCCGCCGTGACATCCAGATCGCCTACAACAAGGAACATGGCATCGATCCGAAGCCGCTCATCAAGAAGATCTCCGATGTCAACGACATGCTTGCCAAGGAGGACGTTGACACCCAGACATTGCTTGGTACCGGATACCGCAACGCGGACAAAGCCGGCAATTCGCATCTTGGCGTGCCTGCTACCAGCAAGGAGGAATCCGATAGACGGCACGAGGAGATTCTCAAGGCTGGATTGCCCGCGCAGGATCTGGCAGATCTGATTCGCCAGCTTTCCGAGCAGATGCATACCGCTGCCGAACAACTGCAATTCGAGCTTGCGGCTCGTCTGCGTGACGAGATACGTGACCTGAAAAAGGAACTTCGGCAGATGACGGAGGCGAGCAAATAGTTCTCGACCGGTCATACGGCATCCGTACCATAGTGGATTATGGCTGAAACACCACTTGTTTTTGAAATCGCCACGTTCGCGGTTCTTGCCGTCTTTTTCGTGGTCGACTTGTTTATCATCGGACGTAAGCCCCATGTGCCCTCCACCAAGGAATGCGTGCAACATATCGCGTTCTTTGTGGTCATGGCGTTGATCTTCGGCGGACTTATGTGGTTCTTCGCGGGATCGAAGCCGGCCATCGAATTTTATTCGGGCTGGCTTACGGAATATTCGCTGAGTATTGATAATCTATTCGTCTTCGTCATCATCATGTCGAATTTTGCGGTGCCAAAACAGCTGCAGAAATTCGTGCTGTCCATCGGCATCACCATCGCATTGGTGTTGCGCGGCGTGTTCATCCTCATCGGCGCGGCCATTATCGCCCGCTTCACCTGGGTGTTCTTCCTGTTCGGCGCGTTCCTCATCGTCACCGCCATCAAGTTGGTCACCGGGGGAGACGAAGATGAGGAATATCATGAGAATGGCTTGATCCGCACATTGCGCAAGGTCATCAAGATCACCGATGAGTATGACGGAGAAAAGTTGCGTACCGTCAAAAACGGTGCCAAGTATTGGACTCCGATGCTGATCGTCTTTCTGACCATCGGAACCACCGACGTGATGTTTGCTTTTGACTCCATTCCTGCGATTTTCGGTTTGACGAAGGATCCATTCATTGTGTTCACATCCAATGTGTTCGCGTTGCTCGGTTTGCAACAGCTGTACTTCCTGCTTGGCGAGCTGCTCGACAAACTTGTCTACCTGCCGTTGGGTTTGTCCGTGGTGCTCGGCTTTATCGGCGTCAAGCTCATCATGGAGGCATTGCACGGCAATTCGCTGCCGTTCCTCAATGGTGGGCAGCCGATTTCCTGGGTGCCGGAAGTTCCCACATGGCTATCTCTTGCCGTTATCGTCCTTGCGATTGGTGGCGCGGCTTTGGCAAGTGTTCTTAAGATGCGCACCATGAAAGCGAACGAAAAGTGACAGTCCGGCAAACGTTGGGAGAATAGAGCTTTTCTATTCTCCTACGGAATTGTGAGCGCTCACAACACGCCTCGTTTTGAGGTGGAAGTGGGCGCTTTTTGCTAGTAGACTATGCCACTGGAAACAGGGTCGTCAGATCCCAAATCAATATCAACAAGAATAGGCAGGCATTCATGCGTAAAGCCAAGATCGTAGATACCATCGGTCCAGCTACCGAGTCCCTGGAAGGCATCACCAGCCTTGTCGAAGCAGGTATGGACGTCGCTCGTCTGAACCGCTCCCATGGCACTCCGGAAGACCACCTCAAGGTCTACAACAACCTCCGCGCCGCCGCCAAGGCCACCGGCCGCAACGTCGCAGCCCTGGTTGATCTGCAGGGTCCGAAGATCCGTTGCGGTTGGTTCAAGAAGAACGCCGACGGCGAAGACAAGGTCCAGCTGACCGAAGGCCAGGAGTTCGTCATCACCACCGACGATATCGAGGGCGACGAGCATATCACCTCCACCACCTTCAAGGGCCTGCCGGGCGATTGCCATGCTGGCGACCCGATCCTCATCGATGACGGCAAGGTTCGCCTCGAGGTCACCAAGGTCGAAGGCAACAACGTGTACACCAAGGTTGTCGTGGCCGGACCGGTTTCCAGCCACAAGGGTATCAACCTGCCGGGTGTCGCGGTGTCCCTGCCGGCTCTGACCGAGAAGGATGAAGCCGATCTGCGTTGGGCTATCCGCACCGGCGCCGACATCATCGCCATGTCCTTCGTGCGTTTCGCCACCGACATCGACCGCGCCCACGAGATCATGGACGAGGAAGGCCGTCGCATCCCGGTCGTTGCCAAGATCGAGAAGCCGCAGGCTCTTGAGAACCTTGAAGAGATCGTCAAGGCCTTCGACGGCATCATGGTTGCCCGTGGCGACATGGCCGTCGAGTGCCCGCTGGAAGAGGTCCCGCTGGCTACCAAGCGTTGCATCGAGCTGGCTCGTCAGTACGCCAAGCCGGTCATCGTGGCTACCGAAGTCCTCGGCTCTATGGTCAATTCCCCGGTTCCGACCCGTGCAGAGGCATCTGACTGCGCTAACGCCGTCCTCGACGGTGCCGACGCGACCATGACTTCCAACGAGACCGCCGTCGGCAAGTACCCGGCAGTCACCGTGAACACCATGAGCCGCATCTCCTCCTTCGCCACCGAGCACGGTTTCGACCGTATCCCGGAGCTGAAGAACCTGGATATGTCTTCCACCGGCGCCGTGTCTTCCGCAGCTGTGGATCTGGCTGACAAGCTGAACGCCAAGGCCATCGTTGCCTACACCCAGACCGGTTCCACCGTGCACCGCGTGTCCCGCGAACGCCCGGCCACCCCGATCTATGGCATCACCAACAACGAGCACACCTATCACTGGCTGGCTCTGTCTTGGGGCACCGAGTCCTTCCTGCTCGATGAGGATTACCACGACAAGTCCCGCAAGGACCTGATGATCTTCACCGATAAGATCCTGAAGGATGCCGGCAAGGTCACCGATGGTGACAAGATCGTTGTGCTGAGCTCTGCCCAGGGCGAGCATCAGCCGGGTCGCACCGATTCCATCTACGTCCACACCGTTGGTGCTTGCGACTGAAATGCGTTTCGGTCAGTGACTGACTGATTAGCGAATAGGAGGGCTTTCGTCCGTTTGGATGGAAGCCCTCCTATTGTTTTCGGATGATGTTGGTTTGTGGCCGATTTATAGATTGCGATAGGTTGTGATCAAGGTGTCGAGTATGGTGCGAAACGCCGACCACTCAAGGACTTTGCGAAATCTTTTTTCTGTGTTAAAATAATCAAGTTGTGCGAAAGCCCCTGTATCCCAATTGGTAGAGGAGACAGCCTCAAAATCTGTACAGTGTGGGTTCGAGTCCCACCGGGGGCACCGGATTGATGAACAGCCGCGGACGGGTATCACCCGCCGCGGCTTTCTTGTTATCTGACAACATGTGCAGTTACGTGGTGGCTCAGTGCCTTCCATCCACCAGGCGATACGGGTTACAAGGACTAAACGTGGTGTTTTAGATTTTTTGAATAGGATATTTTCACGGTTGACGGTGCTGTCATGGCTTGATGATTCCGGCGTCTTCCTCGTGGCGGATGAATGTAAGCGAGTGAATGGAAACCGGAAAAGCAAGAGAGTGGCGCAGTTCAAAAACAACGAATAGTGTAACGTCATTCCTTCGAATCTCGAACCGGGGCGTGATATGGTTTTATCTCTGGAGGGGACGGCGACCATGAGGAAAGGCGAGACGAAACCGCCGAAATCATTCACCGAAGCGACACTGCTCGCAGCGATGGAACATGCCTCGCGTTTCGTTGACGACAAGGATCCTAAGGAAGCATTGGACGACGACGAATCGCATTCAGGCGGTATCGGCACGCCTGCCACTCGTGCCGAAGTAATTGAGAAACTTATCCAGTCCGAATACGTGAAACTCAAGGGCAAACAGTTGCGTTCCATCTTGACGGGACGGAACCTGATTACGGTTGTATCCCCGGAGCTCAGGAACGTGGAGTACACGGCAAGGATGGAACAAAAACTATCGCAGGTCGAACGTGGCGAACGGTCTACGTTAGAAGTCATGAACCTGTTCAGGAAAGAAGTTGCAGGGATTCCCAGGCAAGTGGGGGAGATCGTCAGACTGAACGGGGACGCCATTCGGCCACGACAACAGAATCCGGAGACAGAATCATATGGACTATGCCCAAAATGCGGCCAACCGGTCATCCGAAAAGGCAAATTCTGGCAATGCTTGACCGACAAACGAGAAAAACAATCCGACGGCACATGGCAGACAGTCAGCGGCTGCGGCTGGAAACTCTGTCAAACCATCTGCAGCAAAAACCTCACCGATCCGATGGTGCGAACTCTGCTCGAAAAGCACCAGATCCACGTCAACGGTTCCACCTCACAAGCCGGTAAAAAGTTCTCCGCAAGCCTGATTCTAAATCCGGACAACACGGTCAAATTTGATTTCAGTCAGTGAAGATATTTGCGAAGATAAATACCGGACGGTGAGGCGGGGAAGAAAGTTTACCTCCGCACCTCACCATCCGTTTGGTATCTAGTTCTGAATGGTCTATTCTAAACCGATTGAATCAAATGGTTTAATTTTCTTCGTCCTCGTCTTCGCTGCCCTCGTGGAGTTCTGCCTTACCTCCAAGCGAGGCTAGCAGTGCAAGCACGAGTACTGAGAGGAGTCCCGCCAGCAAGGCTAAAAGTTTATATTTGAACTTTTTTGTTTCGGTGTCTTTGTTTCCTTTGAGTTGAACTATCGCTATCATCTTATCGATGATTTTTTCTTTCTGTTCGAATGATATGTCGCTCTGTTCAGCGAGGCTTGCCAGCAGTGCAAGAATTACGTCGCAGGATTCATTAAATGATTTAACATTACCCTGATCCTCTTTCAGCACTTCCAGCATGGTTTCTTGGAAGCAAGACATAACATCTCTTGTGGTGGCGGCGAATTCAGGGAATTGCAACAATGCAGTTTTTGCGACTTGCGGATCCATGTTTGGCAATTCCGACGCGAATTTCATCACTTTGTCTTTTGACATATGTCGGAAATCGGGGATATCCAGAATCTCCAGCACCTCTTGCTCAGTCAATTGTTTTCCGGCCATAAAAACTCCTCATAGTGCGCTGACAAACTTTGGAAACTATCTGGCATGCTGATACTGCGACAGTGGGGGTGAAGCTACCTCTTTCGCTTCTGACGAGCTTCCGTGTCGTTTTGTGGAAGATCGTCATCGTCGAATTCTCCCATATAAGTCACATCGTGATATTGCTCTCCATCGTATTCGTAACCAGTATATGGGTAGCCGCGTTGTGTGGTTCCCTGATATGGTTTGAACTCGGCTTCTGCCTCTTCCTTGGAGTAGAAGTCAGAGTCGAACCAGACTCCCTCTTGCTCTTCGTCCCAGCCGATTTTTGTGGCTTTGAAAACGTGTCTCATTTCATATTCCTTTCAGTTGTTGTAGCTGCGGAAGTCTTCTTCAGAGTCACAGATGGAATCTGAAGAGATACTGTTCTTATGGCTGCATTCAGTGCATTTCCATACGTAGTGATGGGCATCAAAACCCGACTAGCTGTTCAGCTGTGCATTGTAGCGATCACAATACCAGTCGATGCCCGGAAATCTATCGTTCATGGAACTATCCATCCTTTCCTCAGACCGTTCGCGGAACTGTATCCGTCGTTGGATCCAGCTTCGTTGCTTAAGCGTTCCGTACTGTCAAGTATGGCAGAGACGGTGTGAAAGCATTGAAAATACATTCGGCATTGCGGTGTCAGGCGAATTTCGATCCTCGCTTTCGTCCAATCTTTTGTGTCATTATGCCGCAGCTGTTATAGCGTTTTTTACGGTGCCAACTGAATTTGTGAGATGGCTTTTGAACTTAATTGTGCAGTATGAAGGCATGTTGCTGGGGCAAAGATTGAGGCTATGAGCTTCTTCTTACTGGATATTTGCTCTCCGGAATACTCGGCCTGCGTTGACGGGCCAGCTGAAGTACATGATTTGCTGTGCCTGTTGCTGGCTGAATTTCTTCAGCTGGTTTGGCGTGATGAGCGCGTGATTCGCGTCGATGATCTTGTAATCGGATTCGTTCCACCAGGCTGCGGTCTTTCCGGCGGTCCCGGATTGGACGGCTAAACCAGAAATGGTTGTCGGAGCATTGTGCGTGATGGTCGGGTCGAACAGTCCTGTGACGACGGTCCGGCCCAGTTCCGTCTGGTGCGTGTTCGTGCCGGCACAGCGGTACAGTCTGTTTTTGAGGATGATGTCTCCTGATTGGGAAAGCAGCCTGAAAACCTCGTCTATCTTCGGGTCGTCTAATTTGCTATCTAGCTTCTTGTAATAGGTCGCCAGATCGCCAATCCAGGTGCGGCATCGTTCCAGAACGTGTTTCGGTGTGGTGCCGTTCTTAAAGAATCCAGCGAAACGCTCATTAAATCGGCCGGCGAGACCATCGTGCGTGAGGTCGAAACCGCCAAAAGGGAAAAAGGAGAAGCAGCCCATCGAGGGCATCATCCGCGACCACCTGCGTGGCTTCTCCCGTACGATTCCATCGTTCCTCATGGCCTACGGCGACGAGAACACCAAACTGGAGAATTTCGACCGGATCATTCCGGAAAACGTGTTCCAGGGAGTGACTAGCATCACGACGGACCAGTTCAGGTTCCTGCGTGACGGCGGCGACTATGTGGACGAGGAAACCGGTGGGACCGAGCAATTCGACGGACACCTGTTCGACCCGGTCGTGTTCGACGACTCCGTGAAGGAGTTCATCCAATTGCGGCACAGACTCGCCAACTACTTCGACGAGAACCTACGGGAGGACATCTTCGACTACGTGCCGCCGCAGAAGACCAACCAGATCTTCACCCCGCGTCGCGTGGTCGTGCAGATGGTGGACATGCTCGAACAGGAGAACCCAGTCTGCTTCGACGATCCGACCCGCACGTTCGCAGACCTGTACATGAAGTCCGGCCTGTACATCACTGAGATTATCAAACGGCTCTACCGCAACGAAGGCATGCGCGATACGTATCCGGACGACCGCGAACGCCTCGATCACATCCTCGAACACCAAGTGTACGGCATCGCGCCCACCGAGATCATCTACCAGATCGCGACCCACTACATCCTCGGATGCGACGATGAGGTCGGCAACGGCTGCAAGACGCATTTCGTCAAGGCCGACTCGGCCGAACTCGCCAAGAACGGCAAGCTCTCCGAATACGTCGAACAGGTCTTTGGCGACAATCTAAACGACTGAAACTGCAGGTCACTCAGTGTTTTACAGCCAAGGTCTGCTGCAGCGTATGCGAATCGTGCGGAGGCACGACGACTGCGCAATCGCGATTGTTGACCGCTTCCACGCAGACGAAGCCACGCCATTCGCCGTCGCTCAAATCTCCGATGGCATTGCCGGCTTGCTCTCCCGGATTCCATACCACGGTCTGCGCTGCGCCCTGCTTGGTGACAATGATGGTGCGCTGCAACACGGGGTCGCGCAGCTCAAGCGTATCCGTCGAATAGTAGATGCGGTCAACCATGCCTTGGAAGGTCACAGGTTCATCACCTTGGCTGCAACGCGGATCGCCATCCAATACGGTATCGAGATAGTCCGCGCCCTCCAGTCCGCACACCTGCGACTGTTCGGCGTCGCCAACCTGCAGATACGTATGCAGTGCCTCTTCGTAAGACAATGGCTCGTCGCCATCGTTGCATACGGTAAGCGACATCGTCAATTCATGGCCGACCTCAATGGTGTAAACGGCATGAAATTGAGGATTCGGGCCAGAAACAAACTGGGAAAGTATGTCTGCGTCGATCTCACTCGAATCCAACGTGTAGCGCAAACGAGCTCCGGTGGACCCTTCCTCGTCATAATGCCAGAAACTGTTGCGGGCAAAACCGTGCTTAGGTGTCTTCGAAGCCACATGGCCGTTTTCAAAACCGGAATTGAACCAAGGGAAAATAATGGGAACGCCGCCACGGATGGCAGTGCCTTCCTTAAGGTAAATCGCCTTGGGGCGCCAGACAACAGGCTGTTCGCCGGCGGGTGCCCAGGAAAGCACATGCGCACCGTAATCGCTGACTGATGCCGTTGCGTTTTCGTTGACAATATCTCTGATGGTGAAAGTGCTACTCATACGCCCAGTATAAACAAGGTGACGTTGAACATGATTCCCGGAAAGATACTTTGCAAGATTGTGATATTTCCTGAATTTTCCAGCTTGACACGCAAGGCAGGAATGAGGATTGCGGCAACACGCGCTTGTAGGCTTCTGCTAGTATCATCCATGAAAGTACAAGGAAGATAGCCGGTTCGTTTCAACTTGCGTTATGGAAGGTGAATTAAGGCTGTGAAAAGCTGAGAATTCCCAGAATCTGAACGATTGCAAGTAACTGCATCGAATCATTCCGGAAGCGAGTTGGGGCGTGCAAGGCCGGCTTTGGGTGTGACAGTGGAAAGAGACCGACATGTCTGCAGAAAAGACCACGGAACCGGACGAAGTGCTCACCGACGATGAACTTCAGGCTGCCGCAGCGCCTGAGCGACCCCTCGAGGAGGAGAAGCCTCGCAAGCGTACCGTCGTCGTGGCCGAAGACGAATCCGTGAACCGTATGGATTTGGTTGCCATGCTGGAAGATAACGGCTACGAGGTTGTGGGCGAAGCCGCTAACGGTGAAGAGGCAGTTGATCTGACTCGCAAGTTCCGTCCGAGTGTGGTGTGCATGGACGTCAAGATGCCTCGTATGGACGGCATCGAAGCGGCCGGCATCATCTGCGACGAGAACATCGCCCCGGTTGTTATGCTTACGGCATTCTCCCAGTCCGATCTGGTGAAGAAGGCCACCGGCGCCGGTGCCATGGCGTATGTTACCAAGCCGTATGAGGAGTCCAAGCTGCTGCCGGCTTTGGAAGTGGCCATGGGCCGTTTCGCCGAGATCAACGATCTGCTCGACAATGTGGAGCGCAGCGAATCCAAACTGCATGAAGCCGAAGAGCGGCTTAAGAAGGCGGAAGAGCAGCTGAAGAAGGCTGAGGAAACCCTCGAGGAGCGTAAGCTCGTCGACCGTGCCAAGGGTCTGCTTATGGACAAGGCCGATTTCTCCGAGCAAGGCGCATTCCGTTGGATTCAGAAGACCTCCATGGACCAGCGTATTCCGAAGAAGCGCTTGGCCATGGCCATCATTGCCAAGTATGGTGATCAGAAGTCGGAAGCAGAGGATGAGCGCTAACACAGCAACTGTGGAAGGCACTTCACGCGGGACGCTATTGGTCGTTGACGGCCATTCCTTGGCGTTCCGCGCTTTTTTTGCCTTGCCCGTAGAGAATTTCAGTACATCCGCAGGTCAGGCAACCAATGCCGTCTGGGGTTTCGCTACCATGCTGTCGCAAGTGATCGATGCCGAGCATCCCGATCATCTTGCCGTCGCTTTCGACGTCAAAGGCGGCACGTTCCGCAATACGATGCTGCCGCAGTATAAAGGCACGCGAGATGCGGCTCCGGAAGATCTGCTCACGCAGTTGCCTCTGATTCAACAGATGCTTGATGCGTTGGGCGTCACGTTCATCGAAAAACCCGGATATGAGGGTGATGACGTGATCGGCACGTTGGCGAGCATGGGAGACAAGGCAGGCTATCGCACGCTGGTATTGTCTGGCGATCGTGATGCGTTCCAGCTCATCAACAACAACATCACCGTGCTGTATCCGGGGCATCATTTCAAAGACCTGAAGCATATGACTCCCGATGCGGTGGTGGAGAAATACCATGTCACCCCGGAACAGTACCCGGATTTGGCGGCGCTCCGTGGCGAAACCGCTGACAACATTCCAGGCGTTCCAGGCGTGGGCGATGGCTTCGCGGCCAAGTGGATCAACCTGTATGGCGGGCTTGACCAAATCATCGAGCATGCCGACGAGATCGGCGGCAAAAAAGGTGAGGCGCTGCGGGCCAACATCGACCAGGTCAAGCTGAACCGTTCCGTGAACGCCTTGGTGCGTGATCTCGACCTTGGTGTGTCCATCGAAGATCTGACCTTCGGCCAGGTGGATGCCAACCAGCTCAACGAATTGTTCTCCAAGCTTGAATTCGGTATTCGCACCAAAAACCGTGTGCTGAGAACATTCAACGCAGGCAAGCCTACGAACAATCTTGTGCAGCAAGATGAGTCCAGCAAGCTGGAAATACCAGAATTCGAAACGATTGATTCGCCGGAAGCGTTGGAATCATGGGTGCAATCCAATCTGCAGGCGACGAACAGGCATCTGCATGATGAGCGAGAAATCGCGCCGAAAACAACTCCTTCCGGTTTCGCCATTGATCATACGAAGAAGTGCTCGCAATCCGTGGCCCGCTCATGGGTGTTGCAGGTGGAAGGCGAAAGCAAGCCGGGGAACGCGGCTTATTCGTCGCTGATGATCGCATCGCAAGGCAAAGCGATTCGCATCAATCATATTGATCGCGATATGGCGTCACAACTGCAAACGCTACTTGACGAATACCACCAATCCATGGTGGTGCATGGCTATAAGGAACAGTCCCATCTGTTGGGAAGCGTCGGCGTGAAACTGCCGGAACCGCTGTTCGATACCAAACTTGCCGGGTATCTGGTTCATCCCGATTTCCATGCAGACACTTTGGAACAGGCGGCGGCTCATTTTTTGGATCTGCATATCGAGGAGCAGTCCGAAAGTGCGACGCAGGGAACGCTTGATTTCGACGAGCCCGAAGAATCCGTGCGGCAGAAAGACGACCAGCTTCCGCGTCACACGGCGATTGTGGGGCTGTTGGCTCGAAATCTGGCGAATTCGCTGGATCAGCGTGAGCAGTTCGCCTTGTTGGATTCCGTGGAGATTCCAGTATCTCGTGTGCTTTATGGCATGGAGCATGCCGGCGCGCAAGTCGATATGAATAGGCTGATGAACATGCGCGAACAGCTTGCCTCCGATGCGAATCATGCGCAGGAAACGGCCTGGCAGTATGCGGGCGAGCGGGTGAATCTGCAAAGTCCCAAACAGTTGCAGAAAATTCTGTTTGAAGATATGGGTTTGAAACCCACGAAGAAGACCAAAACCGGTTCGTATACCACGAATGCGGCGGCTTTGCAGGCGTTGCGCGATCGTTCGTATGATAATGACAGCGCATGCCAGTTCCTTGACGCGTTGTTGCTGCATCGCGAGAAGAACAAGCTCAAGCAGATCGTGCAGACGTTGATCGATGCGACCAACGGGTCTGACGGGCGTATTCATACGACGTTTGAGCAGACTGTGGCTGCGACCGGTCGATTAAGCTCGGTCGATCCGAATTTGCAGAACATCCCGAATCGTGATCCGGCTGGACGTGAGATTCGTTCGGCTTTTGTGCCCGGTGAGGGTTTTGAATCGTTGCTGAGTTCGGATTATTCTCAGGTCGAGTTACGTATTATGGCCGACCTTTCCGGTGATGAGGCGCTGATTGAGGCGTTCCGTTCCGGTAGGGACTTCCATAAGTATGTGGCGAGCTTGGTGTATGGCGTTCCTGTTGATGAGATTACGTCTGATCAGCGCAGTCATGTTAAGGCGATGAGCTATGGCTTGGCGTATGGGTTGAGCACGTATGGGCTTTCGCAGCAGCTTGGCATTAAGCCGGGTGAGGCCGAGTCATTGAAGCAGCAGTATTTTGCGACGTTCGGCAAGGTCCATGAGTATTTGGAGTCGTTGGTTTCCACGGCCCGTGAAAAGGGATATACGGAGACGATTTATGGTCGTCGTAGGTATTTCCCGGGGCTGAAGTCGCCGAATCGTGCGGTACGTGACGCTGCGGAGCGTGCTGCGCTGAATGCACCTATTCAGGGTTCCGCCGCGGACATTATGAAGATCGCCATGATTCGGGCTGATGATGCGTTGCATGAGTCTGGTCTTGCCAGTCGTATCATTCTGCAGATTCATGACGAACTTGTGGTGGAGATTGCGCCGGGCGAGGCGGAGCAGGCCACCGCGTTGGTGAAGGATGCCATGGAACATGCGGTTGACATGGCGGTTCCGCTGGATGTTTCCACGGGTATTGGTTCGGATTGGCAGCTTGCCGCGCACTGATGCCGCCTGTTTGGGACATGTCGGTTGCCGTGCGATGATGCCACGTATATGAAGTCGCGGATAATGAGGAGGTTGCGATGGCTGCGTTAAGCCAGGTCGTTGATGTGTTGGAAACGCTATATCCGCTTCGCTATGCGGAACAGTGGGATGAGCCTGGTCTTATCGTGGGTGACTTGCGTCAGCCTGTGCGCAATATCGCTTTTGCGGCTGATCCCTCTATGGCGGTGGTTGATCAGGCGATTGCCGGGGGCGTTGATTTGCTGGTCTGCCACCATCCGTTGTTCTTCCGTTCCGTTCATGCGGTGTCGGGATTGGGTTTCCGCGGTGAGATCGTGCGCAAGCTCAATCGTGCCGGATGCGCGCTGTGGGTGGGGCATACGAATGCCGATGCAGCATATCGTGGTGTCGGCATGGCTGCGGCTGACATGTTTGGCCTGGTGGACCAGCGTCCGCTCGTGCCCATCGACGATCCGAACGCCGAGCATCCGGTCGGCCTGGGACGTGTCGGGCGGCTTGCCGAGCCTGTGATGCTGCGTGATTTCGCCCGCCGTGTGGCCGACGTGCTGCCGTATACCGAACTTGGCGTGCAGGTTTGCGGTGATCTAGACGCTCCCGTCAATACGGTGGCGGTATTGCCGGGATCCGGTGATTCGCTGTTCGATGAGGTGCGTGCGACCGGAGCCGACGTGTATGTAACCAGCGATCTGAGGCATCATCCCGTAACGGACGCCATTGAACAGGCCCGCTATGAGGCTTCCATGCGCGCTTCCGGCATCGCTCTGGGCCATGGCGATGAGCATGTGCGTCCTGCGTTCATCAACACTCCGCATAGCGCCATCGAATCCATGTGGTTCCAGTATGCGATGAAAGACGTTCCTCGGGCGGTCGCGTCCGTGACCGGCGACACCCCCGACGTGCGTTGGATTTCCATGAACACCGATCCATGGAACATGGTGATTCCCTCGAGCGGACAGGAACGATGACACGTCATGAATAACGAAGCGGCAGACGAAACCCAAGTTGATGCATTGCTGGACGAGTCCAGCGACGGAGTGGACATGTCCGGTACGGTCACGGTGCTTGACAGCAAGCACGTGTACCAAGGCGCTATCTTCGGTGTCGACGACATGCGGATTGCATTACCGATGCGTGGTGGCGGGCGAACGGTGATTCGTCGGCAGGTGATGCGCCACGCGCCTTGCGTGGTCATGCTGGTGCATGATTGCGCGAACGACCGGTACCTGATCGAACGCGAATATCGTATCGGTTGCGACGCTTTCGCCTACGGTCTGCCGGCCGGACTCATCGACGGGGGAGAGGACGTTGAAGAGGCCGCGCTGCGCGAACTGCGCGAGGAGACCGGTGTGGAACCCACCGGGCATGACGGCATTGAATTCGACCATGTGGGGCAGTTCTACTCGTCCGAAGGCATGACCGACGAGCTCGCCAACATCATGGTGCTTCACCTGCACGCGTGGCATCCCGTCGAACGTCACTTTGACGGCGATGAGCATGTCGAATCGGCGTGGATTTCCTGGCAGCGGCTACGCGACACTCGCATCACCGCATCCAATTCCATGATCGCCATTCTTCACGAGCAAATTCGGAGAAACCGGCAAAATACAGCCAAAAGTTCTTTCGAATCGTAAAAATAATCGCCGAACAACACGAAATTACGATTTGGGGGCTAAAACGTGAGATACTTGAATCATGCAAATCAGACCCGGATCGATGTATCCGCTCGGCGCAAGCTATGACGGCGCCGGCGTGAATTTTGCCCTCTTTTCCCAAGTGGCACAAAAGGTCGAGCTTTGTCTTTTCGATGAGGAAGACAACGAAACTCGAATCGAAATGACCGAGCAGAACTCGTATGTCTGGCACAACTATCTGCCCGGAATCCAACCGGGGCAGCGTTACGGCTACCGTGTGTACGGCCCGTACGACCCGATGCAGGGCTTGCGCTGCAACCCGAACAAGCTGCTGCTTGACCCCTACGCGAAAGCCATCGAAGGCAACATCGACGGCGATGAAAGCCTCTACTCGTATTGGTTCAAAAGCCCTGACGATGTTACCAGCATGAACACGCTCGACTCGGCCCCACACACCATGAAAGCAGCCGTGGTGAACCCCTATTTCGACTGGGGCAACGACCAGCATCCGAACATCTCATACCACGATTCGGTAATTTACGAAGCCCACGTACGCGGCATGACCAACCTCAACATGGACGTGCCGCCGGACATTCGCGGAACCTACGCGGGACTGGCCTACCCCTCCGTAATCGAATACCTGAAGAAACTGGGCGTCACGGCCATCGAACTCATGCCTATTCACCAGTTCGTCAACGACAGCTTCCTGCAGGAAAAAGGCTTAAGCAACTACTGGGGATACAACACTATCGGCTTCTTCGCCCCGCACAACGCCTACTCCAGCTCCGGGCAGCGCGGCGAACAGGTCAACGAGTTCAAATCCATGGTCAAGGCATACCATCGTGCCGGCATGGAAGTCATCCTCGACGTGGTATACAACCATACTGCCGAAGGCAACAACCTCGGACCGACCCTCAGCTTCAGAGGCATCGACAACGGCGCCTACTACCGTCTGGTAGACAACGACCGCAGGCACTATTTCGACACCACAGGCACCGGAAACTCGCTGCTCATGCGCTCGCCGCACGCGTTGCAGCTCATTACCGACAGCCTGCGCTATTGGGTCACTGAAATGCACATCGACGGATTCCGATTCGATCTTGCGGCCACATTGGCGCGTCAGTTCCAGGAAGTCGACAAACTGTCGGCATTCTTCGATATCGTCGAGCAGGATCCGGTCATCTCTCGCGTCAAGCTGATCGCCGAGCCATGGGATTTGGGTTCCGGCGGATACCAGGTGGGCGGCTTCCCATCCAGCTGGTCCGAATGGAATGGCCGCTATCGTGATTGTGTGCGCGACTTCTGGCGTTCGCAGCCGTCTACCTTGCCGGAATTCGCCAGCCGACTTATGGGCAGTTCCGACTTGTATCAGGTCAACGGCCGCCGACCGGTCGCATCCGTGAACTTCATCACTGCGCATGACGGCTTCACCATGAACGATCTGGTGAGCTACAACGAGAAGCATAATGAGGCCAACGGCGAAGGCAATCGCGATGGCGAAAGCAACAACCGTTCTTGGAACTGCGGTGTCGAAGGTCCTACGACCATCAAGGATGTTAACGAGCTTCGTCAACAGCAGATGCGCAACATGTTCGCCACACTGCTGCTTAGTCAAGGCATTCCGATGATTTGCGGCGGCGACGAAGTGGCGCGCACCCAGCAGGGCAATAACAACGCCTACTGCCAGGACAATGCGATCTCCTGGACGAACTGGGATTTGGACGAGGATCAGAAGGACCTGCTCGAATTCGTATCGAAGCTGATTCATTTGAGGCTTGAGCATCCTGTGCTGCATCGCCGCCGCTTCTTCTCCGGTCGCGAGCAGGGAGACGACAGCACTGCGATTCCGCAGGTCGAATGGATGGATCACACCGGCTCCATTATGGATATGGACGACTGGTCGAACACACACGCTTTCACCGTGATGATCTATCTGAACGGTTCCGATATTCCGGAAACCGACTGGTACGGCAATCAGATGGTCGACAATGATTTCATTCTGATTTTCAACGCGCATTACGAGCCGATCATGTTCACCCTGCCCGATGAGCAATATGGCAAGAAATGGCGTCTAATTGTCGACACGCATAATCCAAAGGGGCCAGAACTCAATTATGAGGCCGGTTTTGCGATTACTGCGCAATCAAGAAGCTTCCTGCTGTTGATGAGCGACAAGAAGCCGTCCAACGGACATTACAATTTCTGATTGTTTTTCCGACACTGTTTTCCAGCTACGTTTTTTAGACTTCCGAAGCAAGCCGGGAAACAGTGTCGGGAACAGTTTCGCTGACTTCCGCAAGATCCTCGACGGAGTGGGGTCTCTCGGATTGCGCCAGTATCAGCTGCGTCTGCACGCGATCCGCTTCGATGGCGGCAATCTGACGCGAGAAAATGATGAACCAGCCAAGGAACATCATGCCGGCCAACGCCTCCACGTTCGTCAGCGTGTTATGCCCGCTCAGCCATTGGAATCCGGCATAAGCGCCAATCACAATCGCAAGATCGGAAACCACGTATACGATCTTTGAAAGTTGCGGGGCAAGCCAAGGCAGGGCAATCATCAGCATGCTCATCAAACATGGCAGGCCGCGGGCGAACACGTTGTGCAAAATCGGATGCGGCGTGTAACGGAACATGCCGATGCCTATGAAGGCGATGCCGGCCAACGCCAACATGATCGACAGCAGCAGAATCCTCGTACGGAAATGCTTCGGCGTTTCATTGGTGGAGTTGGAATCCAGATACTGCAATTGCAGACGATACGTGGTGATGAGCTCGGAAACGGCGAAATAGCTGATGATCACAATGCAGATGCCCGCGAGCATCAGCGTCGAATTGAACATACGTGCGGCGAACGTCGTACGGTCACCCAATTGGGAGAAATTGTTGTTGTACCAGTATGGATCGTCGGACGTCAATCCTGCGATGCTCACGCCAGACACCACGAAAAACGGCAGTAGGGAAGCGATCGTTTTGGCGTTCATAAGTTCCGCCTGTACGAAAGTTATATAGCCTACAACGCCTGCGATGGCCGCGCATAGGATTGGCAGATAGCCTTTCAGCGTGCGGATGCCCATCATGTTGTTGATGATGGACAACATCATGAACGACATGACGAAAATGGTCGAGGCATACACCACGGAAAGCGCAAGGATTTCGAAAATACGACGGACAGGAATAGCCCAACCATGTTTGAGCGTCAGCGAGCGTGATTTTCGTGCATAACCCAGACTGAATGATATAACACCGCATCCTGCCACGATTCCCGAGCAGACGGTGAACAGTCGTTGCGTGACACGCCAAATGGCGGGAGCGAACTGCGTGTAAGCGTTCATGACAAACCAAGCGATGATGGCGCATATTACAAAGGAGATAATGCCCGATGATTCAGCCTGCTGATGACGTCCCATGCCACTCTCCCTTCCGAAACGCTATTGTAAGTCTGTCGTTGTCCAACCATACGCTATAATAGAAACTCGTGTTCACATGATGCGATTCCGCAACGCGGGTTCGCTGAAAGCGAGCAGGAACGGGCTGTAGCGCAGTTTGGTAGCGCGTCTGCTTTGGGAGCAGAATGTCGCAGGTTCAAATCCTGTCAGCCCGACCGGAAGCCTTGGAAACATTACGTTTCCAAGGCTTTATTTTTTCTTGGCCGTAGGCTATCGACACGATTCGACACGATGACCGCGCAACCTCCGCGTCTAGACGGTCTTCAACTGTTCAGCGCGCAGCTCGCCAATCGCGTCCGCCACATCGTCCAATCGTTCCGGCCAGAGAGCCGTGTATGTGTTCAGCGTGATGCTGGGTGAGGAGTGGCCGAGCTGCATCTGTAGGGTCTTCACATCCGCGCCTTGAGCAATCGCAAAGCTCGCATAGCTATGCCTCAAACTATGGATGGTCACGCCCTCGTCCTCCATGCCGGCCAGTCGGACGGCCTTTCGCCAGACACGCGTCCGCCACGTGTTCGTCCACAGGTTCCCGCCTCTTGCCGCGCGGAACAGCCAGTCGTCGTCGCCCATGCCCTCCATCTGCCGTTCGATGGACGGTATAAGGAATCTGGGTATGGCGATGCTGCGCGGTTTGCCGTTCTTCGGCGTGCCCAGCACAAGCCTGCCTTTGCCGTCGTCGGTCCAAGTGCGGCGAATGCGCGCCCTGCGTGATTCCACATCCACGTCGCCGCATTTGAGTGCCAGCGTCTCGCCAATGCGGGCACCGGTGTATGCCTGCCAGCGGACGATCAGCCCGTCTACCGGCCGTCCTGCCCGTTCGGCCATGCCGGCCAGCAACTCCACCTCCTCGACGGTAAGGAACACCATGTCGTCATCGGATTGCGTGATGCGCGGCACGGTGACCTTTTCAATGGGGTTCTCTCCGATCCAGCCGTGCTCCAAAGCGAATTCCATGACACCGCCCATGACGACCTTGACGATGTTGCGGATGCTGCGTGGACTCAATGGCTTCGATTCGCGATCGTCCTGCAGTTCGGCGGGATACCCGCCTTCGGTGAGCTGCGTGACCCACTGTTGCAGTTCGTCGCGTTGGATTTCCCTCAGTGTGCGATCGCCCCACTTGGGGTTGATATAAACGCGCAATTCGCGGCGGTATCTGCCCAAAGTGCCCTGTTTGATATCCATCTTGCCGTCCGTCCATTCGGAGGCAACGTCCCGGAAGATGCGTAGTTCCTGCTGCGGGTCGCGGTATTTGCCGCGTCTGATGTCGTCCTCGATGGCCGCTGCGTATTCCTCAGCGTCACGGAGCTTGGCGAAGTTCCGTGATTTCTGGACGCGTTTGCCGTCTCGAAGCGTGTACCAGCGGCATCTCCACCGTGAGCCTTGGCCGTACAGCGCGGACCGCCATTTGCCGGGCACATTGGCTTTCATCGGATCCTTCGCATTGGCCAGCGACTGTTTCGCGGCCCTGCTGGGCGGGTTGCCGTCCTCGTCGTTTTTGAGCCATCTGTCGTCTACGAACGCTCTGGCCATGGTTGTCTCTTTCCGAGGATCCGCGCTACACTGTGCGTGGAACCTCATTTTGGTGAAAACGGAAATGCTGATTGTTGGTTCCTTGGGTTCCGTCCGACTGTGTTCGGGCGGGACCCTTTTTTGTTTCCCGTCGCGGTATGTGGACGCTGAGCTTCTTTTATTGCACGCACACGCCGGAATCGTACAACAGCTGCCGATAGTCCGACAGTACTTGGATGGTGACGCCCAATTCCACGGCCATCATCCACGTATTGCCTTCGTATATCTGCTCCACCATGCCATAGTCCACGGGACTGATCAACGCCAGCGCGGTCTCCCTGCGACACCGGCGCTCGCACTTCAACCCGTATTGGCTACCACAGCCTGGATCGTGGTGTTTCGCGTGGATGAGCTCATGGCACAGCGTGCAACGGCGCTGGCGCTGGTTGAGCCAGTCGGCTAATAGGATGAGTCCATGCCGGTCATCGTACAGTCCGCATATGTCGCGTGGAAGGTCACGCGACACGACCGACAGGCCCATGGATTCCGCATGCTCGATCAAACCTGAAATCGTTTCGATTTTAAAAATCCTCTTTCATAGGTATGGTGCCCACACCCATACGCGCACGCAACGCTTCGGAGGCCCTGAACTTGAGTGGACGTTTCCCAACAAATTCGATGAGACCCGCGCTCGCAAGTTCATCCACGTATTTGCGGACTGTCTGCTTCGTCAGCCTGAGGTCGACTTCAGCGTCTTCGAGCGTCATGGACTTGGTGGTGTCAAACAGCTCCTCCTGCATGACCGCGTAAAGAAGCAGCGTCGCATTCTTGGACATCGCATGCTCATTCCGCAGTTCGTCGCGCAGGTCGGTCGCCTTGCCAAGCTGATCGATCTTAATGCCGAGTTCCTCGATCAAGGACTTCTGCGCGCGTTCGATGAATCCGAGGATGGTATATACGAAGAACGTGAGTTCCCCGCAGTTGAGCTTGTCCTCGGCCTCTGTGAAAGCCTTGTAGTATTCGTTCTTGTTCTCCGCGATTGTCTTGGAGAGGGACAGCACGGTGGGCAGTGTGAGGTCATGGCTGAGATAGAGCGCGAGCAGATACCTGCCGGTTCTGCCGTTTCCGTCGTAGAACGGGTGGATGTACTCGAACAGGAAGTGGCTGGCGATGGCCCTCTGCAGGAACGGTATGGTATCCGAACGGGCGAGGTCTATCATCTGCGCCAGCAGTGCCGATATCCGAGCCTCGCCGCTGACTCCGCTATGGATGACCGTGCCGTGCGGTCCCTGCACTTCCACGTCGCCTTTCCGGAACAGTTCCCCGTCGGGCCTGTCCTTGTCTTCAATCTCGTCGAGGGCGATTTTGTCATAGATGTCCCTGATATCCTCAAGGGTCTTGGGCAGTTCGACATCGTGGTCGGTGAGGTTGAGATACAGTTTCGCGAACTCGCCGAACCGAGCCTTCTCCATATCGCCGTCGGCCTTGGCCTGCCGGGCGGCGGCCACGGCCGCTTCCGTCTCCTTACGTGTCGACCTGACGCCTTCCATCTCGTTTGTGGCGAGCAGCTCCTCGGATATGGCGTGGTGGATGTAGTTCCACCGCATGACTCCTGGGATGCTTTTCCACATGGCCGATACCCGGCGTTCGGCGAGAAGCACCTTCTGCGTGAGCATGCACATGCAGCGCGGTGTGGCGATGAACAGTTCGCCCAGGGGCGTGCCGATTCCGGTCGCGAAGGTGGAGTCGTCCTCGAGGCGCTGTTTGGCGAGCCTGTCGTGGTTGGTGTAGGAGTCCGCGCTCCTGTCGGCGTGGAACAGTCTCGCCAAAGTCTTATATTCCATGCTCATTAAGGTCACCGCTTTCTCAAATACAATTCTATTTGATAGAAACCATAAACTATGAGTCAATATTAGTCAAGATAAAGCGCTTAAAGATGAATAATAGCAATTAGCGTCCGTCCATTACCCTACTCATCGGGAGTCTCGGCCTCGAAACGCGCGTTCGGATCCCTGTTTGCGGCCATGTCATAGTCTTCGGGGTGCGCGGCGATACGGTCGATGAGATCATCGGTGATCCGGGATTCGCGCTCGCGGGCCTCGTAGGCTCGTGCGGTGTCGCTGGAGATTGACCCACAGGCTGCCGCGACCAGTGAAAGAGCGTCCGGAAGCCCAAAGAGTGGAGCGAGTCTGTCTAACTCGCTGATTGCCCAACTTCTTTTACCGAGTACTCGGTCGCTGACATAACCTTTTGATCGTCCTTCAAGAGCCTTGGAGAGGTCGGCCTGGGTAATGCCATTGGCTTCCATTGCTTGGCTGATATATTTGCAAATCACCAGATCGGTGCGTGTTGTGCTGCTATCCATAGCGATGACTGTATTCGAATTTTCGGGAAGTTACATCTTTACACCGTTCGGCGTGTCGAATTTGCCATACCGAATATTCGGGAGTACATTGAAAGCATGTTCACCGAATATCCGGTAAACGTCGAACAAAGTCCCGAATATTCGGGGAATGGAGGTGATGTGACAAGCAATGAATACGTGACACAGGCAATAAAAGTCAGGATGGCTCGACTTGGAATCACTCAATCCGACGTCGCCGACGCAGTTGGAATCAATCGGGTCGTCATAAATCGATACATGCGCAATCAACGGGAATGGCCGATTCGCGTTCTCGACAAGATTGCTCCGGCATTGAAATGGCAAGACGGTCTTGACATCTTCATTGCAGCAAATTCAGAAGAAAAAGAACCGCAATCGGCGCTCGCCGATGCGCTGGAAAACGCGACAGTCAACAATGCCAACAGCAAGGAGGAGAACTGAAATGAACACGTCGTTCGATATCACCGACATCGACTGCGCGCCCAAAGAACTCGAAGACGCTCTGGGCGTGAGCGGGAGAACGCTCTTCGATCCCAGTGAGCATCCGATCCATGTGGACATATGGGACGGCAAGGCATACGTGACCTTGGCTGAAATGATCGAGCTCGAAGGCGACGCACTGCGCCGCTTCCTGGCTATCGTCTTTCCGGCATCGCCATCGGCAGGTTCATACGTTCCGTCGCCTGCGGGGAATCGAGCCAACTGATGATGACATTATCCGCTCGCCCAAGAACGGCGGCGACGAACTCGAACTTGCGCGACGACCCCTTTGCTATGTTGCCCAACACAACCGGTTCGCACCCATCGGCCTCCAAGCGCACGTCATACGCGTCGAACGTGTTGCGGTTCCTGATCACGAACATGACGTTGTTCGGTCTCGGACTTGGATGTTCGATGATCCAGTCCGGAACGGACACCTTGCGTTCCAATAGATCGACCTGCCTATGCAGCGAATCCGAAGAGTCCCGCATGGCGTCCAGTTGCTCCGAGAACAGCGAGAGACGTCTTTCGAACCTTTCCGTATCGGTCTTCCCACTATTCGCGGCCCTTCTCCCGGTGATGACCCAACCGACGACGGATACGCCGATAGTCACCGCCCATCCAGCGATGGTCACCCATAACCCATTCATCGATTCTTCTCCTATCTGGTCCGCGTGGCGACCGGTAATCGCCGTGCTGCTTGCAACCAGTGTAGGGGAACCGTCGGGCGGCCGCTTCTCCGCCGCCCGACACCACACCCACAACCAACAATCCGAAGCGCTCACCGACGGAAGCAATCAAAAGGAAGGTGTTCCCACATGGAAACGATAGCGACCTGGTTCTCCATCGCCTGCGCGGTGGTGAGCGTCATCACGATCTTCATCAATCTGTGGCTCAACAGCTAACGGCACAAAACGATTCTAAGGAGAATCCGAAATGAGCATCAACATTCCGGCCGAGACGCCGGACGAATCCATGAACCCGATTTCCGTTGAGGAGTTCGAACGCCTGCACCCGGCGATGCTTGGCGCGATAAGGAAAGCCGTCCGCGAGGAATTGGAACTCTCTCTCGCGGACGGCGATTCAGAAGATGGTTCGAGAGATTTTAAGAGAACGGTCCTTAGTTCTTCAAGCGTTCAGCACACGCTTGATAAGCATCGGAACCATCATCGATGATGTCGAGGCTCATTGTGGTACCGCAATGCAGAGAAACGGTGATTATGTTCTCTTTGTCATCGTTGGTTCTCGCGATGAAGGTTCTGCTTTTGCGTTCTCCGGGCTTCATTCCTTTCAGAATCTCCTCGATTTCGTTGAACTGTTCGACAAGGAAATCTGGAGCGCCCGGAAGCACAACACCATCGATTTTAAGAAAGCTCTTATCCATTTCACCTCCTTTCATGCTCGGATTGAACATCACAAGCATATGCGAAGGAGCAATCAAAAATCCAAGGAGAATCCAATGAACAACCAAATCCAGCCTTTCGAATTCGAAGGAAACAAAGTCAGGGTGTTCGCCGCATTGGCGGCGGCGTTGAAGCCGATGAACACAACGAAGGACATCGCGGACAACTGCGGCATCAAGGAAGGCACCCTGGCGTACTGGCGTAGCGCGGGCATCGGCCCGAAGTTCGTGAAGGTGGGACGGATCGTCATGTATCCGAAGGAGCAGATGATCGCCTATTTCGCGCAACACCTGTACCAGTGCACGGCCGAATACGAGGAAGAGGTGGGTGCGTGATGACCGACAACGACTGGCGTACCGATATCCCGTGGCCTGATCCATGGGAAGAAAAGGAGGACAAATGAGCGACATCCGCAAAGCCTGCGTCGAAGCGATATTCAGGGAATTTGAGGACCATGGCGACGCCATCAGTCCGGCCTGCGGCGACGGGTGGGACGACATCGAAGCAAGGCGTTCGCTCGGTCACATCGTCGGATACGTCGATCTCGACGTGCCCGACCTCGTGGACATCGTTATCGACACCATCAACAAGGAGCTGTGATGGAATCAATGCCTTTGGCTGTTGGTCAGGCGCTGCTCGATCTCAGTGTTGCGTCTGCTGCCCAGTTCGGTGGTGTATGTGACGTGTACAGTGACGCGGCATGTTCCGATGTCGGCAAAGAAGAAGCCGTTTCCGGAGTTGATGGCGTCGATCTCGGATTGGTCTTTGATTATCTGCTTGGAGAAGAACTCGCTTTCGAGCGCGATCTCGCAGAACGGCATTGTCTTGTCGACGCGCGCCTGCGCAATGGTCTGGTCTTCAAAGCGGACGAACACATGAACGTCTCGTGCGATGTTGCCGCAATCGTTGACAAGGAAGACGGTGGAAGTTTCTCCATCGTACTCGACCCTCCACTTGTAAACCGTCTGGTCGGCGGTGACTGCCAACGCCCGTTGGCTGATCGCGTTCGCGTCTGCTGCTATCTCGTTCGCTTTGCCGGCAAGGTCGTTGGCGTGTTCGGCGATCCCCTTCGAGTCGGCGGCGATCCCGTTGGCTTCTTCCGCCGAGTCGTTGGCGTCCTTGGCGAGCTTGTTTCCAGCATGCGTTTGGAACAAGGCGACACATCCGGAGACACCGCCAACCAATCCCGTGACGGCGCCAACGACGCCGGTGACCACATTGATGTCCATTCCACTGATTCTAAAGCGGAGGCAAAACGATGAAGGCTCTTGCCCGCATCATCCTGCACCAGCTGATCTTCGCGGTGTGGCTACTGGCCATGTGGGTGCTGTATTGCACGCCGGCGTGCACGCACCCGATCGAACATCTCATCGCCGTGCCGTTCGCGGTGCTCATCCCGACGGCCGTCATCATGCGTCGCCTGTGCTCCGACCCCCGCTTCGCGCGCTGGCTGGACGAGCAACGGCAGTGAAGGACTTGGGCGGTTCCGCACACATTGCGGCATGGACGTGGTTCGTCATGCGCGGCCATGCCGGAACCGCCCGCGCGTCAAGGAAAAGACGTTAAAACCGGCCGGACGGGTCATCTTCTCTCTTCTCCTCCCGTCCGGCCTTCGCCGGGGCCCGCGATTGGAGGCGGGCGCCATGGATCGGCGTGTTCAGGTCACGTCGGCGGATGGATGCGCGGTTCGAATCCGCGTCCCGGCACGACATCAATCCAAAGGAGGCAAACGTTGCCAAGCAAAACACCAAGCAGACCGGAAGGCGAGAAGTGGTTCGAATGGCCGCTCACACCCGCCAGCGCCGGCATGACGTCCGCCGAACTGATCGACGAACTGTACGAAACCATATCCACGCTCAACCGCGACAGTGGATGGAACCTCACCATGGTCGCGCCGGCGCGCTTCGGCGAGATCGTCATCGACCGCGAGGCCGGATGCCTGCGCGCGAAATGCGCGTGGAAGGCCAAGGATCCAAGCCAGCTCGGCCCGGCGCCCGCCGGATACGTGAGGGGAGAGTGACATGGCCATAGGCGAGACCGTCATCACCATCGTCGGCAACCTCACCGCGGATCCGGAACTGAGAACCACCGGCCAGGGCGCGCAGGTCGCCAGCTTCACCATCGCAAACACCGCGCGCGTATACAACAAGCAGACCGGCCAGTACGAGGATGGGGCGGCGTTGTTCATGCGCTGCTCGGCATGGCGTGACATGGCCTCGCATTGCGCGCAGAGCCTTGCGAAGGGCATGCGCGTAATCGCACAAGGCCGTCTGCAGCAGCGTTCCTACCAGGCACAGGACGGATCCAATCGCACCGTCATAGAGCTGCAGGTCGACGAGATCGGCCCGAGCCTGCGCTACGCCACCGCGCAGGTCGCCCGCATCGACCGACGGCCGCAAGGTCCCGTCTACGGCAATCCCGCCGCGCAGACGCCGACCGTCAACACCGGAGCGGGCGGCTGGAGCCAACAGCCGGCCCAGTCCACGCAACCGGCCGCACCTGCCGATGATCCGTGGGGCGCTCCGTCGGACGACCGGTCATCATTCGGAGGTTTCGGCAAACCCGATCCGGAACCGGATTTCTAAGGAGCAGCAATGAAAGCCAGCGAACAACAGGCGCTCATCCCGCAGGAGGCCACGCCAGACACGCTCATCGACCTCATCGGCAAGACCCAGCAGGTCACCAAGGCCGCGGCCGTCGTGCTCAAGGCATGCCGCAACGTCATGGACACCAAAAACAAAAAGGAGCACATCGACAAGTGGGGCGGCATCCACGCCATCACCGAAGCCGTGTACGACTGCGCAGACCTCGCTCAGCGCATCCTCGACGCCGGCCTGGCCATGGAGAACATGTGCGCGAAGCCAGCCACGTCACGGCAGATGATCCTCATCGACGACCTGCGCCGCAGTCTCGACATGGACGACGGCGACGTGGAGGCGACCGTCGATCCGGACACCGGCGAGATCGACTGAACCACAGGAAGGAGAAGAAGAGATGTGGTTCATCATCGACGACCAGATGGCCGACGACAGGCGCATCCGCCGCCTGCCTCTCGCCACTGTGGGATTGTGGGTCAAGCTGTGCGTCATCCATTCCAAAGGCGTCTCGATGCAGGCCAAGGACCCGGCCGCGTATCCCGGCCACTTCGACAAGCTCGACCTCAAGGACGCCGGCGGCACCATGAAGCAGCTGCAGCAGCTCATCGACTCGGGCCTCATGGAGGAGCACGACGGAGGCTGGCGCCCTGTCTACGCCGAAGGCATATGCAAGGAGCCCAAGATGCTCACCGAGGAACAGCGCGAGGCCCGCCGCAAAGCCGGAAGCAAGGGAGGCCGCCGCAAGGCCGCCAACCAAAAGGCCAAGCAACCGTCTAGCAAATTGCTAGACGATTGCCAAGCAGACGGGGAGCAAAACGGGAGCAAAACCGCTGGCGAAACGTCTGGCAACTTGCTAGACGATGGCCAAGCAAAAACATGGCATAAAACCGATACCGATACCGATATACCCTCTCCGACCCCTCCCGCCGGCAAACCGAAGCAAACCGATACGCCGGAATCCGGCTTCGACCGTTTCGCCGAAGCCTATCCCGGATCCGTCGGCGCGAAAGGCCGCAAGACCGAAGCCGAGGCGCGAAGCCTGTACGCGGCCATCGCCGGAAACCCTGTCGAACTGACCCGACTCCAGACCGCGCTCCGCCGCTACAAGCGCGCCGTCACCGACGGTCAAGTCCGCAGCGGCCACATCCCACGGCTCAACACATGGCTCCGCGACCAATGGGAGACATGGGCGCCCGAACCCATCACACCCACCCGACCACACAAGCACACCTGGAACTGCGAACACGTCCACCAGCTCATGGATCCACACGAGGACGAATACGACCACACCGGAAGCCTCCGCAACGGCAACCCAAGCGAATGGTGGAAGGCATGCCAGGCATGCGCAGACGAACTCAACAACCGACAAGAAACCAGCAAGGAGAAGCAATGAGCAACTACCAAAGCAACGAAATCAAGCTCATCAACACCAGCCTCATCGACCCCCACCCCGACAATCCACGCAAAAACATCGGCGACGTGACCGACCTCGCGGCCAGCATCAAAGCCAACGGCCTGCTCTCGCCGCTCTCCGTCGTACCCAACGGCGAGCGCTATCGTGTCATCGCCGGCCATCGTCGTCTCGCCGCATGCAAGCAGGCCGGCACCGGAGCCGTGCCGTGTTTCGTGCTTGACTTAGACCCGTTGCAGCAGTTGGAGGCCATGGTCACCGAAAACTGCCAGCGCGAACAGCTCACCGTCCTCGAGGAGGCCGACGCCATCCAGGGCATGCTCGACCTCGGAGCCACCACCGCCGCCGTCGCGCACAGGCTCGGCCGAAGCGCCGATTATGTGCGTGACAGAGCGAAAGCGGCGAGCATCAAGGCGGACGTCAGGAAGACACGCGACGACTTCGACCAGCTCACCATCGGCCAACTCATGGCCATCGCACGATACGACGGCCAGCCGGACCGTCAGGAACGCCTCGCGCACGCCGCGGGGACCTCGAACTTCGACTACATCCTCCACAACATCGAAGTGGAAGATCGCCGGAGCCAGTGGTTCGCCGATGTCTCCGCGCTCTTCGCCACCGGCACCACCGGTCTCAACGTCATCGAGGATCCCGGAGAGACCTTCTCGGATTCCGAATGGCATTACTCCGGCGCCATCTTCCCCGCCGCGGGCACTCCGGAAGAAACCATCGAAGAGCTCCGCAAGCAGAATCCAGACGCGGTCTCCGTCCATGAAGCGACGCAGACGATATACCTCTGGGATCGTCGTGATGCGGCCGCCGAAGCCGAAAAGGAAGCCCAGCGAGCCGCCGAACAGGCCGAACGCGACGCCCGACAGCACGTGCTCGAGGAATACGCCGCCACGACGGCTGACAAGCGCATGGCATGGCTCCACGGCCATCTCCATGCCATCAAGCGCGCCAAGCTCATCGAGACCACGGCAAGGCTCGGACTCCTGCAGACAATTGACCCGGACCCGACCGGCTTCACCAAAGACCTACACACCTGGAACGACGCCGCATGCGCCCGGGAACAGTTCGCCGCCATCGCCGGCATCAAACCGGAACAGGCGCTCGCGGAACTCCACACGCACCTCGACTCACCGGACTGGCCGACATACGCGGTCATGATCCTCACCGCCAGAATCGAATGGTTCATCAGCCCAAATGACTGGGACTGGAGTGGCGACGACAACGTCAGCCGCCGCATCCCCGGCTATTACCTGATCCTCCAAGACCTCGGCTATGAGCCATCCGACGACGAGGCCGAACACCTCGACCAGCTTGTTGCCGCCATCACGGAAGAAGACGAGGAGGAAGACGAATGACCAAGGAACAGATCAACAGACTCGTCCAACTCATCACCGACACCGCGGAAACCGCGGCGAACATCGAACTCCAGGCGCTCGCCGGCGGCAAGGCCGATAACGGCATCGCCGCGATGGCCTCCGGACTAAGAACGAACTGCACTTCATGTCTGGTGCTGGTCAACGGCCTGATGCAGGAAGGAGCGCGTTGTGAGTGAGTTCGAGGACTCGAAGCGCATCGCTTTGGAACGCCAGGGCTGGCATTGCCTGCGCTGCGGGACGAACATCCACGATCCGGCTCGCTGGCCTGGACGTTCCGGCCATCACCGTCAACTGCGCCGCGCGGCGGATCCGGATGTGAGGCACAGCCCAGTCAACATCATCGAGCTGTGCGGTTCGGGCACGACCGGCTGCCATGGGTGGGTCCACCAGCATGTGGCCGAGGCCGAACGCCTCGGGATGATCGTGCCGCTCGGCACGGATCCGCGTGACGTTCCAGTGCTCGACTGGGAAGGCAGGTGGATGCGGCTGAACATGGACGGCACCGCGACCCGTCTGACAGCCATGGAGGTCGCCACACTCGACATCGACAGGAGGGAAACGGAATGACCATTGACAAGCCCGACATGCTGCTATGGATGGACGTGGAGACCACGGGGCTCGACCCGGACCATGACAGGATCCTCGAGGTGGAAATGCGTTGCACCGACATGAGAGGCGTGCGGTGCGTCGGAGGTTTCCACCGCGTCATCGGACTGCAAGGCCGCAAGGCATCCATTACGGACGGGAACCTCAAGGCGTGGCGCATGCACTGCGCCAACGGACTGCTCGAAGACGCACTCGACGCCGGATATACGGAAGAGGCGACGGCGAACGCGCTCGAGGAATACGTCGACAGCCTCGCGCAATCGTTCACCCTCCATCCGGCCGGCAGCAACCCGCAGTTCGACCTCGACTTCATCGGCCGACTCTGCCCGAACCTCCCGCTGCACTACCACCGCATCGACATGGCCACCCTCCGCGACAGTCTCGAAGCCGCCGGCTGGGATGTGAAACCGGAAGAGGAGACGCCTGCAGCCAGCGCCCACCGCACCGACGCATGCCTCGACCGCGACATCCGTCAATACGCGCGCATCATCCGCCACCTCTCCGATCATCCGGTCCGATACGTCGCCACGAAAGCAGCAAGGTGATGAGCATCTCGGCAGTGATCCTCCTATGCGCCGCCACCCTCCGCTTCCAAGGCATCGGAAACGACATCATCGACCACGATCCGAACACATGTTCCAACAGCATGAGCGACGGCATACGAAGCCTCGCCATCTACGGAAAGGAATGAAATGCACCACACAGACACCGTCAGAATCGCCACCAACCCACGCAAATGGCGCAGACCTGCACCCTGCCCGGCATGCCGCAAGTCCCGGCCGCTCATCCTGACCCTCGGCACCATCTACAAACTCCGAACCCGCAAACCGGTCAACACCATCTACGGCTGCATCTGTCCCAACTGCCGGCACAAATGCATCCTCCACGTCGACGGTAAAAACCTCAAAAAAGCCATCCGCCTCTGGAACCACCACGCCAGCCACCATCAAAGGAACGAACAATGAGAAACACCATCTGCGCCACACTCACCGCCATCACCCTCACCCTCTGCACCGCGCTCGCAGGATGCGGAAGCGCGGCGGAACCTGCCACGCCGGCGCATGCGGTCAGGTCCGTCGACTCGCAGTGCTCCGCCGGGGCCGACGTATTCACGGAATGCGTCATCACTCTGACCGACACGAGGAAAGTGGACTGTGTCGTTTACTCGGGCTTCAAGAAGGGCGGCCTGTCATGCGACTGGAATCACGTCAGCGGAGCGGACGAGGAACCACGGTGAAAATCAGAATCCAGGACGGCGCCATATACATCGCGCCAGAGGACGACGAGGAACGGCAGGCGTGCGAAATCGCCGTCAACGCCCTGCTCAGATGGTCGGCGGAACACGACAAGGAAAAGGAACAACAATGAAAGACAGTGAAGCAGACATCGCCATCGGCGTGCTCAACAAACTCATCGACCAGGAACTCGAAGCCGTCCGCGCCGCGACAAGGGACGGCAATACCCCCTTCGGCGGCTACGCCCAGACCCGACACAACGCCTTCCTCTACGCCAGGGACGAGATCAGGAAGGCGCTCGCCGATGCCGTGGAGGAAAGGGATGGGTCGAATCCGTTCCTGCCGCAGCGTGACGAATTGGTCAACGGAGGGCGCGAAATGAGCGATGAACAGACGAACCCGTTCGAACTGCAGTATGGCGAACTCACCACGAGGGACATGCATCGGTGCGACTTTTGCCGCACGCTGGTATCAAGCCCAGTTTACGAGGTCATCGCCATCTTCAACGGACAGGCGACAACGGCGGACGAGGTGTGCCCGGAATGCATGCAGCGTTTCGGTTTCAAACCAACCGCGGTCATCCCTTTGACGACGTACCGGAAGCTAATGGAATCAGTACCGGTAAGGGCGCTCAAATGAGCGGGTGGAGAGACAGTGCCGCATGTCTCGGCTACGATCCGGAGATCTTCTTCCCCAAACCGAAGGACGTGATGGCCATAAGGAAGGCGCAGGAAGTTTGCAGCGGATGCCCGGTCATCAAACAGTGCGGCAGGTTCGCCGACGAACACCCACGCATCGATGGCTACTCGGTGCAGGGAGTGTGGGGCGGCAGGCTGCGACTCGGAAAGAAGAACATATGAATCGCAAAAGCCAACTCGACTTCGAGACTGAATATGTCCGCGGCGAACCCATCCCGGTCTCCACGGACAAGACCATCGCGCAGATTGCCTCCGACGCCTACGTGCAGGGCTTCATCGCAGGACGACTCAAACCACCGACCGAAATCGAAATAGACGCCGCCCTACGCTACCTCAACAACAACGCGCTTATAAGACAGGACATCACCCACATAACAGTCAAATACGCGCTCGCCGACATGTGCCGGGAAATGAGATACGCCTTGACGAAAAGAACCATCAACTGAAAGGAAACACGAAAAAATGAGCGATAAAACACTCGAACCGCCACTGCCGCCGATCGACGCGCGCACCGAAGCCGTCGCCGAACGCCTGTTCGGACTCAAATGGGCGCTCCGCAAGGACTCCACCGAAATCATCCACGAGGAATGGCAGACCGCACCCGAATGGATCCACGACGGATACCTGCGCCAAGCCATCGAAGTGCTCGCCACCGCCGACCAAGCGCAACCCGCGAGCGCCGACGGATCCGATTATGAGGAGCGGATGCGCGTCGAATACCGTGAGTTGACCGCTCGTGCCGGCAGGCTCAGGGGCATGCTGCAGCGGTATGCGGATGGCACGCTTGACTTCGAGCCCGCCTGCCCGATCACTCTGTTGAGCAGGCAGCTTGATGTCATGGACGAATACGCCAATCTGCTCCGCCATAGAGCCAAGATCGAACACGTCCACCTCGAAAAACAGGACTCCGCCACCGAATAAACAAAGAACCCGACCTTCCGGCCGGGCCCTGGCAACACCACAAACCAGACTACCACGCCGGAGGGAATCGAACAAATGAACGAACAAAACAACGAATCCCAACCAACACCAAACCAGACACAACCAGCACAAACCAAACAAAACAAGCCAGCGCTCGCCGGCATGTGCCGAGTGTGCGGCGGGGAGTGCCGTATCCAGGCCACGATGTGCGACAAGTGCGAGACCGCTTTGAGGGGATGGATCCACGACTATCCGTCATGGATCCAAGCCCTGCGCGAGTTCCTGGATTCGACGGCGCATTACGGAGGCCACCAGCCTGGACGTGTCAACCTGCAGTTCGCGCCCACGCCGATCAGACTCTCGGTCGTTGACCATCTGCAGGAGATCGAGGATGCGGTGACGGCGTTGTGGTGTCGATTGTATGCGCCGCCGGCCATGCCATGGGCCACAAGCATCGCGGTCCCGTCCATCGTCGACATGCTCAAGGCATGCTGGTCATGCCAGCGGTTGAACCGACTGCCGGACATCGGTTTGATCTGGCATGACTGGGAGCGGTTGGTGCGCAAGACGCTGGCCATCATCGACGTGCCACCATCCAGGCACGGCATCGGCAGGTGCCTGAATCCTCTGTGTGGAGTGGAGCTGAGTGCGGAGGTCGGCGCGGTGAGCGTTGATTGTCCGGTGTGCGGCAACGCTTATCGCGTGGTCGATGTGCGATTGGGTTTCCTGCGGGAGTGCATCGAATCGGGCAGGGCGTTCACGGCGGGGGAGTGTGCGGAACTGCTGCGCGAATGCGGATTCCAGTGCAACGCGAACACGATTCGCTCATGGCGCAAGCGCGGCAGGTTCCAACCGGTTGGTGAAAACGTGAAGGGGCAGCCGTTGTACAGGCTTTCCGACGTGCATGGACAGGTCATGCGACGCGACTCGATTTGACAAAATCGAAAGTGCAACGCAAAATTGTCAGTGGATTAGAGGGTCTGAATCATGCCAGTGAATCACGTTCAGGCCCTCGATTCATATCCGGGATGGTTGGCGGAGCAGCCGAATGCACCCGCTCGCTAAGCGGGAGACCTTGACGGGTCCGCAGGTGCGAATCCTGCGCCATCCGCTCCATGACGCTCCGGGTAATCCCCAGCACCCGAAGCGCCATGATCCCCGGCCGTGTGTAGAATCTGTGGTAACAACCGCAAACTACACCGATATCGTTCAAGCTGGGGAGCATGGATGGTCAGAAGTACTGTTGACTACTACGCCTTTACTGTAAAAACGCGGAAAAAGAATCCAGATATTCCTCGCGACGTTCTGGATGTCGGGGGCGGATACAGTGTCTTAGCATATCTATGTTCCTATTTAGAACACGTCAAGGGTATCATTCTCAAAGATGAGAGACGGGAACGAATATATTCCGTAAGCGATTACGAAGTCCATGGACGGCTTGTGCTGATTGATGTGTTGTCCGGTCAGTACGGTGAAAGTGGCCAATTGCTGGACATACTTCGTGGCAACGTTGTTAGAGACATCAATCCCGACGAAGCCGCCGTGAAAACAGTCAGAATAGTTTTTTGCTGCCCTAGAGGCGATGATGTGAAGATGGCGATCTTTGCCGTCGAACACATGAATTCCATTAACGGAAAATTTGTGATTGACTATTTCGCGAAATGCTTACGTGCTTTTATCCCGGGATTGGTCGCGAAAATCGATGGGATTCTCGAAAAGGAAGCGTGGCTGGATTCAAGTAGCCTTGTTTCGATGAAAATTCCCATTAGCAGCACCGACCAACAGCTGACAGTCGATAACGGATTGGACGATGATCCCAAGGAAACGATGTATGGCCGCATGGCATTGGTTGTTCTGCCTCCGAAGGGTGTCTCTGTGCTTAATCCGAGATTCTGGCGGGCGCTGAGGAAAAAGAATATGGGAAGGGAAGGGATGCTGACAATTCCGTCATTGAATAATGAATCCATTCCCAAACAAGGAGTCCTGGTCGAGGCTGCGGGAATCGATGGTCGCAAAAAGACGTTCACAATCGGCAATGAGAAGAGTCCGAAAATTCGTGAGGTTATTACCGGAGACGGTGAGCCACGTTTGGATAACGGACAACTAAGGCGTGTACTTTCTGATTCTATCTTTCGCAAATATCATGATGAACAGATTCGTCTTGAAACTGGATGGGACAGTGGAGAGATGCATGAAGAGATACCGGACTCAGAAGTTATTGACTGGAATACATTATTTGAACAGGTAAATCCGCAAAATGGTGATAGATATGAACTTGAATCATAACGGCATCCTCTATCACTACATGGATACATTGGCTCCGAAGATTCGTGAATCGGACGATGGTCGAAATATTGCGTGGAAATACGTATTGCGGGAATTATTGTGTCCGACGATTGTCGCAATATTGGATTTTTGTTTTGGACGGTTTGCGGTAAACGCCGATATTATCGTATCGGCTTTAGGTGTCCTCGGAGGTTTATTGTTCGCACACGCTATCTTCGTATTTGAACTTAGAATGACATATAATCAAAATTTGCGAGAACGCGTGAAAAATGGAGAAATTCAAGCTGAGAATTTAAAACTTACACGACTCGTGGATGACATGTTCTTCAGCGTCGTATACTCGTCGGCTCTTGCTCTCGGAATAACTATATTGACCTCTATGGGGTCTTCCCTTGGGATATATGGTCAATTACCTGATATAGGGAAAAAAGTAGTTTCAGCGATTGTTGTATGGCTAATGACTCATTTAGCGTTCTGCATATATCGGGTACTGAAAATAACGACAAGTGCGTATGGAGAATTACGAAAGAAACGTATCTCATAAGTTCAGCCCCACCTTTGGTGCGGGGCTTTCGCATATTGAGGGAGGTGCATGATGCCGCCCACCATCACGCTCAAGATCACGGACAACGCGGACCGGCAGCTCGCCGTGATGAGCGTGCCTGTCCCGCTGTCGGGTGAGCCGGGCGAGTGCGCCATGTTCGACGCCGAAAAGTTCGAACGACTGCTCGACCGGGCGTCGATCGCGTTCCGCAGGGTGTTCGACGATGAGTGCCAGGAGTAACCCGCGCCGGAGCAACGGGCATCGCAGGGACATGCTGCGCAGGCGCGTGCTCGCCGCCTACGACACGTGCGCCATCTGCGGACGGCCCGTCGACAAGACGTTGAAGTCGCCGCATCCCATGAGCGCCGAAGTAGACGAACTCATACCAGTCTCACGCGGCGGTGATCCATACAGCTTCGCGAACTGCAGGCTCACGCACCGCATCTGCAACAGGTTCAAGAGCGACAAGACAGACGAACATGCACGAGCGCTGCTGGCCGGCAAGCAGACCATCAAACCAAGTTCGATGCCGTTCAGAACGTTCGGCATCTGACCCGATACCAGGGCGGGGACCCCGGGTGTGCCACCCTGCGGCAACCTCGGGTGCAGTGCTGATATCCCTCCCGTAATACAAACGTCGGAAACAGGGGAAACAACGAAAGGTCGGAAAGCGAGGGAAGTGCCGATGAAGTGCGAACTCTGCGGCAAGGAATTCCAACCGTCCGGCCACGGGCGGCCGCAACGCTACTGCTCCAAATCCTGCCGCCAGAAAGCCGCTTATCGTCGGGAAAAGAACCGGGCTACGCAAACGGAAGCGGATAGGCCAGTATCCAAGCCGACGAAAACGAAACGGAAGCCTGAACCGGAACTCGACAAACAGAACTTCGAACGGATGATGGACGGCTCCCACGAGGACACGCTTCGCGAAATCGTCGGCAGACTGCGCGAGGCTCTGCATGACCCGTCCACGCCGGCCAACGCGTTGCCGTCGATCAGCAGCAAGCTCGCCGAATTCGACGAACGGATGCGCATGGCCGAGGATTCCGGCAGCCTGTTCGATGCGAATGATGACGTGACGGAGGTGGCGGAGGATGTCGGAGCGTCGATTGTCTGAGATCGCCCAACGGCTCGTGAAGCCGGAAGACGTCACGTCAAGCGATTTCAAACTGATCAACAATGCGGCGGTCAAGGCCGGAATCCACTACGACCTCTGGCAGAAAGGTTTCCTATACCTCCTGTTCGCTAAACGCGCCGACGGCAAGTACGCATGCGGATCCGGAGGAGCGGTCCTGTCCAGCTGCAGGCAGATCGGCAAGACGTTCACGGTCGGCACGGCGATATTCATCCTGTGCGCCGGACGTGCCGGAACACTGGTCATCTGGACCGCGCACCACACGCGCACCTCCGACGAGACGTTCGCCGACATGTGCGACCTGACGCATAATCCGAAACTGTCCAGGTACGTGCGGAACGTGCGTCGAGCGAACGGCCAGCAGGAGATCCGTTTCACCAATGGGAGCCGCATCATGTTCGGCGCGCGTGAGAACGGTTTCGGCCGTGGCTTGCATTCGGCGGACATCGAGGTGTTCGACGAGGCTCAGATACTCACCATCAAGGCGTTGGACAATCTGATTCCGATCGTGAACACGAGCCCGAACCCGTTGATCGTGTTCATGGGCAACCCGCCGAAGCCGGGAGACCAGTGCGAGGCGTTCGAGGAGAAACGTTCGACCGCGTTGGCGGGCAATTCGGACGACATGCTCTACGTGGAGCTCGGGGCAGACCGCGACTGCGATCTGGACGACCGGACCGCGTGGGCGAAAGCGAACCCGTCTTATCCTCGCCGCACCAGCGAACAGGCGATATTGCGCATGCGCAATCTCCTCGCCGAGGATTCGTTCCGCCGTGAGGCACTCGGCATCTGGGACGAGACCGCCACCGCGTACGCCATCAGCCCCGACCTGTGGAAGGCCGCCGAAACCGACGACGTGCCCGACGGCGGCACGGTGAGCTTCGGCATCGACATGCCGCCCGACAGGAGCGTGCTGACCATCGGCGCCGCATTGCGGTACGAGGACGGGTCAGCCGTCATCCAGATGGCGAACATCAAGGACGCGCGGCAGGCTGGCACCATGTGGGCCGTGGACTGGCTCGCCGAACGTTGGCCGAAGACCGCCAGCGTGGTCATCGACGCGCAGTCCCCGGCAATGAGCCTGCTGCCCGAACTGAAGGCCGCGCACGTGAAGGTCACCGTGACGAACATGCAGGAGATGGGCCGCGCATGCGGCCGATTCCTCGACATGCTCAAAGCCGGAACGCTCAAGCACCCGCCGGACGAATACCAGCCGCAGCTGGCCGCAGCCGTCAAGGGCGCGACCACGCGTCCATTGGGACAGTCCGGCGCGATCGCATGGAACAAGCTCGGCTCGGATATCGACATAACGCCGCTCGTATCAACCACGATCGCCCTGTACGGGGCGTGCACGACAAAACGACATCCCGGAAGACGACAGACCATCGGAGGAATCTAAATGGGCGACATCCAGATGACAAACGTTCCGGATAGCTGGCGGCCGTCCGGAGGATCGGTGGCGCTGACGAAACTGGTTGTGCCCACCAGCATCGACGGGCTTACAAACCAAGAGAACGAACTGCTCGCAGAGCTCGCCGAAGTGTGGACACGTCATGCGAGCCGCAATCGGAAACTCACCGCATACTACGAATCGAAAGAGCCGCTGGTCGACTTCGGTCTCACGGTTCCACAGTCCATCAAGGACCACTACACGCCATTGGGATGGGCACGCAAGGCGGTGGACATGCTCGCCGAGCTTTGCGTATTCGAGGGATTCGTCTCGCCTGGTGTCGATGATCCGTTCCAACTACAGGACTTCATGAGCAGAATCGGCTTCACCAGCGTCCTTCAGCAGGCCATACAGACGGCACTCATTCACGGCTGCTCGTTCCTCAGCGTCATCCAAGACGCGGAGAACAAGCCTCTCATCCGCACCCACACCGCGGAAAGCTCGGCAGCGATCTGGGACTACCCGAACCGACGCGTCAAGGCATGCATGGCCATAACCGACGTGAACAACGACAACGAGGCCATCGGACTCGTGCTCTACATGCCGACGCGCAACATCAGCGTGTCCCGCAGTCTCGGCACATGGTACGTGCAAGGATCACAACCCACCGTGAACGGCGAATGCAGCGTGTTCCGCCTCGCCTACAAAGCCACCGAAGTCAAACCATTCGGACGCTCCCGCATCAGCCATGACGCGATGAACATCATCGACGGCGCGAACCGCACCATCGTGCGCGCCGAGGCGAACGCCGAATTCTACGCATTCCCGAAAATCCTGCTCATGGGCACCAGCGACGAGCTCGCGTCCTTGAGCGCGGACGCCGCGCTCAAACTCTACATGGGCCGCTACAACATGATCAGCAAGGACGCGGACGGTGATTCGCCGACAGTGACCCAACTGGCCGCATCCAGCATGGATCCGCACCTGACGATGCTGAAAAGCTGGGCCGCCATGTTCGCCAGCGCGATGAACATTCCCGCCAGCTCGCTCGGCATCGTATCGGACGCGAATCCGACGTCAGCGGACGCGACCGAGGCGCAACGCGAGGACCTGATTATCGAGGCGCGCCACTGCGACCGCGATTTCGGCGAATCGATCCTGCAGGCGGCACGCCTCGTGGCGCGCATACAGGATCCATCGGTGTCAGACGATGATCTGATGAAACTGCAGGTCGACTGGAAGAACCCCAACACTCCGTCAAGCTCCATGAGCGCCGACGCGTTCAGCAAACTCGCCGGCAGCATCGACTCGTTCGCCAACAGCGAGGTCGGCATGACCCGCGCCGGATTGAGCAGAAGCGAGATCGTCCGCTTGAAGGCCGACCAGCGCAAGGCTCAAGCCGGACAGGTCCTCGACCAGATTCGCGGCATGCGCCAACAGACGGAGCAGACGCAGGACGACGGGGAACGCCAGACCGACGCTTCCACGCAATCAACTGTTGCGGGGGGCTGAAGGACAGCTTCGACGCACTGGGAGTAGCGATCAGAGCCGGGGTGACACCGGAATCCGCGGCATCGATGCTTGGACTGAAAGGCATTGAATTCACCGGCATGACGCCGGTCAGCCTCAAACTACCGGAAGGCGGCGGAAATGAGCCTGAACAGTCTGAACCTGCCTCCGGAACAACACAGAAGGCTTGAACTCGACCTCAACGACCTGTACGAGGATTACACGGACACCATGAGCCGCTTGCAAAAAGAAGCGGGCAACAGCGTTTCAGGCCTCGTTTGGGACGGTGAAAGCCAGGAACTCATCAAAGCGGAGATCAACCGGTACGCCGACGCGGCCAACAAACTCGCATCCGACTACTACAGCCATGTGCGCGACCTATGGGCGCAATACGGCGGAATCGATATGCCGGAATACGAGCCGCCGACCATCACCGCCGACCGTGCGGTTTGGCAGATGGAAGGCGGTTTCAACAACACCGACTTCATGGGATTGCATTACAAGGACGTCATTCCAGATGAGAACGGCGTCGTGCATAACAACGCCGGAAGAACCATCGACGACCTGTGGCCAACGTTCGCCGACGAGGAGCAGGCGCTGGAATACGTGCAGAATCTGGTTCAGACGGTCGGCCGGATGACCATGCAGAGGGCCGTGGCCAACGATCCCACCAAGCCTCGCTGGGCTCGCGTCCCACGAGGGGCTAAGACATGCGCGTTCTGCCTTATGCTCGCCTCGCGTGGATTCTCCTACCTGAGCGGGGACACCGCCGGACGGCAGATGCAATACCATGCTGACTGCGATTGCGACATCGTGCCAAGCTGGGGCAGCAGCAAACTCAAAGGATACGATCCGGACAAGTATCGTGAAATGTACCAGGCAGCCAAGGCCGCGGCCGGCGATGACGGCGACTGGCGTGACATGCTAGCCCAATTGAGACGCATCTATCACGATGAGGTCAATGATGGCGTGACTGCCCAACCGACGATTCGATGGAGCGGCAAATCGATTCCGATCAGTGCTTCCGAACTATCGAGATTGTCGGATTACAGCGTCAGGATGCCTGGAGATAGATTCTCCAACGACGAGAAGATCGCGGCTTTGATGGATTGGACCGGAGACAGCTATAAAAGTATCAACGGCTACCTGTTCGGCGGACGAAACCCGTCGAAAGACGTCATCCATCAGGTCGAATGCATCGACGAAGCGATATCCGACCATATCACCCGAGAACGTTTCACGGTCGACAGGCAGATGCGGTTGTCGACGTTCCACGTCAACGACATGGAGTCGCTTTTCGATTTGAATACCGGTCGCACCTTCGAACACATCGGCTACATGGCCACCAGCATCAAGGAGGGAGGCATTGACGTTGATGGGGAAGACCGCATCGCCACAAGAATCCTGGTACCGCCGGGAAGCGCCGGCGTGTATGTGGAGCCGATCACTCAGCATCCGGGAGAATACGAAATTCTCCTGCCGAGAGGAAGGACTCTTCGTTTCGAAGGGCTTGGAGCATCCGACGGCAGGCCGATCGTTTATCTGAGACTGCTATGATTGAGCCTATGGATCGTTCCGACCGCTTCACGTTTATGCCCGGTGATTTGAAGGAAGTCACCGATGAGCGCCATCTTGCGGAAATCAAACGCAAGTATGGCGACATCTCCATGCCGCAGGACGAATATGAATGGGTCAGGAACGAAGGAAAGAAGCGCTGGTCCGTCGGCGACTATGTGTCGACCGACGAGCTGCGGTCCGAATACGCGCGAAGAAAAGCGCTGGGAAATCTCTGAATCCCAGAAAGCCATCACGTCGAAAACGTGGTGGCTTTTCTTTTACCTTTCACACCCCAGCGATGGGGCGGGGCGCAGCCATGCGCGAAACCAACAAGAATGGCCGCCCACTCGCCGGCGTCAGGCGTGGAAAACCAAACAAAAGGAGCTACCAATCATGGCAGAAGACAATCAGACCGACGCTGACGGCCAGCAGGAGCCGGGACAGCACGCTCCGACCACGAAGGACGTGAACGACGCGAAGCCGAAGACCTTCACGCAGGAGGAAGTCGACCGCATCATCAGCGAACGCCTCGGCAGGGAACGCGGCAGGAAAAGCGACTATGAGGAACTCAAGGAGAAGGCCGGCCACACCGCCGACCTCGAATCGAAGCTCTCCAAAGCGCTCGAAGAGAACGAGAAGCTTAAAAACGAAGCCAAACAGGCCGAACATGAGAAAGAGCTCTCCGCAATCCGTGTCGAGGTCGCGGCCAAACACGGCATCAACGATCCAAGCGTCCTCGTCGGCGACGATGAGAAGCAGATCGGCGACTACGCCGAAAGACTCATGAAGGTGTTCGCCGGCATGAGATCCCGCGGAATCGTCGCGGAGCAGAGCGCCCACACCGGACAGGCCAAGCCGAAACATTCCAGCCGCGAGGATTTCGCCAACGCCATGAAGAACACGCTCCTGTAACCCAACCATCAGCCACTTAATGAAAGGATGAGTCATGGCAGATCCGTCAATGACCCGAAAAAGCAATGGCCTCGACCTCACTCCAGAAACCCAGGCGGAGATCTGGCAGACCGCGAAATACCAGAGCGCGTTCATGCAGCTCGTACCCGAAATGAAGCTTCCAGGCAACGGCGCGCGCGTGCCGATCATCACCGGCGACCCCGAGGCCGCGTGGGTCGATGAAGGAGCGGAGAAACCCAAGAGCGGCGTCGGCTTTGGCAAGAAGGACATGCTGCCGTACACCATCGCGGTCATCATGCCGTTCTCCAACCAGTTCAAGCGCGACTTCGGCGCCCTCTACGACCAAGTGGTCGCCAAGGGGCCGGGCGCTATCGCGCGCACCTTCGACAAGACCATCATGGGATTGGTTGACGCTCCGGGCTCGGACTTCGACACATTGAAGGCCGCAAAGAAGATTAGCCTCGGTCAGGACGTGTGGAAGAACCTGAACGCGGCCGACGACTCCGTATCCGCGGCGGACGGCACCCTCGACGGATGGGCAATGTCCACCCAGGGCCGAAGCCTCCTGCGACAGGCCACCGACAACAACGGACGACCACTGTTCCTCGACGGCACCGGCTCGTCCGACGTGTCCACCATCCTCGGCAATCCTGTGCAGATCTCCAAGGGCGTGCACGTCCCCGCGGTCACCGAAGGCACCGCCGCCAAGGAGATCATCGGCGTCGGCGGCGAATTCGCATCCGCCGCATGGGGCAGCGTCGAGGGCCTGCAGACCAGCATCTCCGACCAGGCCACCGTCACCATCGACGGCAAGCAGATCAACCTGTGGGAACACAACATGTTCGCAGTGCGAATCGAAATCGAGGTCGGCTTCCGCATCCGCGACATCAACCGCTTCGTCCTGCTCACCGCCTGACGGAGCCCGATATGACCGTCGAACCCGACGTGTTCGCCACTTCCGACGACCTCGAACGGAGGTGGCACAAGCTCACCGACGAGGAACGCGAGAAGGCCGACACGCATCTCATGGACGTGACCGACTACATTAAGGAACGCTCCCCGAATTGGCGACGTCTCCACGACGAACGGCCACGCCTCTTGGTGAAGATCACCTGCGACATCGTCCGCAGGATCATGCAGGCCGACCCGTACGGCATCCCCGGCGGCGTCACCCAGATGAACCAGACCACCGGGAGCTTCAGCGAACAATACAGTTTCGGCTCGCCAACCGGCGACCTGTGGCTGCGCGACGACGAGAAACGCATCCTCGGCATCAACGCGCAACGCGCGTTCAGCGTCGACATGGCCACAGGTGAGGTGTCCTAATGGAAACCATCGAAGTGTGGCGCGGCCAGCCCACGACCGACACGGACGGCAATCCAATCCAAGGCAAGCCCGTCCGTGTCGGCGCATTCCAGGCGGTGGTAGCCCCGTCCTCCACCACCGACCAGGTCGAGGAGAACGCCAATCCACTGACCATCGAATACACGATCCACATCCGCGGCAGCCAACCGACAGGCATCCAACCAGCCGACCTGATCAAAGTCAGAGGCGTCCTTCTGCCAGTCAAAGGCACACCGCAAGTATGGAACAACACCCACGGACGCCACATCGGCGACGTCATCGCCGTCGGAGAACGAAAAGGATAAACCATGGCCAAACGATGCAGATTCGTGTTCAACCGCAAGGCGTTCAGCCAACAGGCGCTGAAGAACGAGACCCTGCGTGACCGCATGCGCGACGCCGCCAACGAGGCCGTCACCGACAGCCGCTGCATGGTGCGCGACCATAACGGCGCGAACCGAAACGGCGTGGCCATCCTCTGCCCCGCACCCGTGGAGAAGGCGCACGGCACATTGGAGGACACGCTCGGGAGGATGCGCGTATGAGCATCCCCGTCACCCCGCGGCGCACGGAGCCGCTGCTCCTGCCCAGGCTGCGGGAGCTGTTCCCGGACGTGACGTTCGACACCATCGAACGCAACGACCTCGAACCTCCCTTCACCGAAGCCACATTGGCCGACTCCATGCAAGGCATGAGCACTCCCATCTCCCAATACGTGCGACTGCGGCTGGGCGTGCGCTGCATGAGAGAGGACCATACGGGCGACTGGGACAAGGCAGCCCGCCTGTGGGCGGCAATCGCAAGGGAGATCATCAGGCTCGGAAACGTCGCGCCGCTCATCGACGCGTCACTCGAATCCGGGCCGGTACGCATGACTGACGAGGACAAGAGGCTGGTGTGCGCGTACGGAGTGCTCCTGCTCGAGGTCACCGTCAACTGAAACACAACCAAAGACAACGTGCCGCCACACGCGAAGAACGGAAAGGTGCAGACGAATGTCTGACAACAACGAAAAAACCACCGTCGCCGCGCAGGGCGCGACCGACTACGGGTACGTGTCCAGCGGCAACACCGCAGGCAACGTGCGCCTGATCAAGAACTACGCGCTGTTCCTGTTCCCCAAGGGCGACAGCACGTTCGTGGCTCCGACCGGAGTGGCCTGGACCCCGCCGGCAAGCAAGAAGCCGATCGGCTACTCCACGGAGGACGGCGCCGTACTGCATCCGGAACCGGGCGACAGCACCGACTACAAGGCCCACAACGGCGACATCGTGCTGTCCGACACGGATCCGGGCTACTGGACCCTGCAGCTCGCCGCCATGGAGGGCCGCAAGGATGTGGTGTCGGCCTACTTCGACGTGGACGTCGATTCGGACGGCGGCATCAGCATCAAGGGCGCCGGATTGAAGAAGGAGTGGATCCTCGTGCTGGTCGCGCTCGACCAGCGGGACCGTCCGTTCCTCCTGTACGGCACCAACGCGAAGGTGAGCGACCGTGACGACGTGAGCCTGAAATCCAGCGAGATCATGAACTTCAGCATGACGTTCAAGATGCTCAAGGGCACCAACGGCGAACAGTTCCACGCGTGGGGCCTCGTCACCGAAGACGCCAAGTGACCCATTGATTCTTCCCGTGCGGCCGATGGCGGTCGGCCGCACGGGACCATTACCCATAACCGCCGATAACCCTGAAACGGAGACGAAATGAGCGACAACACCTACCATGTCGTGGACGTGGACCTGACCGACGCGGAGGAGCTCAAGCCCGACGTGCACCTCGAGGTCGCCGGCGTGAAACTCGACCTGCCGAACCTCAACAACGCGGAACTGCCCATCGAACTCGTGCAGGCCATCCTCCTGGTCAAAAGCAAGCCCGCATTGTCCGACGAGGAAACCACGGCCTGCGTGAGCACGTTCCTCGCCTACTTCCAGACGATGCAGCCGAACTTCTGGAACGTGCTGCGCAAGACCAAACGTCCGATGGCCTACCTCACCGCGACCATCAAGGCGTGGGCCGAGGAATCCGGACTGGACCCAAAAGCGTTTACCTCGCCCACCTCTGGAACAACAATCGCGCGGCACTAGCCTACGACTGGATCCGAGCGTACGGGCAGATCTACAGGCCCGTACGCTTCCGGGAATGGGTTGAAGGCCAACGTCCACGAGTCGATTGGGGACTCGCCTGGGCGTTGACCCGCGAAATCCTCAAAGACCATACGAGCCACTCGTGGATGGCGTTGCAGAACGCCGTCTACGCGCCCGACGGAGCCGAACAGGCGGTCTGGACGCTGTCCGGACAACGCAAACGCCCATGGTTCGACCACGAGCACGACCCGCTCCGCCCGCCAACCCCGACGCACAACCTCACCCGCCGTCAACGCGAGGACAGGGAACGGCTCAAAGCCTACTTCCACATCAACGACGACCTCTGACTCCGACCGCCATCGGAATCCCAACCTACGAATAAGGAAACACGATGGCAGCACAGGACATAGGCGTCGCATACGTCCACGTCGAACCATCCGGCAAAGGATTCGGCAAAAGCATCGAAGGCGACATCGGCGACGCCGTCAACAAAGCCTCCAAGAAAAGCTCCAACACCCTCATCTCGAAAATCGGCGGAGCATTCGGCAAAATCGGCAAGGTCGGCACAGGCGCGATCGCCACCCTCGCCGGCGGCATCACCGCATTGGCCGCCAAAGGCGGCTTCACCCGCGCCCTCAACATCGAGAACGCGCAAGCCAAACTCAAAGGCCTCGGCCACGACAGCGCGAGCGTCACCGAAATCATGAACGACGCGCTCGCCTCCGTCAAAGGCACCGCGTTCGGATTGGGTGACGCCGCGACCGTCGCGGCCAGCCTCTCCGCCTCCGGCGTCAAGGAGGGCGACCAGCTCACCAAGGTCCTCAAGACCGTGGCCGACACCGCGCAGATCAGCGGCAGGAGCCTGACCGACATCGGCATGATCTTCGGATCGGTCGCCGCTCGAGGAAAGCTCCAGGGCGACGACATGCTCCAGCTCATGTCGAGCGGCATCCCGGTCCTCCAGATGCTCGGCAAGCATCTGAACAAGACCAGCGCCGAAGTGTCCGACATGGTCTCGGACGGCAAGATCGACTTCCAGACCTTCGCCGACGCCATGCAGGAAGGATTGGGCGGCGCCGCCCAGAGCGCCGGCACCACGTTCGCCGGCGCCCTGGCCAACGTGAAGGCCGCGTTGAGCCGACTCGGCGAGACCGCGGCTACGCCGGTCCTCAACGGCCTGCGAGGCCTGTTCAACCAGGCCATACCGCTCATCGACTCGTTCACCGCCGCCGTGAAACCGACGCTGGAGAAAGTCGGCGCCGGATTGCAGAAGGGATTGGAGCAGGCAATCCCCACAGCGCAGGCGAAGCTCGCCTCATTCTCCACGTTCGTCCGGAACCTGCTGGGGATCCAGATGCTCATGGCATCGGTCACGAGCCTCAGGGCGCAGCTGTCAGGCCTGGCTGCCGCGATGGTCTCGCTGACCTCCAAACTGAACCTCGGCGGCGAGGCCTCCTCGAGATTCGGCGGCATCGTCTCCGCGCTCGGGAATCTGCTCGCATCGGCCGCGCAGTCCCTGGCCAACGCCGCGGGATGGGCGAAGACGTTCGTCAACACGTTCATCGAGACAGGTGCTCTCCAGCCCTTCCTGCATGCGCTGGCGAACCTCGCCACCGGACTTGCATCGGTGGCCACGGCGCTCGTCTCGGCCGCATCGCAGGCGCTCGGCTTCGACAACTCCGGGCAGACGGCGGGATCGGCGGCACAGCGGTTCGCGGCGGTCCTAGACACGCTCACCGGCGCGCTCATGACCGTGGGCGGCTGGCTGCAGTCGGTCGGGCAGTGGGCGCAGCAGAACGGCGCGCTGGTGTCCGGCGCCCTGAAAGCCATCGCCGTCGCATTGCTCGCCGTCAAGGGCTGGGACATCGTCTCGACCGGGCTGAAAACGGTTTCCGGCGGACTGAAGGCCATCTCCGCGACCGCCTCCGGCGTGGAGAAGACCGCCACGGCCGCATTCGATCTGATCGGCAAATTATCCGACGTGGGAAGCGCGGCGGGCGGCCTGAAGCAACTCGCCAGCTCGTTCAATATCGTCAAGGCCGCCCAATCGGCGTGGAGCTCGGTGACCAAGGCTGCTACCGCCGTGCAATTGGCATTCAGCGCTGCCTTGGATGCGAATCCGATCGGCATGCTTGTCGTAGCCATCGGCGCGGTCGTCGCCGCACTGACATGGTTCTTCACCCAAACCGAAACGGGTAAACGACTCTGGAACAGCTTCGCCACATGGTTCATGGGAATCTGGAACCAGATCAGCACAGCATGCCAACCCGCACTGCAAGCCATCGGAACATTCATCACCCAGACCATGAGCCAAATCCAGCAAATCTGGCAAACCGGATGGACACTCATCACCACCGTCCTCCAAAACGTCTGGAACGCAATCGGCCCCATCATCATGATCGCACTCACCGCGATCATCACCGGCATCCAAACATTCATCGCCACCATCACACCACTCCTGCAAGCCGGCATGCAGAACATCCAAACCATCTTCCAAACCGCCGCCACCATCATCAGCACGGTCTGGAACGGACTCTGGAACACCATAACCACCGTCGCACAAGGCGCATGGACCATCGTCACCACAATCATCAGCACCGCACTCACCGTCATCCAAGGCATCATCCAACTGGCGCTCGCGGTCGTCAACGGGAACTGGAGCGCCGCGTGGTCGGCCATCCAGGGCATCGTGTCGGCAGTGTGGGGCGGCATCCAAGGTGTCGTCTCCGCTGGCATCGGCATGGTCAGCGGAGTGGTATCCGCCGCATGCTCGACCATCCGAAGCGTGTGGGCCGCGTTGTGGAATGGCGTCGGAAGCATTGTGTCGAGCGTTTGGGGCGGCATCGTTGGCACCGTGAGAAACATGGTCGGCCGTGTCGGGAGCGTCGTGAGCGGGATCGGCGGAACCGTCCGGAGCGCGGTGTCCGGCGCGGGAAGCTGGCTCGTCAGCGCGGGACGCAACATCATCCAGGGATTGATTAACGGCATCACAGGAATGGTCGGCTCGTTGTATTCCAGCATCACCAACGCGTTGTCGGGCTTGGTGGACAAGGCCAAGAACGCTTTGGGCATCCATTCCCCGTCGCGTGTGTTCCGCGACGAGGTCGGCGTGATGGTCGGACGTGGCATGGCATTGGGCATCGACGATTCCGCGCATGTGGTCAGCCGTTCCATGGATTCGCTCGTCTCTACGATGAGCCTCTCCGACGCGGACTGGTCGAAGACCGGCAGGCTGAACGTCACGGCCGGCACCGGCGCCAATGCCGGCGACGGCGATCTGCGGGAACTCATCGCGGCCGTCGAATCGCTGCACGACGACCTCGGATCGATCATCGCCAGGTACACGCCGACGATAGGGGACCGCGACTTCGCAAGGAAGGTGAGAAGTGCAATCGCTTGAATACGCATCCGCCGCCACAGGTGAGCGAATCGGCTTCGAAGGGCCTCTGTACGGCGAAACGCTCGCCGGACTGCGCGGCCGCGTCTGGGACTACAGCATCGGCGCACGCGGCCTGACCGGCATCACCCGCGGCGCGCGCGAGGAGACCGTCGCCGTGAAGATCCACGACTCGACCGCTACGCTCGACCTGCTGCGCCGCCTCGCCGACGCCGACATGGCCGCCGGCACGCCAGGCACCCTCGTGGCCGACGGCGAATGGGAGACCAGGGCGTGGATCGCGAAGAGCGAACCGCAGTCCATCACGCCCACGATGGTCGAGACGCAGCTGACCATCGTGCTTGCAGACGGCGTGTGGCGGCGCGGGACCACCGAACACCACGACCCGCGAGCCGACAAGGCCGGCGGCGACCTCGACTACCCGTACGACTACCCGCACGACTACGCCGGCATGAGCATCCTCGACACCGTGACCAACGCGACCGGCATGCCGCAGCCGGTGAAGCTCACGATCTTCGGCCCGTGCGTCAACCCGTACATCATCATCGGCACGAACCGGTACGAGGTCGACGCGACCATTCCGGCTGGCAGCAGACTTGAAATCGACGCGGCCTCCGATAGCAGAACCGTCACGATGATCTCGGACACCGGCCTGCGCACGAACCTCTTCGGCAAAGCCGTGCGAGGCACCGGACGCGGATCCGGAACCTACATCTTCGAACCGCTGCCGCCCGGCATGAGCACGATCAGCTGGGCTGGCGGATTCAAATTCGACTTGACCGCCATCGAGGAGAGGAGCGAACCGCCATGGACCTGATCGTCACCGACACGAACGGCATCCCGACTGGCTCATACGCCTCATGGACGCTCGACCTGGCATACGGGTCGGGGGAGAACGACTTCGACCTCCAATGCCCGGCATGCCTGGAACCAGGCTGCCGATGGTGGGTCGACGGCACCGGCTGGGGCGGCATCGTCGACGATGTGAAGACCAGCGTCACCGGAGGCGAGGGCGAGCTCAACTACCACGGTCGTGACTGGCACGGCCTGCTCGCCTCGAAGATCCTCGAACCCGACAAGGGCAAGGACTACCTGGCCATGCGCGGCACGATCGGCACGCTCCTGCGCACCGTCATCTCCCGTATCGGACTGCAGGACATCCTCAACGTCACGGAAGGCACGTCCAAAACCGCAAACTGGCAGTTCGACCGGTACTGCGACGCGTGGAGCGGCCTGTCCAAGATGCTGCGCGCATCAGGACTGCGGCTGCGCATCACCGCAGCGCAGAACGGCGTGACAGTCGACGCGCCGCCGATCACGGCCGCCGGCGACCTCATCGACTCCGACCTCATCGACTTCGACGCGACCCTCGCCTCGCATCCGATCAACCACCTGATCTGCCTCGGCAAGGGCGAACTCAAGGACAGGATCGTCGTCCACTGGTACGCCGACCAGAAAGGCACGCTCAGCCACACGCAGACCATCAAAGGCGCGGACGAGCGCACAAGCGTCTACGAGCTCAGCAACGCCGACGCCGCCGAACTCGAGACCAAAGGCAAGACAAAACTCCAGGAGCTGCGAGATACAGGCAGCATCGACGTGGATGTGGAATCCGACGGCATCGACCTCGACGTGGGCGACACCGTGACCGGCCGCGACAACACCACCGGCATCAAGGTCACCGCCGAAATCACCAAAAAAATCATCAAAATCGAAGACGGCATCCCGACCGTAACCTACGAGGCGACCACCGCATCCACGGAATCGACCGGCGAGACCGGCGGCGGTGGATCAAGCTCCGGAGACGGCCACGCCTACTACGCCGGCAGCGGCCTCACCCTCTCCAACTGGACGTTCAGCGCCGATGTGACCGCCGCCGACCTCGAAACGGTCCGCAAAACCGCCACCGAAGCCAACAAGGCCGCATCCGACGCCGCGGCTGAAATCGGAGGCGCCAGAGACCTCGCCAAACAGGCCGGCGTAAAAGCCGACACGGCCACCACCACGGCGCAGAACGCGTTGGCCGCGGCACAGGCGCGAATCTTGGACATCACTGCATCGACTCCAGTTACAGTGACCCGCACCGACGAGACGGCTGCCATCACCGTCGCACAGGCCACATCATCGGCGGACGGGCTCCTTGCCGCCACAGACAAGAAGAAGCTCGACGGCATCCAGTCCGGCGCGAACAAGTACACGCTGCCAGTGGCATCCACCGCCACCCTCGGCGGCGTCAAACCCGATGGCAAGACCATCACCATCGGCCCGGACGGCACCATCACCGCACAATCCAGCGCGACAGCGGCATCCTTCCTCGCCGCACACCCAATCGGCTCGCTCTACTGGTGCGTCGCCGGCAACCCCAACGACCAGGGCGGCACATGGAAGGAAATCCACACCATCATCGGCGGACACGTCTGGCAAAGACTCGCCTGAAAGGAACATCATGGCAAAAACCACGAACATCACCAAATACACATGCGACCGCTGCCGCGACAGCGCATACCTCACCGACGGAGATCCGCGCACGTCGAGCGACTGGCACCAGATCAAACACACCACCGCGGACGGAGTGACGCAGGAGGCACTGGCATGCACCTCATGCCAGCAGGAATTCAAGAAACTCGCCGCCACGCAGGACGCGGCCTACACGGCATGGCTTACCGAGGGAAAGGACTGACATGACCACCACGCTCATCACAGGCAAGGGCGGCACACCGCACATCACCAGCGGCGACATGGGCGCCATGCAGGCCGGGGTCATAGGCAACGGCAGCTACCTGCTGCAGGGCAGCGACGGCACTTTCCCTACGGTGACCATGCAGGATGCGAATCACGCGCTGATCCCCGTCCTCAACCTCGTGGTCGAAGGACGATACGCGCGCGTCACCGAGGCTGAGACCGCGACCATCGAAAGCGGCGTGAGCGGCCGGAACCGCAACGACCTCGTCTGCCTCAAATACACGAGGAACGGTCAGAACATCGAGACCGCTGCCATCGCCGTGCTCAAAGGCACGCCAAACACCGGGACGGCCGCCGATCCGACCGTCCCGTCGGGCAGCATCCACTCGGCCTCCGGCACGGTGTGGATCCCGATCGCCCGCATCCCGATCAGCGGGATCACGCCCGGCACGCCGGTCATGCTCATCAAACAGCTGCCTCCCATGTCGAAGCTGTGGGATTCCCTAACCCAGCCGAAACACAGGAATGTTCTGAAGTCCAAAACGTTCGATGGGATGAATGTATTGGCTGTCAGGAACCTTGGGGCAGTCACGATCTGGGTCGCGCAGGTCGGTTCAATCCGCACAACCGCAGAAGGCGTGGTAATCGGTACCGTCGAGGATGATTCGAGGCCTGCGGTGCCGGTGCGCTGCCTCTTCGGTACCAACAATGGCGTGTGGGGCATTGTCTGCGTTGATACGGGCGGCAACATCACGCTGACCCACAAATTCAACGACGCTGACGTCATATGGTCGTTTATCGACATCAGCTTCAGCTACGTCATCGCCTGAATGGTTTTCCCTAACCCCCAGCGTCTTGTACAACGCGAATGGGTGGAAGGTCACGAGGTGCGGGTCGATCATGGCCGTCAATGCGAGCGTGAAATTCGGCGACGGCTCATGGGACTCGTTGAACTGCCCGTACACGGTGCCCGACGACCTCAGACCTAAAAAAGAGGTCGGCGTTCCGATGCTGGTCAGCAACGGCGGTAGCCATACTGGACTGCTTGCGGTCAATCCCTCTGGTCTGATACGAGCCGCGAACATGGGCAGTTCCGGCAGCAACGATAATCGAGTAGGCTACTTGACGTGGTTCGTCGGCGTCTAGGCTGGCATTGGGTCATCCGTGTACCAGACGCCGGTGCAGCCCGCGTAAGCATTGTTCGGATTGCCGAGCATGGTCACCTTGCCTGATTTTTCGCTGTAAAGGATTAGCGTGCAGTTTCCGCCGAACACCGCTATCGCAGTGTTTCCTGTCACCGGTCTGTAACCCTGTGGTATGGTTTCCTGCGCCGCCACGTAATTCTGGTCGCTGCTTCCATCGAATTTCACGTTTCCGCTCGCGAAACACAGGCTGCCAATGCGGTCGAACCTGATAAGGCCACGGCTGTACGGCACTTTCCATGTTGCCGTGCGATGGGTTAGGGAAAACTATCGCAGTATCGTCGCCTCCCATTTTCGTTGCGCGTCCTTGAGCACGCTGGTCTCAGGACGCAGATAGTAGCGTGCGGTGGTGCTGATGCTGCTGTGGCCTAATGCGCGGCTGACCACTGCCACGTCCACGCCTGCGGCCAGCGCGGTGGTGCCCCACGAGTGACGGAGGTTTCGGGCTGGAACATATGGCAGGTTGTTTCTGCGACACCATGAGGCGTATCGTCTCGCCACCTGTGGCGGTGTCAAATCGCCTATAAGCCGTCCCTTGCCTTTCAGCTCACGCAACCTCTGGATGGCGAATCGCGGCAGCACCACGTCCCTCGTGGACTGCTCCGTCTTCGTGTCCACGACGATCTCATGTCCGGCAACCCATTGGACGCCGCGACTGACATGCACGACGCCGGTACGCAGGTCAATGTCAGACCATTCCAAGCCGTAGCCTTCCTCCGTGCGCAATCCGAGCGTCACAGCGCAGATAAGCCACGCCTCCAACTGGTGACCGTAAAACCCTTGCAACAGCGTGCGAATCTGTCTCGCATCCAATACAGGCGCACGATAATACGGCTGCTTCGGCGATTGCACGCGCAACGTAATGTCCACGTCCAACACGCCGAACCTCAACGCCTTACGCAACATCGCCCGCAAGACAGCCCACGCCTTACGTGCCGCACCCGGCGATTGGATGCCCGCAAGCCATGATTCCACATCCGCGACCGTAATGTCCGCCATATCCACAAAACCGAACCGTGGCCCGATATGCCGTCGATAAGCGCTCTCGTAGCCGACCATGGTGCATTCCCTCAAATTCGCGCATGACGGCAGCCACACCTCGTCATGGAAAACGGACAACAGCATCTTTTAACCTCCAAATCCCACACGCCACAGCGGCCTGTCCGCAATGGTCGGCGTGTGGGATCCCACAGTAGAAAGGCCTGTGATGCAACTGCTCGATCAGATCGTCGCATGGCTCGTGCCCGCCATGTGCGGCGGTGCGGTCACGCTTATCGCGGTGGTGTGGAGGTACGGGCGTGCGATGATTCACGGCCTGCGTGTCCTGCTCCGTGCGGAGATCATCCGCATTCACCGTGAATACGTGCAGACCAACAGTCCGATACCGGTCGAGGTGATGGACGAGGCCGATGACGCGTACAGCGCGTACAGCGCGCTTGGCGGCAACGGGACGGGAACGAAGATGCACAACGAGATCATGGCCGCGCATAACGGCCCAACAAGGAAGGAGCACTCATGACATTGGTGCATTTCCACCTGGCCGACGCCGAGGGGCGTGGACTGGATGGCAGCGTGAGCCTCGTGCCCACGAGGCGCGTCACGGTCGCCGATGCTATCCGTCTGCCGGTCGCACAGACCGTCAAGCTCACGGCGGGCGAGGCCACCGTGGAGGTGATGCCCTCGACGACCCAGTGGGCGTGGAGGGCGTCTGAGCTCGTGGCGGGCGGAATCGTGCGATACGTCGAGGTGCCCGACAAGGAGTCGGCGGAGTACTCAGGGCTGGCGGACGTGGATCCCAAGACCTTGGATCAATCCTCGGAGACCGTGGCCGCATGGGAGCTCGTCACGCGTGCCGCGCAGGGCGTGCTCGACCGGATCGGAACGATCGACGACAAGATACAGTCCGCCGCGGCTTCGGCCGATGCGGCGAAGGCTTCGGAAACGGTGGCCAGTCAGGAAAGCGCGAAGGCCGCCGCTGCCGCAAGCAAGGCGCAATCCTCCCAGTCCGAGGCAGCCAAAAGCGCACAGGTGGCGCGCGAGTCGGAGATCACGGCCAATGGTCTGATCGGCAAGGCGAAGACCATCGCCGGTCAGCTCACCGAAACCGCCTTCCAGGTCAAGCAGGATGCGGCCACGGCATCCCAGGCGGCGGAAACTGCCACCGTCAAGGCCGCTGCCGCCGCTACCGCCCGGGATAGAGCGGAAACGGCGAGGCAGGCTGCGGAGACGGCCATGAAGACAGCTCAGGCCAAGGCGGATGCGGCTGGCGTGAGCGCCGACAAGGCGCAGGCTTCCGAGGCTGCGGCCGCGAAGTCGGCCGAGAGCGCCGGACAATCCAAGTCGGCGGCATCGGCATCCGAGAGCGCGGCGGCACGGTCGGCGGCATCGGCATCCGATTCGGCGGCGAAGGCAAAAGACAGCGAGACCGCGGCCAGTGCCAGCGCGGCCAGCGCGGAGACGGCCGCCCAATCAGCCAATACCTCCGCCAGCTCGGCCACCGGCAAAGCGCATGATGCGGCCACATCGGCCGATAAGGCCAAGGCCAGCGAGACCGCGGCGAAAACGTCTGAGATGGTCAGCGCGGAACATGCCGATACCGCTTCGGCCGCCGCCAGCGAAGCCGCAAAGACCCTTGAGCAATTACGCAAATGGTTCCCCGCGGCCACGATGCGGACGGACCTGTGGGTGGAACCCGTGGACTTCGCCGTGGCCGGCCCGTATGAGATTCCCGACCAGCCGACCATCAGGCTCAAACCGGTGGCCGCGTACCTGGACGGGCACACGTCGGACGTGGACGCGTCCATGGCGTCACGGGACACCGCGGTTGCCACGTTGGCCGGCCAGACCTTGACATGGGTGAGCAATACGACCACGCTGGCGGCCGCGCTCAAATCGGACGGCTACCAGCCAGCAGAAGTCACCATCAAGGCCGGTGACACCACTGTCATCAAGCACGTATACCTTCAGGCCGACCAGCCGGACGGAGTGGTCGGCGACCTGTGGGTGCGCACCGAAAAACTCCACAATGGCCTGCGGTATTACACCGGCGCGTACGGTACTGCCGCCGCGGACGCCAATTCGATGTTCTTCCTCGTGGACAGGCCACGCGAAATCTGGCGGAAAACCATAGACAGCTGGAAGCTTTTGACGGGAAAGGAATTGGAATGAGACGAAAACTTGCCTATTCGAACCCTGCGCTGGTGGATTCCATTGCGCGGTTCGGCAGTCTCCCGCAGGGTGACTGGCATGTCAGCAAGACGGGCGGCAAACTCTTCGTGGGCGACACCAGCTGGCACCGTTTCGCCACATTGGGCGAGACAGTGAATGAGGCGGAATTCCATTTGGACAAGACCACGGACATGCTGATGCAGGCACAGGATGGGTCCACCTGCCGTGATGTCGCCATCGAATCGAAACCCGCATACGACATTTACGTCGTGGGGGGGGGGGGGACTTCCCGGCCTTCTTCACCGCACAGACCGCGCCGTACTGACCTTGAGGCGGGTGGCCTCCGATGAAACTCGTGAATCCAAGCACGTGGGCGACCAAGCCTATCGACAATGGTTTCGAGGGGCGGGCGGAAGGATTGACCTATACCGGCACGGCGGACGATCCGCAGCTTTTGCGAGTATGGGGCAATATTCTGAACCAATCTCCGACGTCAGGCATGTATTCCGCGATCCTCAAGGACATGTCATCCGGCGTCACCGCGACGAGCGAGAAAGTGACCATCGCGGATGGCGCGGCCACCATGCCCGCAACAAACGGATGGTGGTGGAACGGCATATTGCTCGCCAAGGGCGCGTACGTGACAATACCGTGCATCGGATGGTACAGCGACGAGGACTGGCAGGTCATGCAAGCTTTGCACGTCATCTGCTTCGCCAAGGACACGGCAGCATACTAGCCCTCGGGTTGGGGGTAGCCGCGTGAGAATCAGGAATCTCTACGATCCGCCGACGATGAAGGACCGTGATCCGGTGGTGCCGTGGGTGCCGCATAGCATGACGGCCAGCGCGAGGACCACAGCCGAGGGGTGTGAGATAACCGTCACCGGCGATGATGTCGGCTGGCTGTACCCGCCGCTGCAGGACGGGCTGGCGAAGATTGTGTGGGAGAAGGCGGACGGCAACGCCCTGACTGGCATCGACAACGATACGGTGGCCATTTACCCCGGTGTTACCGTGCTTGTCCGCCTGTGCGGCTACGAGGATGCCTCGCTCGTGACCATGCTCAAAAACCTCGGCCTACCGCTCGTGTTCGCCGCCACCGACCGTCCCTACTGATATTTTTCACCAACCACAAAAGCCACCCAAACGGGTGGCTTTTTTATATAGAAAGGAGAGGAATTTGAGCATCCTCAACAAAGGCAAACCGAAGCACATGAAACCCCGCCGCCGCTGGCGCACGCCGCTGACCGCGCTCGCCGTCGCAGTCTCCATGGCGTTCGCCCCGGCGGCGATGGCCGACATGGACGGGTACGACATCTCGAACTGGCAGTGCGGCATCGACACCGCGACCGTGCCGGCCGATTTCGTCATCGTCGGCACCACATGGGGTTCCGGCGGCGTGTACGGCGGATGCCTGTCCAACGGCGTCAACACCGACGCCAACCGTCAGCTCGCCGGCGCCATCAACAGCGGCAAGGAGACGGGCGTCTACCATTACGCGCGCGGCGGCAACCCCGAGACCGAAGCCCGGTTCTTCATCGACAACGTGCGCGGATACGTGCACAAGAGCGTCCTGATCCTCGACTGGGAGGCCGCGGACAACACGGCATGGGGCGACAAGCAGTGGCCACGCAGGTGGGCCCGCGAGGTCAAGCGACTGACGGGCGTGAACCCCATCATCTACACGATGGACTCCGGCTACTGGCAGGTCGCCGGCATGGAGACCGAACTGAACTGCGGCATCTGGATCGCACAGTACGCGACGAACCTCGTCACCGGATACCAGACAGCCCCGTGGAACATCGGAGCGCGCGGCGAGGTGATGAGACAGTACACGTCCAACGGCAGTCTCAGCGGCTGGTCCGGACGCCTCGACCTGAACAAGTTCCGCGGCGACCGCACGGCATGGCGCAAGTACGCGAACCCAGACGACAAGGGCACGGCGAGCCTGCCGAACGTCAAGCCGAAACCTCAGCCCACGACCGCGCCGACGGTCGACCTGAACGCTTTGGCCACGCGCACCATCCGCGGCGATTTCGGCAATGATCCGGCCCGCAGGCAGGCGTTGGGTGGCAATTACGCGGCGGTCATGCAGATCGTCAACAGTCGCCTCGGCGGAGGTTCCGGCGGAACGGCAGCCACGGGTTCGCGTAGCGTCGTGGTCCGTTCCGGTGACACCATGAGTGCTATCGCCGCGAGGACCGGACTCCAGCCGGTGTCCGCCTGGCGTGTGCCGAGCGGTGACATCAACAGGATTTATCCGGGACAGATCGTCACCTATGGCGGCACGTCCGTGTCCACCGCTTCGAGCGGGGTCGGAGGCCATGTGGTCCGTTCCGGCGAAAGCCTTTGGAGCATCTACGGTTCCGGCTGGCAGTCGGCTGCCGCACGCAATGGCATCCGCAGCCCATACGTTATCTATCCCGGACAGTACCTGCGCTGAAACTCCCGTCTCCACGACTTTAAGCGTTGTGGAGACGGTTGCCGCAATGTTTAAGGAGGTGAAAAATGGATGAATCCAATAGCCCGCAATCCGATTACCTGCTGCCGGGCAGGGTATACGACATACTCAAGTGGCTCGCGTTGATCGCTTTGCCGGCCGTCGCATGGCTCGTCGGAGCGGTCGGCCCGCAATGGGGACTGCCGCACTGCGGCGAACTCGTTACGACCATCAACGCGATCGGTTTGTTCGTCGGCGCGCTCATCGGCGTGAGCCAGCTCACGTCTGTCAAGGCCGACGAGGACGGCCAGTGATTAATTTTCTGACGTGAGACTCGCACTCGCCCCTCTCTCAGCTTCTATGCTGGGGGAGGGGCCTTTTTCATTTTCCGATGGAAGGCTGCGCGGTTCGACCACATCGACACGATATCGACACGATGACAGTTGCGAACAGTTAATTTCAACAAAGCGAACCACTGCGTATCGTATTGTTAAGAACGTTGGAATTTCAACGTTCTTGACAATGCTCACACCCGGCTACGCTCAGTCATGCCATGCCCGAATATAGCAGAATGTCGCAGGTTCAAATCCTGTCAGCCCGACGAAAACCGTTAGAAACAAAGGCGTTTCAGTCGGTTTGAAAAATCCTGTTTCCGGTTTCGGTACAAAACGGTATAAACATGGCAACGCAGAAAAACCTCGTGACCTTTTGCGATGTTCACATGGTTTCGTCCGTCTGGGTTTTCAAACGGAAATGGTATGGACGGAGTCCAATTGCCGAGATCGAGCAAGATACGCACGCTACATGGCGAGATTGAAGCGTTGTTTGCCACGGGTTTTGGATACGATAAACCCTATGAACGCATCTCAAGAGAATCTTTGGCCGGCGCCGTTTGCCAGCAAGTCGCTTGACGCCACCGTTGTGGTGCCGGGCAGCAAATCCCTGTCGAACCGTTATCTCATTCTTGCGGCGCTTGGACATCGGCCCGTGCGATTGGTCGGTCTATTGCGTTCGCGCGACACCGAGTTGATGATGGACGCGTTGCGCGCGTTGGGAGTGCGCTGCGAGATCGACGAGCAGGTTGATACCACGGTTACGGTGGTGCCGCCGTCCGACGGCCGGTTCCACGGTGGTACGAAGGTGTTCTGCGGTCTTGCGGGAACGGTGATGCGCTTTGTGCCCGGTCTTGCCATGTTCGCGGACGGTCCTGTGGATTTCGACGGTGACGAGCAGGCGTACGCACGTCCGATGAAGCCCGTGTTGGACGGTCTTGAACAGTTGGGGGCATGTATCGAATACCACGGCGAGGAAGGTCGCCTGCCATTTACAATCACTCCACCTCAAACGGTGAGCCAGTGCGTCAAGCCGAGTGTGGTCAGCATTGATTCTTCGGGATCCTCGCAGTTCATTTCAGGACTATTGCTCATCGGCTCTCGAGTGCCAGGCGGTTTGGAACTGCATCACACGGGGGAGAAGACGCCGAGTTTGCCTCATATCCGCATGACCGTGGCCGATCTGCAAGGTTCCGGTGTGCGTGCCAACGCAGACGAACACGCCCGCGTTTGGACTGTGCAGTCGGGAGCCGTGCAGTTACCCGAAACCGTGACGGTCGAGCCTGACCTGTCGAATGCTGCCCCGTTCCTTGGCGCAGCTCTCATCGCCGGAGGAACCGTGCGCGTGCCTCACTGGCCGGAATCCACCACGCAACCCGGAGGCCTGCTTCCGGGATATTTGGAACGTATGGGAGCCGAAATCAACTTCCCGGTGATTGACGGCGTCCGGTATTGCGAAGTGACCGGCGACGGTCGTGTCAGCGGCCTAGGTGATTTCGACCTGACGGCGGCAGGTGAGATCGCGCCATCATTGGCCGCAATCTTGGTCTTCGCCGATGTTCCTACGCGCATGCTGGGCATCGGTCATCTGCGTGGCCATGAGACGAACCGCTTGGAAGCATTGGTCAACGAGATCACCAGAGTCGGGGGTGATGCCCGTGAGCTTCCTGACGGGATGGAGATCGCGCCAGTGCCGGCAATGAATCTCAAGCCGGCTGAAATGGAAACCTATGCGGACCATCGCATGGCGACGTTCGCCGCGATGCTGGGGCTGAAAATCAACGGCATTCTAATCAAGAACATTGCGACCACCGCGAAAACGCTTCCCGATTTCGCAAATATGTGGACCAACATGCTGGCCTAGCAATGATTGTCCAGGATAATCCGCAAATAATGTTGAAAACAGTATGGAAATGTCCTTCCTCCGCAAAAACGGAGGAAGGACATTCTACGTTTGCGCAGGATCGTAATCATTCTGCAGATGCCGCTATGTCAAGCCACGATGGTTCTTAGCTTTCCTGACACGGCTTGGCCTTGTCCGGCCCCAACATGGCAAAGGTAGTGGCGCTCGCAAACGTCATAATGCCTACGAAAAACACGGAACCAATGGAAACCTGACACCGTACGTAAAGAGGTAAGCAGCGACGAGGCGTCCGACACCTTGAGGAGTGTTATCTGGCTTGAGCCTAGAAGACGGGAGGCATGATGAAGCCCCCGGAAGTTTCGCACTTTCGGGGGCTTCATCATATTGATTGTGATTTTGCGTTCAGCAACGAATCAGCTTGGAATCACTCCCACTCGATGGTTGCCGGCGGCTTGGAAGTGCAGTCGAGCACCACACGGTTGATCTGACGGCATTCGTTGGTGATACGCGTCGAAATCGTGGCAAGCACATCGTACGGAATACGGGACCAATCGGCGGTCATGGCGTCTTCGGAAGAAACCGGACGAAGCACGATCGGCGAACCGTAGGTGCGCTCATCGCCCTGTACGCCCACGGAATGCACGTCGGCCAGCAGCACCACCGGGCACTGCCAGATATCGCGGTCAAGACCAGCCTTGGAAAGCTCCTCGCGAGCGATGGCATCGGCCTCACGAAGCAGATCCAGACGTTCCTTGGTGATCTCGCCGATGATGCGAATGCCGAGGCCCGGGCCAGGGAACGGCTGACGCCATACGATTTCGTCCGGCAATCCAAGCTCGGTACCGATGGCACGAACCTCATCCTTGAACAGGGTGCGCAGTGGCTCGACGAGCTGGAACTTGATGTCGTCAGGCAGACCGCCCACATTGTGGTGCGACTTGATGTTGGCCGCGCCGTCGCCGCCGCCGGATTCCACGACATCCGGGTAGAGGGTGCCCTGAACGAGGAACTTGACTTCCTTGCCGGAAGCGCCCGCCTCTTCGATGACCTGACGCTGGGCCTTCTCGAACGTGCGAATGAACTTTTCGCCGATGATCTTGCGCTTCTTCTCCGGTTCGCTCACACCCTTCAGAGCGGTGAGGAAGTCTTCGGAGGCGTCCACGGCGATGAGCTTGATGCCGGTCGCCTCAACGAAATCATGCTTGACCTGCTCGGCCTCGCCCTTGCGCAGCAGACCGTGGTCCACGAACACGCAGGTGAGCTGGTCGCCGATGGCCTTGTGCACGAGAGCTGCCGCTACTGCGGAATCAACGCCGCCGGACAGGCCGCAGATCACCTGTGCGTCACCGACCTTCTCGCGGATCTTCGCAACCTGATCCTCGATGATGCTGGAGGCATCCCAGTTGTTGCCAAGACCTGCACACTTGTGCAGGAACGTCTCGATAAGCTGCTGACCCATCGGGGTGTGCTTGACTTCAGGATGCCACTGCACGCCATACAGCTTGCGGGATTCATCCTGCATGGCGGCAACGGGGGCGCCCTCGGTGTGTGCCAGCACTTCGAAGCCTTCCGGCGCGGTCTTAACGGCCACGCCATGGCTCATCCACGTGTTCTGATCGGCGGGGGAGCCTTCGAGCAGACCCTTCGACTCGTCGATGAAGGTCTCGGTCTTGCCGTACTCGCCAAGAGCGGCCTTGTCGACATCCGCACCCAAGGCATAGGCCATGGCCTGGAAGCCGTAGCAGATGCCCAACACGGGAACTCCGGCCTCGAACAGTTTCTTATCCACGCGCGGCGCGCCCGGTTCAAACACCGAAGCCGGACCACCGGAAAGGATGATGGCCTGCGGATCCTTGGCCAGCATCTCGTCGACCGGCATGGAATGCGGCACAAGCTCCGAATAAACATTGGCTTCACGCACGCGACGTGCGATCAGCTGGGCGTACTGGGCTCCGAAATCAACAACGAGCACAGGACCTGCGGCCATAACACTCTCCCTTTTGATATGAGGTATGAAGAAGCAACAATATTAACTGTTCTATTGTGGCGACGCTAGCAGACATTGGAAACGCTGTGAACAGGAAGTGAACAAACCTCACAATTGCTTACTACGCATGGTTCAACACGCCGCATGCAAGTATTGCAAAACGAACGTGAAAAAGGTGCGAGGATGGCTTGAAATCGTTGATATTGAGCCGTTTATCAATCTTTTTGATAGCATGTGAAGTATTCACAAATCTCCCGATAAAAGCTCTCATTTTCTAACAGAAACGACACACTTACGCACACAGTCGCAAAAAAACAGCAAAAAGTCGCACCTCGCTCGTAATATGCTCAAGTGATTGGGAATGAATCGTTCCGCGGAACCGCAAGGTTTTGCAAGATTCAGGACCGAATGAAAATAAACAATCGCACAACACAGTGCAGGAGTACAGGAGTACACATGACGAGTCCTGTTATTGGCACCCCTTGGAAGAAGCTGAACGCTCCGGTTTCCGAGGAAGCTATCGAAGGCGTGGATAAGTACTGGCGTGCAGCCAACTACCTTTCCATCGGCCAGATCTATCTGCGTAGCAACCCGCTGATGAAGGAGCCTTTCACCCGCGAAGACGTCAAGCACCGTCTGGTCGGTCACTGGGGCACCACCCCGGGCCTGAACTTCCTCATCGGCCACATCAACCGTCTCATCGCTGATCACAAGCAGAACACTGTGATCATCATGGGCCCGGGCCACGGCGGCCCGGCTGGTACCGCTCAGTCCTACTTGGACGGCACCTACACTGAGACCTTCCCGAAGATCACCAAGGACGAAGCTGGTCTGCAGAAGTTCTTCCGCCAGTTCTCCTACCCGGGCGGCATCCCGTCTCACTACGCTCCGGAGACTCCGGGCTCCATCCACGAAGGTGGTGAGCTGGGTTACGCCCTGTCCCACGCCTACGGCGCTGTGATGAACAACCCGAGCCTGTTCGTTCCGGCCATCGTCGGCGACGGCGAAGCTGAGACCGGCCCGCTGGCTACCGGCTGGCAGTCCAACAAGCTCATCAACCCGCGCACCGACGGTATCGTGCTGCCGATCCTGCACCTCAACGGCTACAAGATCGCCAACCCGACCATCCTGTCCCGCATCTCCGACGAAGAGCTCCACGAGTTCTTCCACGGCATGGGCTATGAGCCGTACGAGTTCGTCGCTGGCTTCGACAACGAGGATCACCTGTCGATCCATCGTCGTTTCGCCGAGCTGTTCGAGACCGTCTTCGACGAGATCTGCGACATCAAGGCCGCAGCTCAGACCGACGACATGACTCGTCCGTTCTACCCGATGATCATCTTCCGCACCCCGAAGGGCTGGACCTGCCCGAAGTTCATCGACGGCAAGAAGACCGAAGGCTCCTGGCGTTCTCACCAGGTCCCGCTGGCTTCCGCCCGCGATACCGAGGCTCACTTCGAAGTCCTCAAGAACTGGCTCGAGTCCTACAACCCGGAAGAGCTGTTCGACGAGAACGGTGCTGTGAAGCCGGAAGTCACCGCCTTCATGCCGACTGGCGAACTGCGCATCGGTGCCAACCCGAACGCTAACGGTGGTGTGATCCGCGAAGAGCTGAACCTGCCGGCCCTCGAAGACTACGAGGTCAAGGAAGTCGCCGAGTACGGCCACGGCTGGGGCCAGCTCGAGGCAACCCGTCGTCTGGGCGTCTACACCCGCGACATCATCAAGAACAACCCGGACTCCTTCCGCATCTTCGGACCGGACGAGACCGCTTCCAACCGTCTGCAGGCCGCTTACGACGTCACCAACAAGCAGTGGGATGCTGGCTACCTGTCCTCCCAGGTTGACGAGCACATGGCTGTCACCGGCCAGGTCACCGAGCAGCTCTCCGAGCACCAGATGGAAGGCTTCCTCGAGGCCTACCTGCTCACCGGCCGTCACGGCATCTGGAGCTCCTACGAGTCCTTCGTGCACGTGATCGACTCCATGCTGAACCAGCACGCCAAGTGGCTCGAGGCTACCGTCCGCGAGATCCCGTGGCGCAAGCCGATCTCCTCCATGAACCTGCTCGTCTCCTCCCACGTGTGGCGTCAGGATCACAACGGCTTCTCCCACCAGGATCCGGGTGTCACCTCCGTCCTGCTGAACAAGTGCTTCAACAACGATCACGTGATCGGCATCTACTTCCCGGTGGATTCCAACATGCTGCTCGCTGTGGCTGAGAAGTGCTACAAGTCCACCAACATGATCAACGCGATCATCGCTGGTAAGCAGCCGGCCGCTACCTGGCTGACTCTGGACGAAGCTCGCGCTGAGCTCGAGAAGGGTGCTGCTGAGTGGGAGTGGGCTTCCACCGCCAAGTCCAACGACGAAGCCCAGATCGTTCTCGCCTCCGCTGGCGACGTTCCGGCTCAGGAGATCATGGCTGCTGCCGACAAGCTCAACGAGCTCGGCATCAAGTTCAAGGTCGTCAACGTTGTGGATCTGGTCAAGCTGCAGTCCACCAAGGAGAACGATCAGGCTATCTCCGACGCTGACTTCGCTGACCTGTTCACCGAAGACAAGCCGGTCCTGTTCGCTTACCACTCCTACGCCCGCGACGTGCGTGGTCTGATCTACGATCGCCCGAACCACGACAACTTCAACGTCCACGGCTACGAGGAGCAGGGCTCCACCACCACCCCGTACGACATGGTTCGCGTGAACAACATCGACCGCTACGAGCTCGTTGCCGAAGCTCTGCGCATGATCGATGCTGACAAGTACGCCGACAAGATCAACGAGCTCGAAGCCTTCCGTCAGGAAGCCTTCCAGTTCGCAGTCGACAACGGCTACGATCACCCGGATTACACCGACTGGGTCTACTCCGGCGTCAACACCACCAAGCAGGGTGCTGTCTCCGCTACCGCCGCAACCGCTGGCGATAACGAGTGAGTCTAGCCTTTATAGGCTGATTGCTTGAAGAAAACCCCAGAGGATTCGTCCTCTGGGGTTTTCTGTCTTCTCTTCACCGTCTGTCCGCAACACCGTTTCTGAAATGCGTGTCTGTTACTGCTTACGCATTAGAATTGCACGTGGTGCGAAACAACGCAGTCACACACCTGAACAACGAATAGGAGCAGACATCGTGAGTCTAACCAGCGTCACCATCATCAGCCCTGAAGCCGCAAACGGCCGCAACGTCGTGGCCCTTGGCGCCACCAAGGCATTCTCGGCTGCCAAGAAAACGGCCGTGTTCCGCCCGGCGGTTTGCCGAAAGGAAACCTTCACCGACGTTCTTCTTGAAGCAAGCAACGCGGGGCTGGGACGTGAACAATCCGTAGGTGTTTGCCCGAAGCGCGCACGCACCGACAAGGAAGGTGCCCGGGCCGATATCGTGGCCGCCTACACAGAAGCCATCGAAACCGCCCAGCCCGAAGCCGTGGTTATTGTCGGAACGGACAAATCCGCCATCAACGACCCGTCCATCTTTGCGTTCAACGCTGACGTAGCTGCAGATCTTAAGTCCGTCGTGCTTCTTGCCGTATGCACCATCAACCGCACTCCGGAACAGGTCTTGGGCACCGTCGAGGCGTCGAAGGTCATCATTGAGAATGCAGGAAGCAAGGTCGTCGGCGTGTTCGTCACTGGATGCAAAGATGAGCAGGTGGAACCCCTCAAGGAGGAGTTCGCAAGTTACGAGGTGCCGGTGTGGACGCTACCCGCCGTTGATTTCGACGAGGAAGACGCCGTAGCCAAGGCCACGAAAGCATTCGAGGCGAATGTCAACGCAGAAGAGCTTATTTCCGCTGTCGAGGCTCCGTTCAAGGCTCCGACCACGCCATACGCATTCCAGTACAGCCTGCTGGGCAAGGCCAAGGCAGACAAGAGAACCATCGTGCTTCCGGAAGGAACCGAAGACCGCATCATCAAGGCAGCCGACTATCTGCTCGAGCGTGATATCGTCGATCTGATCATCGTCGGAGACAAGGAAAGCATTCTCGCCCGCGGTGAGGAGCTTGGACTCAAATCCCTTGAAAAGGCGCAGTTCCAGGCCAAGGACGACGAGGAAGTACTCGCTCCGATGGTCGCCAAACTGTGCGAGCTGCGTGCCAAGAAGGGCATGACCGAGGAACAGGCACGCAAGCAGCTCACCGATGACAGCTACTTTGGCACCATGCTCGTGGTGCTCGGTAAGGCAGACGGTCTCGTTTCCGGATCCATCAACTCCACGGCCAACACCGTACGTCCGGCGTTGCAGGTCATCAAGACCAAGCCGGGATCCTCCCTCGTGTCCGGTGCGTTCCTCATGTGCTTCAAGGATCATGTCGCCGTGTTCTCCGACTGCGCCATCAATCTGAACCCGTCCGCTGAGCAACTTGCGGAAATCGCCATCCAGTCCGCCGAAACGGCGAAGGCGTTCGGCCTTGACCCGAAGGTCGGCATGCTGTCGTATTCCACGCTGGGATCCGGCAAGGGGCCGGATGTCGACCTCGTGGAGGAGGCAACCGCACTCGTGAAGGAGAAGGCTCCGGATCTCGCGGTCGTCGGCCCCATTCAGTTCGACGCGGCTTGGTCGCCGACCGTCGCAGCCACCAAGGCCAAGGGCAACGATGTGGCGGGCCACGTCAACGTGTTCGTGTTCCCGGATCTGTGCGCGGGCAACATCGGGTACAAGGCCGTCCAGCGTTCCTCCGGCGCAGTGGCCGTCGGTCCGGTACTGCAGGGCCTGAACCGACCGGTCAACGACCTGAGCCGAGGCGCGACCGTGCAAGACATCATCAACACTGTTGCCCTGACCGCCATCGAAGCCCAGTAAAACGCTATTTTGTAGCAAGCAAAGAGTAATCTAAAGTTTGGAAAGTCGCGCAAGCGGCACATCGATTAACACATGGAGGATGCACACAATGGCGAAAACCGTCCTTGTCATCAATTCCGGTTCTAGCTCTATCAAGTATCAGCTGGTTGATCTTGAAACCGGTGAAGGTATTGCTTCCGGCCTGGTCGAGAAGATCGGCGAGCCGGTTGACGGCCACTACAAGCATGAGTTCAACGGCGAAAAGCATGAGCTTGAAGAGCCGATTCACGACCACGAGCAGGGTCTGAAGCGCGTGCTCGGCTTCTTCAACGAGTTCGGCCCGAAGCTGGACGAAGCCGGCATCGTGGCAGTCGGCCACCGCGTGGTGCAGGGCGGTTCCATCTTCCCGAACCCGGCTCTGGTTACCGACAAGACCATCAACCAGGTCAAGGATCTCGCCGTGCTCGCTCCGCTGCACAACGGCCCGGAAGCCAAGGGCGCCGAAGTCATGCGTGCGCTCCTGTCGGATGTTCCGCAGATCTTCGTGTTCGATTCCTCCTTCTTCTTCCAGCTGCCGAAGGCCGCCAGCACCTACGCGCTGAACAAGGAAATCGCCGACCAGTACCACATCCGCCGTTACGGCGCCCACGGCACCTCCCACGAGTTCATCTCCTCCGTGGTGCCGAGCGTCATCGGCAAGCCGGCCGAAGGTCTCAAGCAGATCGTGCTGCACATCGGTAACGGCGCTTCCGCTTCCGCCGAGGTTTCCGGCAAGCCGGTCGAGACCTCCATGGGTCTGACCCCGCTCGAAGGCCTCATGATGGGTGGTCGTACCGGCGATATCGATCCGGCAGTCGTCTTCCACCTGATTCGCAACGCCCACATGAACGTGGACGAGCTCGACGCTCTGTTCAACAAGCGTTCCGGCATGATGGGCATGACCGGCTTCGGCGATCTCCGTGAGGTTCACCGTCTGGTCGCCGAAGGCAACGAGGACGCCAAGCTGGCTCTCGACGTCTACGTGCACCGTATCGTCGGCTACATCGGCAACTACACCGCTCAGATGGGTGGCGTAGACGTGATTACCTTCACCGCAGGTGTTGGCGAGAACGATGACGTGGTCCGCAAGATGGTTTGCGACAAGCTCGCACCGTTCGGCGTCAAGCTGGATGAAGAGAAGAACGCGACCCGTTCCAAGGAACCGCGCATCATCTCCACTCCGGACTCGAAGATCACCATCTGCGTCATTCCGACCAACGAGGAGCTGGCAATCGCCCGCAAGTCCGCGGCAATCGCAGAAGCAGGCGAAGACACCTACGGCAACGTCTTCTCCAAGTGATGCTGAGGTCTCGCAGTCATGCTGACTGACGGGACAGCGTAAAAGGGACCGCATGTCCATTGGTATCGGCATTGATACCGATGGACATGCGGTCTTTTCCGTCTGAATATTTCTTTCGCCGTTTCCGAGGTTTCGTCGTCCATCAAACGGATTCCACCCATTCCAGACAACAGCGTTCCATGCCTGTTCATAATCCGCATAATGGGGGAGGGGCTGGTAGTACGATACGAGACGTTGTGACTATTACGCGCATACGTCGCATGTTAAGAGAAGCGGTTGGTTGTTGTGGTAAGACGTCGTTTTGTCGGTCTGAACGGTCTCAAAGGCATTGCCTTGATCGCAATAGTGTTGTATCACTGCGACCAGGGCGCATTGCGGGGCGGATTCCTAGGTGTTGACATATTCTTCACCATTTCCGGTTTCCTGATTTTCTCGTCGTTGCTGAACCATATTGATTCCGGTAAGGGAATAGGTTTCAAGGAATACTGCCTCAAGCGTCTGCTCAGAATATATCCGGCGTTGATTCTGATGGTTCCCGTCACCGTATCGTTGGCATGGTTTATCAACCAAGACATGTTGGTGGGCATTAAAAACCAGATAGTGACGGCCATGTTGGGCTGTTACAACTGGTATGCCATCGGCAGTGGCGACAGCTATTTCTCGCAGATGAATCCAGACATGTTCCGTCATCTGTGGTTCATGTCAGTGCTGATGCAGTTCTATCTGCTGGCTCCTCTGCTGATCTACCTGCTGCGGAAAATTCTGGTACGTTGGGTGCCGGTGGCGGTACTTGCTGGACTTGCCGTGTGTAGTGCGCTTTCCATGGGATTGCAGTATCACCCGGGAACCGATCCAACGAGAGTGTATTTCGGTTCGGACACGCATGCCATGGGACTTTGGCTGGGTGCCATGCTGGCATGGCTGTTGATGATCATACGGCGTAGCAACGGTCGTTCGGAAGAAACGGCGATCATGGAACGCGCTCGTCTGGTCTGGAGAAAGATTGGCCCTGCGGCGGCTTTTGTGGCATTGCTGATTCTGTTATGGATGATGCAGCACGTTGAGCAGGGGCCTGTTGCCTTCCGTGGAGGGATTTTCGTGGCTTCGCTGCTTTCAGTGGTTCTGGTCGCCGGTTCCATTCCTTTCGGATCTTGGATGCAGGATCTGCTGGTGTTCAAACCATTTGATGTGGTCGGCCGGCATTCATACGGCATTTATCTGTGGCATTGGCCTTTGTGGTTGTTCACCAAGGCGATGTTTCCACAGTGGGGTGCGCGGCATTTGGGATGGATGCTGCTAATCACATTCGCTCTTACCGCATGTTGTACCGCCATGTCGTGGAAGTTGGTGGAACAGCCTGTTGCCCGAGGCGGATTCATCGCCATGATTCGTCCTCTTCCGGAAAACGGCATGTGGGATGCTGCCAGATGCTGGATAACGATCGTAGTGGTGCTGAGCACATGCATGATGTCTGGGTACGCTGTGACTCATGCCCCGCAGCAGACCAGTGTGGAACGCGTATTGTCTGAAAACGCCCGAATACTGAAAGAACAGCAGAAACAGCAAGTGCGGCAGGAGAGCCATGCCGATATCAGCAGAAACGAGGCGCCCAAGCCCAGAAAGCCAATTCATACCATGCCTGATGGCGGGCAGATGGTCGCGTTCGGTGATTCGGTGATGTTGGCTTCCAGCCAAGGTCTACAGTCGGTGTTTCCCGGAATCACCGTCGATGCGGAGACCTCACGTTCGATGGTCAAGGCTTTGGGCTTGGTGAATCAGGCCAAAACCCAGCGGGGTGGATTGCGCCAGTGGGTGCTGGTCGGTCTTGCCACAAACTCCACGGTGACCGATGAACAGCTGAATGATTTGCTGAACAGTGTGGGACCGAATCATGTGCTGGTGCTGGTTAACGCGCATGCACCGGTATCGTGGGTTCCGGGAACGAACGACGCGTTGCAAAGGTTTGCGGACGCTCATGCCGACAATGTGGTGCTGGTAGATTGGGATACGGTGATTTCCGCACATCCTGACGAACTTGCAGGTGACGGTATTCATCCGGGAATGACGAATACCCTATATGCACAGGCCGTCAAAGACGCTATTGCCAATTGGATCAAGCGGGGGCACTGAAAGAAAAAACAGTCCTTTCCGCAAGACATCGATTATGAAAAATCCCCCTGACTCGTTTGAGCAGGGGGATTTCTCATGTCACTTTAAGACTGAATAGTCTCAGTTTTCCTGATGCTGCGGAGCCGACAGGAAATGCTCTTCACTCGGCAGCAACGCATTCAACAGCACAGCCACAACGAACGACACAGCGATGCAGTTGGATGCGAAGATGGACTGGAACAGCGACGGGAAGTTGACGAAAATGTCACCGACCTGCGTGAAACCGATGCCGATGGTGAGGCTCAACGCTGCAATGGTGATGTTGCGCTGCGTGTAGCCGGCCTCGGAAATCATCTGGAAGCCAGACAGGATGATGTTACCGAACATCATGATGGTGCAACCGCCAAGCACGGCCTGCGGCAGGGAATTGAACACTTCCGCCACGGCAGGAACGAAGCTTGCGATCACCAGAATCAGACCACCGGAAAGAATCACCTTACGGTTGACGACCTTGGTCATGGCGACCAAGCCGATATTCTGTGCGAACGACGTCAACGGAAGGCAGCCGAACAGACCGGAGACGGAGGAGATGAGACCGTCGCCTGCGATGGCGCCCGCAGTCTCCTTATCGGTAGGCTGACGGTCGAGACCAACCTTGGTGAGCGCCGCGGTATCGCCGAGCACCTCTACGGAAGACACGACGTACAGCAAGGCGAAGGAGATAATCGCACCCGGATCGAATTCAAGCTGGAAAGGCATGAAATGCGGCACGGACACGACCTGCAGATTCGAGAATCCAGAGAAATCAACCTTGCCCATGAAAATCGCGACAATATAGCCGACAACCAAGCCGAACAGCACGGAAAGCTGCTTGGCGGTACCCTTCATCAGCAGCTGGAAAGCCAGGCAGGCGACCAGCGAAATCAGACCGAGCGTGAGATTCTGCCAGCTTCCGAAATCCTTAGCACCGGAACCGCCGCCGAAACTGGTGGCACCAACGGAAAGCAGTGAAAAGCCAATCGACGTAACCACGATCGCGGATACGATCGGCGGTACGAAGCGACGCCAATACTTGGCGGTCAAACCAAGCACTACCTCCAACAGACCGCCAAGCACGACCGCGCCGGCAACCGCGCCATAGCCTTGATTCTGGGAGATCGACATGGCGGCGGCCACATATGTGAAGGAAATGCCCGTGACCATTGGCAGTCGGGAGCCGATCAGCCACACGCCGTACAGCTGCAGGCAGGTGCCCAGACCTGCCACCAGCAGACCGGCCTGAATGATCGTGGCAGACTGTTCGGCACTCATGTTGGCGGCGGAAGCCACTAGGAAAATCGGAGCCAGATTGGCCACGAACATCGCCATGACATGCTGCAGACCGAACGGGATGCCCTTCCAGAACGAAACAGGTGCGTCCAAGCTGCTTAGCGCTTCAAAGGAAACGCCCTTCTTTTCGTTTATGTTGTCTTTCTTCTCTTCGCTCACAATGAATCCTCTCTTATTCATACTGTGATGAGCAACAGGTTGTAATGGTTTCTGATGTGCGTCCGTGAGATGCAACAATCAGGAGCGGAACTCGATGGTACCGGTTTCCGGATCCATCGACTCCACGATTGCCAAGGAATCAACGTCGTAGCCCGCTGCACGCAGCTCATCGCCGCCGCCCTGGAAACCCTTTTCCACCGCGATGCCGATGCCTTCGACCGTCGCTCCGGCATCATGGCACAGATCAATCAGGCCCTTCAGAGCCTTGCCGTTGGCCAGGAAGTCATCAAGCAGCAGCACATGGTCGCCTTCGTTGAGATACCTCTTGGACACGATGACGGGGAATTCTTTCTGCTTGGTGAAGGAGTAGACGGTGGTGGTGTACTGGTCGCCATCGAGATTGATGGACTGCGCCTTCTTGGCGAACACCACAGGTGCATTGCCGAAATGACGCGCGGCAACACAGGCGATACCAATGCCGGAAGCTTCAATGGTCAGGATCTTATTGATGGTCTTACCGGCAAAATGCTCCGCCCAAGCGGCACCCATGTGGTCGAACAATTCGACATCGCACTGATGGTTAAGGAAAGCGTCCACTTTCAGCACATTACCCGGCTTGACGGTACCCTGCAGGCGAATGCGCTCTTCGAGCTCCTTCATGAATCCCCTTAGATTGTTGGCCGCATAAGGCGGCGTTGATGTTGACATACGGCGAACCGCATATAAACGTTTAGCATACGCGCGTCAATTGACCATGCGAGTGTTGCGCTGACCTGCATGTGTGATAGACATGAACTTCGCAATAATCGACTTCGAATCTTCATGGAAAGAGGAACCGTTGGAGCAGAATATGGAGCCAGGCCTGTGCGATCCGCAAAATCTGATCAAGGACCTCAATCCGCAACAGATGGAAGCGGTGAAGTACTACGGCCAGGCCCTGCTCATCGGCGCCGGCGCCGGATCCGGCAAGACCCGCGTACTCACCAGACGCATCGCATGGCTGCTGGCACACGGTTTTTGGGCGAGCAGCATTCTCGCCATCACCTTCACCAACAAGGCCGCAGCGGAAATGCGTGAACGCCTTACAGCCCTCGTAGGGCCCGAAGCCGAACATATGTGGATCTCCACCTTCCATTCCGCATGCGTGCGTATCCTCCGACGCGACGGCAAGGAAATCGGTCTTACCTCAGGATTCTCCATTTACGACACGGCTGATTGCGAACGTTTGATTAAGCTCATCAGCGGCGATCTGAACATCGATACGAAGCGGTATACGCCGCGCATGCTGCTCGGCAAAATCTCCGACTGCAAGAACTCATTGACTTCATGGCAGGACCAGTTGAAAAGCGTGAACTGCGACTACAAGCCAGGCCAGCGCGGATATCAGGTCTCAGCCGGCGACGTCGACGAGCTGGTCGCCGTGGTGTATGCGGAATACCAGCATCGTCTGGACATGGCGAATGCCGTGGATTTTGACGATCTGATCATGCGCACTGTCGAATTGTTCCAGCATTGCCCACAAGTAAGCGAATACTACCGGCATAAGTTCCGTTATATTTTCGTGGACGAGTATCAGGACACCAACCATGCGCAATATGTGCTCGTACGCGAGCTTTCCGGCATTGACTCGGGAGAAGAGCCCGATCAACATATGCGCGGCGCGGGCCGTGTCGGACCATCTTGGATTACGGTGGTAGGCGATTCCGACCAGTCGATTTACGCGTTCCGAGGTGCGGACATTCGCAATATTCAGGATTTCGAGCAAGATTTCCCTAACGCGAAAACCATCATGCTCGAACAGAATTATCGTTCGACGCAGACCATTCTCGACGCCGCCAATGCGGTGATTGCAAGAAATGAAAATCGCAAGCCGAAAAAACTGTGGACGGCACTTGGCGAAGGCGACAAGATCGTCGGATACGCGGCCGACAACGCACAACAGGAAGCAGGATGGATCGCCAACGAAATCGCGCAAATCCACGAAGAGGAAGGCGTTGCATACCGCGACATCGCCATCATGTACCGTGCCAACGCGCAATCACGTTCGCTTGAAGAGGCCATGATCAACGCCAATCTTCCATATCAGCTGGTCGGTGGCACCAAATTCTACGAGCGTAGGGAAATCAAGGATGCGCTCGCATATCTGCAGGCCATTGTGAATCCCGCGGACAATGTGAACGTCCGCCGTATTCTCAACGTGCCGAAGCGTGGATTGGGCGTTCGTGCCGAAGGCCTCATTGCCTCGTATGCGGATGCTCACGACACTACGTTCTTTGGTGCGATTGAGCATATGGAGCAGATTGAAGGCATGTCCGCGCGTACGTCGAAGCCGTTGGGTGTGTTCCGCGACATGATGCATGGGCTTGCGGATTTCGCGAAGGAACATGATACGAAACCATCCGAAGTGGTTGCCGAAGTGCTTTCCAAGAGTGGGATTTTGGAGGAGTTGCAGCGTTCCGAGGACCCGCAGGACGCTTCCCGCGTCGACAATCTTTCCCAGCTGCAGTCGGTGGCTGCGGAATTCGAGCAGAACACGCCTGATGCCACGTTGGCGGGATTCTTGGAAACCACGGCTTTGGTGGCCGATTCCGACCAGTTGCCGGGGGAGAACGAGGACTCCGGCAAAGTGACGATGATGACCCTGCACACGGCTAAGGGTCTGGAATATCCGTACGTGTTCCTGACCGGCATGGAGCAGGGAACATTCCCGCACCAGCGGGCCATGGAGGACACCAGCGAGCTTGCAGAGGAGCGTCGCCTTGCCTATGTGGGAATCACCCGCGCGAAGCGTCGCCTGTATGTGACGCGTGCGGCCGTGCGCGCGCAATGGGGGCAAGCCAACGATATGATGCCCAGCCAGTTCCTTGACGAGATTCCCGACGAGCTGATTGATTGGAAAAGACGTGAGGCCGGAGTCGAACGCATGCGTGCCAGCTGGCGGAATGATGACGACGAGTTCGGCGGCTGGGACGATGACGACGATTTCGGATCAGTGACGTTCGGTGGTTCCTCATATGGAAAGACGAGTTACGGTGGTTCCCCATATGGTTCCAGCACGTATGGATCGCGGTCCTCGTATGGGTCGTCTTCGTATGGGTCGGGGCGTGCGCAATACGGTGGCTCGTCCACGCGCGGCGCATCATCCTCACACGGCTCCAGCTCGCGGCGTTCGTATGCAGGATCGGGATCGAGCTCCTCATACGGTTCTTCATACAGCTCCGTCAAGTCCAGCGGAAAATCCGGCAAGGTCACTACTAGGCGTGTCAAGCCGAAAACCAAACCCGTGGACCTGACCAAATCCTCACAGGCAAGCCAAACCGACAATCGGAGCGGCCTGAGCATCTCGGACGTGCATGTCGGAGACAGGATCACGCATGACCATTTCGGCATGGGCACGGTCATCGAAACACAGGACAAAGGCGCGAATTCGGTCATTACCGTTGATTTCGGCAACGGTGAGGTCAAACGTCTGCTGCTGCGTATTGCACCCATTGAAATGCTGTGATGAAGCCGGAAAGCGGACGAAGCCTTTCCTCATAGCACGAAGTTGAAGAAAAAACAAGGCTTTCTTTTTCAAAAGGACCCTGCGATAATCGGCGATGTTGTCTTTTTTGAGAGGAAGATCATGAATAAGAAACTGTATGCCGGTATTTCGCAGATTCTGCTTGGTGCTTTGGTGGCCGTCGCGCCACAGACCTTCGCCCACGTGTGCGCGGTCAAAGAAATGCCGATGGCATGCCATTACACGGCTCAGGCTGCGCTCGGCATCGGCATTGTGATTGCGGTGCTTGGCGTCGCAGGGCTGTTCGTTTCCGATCAGACCCGTGCCGGCCTTGACATTGCCAATGCCGTGCTTGGCGTGCTGACCATCACTGTGCCGACCGTGCTTATCGGCGTGTGCAAGGGTGCCATGATGCACTGCCATATGGTCACCTTGCCGACGCTGATAGTGCTTGGCGTGCTGTTGGCCGTGCTCGCGGCAATCGCTGCGTATCTTGATCTCAAGCCGGCAAAGCGCGTCTGATCCTACGATGCCGAATCACATCACCCTCGCCGGTTTGCCGCTGGTCAACCTCAAGCGCAAACCGTTCCGCACGGCAGCGCTTGCCATCGTCGTCACCATGCTTACCGTGGCCTTTTATGGAGGTTCGCTGCTGTCCATGAACCTCGAAGCTGGTTTGAACAGCATGCAGGAACGTATGGGCGCCGATCTTATGGTCACGCCGCAAAACACCAAAAACGAGGCCGAGGCGTTGCTGACCAATGGATCAGCAAGCACGTTCTACTTCACCAAAGACATCACCGATGAAGTGGCGAAAGCCGACGGCATCGACGAAATCACGGAACAAACCTATATCTCATCGCTGGCCGCCGCATGCTGCGACGAAAAAGTGCAGATCATCGGATTCAATCCCGATACCGACTTCGTAATCACCCCTTGGATCGCATCGCAGTTCGACGGCACGCTCCAGCGCGGTCAGATCGTTGCCGGAGCCAGCATCAGCGTGTCGGGCAATAACACGGTCAAACTGTACGGGCACGAATTCCCAGTGGCGGCGCAACTTGCCAACACGGGTACGTCACTCGACAATTCCGTATTCGTGAACATGCAGACCGTTCCCGACGTGGTCGGCTATTCCGCCAAGGTGGGTCATGCCGCCATTCCGGAAGAATACGCCGACAAAGCCGTTTCCGCAGTGCTCATCAAGGTCAAAGACGGTTATTCCGCTCAGCAGGTCGCTTCGAACATCACCAAAACGACCGGAATCAAAAGCCTCGGATACGTGTATCCGGGCGGTATTACGGCTACCACGAAATCCAATCTGAACGTGATTATTCGCTACGTGACCCTTTTCGTCGCGGTGTTCTGGATTATGGGTCTGATTGTGCTGCTTGCGGTGTTCTCGTCCGCCATGAACGAACGTAAGCGTGAATTCGCCGCGTATCGCATTCTTGGCGCCAATCGTTCCACTTTGGTCGGCATCATTGTGAAGGAATCGGCCATGATTGGAGCTTTGGGCGGAGTCGTTGGCATTGCGGTCGCATCGCTTGCGATTTTCCCGTTCAGCACGCTTATCGGACAGCAGTTGCAGTTGCCGTATCTGCAAACCAACATATGGAATGTGTTGGCATTGATCGCAGTGAGTTTCGTGTTCGCAGTGCTTACCGGACTACTCGCCTCCGCGGCGACGGCGGTGAAACTCTCCGCTCCCGAAACCTATCTGACTTTGAGAGAAGGTGAATGATGACGGAAAACACGGTTCTCGAAGTAAAAGAGCTCACTCGCGAGTTCACACGTCGCGGCAAACCGTTCGCGGCTGTGGATCATGTCGATTTCACCTTAAATCAAGGCGAATTCGTAGCGATCGTCGGACGTTCCGGCAATGGTAAAAGCACGTTGCTGAATCTTATAACCGGCCTGCTCAAACCCACGTCCGGATCCATCGATTTGGACGGTAACGACGTGACGCGGCTGAATGACAGGCAAATGTCGATCGTGCGCAATCGCACCATCGGTTTCGTCACGCAAAGCCAGACGCTGCTGCAGAATCTTACGGCACTTGACAATGTGATTCTTCCTTCCGTACTGCAGAACGGCAAAACAGAGCAGTGCGATACCCGGATGCTTGCAGATCCTCACTATTTACAAGTGACGGAAGAGAACGCTTCTGATTCGTCTTCCGAACAGACGGTCGATGACGGACTCCCGGATGTCATTGCGGCAGTTCCGGCGGCAAAAGCGCAAAACAATCTCGTTCAGGATCATGCCGTGGAACGTGCGCACGCGTTGTTGCGCCGGCTACAGGTCGATGACTTGGCGGAATGCTATCCGAAAGAACTTTCCGGTGGCGAAATGAGACGTGTCAGCATAGCACGAGCTTTGATGAACGGTCCGAAACTATTGATTGCCGATGAGCCCACCGGCGATTTGGACGCCGAAAGCACCGCCATCGTTATGAGGCTACTGCAGGAAGTCGCCAAAGACGGTACGGCCGTACTCATGGTCACCCATGATCCGGATGCGCTCGCATATGTGGATCGAACTTACCGCATGGACAGGGGCGTACTGTCTGAGGCATAGCGTCGAAATGGCGACGTGACATGCCGAAGAGGGCGGAACGGCAAGCTCGTCCCGCCCTCATGTGTATTATTAATGATTGGTGTGCGCCCGCAAGGGACATGCCGTCTGGAGTCTTAGCCCATCAGTGGGTCGGCGGCCGATACGAGCTGTACTACGGCACGTGTTCAAGCCGTTCGTGTTCTGCACGAAGAAGCACTGGAGAGGCTGGCTCAGCGCATATCGGGAAACCGGTTTGCGTTCCGTTCAGACAACGACAGAACAAACAAAGGATTAAACCAATGACGAACGTTCAGCGTTCTCGCCGCCAGGTGCGTCTTTCCCGCGCCCTCGGCATCGCACTGACCCCTAAGGCTCAGCGCATTTTCGAAAAGCGTCCGTATGCTCCGGGTGAGCACGGTCGCACCCGCCGTCGCACTGAGTCCGATTACGCAGTGCGTCTGCGCGAAAAGCAGCGTCTTCGCGCTCAGTATGGCATCTCCGAGAAGCAGCTTCGCGCCGCTTACGAGAAGGGCACCCACACCGCCGGCCAGACCGGTAACGCCATGCTGACCGACCTCGAGACCCGTCTTGACGCTCTGGTTCTGCGTGCAGGCTTCGCCCGCACCACCGCCCAGGCTCGTCAGTTCGTGGTCCACCGCCACATCCTCGTTGACGGCAACATCGTCGACCGCCCGTCCTACCGCGTCAAGCCTGGCCAGACCATTCAGGTCAAGGCCAAGAGCCAGACCATGGTTCCGTTCCAGACCGCTGCCGAAGGCGTGCACCGCGATGTGCTGCCGGCGGTTCCGGGCTACCTGGACGTCAACCTGCCTTCTCTGAAGGCCACCCTGACTCGCAAGCCTGAAGCCGAGGAGATCCCGGTGCAGGTCAACATCCAGTACGTGGTCGAATTCTACGCCCGCTGATCTGGATCTACATACTGTAAGAACATACAGTATAAGGACATACAGCAAGAGCCTCGCAATCCTGACGATTGCGAGGCTCTTCGCTATCTAGTGAACGTAACTGTCAACACCTAGTCGCCGATGATGCCGCCTACAATGCCACTGACAATCGTCATGACAAGAGAGCCGAGTACAGACCATACGAATCCGTCAATAGTGACGCCCACAGAGAAGAACGACAGCGCCAACCATGATGCGAGCTGCATGAACAGCCAGTTGATCACCAATGCGACCAATCCGAACGAAACGATCGACAACGGCAATGCGATGATATGGATGATCGGCTTGATGGAAGCGTTGATCAGCGCCATGAACAAAGCGAACGCAGCAATGCCAAGCACAGGAGGCTCTCCGATGGCATGCATGCCGGGGAGAACCGCGACCATAATGCCTGCCGCGACGGTAAGAATTAGCCAACGAGAAATAAAACGACCCATAACAACATCGTATAGCACGAATTTGCTCAAACCGTGAGGGTAACATGGAGCCTATGTTGCTTCATCTTCATCTCGTCCGACATGGGCAGACGTTTTTCAACCGATATAACAGGCTGCAGGGTTGGTCGAATTCTCCATTGACGAAATCCGGCATCGCCGACGCAGACAAAGCCGCAAACAAATTGAAGGATTTCGATTTTGCCGCGGCATATTGCTCCGACACCACGCGTGCGCAGATGACTGCCCAGCGTATTCTCGATGTGAACGAAGCGTCCGGCCACGTTCGCCCTCAATTGATGAGCGACATGCATTTCCGTGAACAGTTCTACGGCTATTTCGAAGGGCAGGATATGGGCGTGGCGTGGACCGCCGCTGGAGGCCCTCACGGTGCGAAGAACTACAATGACATCGTTGAAAAGTACGGCCTTGGTGCGACGCGTGACTTCCTCAAAGAGGCTGATCCGTTCCACGACGCCGAATCCGATGCCGAGTATTGGGCGAGGGTCGAAGATGGTTTTGCTTTGATCGCCTCCAATCCCATGCTGAAGGACGGCGATGATGTGCTGCAGATCTCCCACGGCAATACGCTGCTGAGCCTTATGCACCGTTTTGCTCCGGAAGGATACGATTTGAGTGAACGTCCGGCCAATGGATCGGTGACCGTTCTTGACTTCGACACGACGAAACCCATCGAAGAAGCGGTAAGCGTCGTTTCATACAACCAGTGAACATAACTTGCCTTAGGTCGGGGCTTTTTACTACTGTTATGCGGGTATTGTGTTCGCGGGCAACCGTGGGACTGAAAAGAGGTTCAAGATGGGTGTTGGAGAAATAGCCGGTCTGATTGCGGCAATCGCTTTTGCGATTCTTGCCGGTTTCATGATCTACCCGTTGATTCGTCTCGGTAAGCTGTTCGACCAGATCGCCAAGACCGTCAAAGATACGGGGGATCATGCGATTCCTGCGCTTGACGAAAGTGTGACCACCGTCCAACAAGTCAACAAATCGTTGGAAGACGTCAACAAAATCTCCGCCGCGGCTTCCACGACGGCCAATAATGTCGGTGCGCTGACCGATCTGTATGGATCGTTCCTCGGCAAGCCGGTCATCAAGGTCGCTTCTGCGGTATATGCCCTGAAAACCACTGCGCAGTCCTTCGTGAACAAGAAGAACATCAACAGTGCAGCAAGCAACAAGGGGGAGTGATGTTCAAGCGTCTCTTCTGGATTTCCATCGGTGTGGGCATTGGTGCTGTGGCCGTGACCAAGGCACAGGCATACGTCAAGGCCAACACTCCTGACGCGGCCCGGCAGTTCCTGTTTGGGCCAGACCAAGATCATGTGGCCGTACGTACCCTTGAAGCCTTGTTCAATGAGTTCGACGAAGCACGACGAGCCCGCGAAGCTGAACTTAACACCAAATATGCGAGCAAGATCAGCTGATTCTTCAGCGTGATACAAGTTCAGACAACAATCACGAATTCTTTGGAAGGCATTAGGCCTTCCAGCAAAAAAGGAGCTCAATCTCAAATGCGCACTTCTGAAATCGCGAAGCGCTATCTTGATTATTTCGAAAAGCACGGTCATCTTATCGTGCCTTCGGCGTCGCTGATCTCTCCGAACCCGACCACCCTGTTCACCATTGCAGGCATGGTCCCGTTCATTCCTTACCTCATGGGCGAGCAGACTCCGCCGAAGAGCCGCATGGCTTCCAATCAGAAGTGCGTGCGTACTTTGGATATCGACGAGGTCGGCAAAACCACCCGCCACGGTACCTTCTTCCAGATGCTGGGCAATTTCTCCTTTGGCGATTACTTCAAGGAAGAAGCCATCCACTATGCGTATGAGTTGCTGACCACCCCGCAAGACAAGGGCGGCTACGGTTTCGATCCGGAGAAACTGTGGATGACCACCTTCACCGACGATGAGGAAGCCCGCTCGATGTGGAAGAACGAGGGTGTTGACCCCGAACACATCCAGATCATGGGCATGGAAGACAACTTCTGGACGACCGGTGGCCCTGGCCCCGGCGGCCCGTGCTCCGAAATCTACGTGGACCGTGGGCCGGAATACGGTGTGGAAGGCGGCCCGATCGCCGACGAGAACCGCTACATTGAAATTTGGGATCTCGTGTTCGAAAACTACGAGGTCGATAATGTCAAATCCAAAACCGACCTGCATATCGTGGGCGAACTTGAGAACAAGAATATCGATACCGGCGCTGGTCTGGAACGTCTTGCCTATCTGATGCAGGGCAAGCAGAACATTTATGAGACCGACGAGGTCTTCCCGGTCATTGAAGCAGCCCAGAAGCTGTCTGGCCGTACGTATGGCGATGACGAAGCCATGGACGTGCGCTTCCGCATCGTGGCCGACCACGTGCGCTCCGCCTTGATGATCATGTCTGACGGCGTGCGCCCATCCAACAACGGTCGTGGCTATGTGCTGCGCCGACTGCTGCGCCGTACCGTCAAGGCCATGCGCGAACTCGGTGTGACCGGTCCGGTCATGCCGACCCTGTTGCCGACTTCCAAGGCGGCTATGGAGCCGAGCTATCCGGAACTTAATAACACTTTCCACGATGTGTCCGAGGCGGCTTACGGCGAGGAGGATGCTTTCCGCCGCACGTTGGAATCCGGTACCGAAATCTTTGATCTCGCTGTGGCAAAGGCCAAGGAATCCGGATCCGACGCCGTTTCCGGCGAAGATGCGTTCAAGCTGCACGACACCTATGGCTTCCCGATCGAGATCACCCTCGAAATGGCCGCAGATCAGGGCGTCAAGGTCGATGAGGCCAAGTTCCGCGAGCTTATGGCCGAGCAGAAGAGCCGCGCACGTGCCGATGCTCTTAAGAAGCGCCACAACGTGGATCTTTCCGTCTACGACGATTTCAAGAAGACGCTGGTTCAGCCCATCGACTTCCTCGGTTACACCGACATGTCCGCGCGCGCCAAGGTGCTGGGCATCATGCAGGAAGGCAAGGGCTCCGTTCCCGCAGTCACCGGTCCGGCCAATGTCGAAGTCATTCTCGACCGTACCCCGTTCTACGCGCAGGCCGGTGGCCAGCTCGCCGATCAGGGTGAGATTCTCTCCGATGATGGCGCTGTGCTCGAGGTCGACGACGTGCAGAAGCCGATCAAGGATCTCATCGTGCACCAGTGCCGTCTGACCGAAGGCACGCTGGTTGTCGGTGCCGAGGTCAACGCCAACATCGATCTTGATCGCCGTGGTGCCATCGCCCGCTCGCATACCGCCACCCACATGGTGCACAAGGCGCTGCGTGAAGAGCTTGGCCCTCAGGCCACCCAGCGCGGTTCCGAAGATGCGCCGAACCGTCTGCGCTTCGACTTCCAGTGGTCCAGCGCTCCGAGCAAGGATGCGATGAACTCCGTGGAAGCTCGTGTCAACGAGAAGCTGCGCGAAAACCTCGCCGTCACCACTCAGGAAATGAAGTTCGATGATGCCATCGCCCTGGGTGCCATGCACCTGTTCGGAGAGAAGTATGGCGACGTCGTGCGTGTGGTTTCCATTGGCGAAGATGGCTGGAGCCGTGAGCTCTGCGGCGGTACCCACGTTGATCATGTAGGTAAGATCGGCGCGGTCAACATCATGTCCGAAGCTTCCATCGGTTCCGGAGTGCGCCGTGTCGATGCGGTCGTAGGCGAAAGCGCTTACGAGTTCAACGCTCGCGAGCATGCGTTGGTGTCACAGCTTTCCGACATGGTTAACGCCCGTCCGGATGAGCTGGCAGACCGCGTGAACGCGTTGCTTGCCAAGCTTAAGGAATCCGATCGTCGTCTTGCAGCTATGTATGAATCCCAGCTTTCGGCTTCCGTTCCGGCTCTGGTTGCTGAGGCCAAGGCTTCTCAGACTCCGGTCAAGGTGGCCGCGAAGAACGTCGAGCATTTCGGTTCCTTCGATGCGCTGCGCAAGACCGTGCTTGACGTCCGTGGCCAGCTCGGTGAGGAAACCCCGGTCGTGGTGGCCCTCGCCGGCGTGAATGAGGAAGGCAAGCCTATGGTTGCCGTGGCCACCAATGAGGCCGCACGCAAGCAGGGTATCAAGGCGGGAGATCTCGTTCGAGGCGCATCCAAGATTCTCGGCGGCGGTGGCGGCGGCAAGCCGGACTTCGCTCAGGGTGGCGGCGCGGACGCCACCAAGATTGACGAGGCTCTCGAAGCTTTGGCCCACCAGGCCATGAAGGGCTGAGCCACCAAGCATGGTTTGGCTTGGCATTGATTTGGGTGATGCTAGGGTCGGACTCGCATTGTCTGACCCCGGCATCACCCTCGCACACCCTGCAGGCAACATTCAAGTCTACGGGGATTCATTTCGCGCATTGGATGAGGTCGTTGACGTCATCGAAGACGAATCAGTCGACCATGTGGTAGTCGGGTTGCCGTTGCTGCTAAGCGGAGAAGAAGGCAGAAGCGCGAAGAAGGCACGTCGGTGGACTGTTAACCTTGAGAGAAGACTGCGCGCCGCGGTGGAGGATGATGAATACTCGTTGACGCAAGTTCCAACTATCGAATTGGTTGACGAGCGACTGACCACGGTGACTGCGCATCATCAGCTGTTCGATGCGCAAATCGGTGGACGTGGGCATCGTCCGATGGTCGATCAACAGTCAGCGGTGGTGATACTGCAGACAGCAATCGATAGAAGAGAGAGGCAAGAGGAGAGAGACCTGTGACCGATAATCTCGATGATTTTTTCTCCGATAACGCGCAATGGGTGGATTCGTCGGATAGCACATCCTTCAACTCGGCAATGCCTCCGCAGCCGCCGAAATCGCGTAGGGACATGCGTCGTCGCAGAAAACAAAAGCGTCGTCGTCTGTACCTCACGATTATTGCCTCACTTGTGGTAGTTGTTCTGATCGGTGTCGGCGTATTCTTCGGAGTACGTGCGTTGAAACATTGGAAGGCCGCGAACGAAGCGAATTCGCAGAGCCAAATCGAGGATTACACGGGATCAGGCGATAAGGAAGTGACCTTTACCGTAGAATCCGGCCAAGGCCCCGCTGAAATCGCTGAGAACCTTGTCAAAGCGAAGATCGTCAAGTCCGCTGCCGCGTTTACTTCTGCGGTAAGCGGGGCCTCGGCCACGTTGTATCCGGGATCGTACGCTTTGAAGACACATATGAAGGCATCCGACGTGGTCAAGATTTTGTCTGACCAAAGCAAGGCCGGAGGCTTCGCCGAAGTCAAGGCCGGTGAGCGCGTGTCTGATGTCATCGCGAATGCGGCACAGGCATCGGGCATAGATGTTTCGGAATTCCAAGCCATCATAGATGGTGGGGGATCGGGAATCCTTCCTGAAGAAGCCGGTGGCAAATTCGAAGGCTGGCTTGAGCCTGGCGCCTACAATGCGCAGAACAAGTCCGCTAAGGATATTATCAAGAGCATGGTCGATGCGCGCATCGCCAAGTTGGATGATTTGGGTGTGCCAACCGGCAGCGAACGTGAAAGCATTTTGATCATCGCGTCCATTGCTGAATCTGAAGTGGGCAGTGACAGATACTACGGGCAGGTCGCAAGGGTTATTCTCAACCGTATCGACAGTGACATGGCACTCGGTATGGACACGACTGTCGCCTATGGTCTAGGCATTTCCGCGAGCCGTCTTACCGATGACCAGCTGAACGATGACAGCAATCCGTACAATACCCGCATTCACAAGGGGCTGACGCCTACGCCAATCAGCAATCCGGGAGACGACGCCATCAAGGCATCCATCAATCCTCCGGAAGGCAAGTGGATGTATTTCGTCACCACCAATCTGCAAACCGGCGAAACAAAATTCGTCGAAACGGAAGACGAGTTCTGGAAGATTCGCGACGAGTATAAGAACAACAACGAAAACGCGAACTGATCAGAACATAACGCCAACTGCAATGCCTATCGCCCCGGTCGCCACAATCGCCGGGGCGAATGGCGTTCTACCGGCGTAAGAAGTATGCTTTTGCGGATCAAAACGTGTCCATAGGGCAATCCAGCACAAGCCGACCACGCCGACGGCAAGCCACCAAGACACTACGGCGAACAGACCGAACATGCCGACGGCCAAACCCATAAGCAACGTGGTCGTGACGTCGCCAAATCCCAACGAGCCGGGTTTCACTAAAGCAAGAGCGCATTGCAGCGCCGCCGACAGCGCGGCGAAGAGCAGTGCCTGCAGCGCCAAGAATAGTGCGTTGGCATAGAGCGCGTATATGAGGTTTACGATAATCTGCACTACGCATCCTGCGGCGACCCATGTGCGCGGGATGCGACGTGAACGGATGTCTTCAACGCTGACGGCTAGTCCACAGAGCAGACTCGGCAGGCAAATCATGTACCACATACCGTTAAGATAGTCCACTAGTTGCATTCGGAAGAAAAGGAGTTGGCATGTTGCGCTGGCAGACAGCAGGTGAATCGCACGGCGAGGCGCTTGTCGCCATGATCGAGGGGCTGCCTGCGGGCGTCCACGTCACTACGGAGGATATTGTCGGCGCGTTGGCGCGTCGTCGTCTTGGATATGGCCGTGGCGCACGTATGAAGTTCGAGCAGGACAAGGTTCGTATGCTTACCGGCGTGCGTTTCGGTGAGACCATCGGCTCTCCGGTGGCCATTGAGATCGCCAACACCGAGTGGCCGAAGTGGACCGAAGTGATGAGCGCCGATCCGCTTGATCATGAGATTGCTCGTGAGGGGCGCAATGCCCCGCTGTCCCGCCCGCGCCCGGGGCATGCTGACCTGACTGGCATGCGCAAATACGGTTTTGATGACGCTCGTCCGGTGCTGGAACGTTCTTCCGCACGCGAGACGGCTTCTCGTGTGGCGCTGGGCGAGGTTGCCAAGCAGTTCCTGGAGCAGACATTCGGCATCCGCACCGTTTCACATGTGCTCTCCATCGGCGGCGCGGGCATTACCGATCCGCAGCAGGTCACGCTTCCTAAGCCGGAGGACCTTGAAGCATTGGATGCCTCTCCGGTACGTACGCTTGACAAGGAAGTGGAAAAGCAGATGATCGCCCGCATCGATGAGGCGAAAGAGAACGCCGACACGTTGGGCGGTGTGATTGAGGTCGTGGTGTACGGCGTTCCTGCGGGCGTCGGTACCTATGTCGAGTCGGATCGCCGTCTTGATGCGGCTTTGGCAAGCGCCGTGATGGGCATTCAGGCCATCAAGGGTGTGGAAATCGGTGACGGTTTCCTTGAAGCCATGCGTCCTGGTTCTCAGGCCCATGATGAGATGGTGGTGGGCGAGGACGGTCGTATCTCCCGTCTGAGTAACCGTGCCGGTGGTATCGAGGGTGGCATGTCGAATGGCCAGCCGATCGTGGTGCGTGCGGCCATGAAGCCAATTCCGTCCATTCCGAAGGCGTTGCGAACCGTTGATGTGACTACAGGCGAACCGGCGCAGGCCATCAACCAGCGTTCCGACAACACCGCGGTTCCGGCGGCCGCGGTTGTGGCCGAGGCAATGGTGCGTCTGACCATCGCGCAGTATGTGCTTGAGAAGTTCGGCGGCGACTGCGTTGCCGAGACCAAGCGCAATGCCGAACAGTACATTGCCTCCTGGCCTGAGCATATGAGGTGATTCGTTTCATGGCTGGTATGCGCAGGCCTGTCGCCGTGATCATCGGCATGATGGGCGCGGGCAAAACACGTGTCGGCAAGGAAGTGGCGCGGATGATGAATCTGCCGTTTGCCGATGCCGATAATGAGATCGAACATGATGCGGGAATGCGAATCCCCGAATATTTCGAAAAGTACGGCGAGCCGGAATTTCGTGAGCTGGAAAGCGATGTTGTGCTTGACATGCTTGAGGATTTCGATGGCATCTTTTCCTTGGGCGGGGGCGCGCCGATGACACCTTCCATCCAGGAGGGATTGGCGAGATACGTTGCGTCTGGTGGCAAGGTCGTGTATTTGATGGCTGATCCGGAAGAGGCCATGGAGCGCGCGAATCGTGGTGGAGGTCGTCCGATGCTCAACGGCGATGCCAATATGCGTTGGAAGAAACTTTATAAGGAACGTGATCCGGTGTTCAGGCGCGTGGCGAACGTGCATGTGGGCACACGCGGCCAGTCTCCGCAGGCGGCTGCGAGAAAGCTGATGGAAATGATTGATCAACGTATAGTACATGTCACCGGTTCCACCATCGAACCGTACGATGTTCGTATCGGCGAGGGTGTGATGGGACAGCTTGCACAGGTTTTGGGCAGCAAGCCCGTCAAGGTGGCGCTTATCCACACACAGCCGGTGCAGCGTCATTCGGATCGTGCGCGCACGCTGCTTCGGCAGGCGGGCTATGATGCGTACGACATTATCATTCCCGATGCGGAGGCTGGAAAGACCATCGAGGTAGCCAACGGTATTTGGCAGCGTTTGGGCGATGAGGGTTTCACCCGTTCCGATGCGATCGTCGGCCTTGGCGGTGGAGCGGCAACCGATTTGGCTGGTTTTGTGGCAGCCACATGGATGCGTGGCATTCGCTATGTGAACTGCCCGACATCGCTGCTTGCCATGGTTGACGCTTCGACCGGTGGCAAAACTGGCATCAATACGCCGCAGGGAAAGAATCTGGTCGGTTCGTTCTACACTCCGGCCGGAGTGCTCGCCGACCTGAAGTCGCTCACATCGTTGCCGAACGACATTTTCATCGAGGGTTTGGGTGAGGTCGTCAAGTCCGGTTTCATCATGGATCCGGAAATTCTGCAGATTCTCGAGGATTATGCCGATGAACTGCGTGCCTTCGACGGGTCGACGTTCCTGGATTCCGATTTGAAGGATGTGGTCGCGGAGCTGATCGAACATACCGTGAGCGTGAAGGCCTACCATGTGTCCGCCGATCTTAAGGAGGCGGGACTGCGAGAATTCCTGAACTATGGGCATACTCTCGGCCATGCCATCGAAAAGCTTGAGCATTTCCGTTGGCGTCATGGCAACGCGGTGGCGGTCGGATGCGTGTATGCGGCCGAACTGTCGCATCTTCTGGGATACATCGATCAGGATCTTGTGGACTACCATCGTTCGCTGCTGGGCTCGCTGGGCTTGCCCACGTCTTGGAACAACGGTACGTGGGACGATGTGCTCGCTTTAATGCATCGAGACAAGAAGGCCCGCGGCAACAAACTTCGTTTTGTGGTGCTTGACAGGATTGGGCATCCGATTCATCTTGAGGATCCACCCGCGGATGCCGTCGAAGAGGCGTTCCGCCGCATTCAGCAGTAATAACAGGGGAGTTTGAACATGACTAAAGTAGTAGTCGTCAATGGACCGAATCTCGGTCGTCTTGGCGTGCGACAGCCCGACGTGTACGGCAAGCAGGATCTTGAGACCCTGCGCGAGTTGTGCACGCAGTGGGGTTCGGAACTCGGGCTTGACGTGGAGGTCCGCCAGAGCGATGACGAGGCCGAGATGATCGGCTGGATGCATCAGGCCGCCGACGAGAAGACGCCCATCGTGATGAACCCCGCCGCATTCACCCATTACTCCTACGGTCTTGCGGACGCCGCCCACATGGTGATTGACGAGGGTCTGCCGCTGATGGAGGTGCATATATCCAATCCGTCCGCGCGCGACGAGTTTCGCAAACGCTCCGTGATTTCACCGGTCGCCACCGGCACTATCACTGGCATGGGCTTCTACGGATACAAGCTCGCTTTGGCCGCCGTCGCGCACCTGCTGGAAGCTAAGTAACGTTTTTCGAGTTCTGATTGGGACTGCCCAAGCAACGCAATACATGCCGGATGCTTTCCGGTAGGCATCCGGCATCCACCGGGGCCACCGATCCGTCCGATCCTGATGCGAACCAGAAAGATGACGAGACACTACCGGATGATAGAAGCGTCACCATCTACTGCAAGCCTGCCGACTCCAGCTGGAAGAGCCCGAAGACAGGTCCGCCATCACGGGTTTCGTATTGGCCACGGTGACTTTTGACATAGCATTCGCATTCGCGGCTTCCCACAGAAAGAAGAACTGAATCTGATTGACTGACTGTATTTCCTACTTTTGCTAGGCGGGATCATCGAAGAGACGATGGTCCCGCATTTTCGCATTGAAGAAACACGCCGCGTCTTATGCCGCTGATAGACTGAAGTTCCATGGTTAGAAGAACACATGGCAATTCTCAAGAGCACGTTACCAAGCATATTTTTGTCACCGGTGGCGTTGTTTCCTCTCTCGGCAAAGGCCTGACCGCATCCTCCCTTGGTCGCCTACTTCGTAGCCGTGGCATCAAGGTTTTGCAGCAGAAGCTCGATCCGTACATCAACGTTGATCCGGGCACTATGAATCCGTTCCAGCATGGTGAAGTCTATGTCACCGAGGACGGCGCCGAAACCGATCTCGACATCGGCCACTATGAGCGTTTCCTTGACGTGTATCTGAGCCAAAAGGCGAACGTCACCACCGGCCAGATCTATCAGGAAGTGCTGCGCAAGGAACGCGCCGGCGAATACCTTGGACAGTGCGTGCAGGTCATCCCGCACATCACCAACGAAATCAAGTCCCGCATGCGTGCGCAGGCGTCCGATGACGTCGACGTGATCATCACCGAAATCGGTGGCACCGTCGGCGACATCGAATCCCAGCCGTTCTTGGAGGCCGCGCGTGAGGTCCGCCGCGATCTGGGCGCCGAAAACTGCATGTTCGTGCACGTCTCCTTGGTGCCGTACATTGCTGCCGCCCATGAGCTCAAGACCAAGCCGACCCAGCACTCCGTCATGATGCTGCGTCAGCTCGGCATCTCCCCGGATGCCCTGGTGTTGCGTTCCGACCGTCCGCTGAACCAGTCCATCAAGGACAAGATCTCCCTGATGTGCGACGTGGATTCCGAAGGCGTGGTCAACTGTGTGGACGCCCCGAGCATCTACGACGTGCCGAAGACCCTGTTCGACGAAGGCCTCGATGCCTATGTCGTGCGCGAACTCGGCCTGCCGTTCCACGATGTCGATTGGGACGAGTGGGAGGACCTGCTGGAGCGTGTGCACCACCCGAAGCATGAGGTGAACATCGCCATCGTCGGCAAGTACATCGATCTGCCGGATGCCTACCTGTCTGTCACCGAAGCCATCAAGGCCGGTGGTTTCGCCAACTATGCCAAGGTGAACGTCAAGTGGGTCGCCGCCGATAAGTGCGAGACCGAGGAGGGTGCGGCCGCCGCGCTCGACCAAGTCGACGGCATTGTCGTTCCCGGAGGCTTCGGCATCCGTGGCATCGACGGCAAGATCGGCGCCCTGAAGTTCGCCCGTGAGAACAAGCTGCCGGCTCTCGGCCTGTGCCTCGGCTTGCAGTCCATGGTCATCGAATACGCCCGCCACGTCCTCGGCTTGGAGGACGCGAACTCCACCGAGTTCGAGCCCGATTGTGCGACCCCGGTCATCGCAACCATGGAGGAGCAGAAAGACATCGTCGCTGGCAATGGTGACATGGGACACACCATGCGTCTTGGCTCCTATCCTGCTGAGCTTGAAGAAGGTTCCATCGTTGCGGAACTGTACGGCACCACGCATGTCACTGAGCGCCATCGTCACCGTTACGAAGTGAACGTGGCATATAAGGACCGTCTGCGTGAAGCGGGTCTGCGCATTTCCGGCCAGAGCCCGGACGGCGAACTCACCGAGTTCGTCGAGCTTCCTCGCGAAGTGCACCCGTTCTATGTGGCCACTCAGGCTCATCCTGAGTTCAAGTCCCGCCCGACCAAGCCGCACCCGCTGTTCGCAGGTCTGGTCAAGGCTGCTCTGGACCACCAGCAGGAGCGCTAAATCGACGAATTGTGATTAACGTCGGATAACCCGATATGCAACATGGTCATGAGTCCAAAGGAGTTCATGACCATGTTGCATAATAGGGGCCTGGCCTTGAATTACCAACAAGACGTATTCGTAATGAAAAACCTTTACGAGGGAGCATGAGCTTGAACGATATGGATTCTCCGGAAAGCGGCAACGGTAAGTTCGCCTTCCCAAACATGGGCGATGACCCAAAAGTCATCTCGCAGGTGAGCTTGGATTCGTTTGCCGAAACGGCCGATCCCATTGATGATGGCGCAGCGTTGACTGTGAATGCCAGCAAGAAGCGCCACCTGTTGTGGCTGTGGATTGTTCTCGCGGTGATGCTTCTTCTCGGTGTCGTGTCCGGCGGTGGATACTGGTTCTTCCAGTCACATGCGTTGCCAGGTGTCACGCTCTGGGGCAAGTCCATGACGGGACAATCCCGAGATCATATCATCCAAGAGATTTCCGATACGGCGGAATCATTGACGGTTCCCGTTTCCTATGAGGGAACGAGTAAGAAAGTCACGTTGAAGGATCTTGGCGTCGCCATTGACGCGGAGTCCATCGCCGAAAATGTGATGAACGCGAAACGTAACGATTCCTTTTTCCAGAAGTATGCATTCTGGACCCGTGAGGATGTCGACGTCGAGTCTTTCGACGATTCTCGAGTCAGTGCCCAGACGGTAGGTGACATGTTGGGAGTGCAGTCCGTGTCCGCCACCAACCCGTCGCTACAGCTCAACGCGGATGGTACCGCCTTCGATGTGACGCCAGGCCAACAGGGGACTGGTATCGATGTGACGGATATCGTCAAAGAAGCCAAGAACGTGCTTGAGTCCTTCGGCAAGCAGACCGCTCAAATGGTGACGCTCAAAAATAAGGTTACTGATCCCGTCATCACGGATGACCAAGCCAACGAGGCCAAGGCTTCTGCTGACGCGTGGATAGCGAAGCCGGTGGCTATCAAAATCGGCGACCATAAAGTGGCGGAATTCGGCGCACAGTCCATCGCATCGGCCATCACGCTTGGACCGGATAGTGAGAAGCTCGGCAATAATCAAACCCGAAATGGCTCTTTGATCATCGACGGGGACAAATTGCAGCAATACTATAATGATTCCATCAAATCGAACTTCCATGCGGATCGAGTTGACGGTGATGTCATCGTTAATAGTGTCGGTGATGTGCTGCAAACCAATGTAGCTGGGCATGATGGCATAACCGTTTCTGATGGTGGTGACACCAATGTTGGCCGTGATGCCGCTGAGGCGTTTGCCAAAGGCTCTGATTCAGTAAATATCCAAGGCACTTGCGACCCACAGAATGAGAAAAAAACCACACGTACCGTGGTGGTCAGCTTGTCTTCGCATACCGTTACAGCCATTGAAAATGGGCAGACCGTCCGTGTCATGCATATGTCTGCCGGTCAGGGCAACGATTATCAGACGGGCCAGTGCCAGCCGAGCGGCGACTTGTGTACGCCAACCTACTGCGATCCGAACTCCTACGACAACTGTACGCCTGACGGCGACTTCAAAGTGTGGCTCAAATACCAATCTCAGAACATGAGTGGCTCGCTTACCCTATCGAACGGAAGCACCGAGAAGTGGGATGTCAAGGATGTTGGATTCGTCAACTACTTCTCAAAGACCGGATGTGCGATTCACCGCATCGCCACCCAGAGCGCGTTCAACGACAGCAGCATTCAAGCTATGGGGAAGAACACATCCCATGGTTGCGTCGGCGTCGGCTGGGATCAGGCCGAATGGTTCTACAATTGGTGCCTAATGGGAACGACGGTTCACGTTCAGGCCTGATTCGCGGGCTATCGACAGAAAGACGCAAAGGCGGAAGACTGATGTTCGGCTTCCGCCTTTGCGCTATGTAAGATAAATCACGACAAATCATTGCCGAATAGCGAAAGGGGTGCTAGTGTTTCATCCCACGTTCTGTTAGGTTGTCATAAGTACAAACGAGTGATTGGAGGCAGCGTACGGTGGCAGAGAACCAAGCGCCCAATGCCGCAGCTGACGTGGAGATGAGCCAATATGTGGCTGATCGCACGCGAGTGAACGAAGATAAAATCAAGCAGGATGACGAAATCATCCAGCAGTTCGGCGACTATACGTACGGATGGCATGACACGGATTTCGCCGGAGAAGCGGCAAAAAAAGGCATTGACGAGAACGTCGTGCGCGCCATTTCCGCAGATAAGAACGAGCCGGAATGGATGCTGGAAAAGCGATTGGAAGGCTATCGCGATTTCATCAACCGTCCGATGCCTCAATGGGGTGTCGATCTGAAGGATTTTGACGCCGACGATTTCAAGTATTACGTCAAGCCGATCGACAAGCAGGCCACGACCTGGGAGGAATTGCCTGATGAGATCCGCACGACGTATGACAAGCTTGGCATTCCGGAAGCGGAAAAAAGCCGTCTTGTCTCCGGCGTCGCGGCACAGTATGAATCCGAAGTCATCTACAACTCGATCCAGAAGGATCTCGAAGACCAAGGCGTGATTTTCGTCGACACCGACACTGCGGTGCAGAAATATCCGGAAATCGTCAAGAAGTATTTCGGCAAGTGCATTCCAAGCAACGACAACAAATTCTCGGCATTAAACACCGCCGCATGGTCCGGTGGATCGTTCGTCTACGTGCCGAAAGGCGTGCATGTCGATATTCCGCTGCAGGCATACTTCCGCATCAACACGCCGAACATGGGTCAGTTCGAACGCACGTTGATCATTGCCGATGAGGGATCGTACGTGCATTATGTGGAAGGCTGCACCGCGCCGATCTACTCGACCGATTCGCTGCATTCCGGCGTAGTGGAGATTTTCGTTGAGCCACATGCCCGCGTGCGCTACACCACCGTGCAGAACTGGTCGAACAACGTCTACAATCTGGTGACGCAGCGTGCCTACGTGCGTGAAGGCGGCACTATGGAATGGGTCGATGGCAACATTGGTTCTAAGGCAACCATGAAGTATCCGGCCTGCATTCTTGCCGAGCCGTATGCGAAGGCCAGCACCATGTCGCTTGGCTTCGCAGGTAAGGGCCAGTATCAGGATACCGGTGCGAAGATGATCCACCTTGCACCGCACACCAGCTCCACCATTGTGGCGAAGTCGATTTCCCGCGGCGGTGGACGTTCCGCGTATCGTGGTCTCGTCAAAATCGTCAAGGGTGCCGAAGGATCGTCCAACTCGACGGTATGCGATGCACTGCTTGTCGATGAGTTCAGTCGCTCCGACACCTACCCGCATGTGGACGTGCGCGAAGACGATGTTTCCATGGCACATGAGGCTACGGTTTCCAAGGTTTCCGAAGACCAGCTGTTCTACCTGATGAGCCGTGGTCTTTCCGAAGACGAGGCCATGGGCATGATCGTGCGAGGCTTCGTGGAGCCTATCAGCCGTGAGCTGCCGATGGAATACGCGCTTGAACTGAACCGACTGGTTGAACTGCAGATGGAAGGATCGGTGGGCTGATTACCATGGCACAAACTCAGGAAATCAACATTCCCGTCGCGGATCCGAACGATCCGTATGCGAATCCGGCGGCCATGCCATCTTCGGCGGATCGCTCGCCGCGTTCATTCGATGTGGACGCATTCGAAGTGCCCGACCGCAAGCAGGATGATTGGCGTTATACCCCTGTGGAACGCGTCGAAGAGTTCTTTGAACCGTTTACGCCGTCGAACGAAACCCAGATTGTCGTCACTATGATCGACGGCACGGCTCTCACTGAAGGCGTGACCTATAGCGAAGGCAAGCCGGGAGACGCCGATACAGGCATTGTTTCCAAGCCTTGCGATCGCGTGTCCGCGGTGCAATGGAATTCCACATCCCGTGCTGGAGTTCTGCGCATTGAGGGTGAAATCGAGCAACCAGTGCTTGTCAAGGTGCATGGTGCCGGAACCGACTTGGATGCTTTCCATTTGGTGATCATCGCAGCTGACCGCGCCCACGCTGATGTTGTTGTGGAGCATGACGGCGATGCACGTATCGCCGAGGGTGTGGAGATCCTCACAGGTAAGGACTCCCATGTGTCCACCACATTCATTCAGGAGTGGAACAAGGGATCCAAGCATGTAGGCAACCAGCGCATCCACATGGGAGAGGGCGCGTCCCTGCGTCATTCCGTGGTCACGCTCGGCGGCGACGTTGTTCGAATCCGTATGGATCAGGATTTCGGAGGTGACCAAGGCGATCTCAATATGCTGGGTATCTACTTCGTGGATCCGGGCGAGCATATCGAACATCGCACCATGGTTGTGCACAACTATCCCGAATGTAAGAGTCGTGTGGTATATAAAGGCGCTCTTGACGGCAAGGACGCGCACTCCACATGGGTCGGCAACGCGCTGATCGCTCCGACCGCGCCGGGTACTGACTCGTATGAGCTCAACCGCAATCTGGTACTTACTCCGGGCGCGATCGCCGATTCCGAACCGAATCTAGAAATCGAAAACGGCAACATCATCGGAGCTGGACATGCCTCTTCCGTCGGTCGTTTCGACGATGAGGAGCTGTTCTATCTGCAGTCCCGTGGCATTCCGGAAACCGAAGCCCGCAAACTTGTGGTGCGAGGCTTCTTCGGCGAACTCGTCGAGGAAATCGGCATTCCCGCAATCAGCGAACATCTCATGAACGTTATCGATATGCGCCTGGCACGCGGCGAGAATGACGCAATCGCCCAGGTGTTGGAAGAGAAGTAGAACGTAGGAGCGAAAACCATGTCAACTCTTGAAATCAAAGATCTGTACGCCCACGTCGAAACCAAGGACGGCATCAAGCCGATCCTCAAAGGCGTGAACCTGACCGTCAACTCCGGCGAAACCCATGCCATCATGGGACCGAACGGATCCGGCAAATCCACGCTGGCATACACGCTGGCGGGCCATCCCAAGTACGTGGTCGATTCCGGACAGGTGCTGCTCGACGGCGAAGACATCCTCAAGATGACTCCGGACGAGCGAGCCAAGGCAGGTATCTTCCTGGCCATGCAGTATCCGGTCGAAGTGCCGGGTGTGTCGATGACCAACTTCCTGCGCACCGCAAAAACCGAAGTCGACGGCAAGGCTCCAGCCATCCGTACCTGGACCAAGGAACTGTCTGAAGCGATGAAACGCCTGAAGATGGATCCGAAGTTCGCCACCCGTTCCGTGAACGAGGGTTTCTCCGGCGGTGAGAAGAAGCGTGCCGAAGTGCTGCAGCTCGAGCTTCTCAAGCCGAAGTTCGCCATCCTTGACGAAACCGACTCCGGTCTGGATGTCGACGCGTTGCGTATCGTCTCCGAGGGTGTGAACCGCGCCAAGGAAGCCAGCCAGTTCGGCATCCTCATGGTCACGCATTACACCCGAATCCTCAAGTACATCAAGCCGGATATCGTGCATGTGTTTGCGGCCGGCCACTTCGTCAAGACTGGTGGTCCTGAACTGGCCGACGAGCTTGAGGAATCCGGCTATGACGCATACCTGCCGGAAGGTGCCGATTCCGAAAGCGCGCTGGCATGACCGATTTCGCGGCGATCCGTAGGGAATTTCCGATTCTCAATCAGAAAATTCACGGCCATCAGCTCGTTTATTTGGATTCCGCGGCGACTTCTCAGAAGCCGCAATGCGTGATCGACGCCGAAAGCGATTTCTATCGCACCATCAACGCCGGTGTGCATCGTGGAGCGCATGAACTTGCCGCACGCAGCACCATGGCGTTCGAGGAGGCGCGTGCCAAGGTGGCGCGTCTTGTCGGTGCCAATGCGGTTGAAGGCGAGGAGGAAATCGTCGTCACTTCCGGCGCCACGGCAGGATTGAATCTGTTGGCGACCGCCTTCGGTAACGCATCCCAGGGGCGTGGGGGAGAAGTGGCACGACGTTTCGCTGTGAAGCCGGGAGACGAGATTGTCGTATCCAAAGCTGAACATCATTCTGTGTTGCTGCCATTCCAGGAACTTGCCGCACGTACCGGAGCGACATTGAAATGGTTTGATCTGGACGATGAGGGACGAATCCTTGCCAACACCGCAGATGAGGTAATCACCGAGCGTACGAAGATCGTGGCCGTCACCCATGTAGGCAACACCACTGGTGCCATCACCGATATTGCGCCGATTGTGAAGCGTGCGCACGAGGTGGGCGCAGTGGTTGTGCTTGACGCATGTCAGTCCGTGCCGCACCTGAAGATCGATTTGCACGCATTGGACGTGGATTTCGCCGCATGGAGCGCGCATAAGATGTACGGTCCAACGGGCGTCGGCTTCCTATATGGCAAGCGTGAGATGCTCGAAGCGTTGCCTCCGGCGAATTTCGGCGGATCCATGGTGGAACTTGCCTGGATGGATCAGGAAGCGCAATACATGGCACCCCCGGCACGTTTCGAGGCGGGCACACAGCCAGTTGCCCAAGTCGTCGCAGCAGGCGTTGCAGCCGAGTGGCTAATGAATATTGGCATGGAAAACCTTGAAGCCCACGAACGCGTTATCGCAGGAGAACTGCTCAAGATGGGGCAGATCGAGGGTGTACGCATTCTTGGACCGCATGCCAACGAGCAACGTATCGGTACGGTTGCTTTCGAAATCGAAGGCGTTCACCCGCATGACGTCGGCCAGTTCATCGATGCGCAAGGCATCGCCATCCGTGTCGGTCACCATTGTGCGCAGCCGGTGCACCGCCATTTCGGTGTATATGCGTCCAACCGTGCATCCAGTGGCATCTACAACTGCGTCGAAGACGCACAGGCGTTGGTTGAGGCGTTGAAGAAGGTCCGTCCGTTCTTTGGAGTTAAGTAGCACATATGAGTGATTTTGCATTGTCTGGCGACGATCTCGAGCAGATGTATCAGGAGGTCATTCTCGAAGCCTCAAAGAATCCGCATGGCAGGGAGCATTTCGCTCCGGATCTGGCTTCTGAACATGCTTCCCAATCGGGAAACGCTACGGTTCAGGCGGTTCACGAGTATTGCACTCCTGGCGAGTCCCATCAGTTCAATCCGACCTGTGGAGACGAGGCCACCGTGCACGTGGAGGTTTCCGACCAGGAGCCGCATGTTATCGAACGATTGGTGTGGGACGGTCATGGTTGTTCCATTTCACAAGCCAGCCTTTCGGTGATGGTCGACCTTGTGGAAGGCAAAACCGTGGATGAGGCCATGAACTTGGCTAATACCTTCCATAAGCTCATGGAATCACGTGGCAAGGGACTGGATGATGAATCCGCGGAAGAATCCCTTGAGGACGGCATCGTTTTCCAAGGAGTTTCCAAGTATCCGATGCGTATCAAATGCGCATTGCTTGGTTGGGAAGGCATGAAGGATTCCGTGGCTAAGGCGTTGTCTGCGAAGGCGTGACAAGCATCTTTCCGCAAGTGGATCGGTGTTTCGTGCATTGTGCCTACAGTGAACGAAACACCGTCGACAAACTCCAGCCAACACGATAGGCTACTCAACAGGATATACTCAAATCAAATATGGAGCGACAATGAGCGATACCTTGGTCCCAGAACCGCAGGCCTCGATTTTCGATTCCGTTGCCAAGGCATTGGGCAATGATGAAGCCGCTGCGCGTCGCGTCATGCTTAACCCTAATCTCGCCAAAGGATTCAAGGACGGCAAACCAGTGGAAATCGAACACGAGAACATCAAGCAGGATGCTTGTGGCTGTGGCAATCAGGCCGGAGCATGCGGCTGTTCCGAGGAGCAGGATGACGGCATCGCATTGAAGGCCGTCGATGATATCGGACGTGCGACCGCCGCTGATGTGAAGGAAGCACTACATCAGGTCATTGATCCGGAACTCGGCATTGACGTGATTGATTTGGGCTTAGTATACGGCATTGAAATCGATGAGCTTGGCCGTGCCATCATTACGATGACGCTGACCACTCCGGCATGCCCGCTGACCGATTTGATTGAGGACGAGTGCGCAAGCACCCTTGCAGGCCTCGTTGAGGAATTCCGTATCGATTGGACATGGCAGCCGCGTTGGAGCATGGAAAAGATCACTCCGGAAGGACGCGAACAGTTGGCTGCACTTGGCTTCAACTTCGATAATCTTCCGAAATACTGACAGTATAGCGACATAAAAACGACATAAAAAAGCGTGCTCCCGACGCTGGGAAGCACGCTTTTGTTCTGTGTGCGGCAGAACGTCAGTCGTCGACCACAGTACCCTTCGGCACCACAGTGATGCCTTCCGGCGTGACGGTGAAGCCACGAGCCAGATCATGTTCGGTATCAATACCGACGGTCGAATTCTCAGTAAGCACAACATTCTTGTCGAGAATCGCCTTGTAGACGCGTGCCCGACGATTGATGGTCACGCCGTCGAACAGAATCGAATCGACGACCTGCGACCACGAGTGGATACGTACGTTCGGTGAAAGCACGGAATGGTGCACTTCGCCACCCGACACGATGACGCCGGGGGAGACGATCGAATCGGTGGCGTGTCCAAGACGGTCACGCCCGGCATGCACGAACTTTGCAGGCGGCAGATTGCCGGACAGTGTGTAGATCGGCCATTCGGTGTTATACAGGTTGAACTCCGGCACATAGGAGATCAGATCCATATGTGCATCGTAGAACTGCTTCAGAGTACCCACGTCGCGCCAGTAGGCATGATCGGTCGGCGTCGCTCCCGGAATCTCGTTGGAATTGAAGTCGTAGACGCCGGCCTCATTGCGAGCCGCGAAGTACGGAGCGATGTCGCCACCCATATCATGCTTGGTGTCTTCGGCCTTTTCGTCGAGCGCCAGAGCCTCGAACAGGGCGTCCGTGTTGGCAACGTAATTACCCATGGAAGCGAGGATGGAGTTCGGATCATCCGGCAGACCAGTCGTGGTCTGCGGCTTCTCCTGGAAGCTTTTGATCATGCTCGGGTGTTCCGGATCAACCTCGATCACGCCAAACTGGTTGGACTGGCTGATCGGCTGGCGAATACCCGCCACCGTGAACTCCGCACCGGATTCGATGTGCTGCTGCACCATCTGCTGGAAGTCCATACGGTAAACGTGGTCGGCGCCGACGATCACCACAATATCCGGCTGCACGTCTTCGATGATGTTGATGGTCTGATAGACGGCGTCGGCCGAACCGAGATACCAGTGCTTACCGAGACGCTGCTGGGCGGGAACAGGGGAGACATAGTTGCCGAGCAACGGCGAGAAACGCCACACTGTGGAAATATGGCGATCAAGCGAATGGGACTTGTACTGGGTGAGCACCACGGTCTGCATGTAGCCGGAATTGACCAGATTGCTCAATGGGAAGTCAATCAGTCGGAACACGCCGCCGAATGGAACAGCCGGCTTTGCCCGGTCCCTAGTCAAAGGCATCAGACGGGTGCCTTCACCACCTGCAAGCACGATGGAAAGAATTTTCGGATTCTTCGCCATGAGAACTCCTCTCCTAGAGCGTCGTTATGACACCGCACACATTGGTGGTCTGCATCATCGCAAACCGCTTACGCACTCAATAATTGCATATTTTTTGCAACATGCAAGGAGTTTGCACCGCGAGTCTTGAAAATTTGCGGATTGTTTTAGCGAACAGCAGTTGAATAGAAGGCTACGGCGCTCGAAGCGGCAACGTTAAGACTGTCCACTCCGTGGCTCATGGGAATCTTCACCGTCAGGTCGGCACGTGAGATGGTGTGATGCGACAGGCCATCGCCTTCAGTGCCGAAAATCAGCGCCAACTTATCGATATGGTCTTTTTCGTCGTCGGCATTGTTCAGGCGGCGAACGAGTTCTTCCAACGAAATGGAGTCGTCCTCAAGAGCCATCGCAACGGTCGTGAATCCAAGATCGCGCAATTCCTGCATGCCGGCGAACGGCCAGTAATGCTTATCATCTCCGCCGATGCGTGTCCACGGAATCTGAAACACCGTGCCCATCGACACGCGGGCGGCGCGCCGATACAGCGGATCGCCGCAAGAAGGCGTTACCAACACGGCATCGACATCCAACGCGGCCGCGGAGCGCATAAGCGCGCCGACATTGGTGTGGTCAACGATATTCTCCATGACCGCGACGCGGCGTGCCCCTTGGCAAACTTCTTCGACGCTGGGCAAAGGCCAACGTTTCATCGCAGCCAACGCGCCTCGGTGCAGACGATAGCCGGTCAGCTGCTTGAGCTGTTCGGGGGAGGCCACGTACACGGGAATGTCGGTGCCCCATCGGTTGTCGATGAGCGCGAAGGTTCCGGCCATGCCTTCAATCCACGGTTCTTCGACCAGCAGCGATATCGGCTCTCGGTTGGCGGCAAGCGCCCTGTCGATGACTTTCGGCGATTCCGCGATGAACAGGCCTTTGCTGGGTTCAAGCTTGTTGCGAAGCTGGATTTCCGTGAGATTTGTGTATGCCGCCACGCGCTCGTCGTCAATGGAATCAAGATGGATGAACTGCATGTGACCGATCTTTCGCCGAATAGCTTTTCAGATACAAGAAAACCCCTTGTTTCCAAGGGGTTTTGCTGGTGTCCGGAGCGGGACTTGAACCCGCACGCCTGTATAAATAGGCACTAGCACCTCAAGCTAGCGCGTCTACCATTCCGCCACCCGGACAGGTGCGTTGCTCAGCGGCAACGAAAGAAAACTATAGCAGATGCTTGGCGTGATGCAAGTCTCGGCGTGTCGCGCGGAATTCCGCCATTGGTATCCGAGGTGCTGGTAGTCTCTGAAACTATGACTGATGCCCTTTTTCTGCTTGATACGGAACATGATGATGTGCCTGTGAACAGCGATGAGCTGAACGCCGGATGGAAATTGACGTTGCCTCAATCGGTGCGTCGCCACGCCATTCAGGCCATGCGCCTGAAAGACGGTGATGAGCTGCAACTTTCCGATGGTAGGGGATTGCGCATCCATGCAGTGCTGTGCGACGCGCAGCAGGGAATCGCGCAAGTGTCGAGCTTCGGCAAGGAACCGCAACCCATCACCAAACTCGCTTTGATTCAGGCGTTGGCCAAAACAGGGCATGATGAACAGGCCATCGACACGGCAACGCAGATCGGTGTGGACGAGGTAATTCCATGGCAGGCCGATCGTTCCATCGCTAAATGGAAGGTGGGGCGTACCGACAAGAAGTGGAGGCAAGTGCTTGAGGCGGCCACCGAACAATCGCGACGTTCCTGGACGCCTGAATTGGGTGAGTGCGTGACCAGCAAGCAGCTGGTCGCCATATGCAAACGTGCCTGCGTGCACGGCGATATGGTAATCGTGCTGCACCAGGATGCCACCAAGACCTGGAGCCAGTTGGAGGAGTCGATCGCGGCGCTTTCCGACAAGTGTCTGCAAGACGGGCGCCAGCGTACCGTGTACGTGGTGGTCGGGCCGGAAGGCGGTATCGGCGATGCGGAAATTGAGTCTTTCACCAACGCCGGAGCCGAAGTATGCGTGCTCGGAAGCAACATTCTGCGGGCGTCCACGGCCGGTCCGGTCGCATTATCGTTGCTCGCACGGGCGTTGGGACGTTTCGTTTGATGCCACACGTCGGCGATTTGCCGTGGATTATCCCGGTTGCGCAATAGCATGGTCATGGAGGTTTCCCAGCATTAAGGAGCATTATGAGCGACAAGGATTGCCTGTTCTGCAAGATCATCACAGGAGAGATTCCAAGCGAAAAGGTGTATGAGGACGATACCACTTACGCGTTCAAGGACATCAATCCGAAGGCCAAAGTCCACGTGCTTGTGGTGCCTCGCGAGCATTATGCGAACGTGGCCGAGCTTGCGGCGGCCGATCCGCAGCAGCTTGCCCACATGGCTCAAGTTGCGCAGAACATCGCCGATAAGGAATTCCATGGCGCCTTCCGGCTGATCTTCAACACCGGGATTGATGCGGGGCAAACCGTATTCCATGTGCATGCTCATGTGCTGACCGGTGAAAAACTCGACGAGTAACTTTCTTTTCCCCATATATCAACGTTAGAAGAGGTTTTGTGGCCACCACTACACGTACCATCGCGATTCCCCAACAGCTTGATCCGGTAACCGTGCTTGGGCCGGTCGACGAGGTTCTCCGGGAAGTGGAACGAGCGTTCCCTGACCTGACCATCATCGTCAGAGGCAACCGTATCGCGATCATGTCACATTCCAACAAATCCGAATCCCAAGCCGCGCAGGCCGAACATGTGATTGAAAACATCATTCAAGCCGCATATACGGCTCCGATGGATGCCGACACGGTGCGACGCATGCTCGACCAGAATGTGTTGAAAAACCCCGTTCGCGCCGCGCGCCCGGGGCATGGGCGTGTAGTGGAGGGACTACGTTTGGCTGATAGGCAGCAGGGGCGTGCCGCACAACGTGAGCATGCCGCAGACCGCCGCAAGCCGCATGTGCCGGGAGTGATCACCTTTGCGCTTGGCAAGCCGGTCCGCGCGAAAACCGCTGGTCAGGTCGCCTATGTCAATGCCATCGAGTCACATACCATCACGTTTGCCATCGGCCCCGCCGGTACAGGCAAGACGTATCTTGCAGTAGCCAAGGCGGTTCGCGCCTTCCAAGATCGGCAGGTGCGCCGCATCATTCTGACCAGACCTGCAGTGGAGGCCGGAGAGAACCTCGGTTTCCTGCCGGGCACACTGAACGAAAAAGTCGATCCGTATCTTCGCCCGCTGTACGATGCGCTTTCCGACATGCTCGGAGCGGACCAGCTCAAACGTTACATGGACGACGGCACCATTGAAGTCGCGCCGCTTGCGTACATGCGTGGACGCACGCTCAACGACGCGTTCGTGATTCTCGACGAAGCGCAGAATACCACCGAACAGCAGATGAAGATGTTCCTGACGCGACTGGGTTTCAACACGAAAATGATCATCACGGGTGACGTGACGCAGGTCGATCTGACAGTGCCGAAATCCGGCCTTGCCACCATCGAACGCATCCTTGACGGCATCGACGACATAGCATTCGCCCACCTCAAGCCGGAAGACGTGGTGCGACACGCGCTGGTCGGCAAAATCGTCGCGGCCTATGATCGACACGCGGCCATCGCCGGCGACCATAGCCGTCGCGTCGCAAGCAGAATCACATCCAGGAAAACGGACGAGCAAATCGAAAGGAACGCTGAATGAGCGTCGAGGTAACCAACGAAACCGTCTGGCAGATCGACGGCAAGGTGTTCTCCGATCTCGGCATATGGGTGATGGACCAGATGCGCGTCAGCACGCAATCCGACCTGACCATCATGTTTGTCGACCCCGATCCGATCGCCCAATTGCACATGCGTTGGATGAATCTTGAAGGACCGACTGACGTAATGAGCTTCCCCATGGACGAGTTACGCCCAGGAGACGGCAGAACCGTGATGGAAGGCGTGCTTGGGGACATCGTGATCTGCCCATGGGTGGCCGCCCAGCAGGCGCTTGCGGCCGGACACAGCACCATGGAGGAAATGATGCTTCTGACAATCCACGGCATTCTCCACCTGCTTGGATACGATCATGCGACACCGGAACAGGAGCGCCAGATGTTCGGTCTGCAGCGTCAACTGCTGCTCACTTTCTTTGCTCTCCGCCAAGGATCGGGAGCGCAGGCGATTCTTCCGTCAGGAGCGCCGGATGCGCTTGCCGAATGGGATCGGGAGCATGGTACCGGGCGACAGATCGCCAAATAGTGATTACGTTGCCGGCAACATATCGTCCGGCATGATGGGGGCTGAATTATGGTGCAGGAGACAATGATTGCGCTGGTCGCGGTACTTGCCGTGGTAGCGTTGCTGCTGGTCTGGCTGTCTCTTTCGATGGCTGCCACCGAAGGCGCTGTGGGACGTGTGACCCGGGCGAGCCTGAACAACCTGATTCTTGAAGTTCAGACGGATGCGGAACTTTCGCAGTTCATTCGCGACAAGAAGATCAAGCGTATCCATAAGGTCCAGCGGCTGGTGGCCGACCGGTATGCCACCGCAGGATCGTGCGCGTTCTTCCGTATTTGCTGCAATGTGCTTGACGGTGTGCTTGTAACTGTGATCGCAGGCATGCTGGACGCTCCACTATGGGCCGAATTGCTTGCCGGATTTGTTTTTGCCATCGTCGTGGCGGTGATTTCGCTGCTGGTGCGTCCGCGTAGTGCTGGAGCATCCAAGCCCGTCGACATCATGCTGCAGCATGCGGATACCGTCTCCATTGCGGTGCTGTTGACCCCATTCGCGAAAATCGGCGGACAAAAGGGCACGAAGCGTCGTGGCAACGATCTTTCCGACGACGAGGAACTCGAGAAGATCCAGATCGAGCAGGGGCGCGCGACCATCGACCGTTTGGTTGAGGCCAACGATTTCGACCCCGAAGTTTCCGAAATGCTACGAAATGTACTCACGCTTTCCGAAACACTGACCCGTGAGATCATGGTGCCGCGCACCGACATGATCTGCATCGAGCGAGGCGAGACGTTGGAAAACATGTTGAAGCTTTGCTCCCGTTCCGGATTCTCGCGCGTGCCGGTCATTGGCGACGATGTGGACGATCTGGTCGGCGTGGCCTATCTGAAGGACGCCGTGCGCGCGACGGCTTTCAACCATGCGGCGATGACGCGCGAAGTCGAATCGATAGTCCGTGATCCGATGCTGGTACCCGAATCCAAACCGGTTGACGACCTGTTCCATCAAATGCAACGCACACGCCAACATGTCGCCATCGTCGTGGACGAATACGGCGGCATCGCAGGCATGGTCACTATTGAAGACGCCATAGAACAAATCGTGGGCGAGCTGGAAGACGAACATGATCGCACGCAACATGCCGATCCAGAACAAATCGGCGACAAAAAATGGAGCATGCCAGCCCGCACGCCGATCGCCGATCTGGAAGAGATTTTCGAAATCGACATTGACGAGGATGACGTCGACACCGTTTACGGATTGTTGACCAAATTGTTGGGACGCGTGCCAATCGTCGGTTCTTCCGCAGTCACCCGAGGATTGCGTATGACCGCAGTCGATTCCGCGGGACGACGCAAGAAGGTGTCGACCATTGTGGTGGAACCGGTCCACGTCGAGGGCGTGGACGAAACTGAAACACGTAACGAAGAACATGCGGATGATACCGAAGAGGCATCCGACAACGATAAGGATTCCAAAGACGAGCATGACTGACGCAGCAATGACTGAGACGCCCTCCAACCATTCCGATTCCACCACGCCCGTTCCATATCGTTCCGGTTTCGTTGCCGTGGTAGGACGTCCGAACGTAGGTAAGTCGACGTTGATCAACGCGTTGATCGGCACGCAGATCGCCATCGCATCATCTCGACCGGAAACCACACGTAAGGCCATTCGTGGCATTCTTACCACAGATAATGCGCAGATCGTTTTGGTTGACACGCCCGGTATCCATCGCCCGCGCACATTGTTGGGGCAGCGCCTGAATGATGTTGTGGATGAGTCTCTTGCCGACGTGGACGCCATTGCTTTCCTGCTGCCCGGTGATCAGGAGATCGGTCCAGGCGACAAGCGCATTTTGAGTCGTCTGCGTTCCGATTTTGCAGTGAAGCGCGATGACGGCACGTTCAAATGGAAAGTGCCGCTGATTGCCATCGTCACTAAAATCGACGAATTGAGCCGTGAAGGACTGATCAGCAAGCTTATCGAAATCAACGAGTTCGCCGATTTCACCGATATCGTGCCAGTCAGCGCACTCAAGCACGACAATCTTGCCGAGGTCAAGAACGTGCTTATCGAAAACATGCCTGAAGGTCCGCAAATGTATCCGGCCGAACAGATCACTGAAGAACGTCCGGAAGAAACCATTGCGGAACTGGTACGCGGTGCCTTCCTGGAAGAGTTGGATGATGAGCTGCCGCACTCGCTGGCCGTGGTCGTGGACTCCATTGAATATCCAGAAGACAACGATAGCGGAGAATCATACGATGGCAAAGCTCAAGTGATTGTATCGATTTATGTGGAGCGAGATTCCCAAAAGCCGATCATCATCGGCAGGGGAGCGGAACATCTTGTGCGCGTCAAAAAGAAGCTACGCACGCCGGTCAACCGCATCGTCGGTCAGAAAGCGAAACTCGATTTGCATGTCAAGGTTGCCAAGGGATGGCAGTCGGATCCTAAACAGCTCGAGAAGCTAGGCTTCTGATCTGCTTAGGATCCGCTTCGCAGCGAAGCTGCTCACTTCACCTAAGGACAGTCCACTGGACTGTCCTTTTGACGGTTCAGCCAAACAGCTCGAGAAGCTAGGCTTCTGATCTGCTTAGGATCCGCTTCGCAGCGGGCTTATTACAATGAAATGAGGTCTGACTCCTGTGGGAGTCAGACCTCATTTCATTGCTGTTCGAAGGTTACTTCTTCTTGGTGTACATCTGCGTGTTCAGCAAAGTGGCATAACGCTGAATGACCTTCGGACGAATCACCTTCATGGAGGAGGTCATTAAACCATTCTCCTGGGTGAACTCCTCCGGCAGAATGATGAACTTGCGTACGGATTCCGCACGGGAAACGCCTTCGTTGGCCTGATCGACCCACTTCTGCACTTCGGCGCGGACCGCTGCATTATTGGCGGCATCCTCCATTGGCATATCGCGGTCAAGTCCCTTGCTTTCCAACCACGGACGCAAGGATTCCTCATCAAGCGTGACCAGAGCGGAAATGAATGGTCGCTTGTCGCCGAGCACCAGCGCCTGGGAAACGAATTCGCAGCGTTTGATAACCTCTTCAATCGGGCCGGGAGAAACGTTCTTGCCGCCCGCGGTGATGATCAGATCCTTCTTACGTCCGATAATGTACAGGAAGCCATCATCATCGATACGTCCCAAATCGCCGGTACGATACCAGCCATCCTCGGTGAACGAATCTTCAGTAGCCTCTTCGTTCTTGTGATACTTCGGGAACACCGCCGTACCCTTGACCTGAATCTCCTCGTCCTCGGCAATACGAAGCTCGAAGCCGGGGAAGGCGACACCGACGGAACCTTGATGATATGGCACACCAAGCGGGTTGAACGCGCACGGAGCGGTGGTTTCGGTCAAACCATAGCCCTCATACACGGGCACGCCGGCGCCACGGAAGAACGCCATCAGTTCCGGATCGAGAGGAGCGCCGCCCGCCACAATCCACTGGGCACGTCCGCCGAGTACCTCACGCAGCGAAGCGTAGACCATCGGATCGAACGCCATACGGCGAGCCTTGGCCAGAGCGCTGGCCTTGCCCTTTGCGCTGATTTCCTTCATATAATTCTGAGCTGCCACAACCGCCGCGGCGAAAGCCACGCCCTTGGCGCCATGTCCGGCCTTTTGCGAAGCCGCGTTGTATACCTTCTCGAGCACACGCGGAACAACGATCATAACGGACGGTTTGGCGACCTGCAGATCGGCGATCAGCGTCTTGATGCCCTGCGCGATGTAAATATGCAGCTCGCTGGCCACGCAGATGTAGTTGATGGCGCGCGCGAAGGAGTGAGCCTGAGGAAGGAACAACAGCACGCTGTTCTTCTTCTCGTGCAGCAGCTGCGGCATGTATGCCGGAAGATTCAACGCGGTGGTGCAGTAATGCTCATGAGTCATCTCCACGCCCTTCGGTGCGGCGGTGGAACCGGACGTGTATACGATGGAGCACGGGTCGGTTTTCTTGATGGAATCAATGCGTGCGTCGAGCTCTTCGTCGCTCACGCCCGAACCATAGGCCATGATTTCGTCAAGACCGCCGTTTTCGAAGCAAATGATATGTTCCAGCGTCGGGCATTCCTTTTCGGCGCCGTCGGCCTTGGTGCGCATATCGGTGGTTTCGACCACCAGCAGACGCGAATCGGAATTATTGACGATGTTGCGAATCTGTTCCGCAGAATCCGTGTCATAGATCGTGGCAAGCACGCCGCCGCACGCCATAACGGCCGCGTCGAACACATCCCACTCGTAAGAGGTGCGGCACATGAACGCCACGCCATCGCCCTTCTTCAGGCCGTAATGCATCAGGCCCTTGGCGATCTGGCGAATATCGGCAAGCACCTCATTGCCGGTTTTGGTTACCCATTCGCTATCCGATTTATAGGTGTAGAGCGGTTCGTCACCCATACGTTCGGCACGATTGGCGTAGATGTCGTAAATTGTGGTGCCCTCGTCCAGCGGCGGCTGTCCCTCGGTTTTGGTGGTCAGTAAACCGGTTTCCGGGTCAAGGAACGTGGTGGATGGGAATCCTTCGCCCCACTCGACGGTGTGCGGAAGATCGATATGACCGTCGGGGGAGATGATGTTGTTCGGATCGTTGTAGTCCGGATTGTTACCGGAATCGTCGCTGACGGGGTGAACGAAGTCACCGCCCAGACGCAGTGCCTTCTGCGCGAGATTTGCAGCTCGCTTGTTCAAAGAGGTGATGACGGACACGTGACTCTCCTACACATCTAAATCCAATATCTGTAGGAATGATAGACCCTTGAACGCGACACGTCACCTTACGGTAGCGTAGGGAAAGCGTATGCGCTAACAAAGCGCTGCATGAAGAAATCGTCATGGAATGCCATTCAATAGGATTCAATAGGTGAACTTTTCTTCATGCGAAGGTGTGACCTACGTTACACTGGTGCGCTGTATCTGTTCATTTTGATTTCTTTAACGAGGAAGAAAGGGCACCTATGGCTGACAAAGCTGAAGCCACCGTGGTCTTCGGGGTTCTCAATGAGACTTCCGAACACGAGTCTCGCGTTGCTCTGACACCGGACATCGTAACGAGGTTGCGTAAATCGGGTGTTAACTGCCTGATTGAATCCGGTGCGGGAGTCGCGTCGCATTATGTTGATGAGGATTATACTAAAGCCGGAGCGCAGGTCGTCTCCGCTGATGAAGTGATTGCGCGTGCTGACGCGCTTGGTTTTGTCGATCGTCCGAGCGATGCGCTGCTCGCTCGTGTCAAGCAGGGCACTTGGATTATCGGTATGCTTGGCTCGTTCACCGATGCCGATTATGTCGCTACGATTGAGCAGGCCGGCTTGGTCGGTGTTGCCATGGAAAAGCTGCCACGTCAGTTGAGCTCCGCTCAGTCCATGGATGAGATGACCTCCCAGAACTCCGTGATGGGCTACAAGGCCGCCATTGTGGCAGCCGACGCTTATGGTTCGTTCCTGCCGATGATGACCACCGCCGCCGGCACGATCCGCCCGGCCAAGGTGCTCATTCTTGGCGCCGGCATCGCCGGCCTGCAGGCCATCGGCACTGCCAAGCGTCTTGGTGCGGTTGTCACCGCATACGACGTGCGCCCGGCTTCCAAGGGTGAAGTCGAATCCTTGGGCGCCAAGTTCCTGGATTTGGGTCTTGACTTCTCCAAAGGTCAGGGCGAGGGCGGCTATGCCCGCGCGCTGAGCGCCGAAGAACAGGCCCAGCAACAGGCTGCCGTCGACCAGAAGGCCGCCGGTTTCGACATCGTCATCACCACCGCCAAGGTTCCCGGCCGCAAGCCTCCGGTTCTGCTGACCAAGGCTGGCGTGGCCGGACTGCACCGTGGCGCTGTGATCGTCGACTGCGCGGCAAGCGACCTCGGCGGCAACGTCGAAGGTTCCACCGTCGGTACTCAGGTTACCGAGAACGGTGTGACCATCATTGGCGCTCCGTACCTGTCAAGCGGCGTTTCCACTACCGCATCCAACCTGCTGAGCCGCAATGTGGCTGACGTGCTCGCGCATTTCGTGCGTGACGGCAAACTGGCCATCGATCTGAACGAAGAGCTTGACAACGCCATGGTCGTGGCCGGCCGCGGCGAGGAAGCCAAGAAGGAAGGGGAGTAAGCAATGGATATCGTTGTTGCGATCACTCTGTTCGTCCTCGCGCTGCTCATCGGCGTTGAGGTTATCGGCAAGGTGCCGGCCACCTTGCACACTCCGTTGATGTCGGGCGCGAACTCGATCCACGGCATCGTCATCGCCGGTGTCGTCATCGTCGCCGCGCATGCCACCAGCCCGCTCGCCTGGGTATTCATCTTCCTGGCCGCAGTGCTGGGCACGATGAACGTGGTCGGCGGTTACGTCGTCACCGACCGCATGCTGGAAATGTTCAAGTCCGACAAGGGCAAGAAGAAGGAAGAGGAGGCCAAGTAAATGGGTACCATGGCTGAAATGCTGAGCACGCCGCTCGGCGTCATAGAATGGTTCGTCTATCTGCTGGCCGCCGTGATGTTCGTTATCGGCCTGCACTTGATGAACTCTCCGAAGACCGCCCGCAAGGGCAATATGGTCTCCGCTGTCGGCATGATTCTCGCCGTGGTCATGGCGTTCATCGTGCTGTTCGCAGGTGAGATCTCCAACGGATTCCAGCATGGCGTTGCCGTTGTGCTGCTGATCGCCGGCATCATCATCGGTGCCATCGCCGGTGTGGTTTCCGCCAAGAAGGTCAAGATGACCGACATGCCGCAGCTCGTTTCCGTATTCAACACCGTGGGTGGCGGCGCCGCCGCGCTTGTGGCTTTGAACGACATTCTGACCTCCGAAGGCACTCCGTCCATCGTGGTGCTGATCACCGCTGGTTTGGGCATCATGATCGGTTCCGTCACGTTCTCCGGCTCTCTGATCGCAGCCGGCAAGCTGCAGGGCATCAAGTGGGTGAAGAAGCTGAACTTGCCGGGCAAGGGCTTCTGGAACATTCTGTTCGCCGTACTGACCGTCGCATCCTTTATCATGCTGTGCGTGCAGCCGGGCCAGCGTCTGCTGTGGTCCGTACTCACCACCGTGTTCGCGCTGTGCTACGGTCTCGTGTTCGTCATCCCGATCGGCGGCGCCGATATGCCGGTAGTCATTTCCGTACTCAACGCCTGCACTGGCACTGCAGTGGCCATGTCTGGCTTGGCCATCAACAACATCGCTCTGATCGTGGCCGGCGCACTGGTTGGTGCAGCCGGTGTGACCCTGTCCATCGCCATGTCCAAGGCCATGAACCGTCCGCTGCTGTCCGTGCTCGCAGGCGGTTTCGGTGGTGCCAATGCCGCCGCTGGCGCCGGTGAAGGTCCGGAAGGCACAATGAAGGAAACTTCCGCAGACGATTTGGCCGTGCAGCTCGTGTATGCCGAGAAGGTCATCTTTGTACCGGGCTTCGGCTTGGCCCAGGCCCAGGCCCAGCGCGAGCTCGCCGATCTTGGTGTGCTTCTTAAGGACCATGGCGTCGAAGTCTCCTACGCCATCCACCCGGTGGCAGGCCGTATGCCTGGCCACATGAACGTGCTGCTTGCCGAAGCCAACGTGCCGTACGAGGAGCTCGTCGACCTGGACGACATCAACCCGCAGTTCCCGCAGGCCAACGTGGCTCTTGTAGTCGGCGCCAACGACGTGACCAACCCGGCCGCACGCAAGCCGGGCACCCCGGTCTCCGGCATGCCGATCCTCGACGTCGACAAGGCCCAGAACGTGGTGGTCATGAAGCGCGGTCGCGGTACCGGTTATGCCGGTATCCAGAACGAACTGTACTTCGAAGACAACACGCAGATGCTTTTCGGCGACGCCAAGGCAAGCCTGCAGGCCGTTATTGCGGCAGTCAAGGAGCTCATCAACTAACAGCTGAAACGTTGCGTTGATGTGTTCTGAAAGGTCCCTTCCAGTGATGGAAGGGACCTTTTTGCATATGGTGATTTTCGTAAGATCAGGTCTGTTGCATGCGAATTGTGAGTTATCCACAGTCGTTATTCGCCTGTGGATATGGGCGGAGTTTTCCACATATCCACAGATTTTCAAGGTCCGGTGGCGCAAGATGATTTGAATATGAGACAGTAGGTGCACCCTACAACAAAGGAGTTGCACATGGCGGAAATAATCACTGGCCCGTTCCATATGGATGAACAGGGATTTTTGGCAACGATCGAAGAACTTATCGAGCGGTTTGATGGATACAGTTCTGGCAAATATCTTGCGGAATTGGGGAAAATCCACGATGAATACGGTGAGATCGGATCTCTTTCGCTTTTTGACGAAAAAGTCTGTGAACTGGGAAAGGAATTATTCTGCAGCACATCATGGGTGGCGAATCTGGCGTGGGCCATGATTTCGTTCGATTATGATCTGGTTGAGCATGATGCGAATTTTCTTGATGGATGCCGTAACATCGTGCGTAAGTACGGTATGAGCGTTTGGCTCTATGAAATGATCAATGACGCTTCGATAGCGGTGGCTTTGCAAAGGCCCAGCAGCAGAATGCCATTCCAGATTGGATTGACCTACACCAAGGATGTGTTTCGGAGAAGCAAGAAAAAGGGTGGAAAATACGCTACCGGCAAAAAGAAGAGACTGGCCTGCATGGCTGAATATTTGCAGGAAGTATATTGGCTGGCCGCGTACAGTCTGCTGCGTTGGGGCGAGGAAGAGCCGCGTGCGGCCGATGTTGCGTTGATGGTGCTTGGATATGGCGGTATCGGCATGTGCATGCTGAGGGACGATCCGAAAGTGGTGGATTCCGGATGCGATGAAGACTTCTCCTATCGCAATCTGTGCGACCATCTGCGCGATCTTAGAATTCAAGCCGATCTGGACTATGCCTGCAATGCCGACCTGGCCGAATCCATGTTGCTTGAATATCCCGCGTGTATGGATGCGCGATATCTGTACGATGCCGAGAAAATCGTGGAAGCGTATCGTGCTTTGTGGAACAAGCAGACTGAGTCAGCTTCGCAAATCATGGAACGCGTTTACCAGAAGGGCGCATATCAGGTGGCGAGCATTTGGGAGGATCCGCTGTACCTGCATGATCTTGCCCTGTCGTTATTGGGGGCGGTGGGCTCGCGGCCACTTACTGAAGGGTTCCGGACCCGAGACGACAAGATGTTCCAGCAGGGAGTGGAAAGTCTGAAACGAACGACTGAATCCGTTAAAGGGATGGGGTTGGTGATGACATTGGGAGGGTATATCTGCTTCCCGGAGCCGGAAAGTAGGGATGATGCGCTTTTCGCACCGCGAAAGGAGAAGAAACAATTAATGGACACTTGTAACGGGCTTAGGGATCTGTCGACAATGGTTGCGCTGTACCGTTTTCCAAGAGATATCGAATCCCTACGTGCCACGCGTGCGCTTCTCGCTCATGACGCGAAGGAATATATCGATCTGATGGGTCCATACATGGGAAGCGTGGATGAGACGGGAGGCAACGAGGGGAGGCCGGTTTCAGTCGGCGACTGATCGACCTCTTAGATCGCGAACGTCTAAGCGTGTGTATCGTGGTTGTGCCGAGATTGAATGGCGGAACGTTCAGATGAACTCTGTCTCTTCGATTTCGGTGCATGCTATGCCGCGTTGCTCCAACAATTCGCGAAATGCTTTTACGTATCTATCTGTGGTGAACTTCTGCGTGAATGTCAGACAGAAGTTCTCGTTTACGCAATTCACTTCCACCAGCGTGGACGTCCAATCCGCATAGGCGCAACAATTTTGGACATGCCGTGCCAAAGAACCCCGATCGAACATTCCTATATAACTGATGTCAGCCGTTGAACGTCACATGCTGATAACTTGTCTGTACATCTGTTTCTGGGCTTCCAGATTCGGCAGGCTCTCAAGATAGTGATTCAGCCAAGTGGTTCCGGCTAGCTTGGGAATCAGTGTTTCAATATCGCACTCGTCTACCTGTTCATGGGGTATCTTCAGCTTGGTCCGGCAGATGCGGCTCTTGGCGCAATCCCTGCACAGGCCATCAGTGTGATCGTCGCGCTGGTGATGATTCGTTGTAAGCGGAAAGACATTCGTTTAAGAAAAGCTGATTTCAAGCCGAATCGCAATATGTTGGGCGACATTCTCAGCATACGGACATTCGTATATTGGCTTCATTCCTCTGCCTTACTTGGAAATCGTATCGTCAAGGTGCATAAACAGTGGGCGAGCCAGCCATGCCAAGGGCAGTGATGCCAGTGCTGAAATCAGCAGAATAAGCCAAACCGTGCAATGTGCGTGCAGCCATCCGTAAAGCATTTGCCCGAGTGGCTGGGCGCATATCGTCAACGATGAAATAATGGCCATGACCTTGCCTGTAATCGCGGTTGGCGTCCTCATCTGAATAGATGGCACGAGAATGAGGTTCAAGAAATCAACGGCGATTATGACTACCGCAGTGCAGAGCACCAGCATGATGAGCTTGGTTTGCGTTGAACATGGAAGCAGGAAGGCGATGGTCGGCGGAAGCAGCATAAGACTTTCCACAAACAACAACGAAGGGGCGTTTCGTGATTTCAAACAGTTGGCGAAACACCCAGCGATGAATGTTCCCGCTATGCCGGCAATGCCGATAATGCCATCGCATAGACCATATGTCGCCGCATCGTAGCCTAACGTAGTTCGAATAATGTAAGGAAAGCTTACTGAACTGAATCCAGTCAGTATCAGATTAATCCATGTGCAAACACCGGCTAATCGTGCTACGGTCGGCTCCTTGCGAAGCAGGAAAGCGGTCGCCGAATGCATATCGCCGATAATGACGCCGAGTAGGCAGATGCCGGCATCATCTTGATTCGATAGGGGCTTCGCGAGTCTGATGAAGCATTCAACCATGGCTGCCGACATAAGACATGCTGCGGTGATGAGCATCATCAGTCGAATGCCAATCAGCCCGTACATCACGCCACCTAGGAAACTCGGGAGTAATTGGCTGAGCTGCTGCACTTGGTTGATGATGGCCGTGCCTCGGCGAAGGTCAGTGGAGGACTCTCTTCCGATGATTTGTGGCAGTGCGGATTGTACGACGGGAGTTTCCATGGCATCGAGTACTGCCAATACTACCTGCATGATGGCGATGGCGAGAATGTTGAATCCGGATAGTGCGAAAAACACAGTCGCGAGCAGCGTGACGATTCCTGAGATGATATCGAGCGCCACCATCATGGCACGTTTGCTTACTCGGTCGGCCATAACACCTCCGAATGGGCTGATAAGTATGGTCGGAATGACGGATATGGCCAGCACAGTGGCGAAGGTCGTGGATGATGCGGTTTCGTCCAGTACCCACATGGACATGGCAAATCGGAGCATGGTATTGCCGAACAAGGAAATGCCTTGACCGAGTACAAGCAGGATGAAGTTTGCGGAGCGCAAGCTGGATTGGAGCGTCGTTTCTGACGAGTTTTTCATGATTATTCCTTTCGATACCGACTGACGGTATGTAAAAAAGTGCAAATAAAGATAGATTGATATTGCCGAGCTTTTATTGCGGATTGCTGGCGAGTAGGAAGAAGCCTTCCGCAAGCCGATCTTCCATATCACTGTCGTGATCGATAAGTGGAACTCCGAGCGAGTCCATAATCAATCCAAGGCAGTGGATGCGATGCTTGAATTCACGAAGGGTAGTGATGGGGTAGAAGTTTGGGGCTAGCCAGTAATTGAACAGCAGTGAAAAAAGTTCCGCGGCTTCTTGAGGGTATTCGGTTGTGATCGAACCGTCCTTTAACCCCTCCTGGATGAAGTCGTATGCGATTTTGGTGCTGTCGGTTCGCCAGATGCGAAGATTTTCGGCGAGGATTTTCGGGTCGTTCAGCAGGGGAAACGCATCGCGCATGAGGGTCATATGTTCGGCGTCGGTAATCTGCATCATGAGCGAATTGCGTAGTTTTTGCAATCCGTTTCGCGAGCCATCCTCTTGATTTGCTTGGGGAAGAAGTCGTTCGTTGTCGGAATCTACCAGCGCATGCAGCATCGCTTCTTTGTTTTTGAAATGATGGTAGATAGCGCCTTTGCTGAGGTCTTCGAGCTCGTCGAGAATATCTTGAATCGTGGTGTGCTCATACCCCTTTTGCGCGAACAGCTTTTTCGCGGCGTCAAGGATTCGCTGTCGCGTCACCTCAGGGTGTGCATTGCGCGCCATATGCCTCTCCTTCAAAGGTGGAGTCGAATACACCAACATTATACATACCGTTGGTCGGTATGGTATGTCGGATGCCTCCCAGCTCGGTCGAAAAGTGTACCGAAAGAATCTCTGCAGATTTCTGCAAAGAAACCTGAATCCGCGTTGCCGGGGGTGCGGGATGTCTGTCTTTTCTGCGGTTAGTGCATGATTGGGCGTCCAAGGTCAACTTGAGTGAGTGACGGCTGGGTTCCCGAAAGGAAATAAGACCTTGGTTCCTATATGCCTTTTATGGCATGGGACTTTCGGTGAAGAACGATTGCATCCGATGTGAAAAATCCCACAAATCCGGTCCACGTCCTGCTTGAGGACTCCGAAACTGTTGCCAATGCTGGAAACACGCCGTATATAGTGTTTGAGAAGACAGCGAGACACTGTATGTTGTGGTCTTGATTTTTATTTTCGTTCGGATAATGTGTGCCACGTACCAACGACGTACGGTCGTGAAAGGACGTGGAACATGAACATTACGTTATACACCAAAGCAAACTGCCCGCAATGCACGGCGACAAAACGCCAATTGGACAAACGGGGCCTTCCGTATAGGGCTGTCGACATTACGGCCGACGCACGTATCTCCGACAGATTGCGGAACGAAGGCTGGCGGCAGATGCCGGTCATCATCGCAGACGGCGAATCCTGGTCTGGGTATCGTCCCGACAAAATCCACGAGCTGGAGGCTCGCTGCAGGTGAGCGCGCTGGTGTACTTCTCGTCGGCATCGGGCAATACGACACGCTTCGTGGAGGGATGCCGATTGGATGAATTCGGCATCCATGCAATGCGCATCCCGCTGCGGCCGGACGAGCCGGAGCTGCATGTGGATGAGCCCTATGTCTTGCTGACACCTACATACGGCGGAGGAACAATCGGCAAAGCAGTGCCCGTGCAAGTCAAACGATTCCTCAATGATGAACGCAACCGCAGCGGCATCATCGGAGTCATCGCATCGGGCAACACCAACTTCGGCGAAGCCTACGGCATCGCAGGCGACATCATCGCGGCTAAATGCCGCGTACCGCTACTCTACCGATTCGAACTGATGGGCACTCCGGAAGATACCACGACCGTGCGCGAAGGACTGCGCAGATTTTTCGACGAATACACACAACAGGAACAACGATAACCATGCCGGAAGATTCAACGACACCACACGCAGCAACCGACGTTACAACCTCTTACGATCGCGCCCATGACTGGCACTCGCTCAACGCGATGCTGAACCTCTACGACAAGCAAGGGCGCATCCAATTTGATAAAGACCTCCAAGCCGTACATGAGTACGTCGAAAAGCACGTGCTGCCGAACACCGTCCACTTCAACTCCACGCAAGACAGACTCAGCCGGCTCATAGAAGACGGCTACTACGATGAATCCGTATTCGCCCAATACGATGCCGAATTCCTTGACAGGTTCTACCGCAACGTGGACGACTGCGGATTCGAATTCGATACATTCCTCGGAGCCTTTAAGTTCTACCGCTCATACGCATTGAAAACCTTCGACGGCAAACAATACCTGGAGAACTTCCCGCAACGCGCGGCCGCCGTCGCGCTCGCGCTTGCCGCCGGCGACCAGACAGCCGCCGAATCGTATTTCGAAGAACTCGTATCAGGGCGTTTCCAACCGGCGACTCCCACTTTCCTCAACCTCGGTAAAGCGCAGCGCGGAGAAGCGGTCAGCTGTTTTCTCGTACGTATCGAAGACAACATGGAGTCCATATCGCGTGGCATCAACGCCGCACTGCAGCTGAGCAAGCGAGGCGGAGGCGTCGCGCTGTTGCTTAGCAATCTGCGCGAGGCCGGCGCACCCATCAAGCGCATCAAACACCAGTCCAGCGGCGTTGTGCCTGTGATGAAACTGCTTGAGGACTCTTTCAGCTACGCCAACCAGTTGGGCGCTAGACAGGGTGCCGGTGCGGTGTACCTCAGCGCTCATCATCCGGACATCATGCGTTTTCTCGACACCAAGCGCGAGAATGCGGATGAGAAGATTCGCATCAAATCTTTGGCTCTTGGAGTAGTGATTCCCGACATTACATTCGAACTGGCGAAGAGACACGAACGTATGGCCCTGTTCAGCCCATATGACGTCGAACGCGTCATGGGCAGACCCTTCGCCGATGTTTCCATCAGTGAAAACTACCGGAATATGGTGGACGATGAACGCATCGGAAAAACCTACATTGACGCACGAGAGTTCTTCATGACTTTGGCCGAATTGCAATTCGAATCCGGATACCCGTATATGGTATTCGAAGATACTGTGAACCGAGCCAACCCGATCGACGGGCGAATCGCCATGAGCAACCTGTGCTCGGAAATCCTCCAAGTGCAGGAGCCAAGCACCTATCATGAGGATCTGTCCTACGATCACGTGGGACGTGACGTGTCCTGCAATCTTGGATCGCTCAACATCGCCAAAGCGATGGACGGTGATTTGGGACGAACTGTGGAACGTGCGATTCGCGCACTGACCTCAGTGTCGGAACATACGGACATAGCGTGTGTGCCATCCATCCGACGCGCCAACGACGAAGGCCATGCCATCGGATTGGGACAGATGAACCTCCATGGATTCCTTGCCAGAGAATCGATCATGTACGGTTCGCCGGAAGCCCTCGACTTCACCGACATGTACTTCATGACCGTTGCCTACCATGCCTACCGTGCCTCGCATGATCTCGCAGTCGAACGCGGGACACGGTTTAGAGGCTTCGAACGGTCTGCCTATGCGAAGCCTGCCGGCGCAGGCAACTATTTCGACAAATACACGGACGGCGAGCGATCGCTGGTGCCGAAGACCGGAAAAGTCGCGTCGCTGTTCGCACAACGTGGCATCCATATCCCCGACGAGGATGATTGGCGGCGTCTGCGTGACGACATCATGCGTGACGGTATCTTCAACCAATATCTACAGGCCGTGCCGCCCACGGGGTCAATTTCGTACATCAATCATTCCACGAGTTCCATCCATCCTATCGCCTCGAAGATTGAGATTCGCAAGGAAGGCAAGATTGGACGGATCTACTATCCGGCTCCCTATATGACCAACGACAATCTCCAGTATTTCGCGGATGCGTACGAAATCGGATGGAAGGCCATTGTCGACACGTATGCCGAGGCAACACGGCATGTCGATCAGGGTCTGTCGTTGACCTTGTTCTTTCCCGATACGGCGACTACCCGAGATTTGAACAAGGCGCAGATTTATGCGTGGCGCAAAGGCATCAAAACGCTGTATTACATCCGCATTCGTCAGCAGGCGTTGTCTGGCACCGAAGTGCAAGGCTGCGTCAGCTGCATGTTGTGAAACTCTTGGCTTGAAAGGAAAAGGCATGTCTCGTTTGGTTTACCGCGCGATGCTTCGTCTGACGGCTCCGGACGAATACAGGCGGCTATACGGCCGCGACAATAAGACGACGATCAGAAAGGACGACCATCATGGCACCGATATCCGTACCTCGGCAGAGAATTAAGCTCATTGACCGCGTGAGTGCCATCAACTGGAACAAACTCGAGGATGAAAAGGACCTTGAAGTATGGGACAGGCTGACCGGCAATTTTTGGCTGCCGGAAAAAGTGCCAGTCTCCAATGATCTGCCCGTTTGGCGCGGAATGAGCGAGGCCGAACATACGTTGACCATGCGCGTATTCACCGGCCTCACCTTGCTTGACACTATCCAGGGAACCGTTGGCGCGGTCAGCCTCATACCTGATGCGCTTACCCCGCATGAGGAAGCCGTTTATACGAACATCGCGTTCATGGAATCAGTGCACGCCAAAAGCTATTCCTCGATTTTTTCCACCTTGTGCTCCACCCGACAGATCGACGAAGCGTTCTCTTGGAGCGAAGAGAACGAGTATCTGCAAAGAAAAGCGCGCATCGTGCTCGACTATTATGAGGGGGACAGTCCACTCAAACGCAAAGTGGCCTCCACGCTGCTGGAATCGTTCCTGTTCTACTCAGGCTTCTATCTACCGATGTATTTCTCCGCGCACGCCAAACTCACCAACACCGCCGACGTGATCCGTTTGATCATCCGCGATGAAGCCGTGCATGGTTATTACATCGGATACAAATATCAAAAAGGGCTCGAGCGGGTCGGCGAGGACAAACGCAGTGAACTGCGCGACTACACCTACGACCTGCTCAACGAGTTGTATGACAACGAGGTGGAGTACACGCGCAGCCTCTACGAGCCTGTCGGATTGACGCAGGATGTCGAAAAGTTCCTGCGATACAACGGCAACAAGGCGTTAATGAACCTCGGATATCCAGCGCTTTTTCCACAAGAGATCTGCGACGTGAACCCGTCGATCCTTGCTGCGTTAAGTCCGAATGCCGACGAGAACCATGACTTCTTCTCCGGTTCGGGAAGCTCGTACGTGATGGGCAAATCAGTCGAGACCGACGACGATGACTGGGATTTCTGACTGTATCCCAGACAACCCCGAGGAAAGCAGCTATTGGAAACCGTCACGGGCGAGTTCGCGTCGGATCATCCACGCAGATATCTGCCCGTGACGCTGTCAGGACAGGCACGGATCGTTTCCGGTGTTCCCTCGCATACGATGCGACCGCCGGACATGCCTCCGCCCGGACCCATGTCGATGAGATAATCCGCATTCGCGATTACATCAAGATCATGTTCGATTACTACAACTGTCGCCCCAGAAGCCACCAACGAGTCGAACACGCGTAGTAATACCAGCACATCCAACGGGTGTAGCCCGATCGTAGGCTCGTCGAACACGAATACCGAACCGGACTGTCCGCGTCCCATTTCGCTGGCCAGCTTCAGCCGTTGCGCTTCGCCGCCTGATAACGCAGGAGTCGGCTCGCCAAGTGTCAGATACCCCAGGCCAAGCTCATGCAGTGTGGCCAGTTTCGATCGAACGGGACGTAGGAAATCCAATAGAGGCATCATCTCGTCGACGCTTAGCAACATCAATTCCGGCAGTGAACGGGCGACGCTGTCCGCGCAAACCAATCGAATGTCATCGGCGGTCTGTGCATACCGCGTCCCATGGCAATCGGGACACGTGACGTCAACATCGGGCAGGAACTGCACGTCCAACGAAATGGTACCGGTTCCATCGCAAGTGGAGCAGCGCAACTTGCCCGTGTTGTATGAGAATGCGCCAGGTTTGAGATTCTTCTTATGGGCATCGGAAGTCTTCGCAAACGCACGACGCAGATCATCGTGAACACCACAATACGTCGCCACGGTCGAACGGATGTTTGCTCCAATGGGCGTGGCATCGATCAGTTCCACTTTCGAAATGCCATCCGCGTCAATCAGACGAATCGAGCTTGGGAAAACGGTACCATCAACGGCCGAGCGCAACGCAGGGACCAGTGTCTCCAACACCATCGTCGTCTTACCGGAACCCGACACGCCAGACACCACAGTGAGACGCCCTCGCGGAATGTCCACCAATAACGGATGCACCGTATGCACGGTATTCGTCTCCAAATGAATCCGACCCTTGGCGAACATCGCATCTAAGTCAATCTGCGGCCGCACCCGCTCGTGTATTTTGCCACCATCACGCAGAAAAGGCGCTATCTGAGAACCAGGTGCCGTCACAACATCCACCACCGAACCCTGAGCGATCACATGACCGCCTTCGGCACCAGCCGTCGGACCCATCTCCACCAAATGATCCATCGCGGCAAGCACACGGGTATCATGATCGACCACAACCACCGAATTGCCGTCAGCCACCAAATCGCGCATCACGCCCAACAGTCCATCCACATTCGCCGGATGCAATCCGATAGACGGTTCATCCAGCACATACAGCACGCCTGTAGTGCGGTTACGCACCGAACGGGCCAACTGCACACGTTGGCGCTCGCCGGTGGACAGTGTCGCACCTGCGCGGTCAAGCGACAAATAGCATAATCCGAGTTCCACGAGCCGCTCGGCCGTATCCTCGAACGATTCGCAGATGGCTGTGGCCATCGCACGCATCTCCTGCGGCAATGACTTAGGTACTGAATGCACCCAACGTATCGTTTCGTCAAGTGTCATCGCCGTGGCTTGTGCCAGATCAATACCGAGAATCTGCGGTTGACGAGCCTGCTGTGAAAGCCTCGTACCGAAACAATCCGGACATGGTTTCTCGCTGAGGAATCTCGACACGCGTTTGATACCCTTCTCATCCTTGGCTTTGGCGAGCGCGTTCTCCACGGTATACACGGCGTTGAAGTACGTGAAGTCAAGTTCGGCGAAATCATTGCCTTTCTTCGGTTTGTATAGAATATGTTTCTTGACGGCCGGGCCGTTGAACACGATGTCCCGCTCGGCGTCGGTCAGCTGGTTGAATGGAATGTTCGTGCGCACTCCCATCGCGCCGCACACCTGCTTCATCAGATCCCACATCAACGATCCCCATGGTAATACTGCGCCGTCGTCGATGCTTTTGGTCTCGTCTGGCACCAGGGAAGCACGGTCGACGATTCGCACGATACCTGTTCCGGAGCAGGTCGGGCATGCGCCGGCGGAATTGAACGACAGCTGTTCGGCGGATGGTGGATGCATGAGTTGGTTGCAGGATGCGCATCGTATAGGCAACTCGGCCGCCACGTTCATTGTGGGACGGTTGCGTACGCCACAATGCTCGCAGACATGTGAGGCGCAACGGGAGAACAACAGACGCAGACTGTTGAGCAACTCCGTCATCGTGCCGAACGTGGATCGCACGCCGGGCACTGAAGGTCTTTGATGGAGGGCGAGAGCCGCAGGCACATGACGTATGTCGACTACCTGCGCTCGACTCGCTTGGGTGAGACGTCGCCTGGTATACGTCGACAAAGCCTCCAGATAGCGTCGGGATCCTTCAGCGTATAGCACACCTAAAGCGAGAGAGCTCTTTCCGGACCCGGAGATACCGGCGATACCGACTAATTCGTTCAACGGAATGTCGACGTCGACGCTCTTGAGATTATGTACGCAGGCACCGCGCACTTCGATGTGGGACGGTGGAAAAGCTCTAGATGATTGTTCCATACCTGCTACAGTACCTGTGTGACGGAAAAACACGTGGGCAGGGGAGCCTTATCCGTCATGGTATTGCGGCATGTGGTATTTGATCCATATATTCGACCGCAACGGAGGGGATGTCATTGTTTTCATGGCTGTCGTCAGTGTGCGTGAATCAGAAGGTGATGCGGTGGAATACGGAGAAATGGATTGGGAAAGGAAGAAATCATGTACATCGTATATACCAATGGAAAGAAGTTCGCCGAGGAACAGGACCGGAGTCTGTTCCTCGGCGTGGAGCGGGTTGCGGGCGAATGCCCAGAACATCCGCGTAAGGCGTTGATAGGCTTGTCCGCCGTGTCAGCGTGATGACAAGGCGTTGGCGCTCTTGCCTTTCGTGGCGAGCGTCACGGCGATGATAGACACGAGAGCGACAGCGTACAGTACGGTAATGATCGGAATCAGCGCGCTGTATCGGTGGGCCGCATCCGTCGTATGAGAGACGACGAAGGACGCCAGCTGGTTGCCGGACAATCCGGCGAACGCCCACGCGCTCAAAGCCAGGCCGTGCACGGTGGACACTGACTTCATACCAAAGTGCTGCTCAAGCAGCACCGGCAGTGTGGAGAAGCCGCCGCCATAGCCGGCGTTGATGAGGAACAGCATCGTCACAATCAGCCATAGGGTGCCGTTGTCAATCGAATGCGTGAAGATCTGCAACGCGCACACCGCGATGGACATGATGAAAATCACCAGATATGCGGTTTCACGGCGCTTGCAGTGGTCGGACAGTGCGGAGAACCCGATACGTCCGGCAGCATTGAACACGGCATCGACGGCCAGGATGACGCTGATGCTTCCCGCAATGGCCGTGGCCAGCTGTGTCGCGTTCAGCGACGCGTACTTTGGAAGGATGGACAGCGCATCATGCAGGATGTCCTTCTCTTGGGAGATCAATGCCAGACCGCAGGTGATGTTGAGGTAGAAGGCCAGCCAAATCGCCCAGAACACCGGTTTTCTCATGATGTCGCGACGGCGGATGCGGGCCTGTTCGGAATACACGTATCCGGCTGGACGCTTGATTAGTGCGAAGCCGATCAGCATCATTACCGCGTATACGACGGCAAGAACATAGAACATGGGCGCCAGACCAATCGTGGAGACCAGCCACTGCATGACCGGGCTTGCAATGGCCTTGGCCAGACCGAATCCCGCGACGGCGATGCCGGTGGCGAGACCCTTGTTGTCAGCGAACCACAGCATCAGGTTCTTCACCGGCGTCAGATAGCCGACGCCCAACCCGATACCCATGATCACGCCATAGAAGATGAACCCGCCGGGGAGCCATCCCGCCGCAATACTGGCTCCGGTACCGGCGAACCCACAGACGAAGCAGACCGTCGAGATCAAAGCCGATTTCTTGATGTCCTTTTCGACGAAGGGTCCAAGGAAGGCGGCCGACATGCCAAGAAAGAAGATGGCAAGCGAGAATCCCCATTCCACAATGCCCGGGGCCACATGCATCTGATCGGCGATCAGCTGTTTGAACACGCTCCAGCAGTATACGGTGCCGATTGAGATATGAATGAGCAACGCCGGAATAACAGCGCTCACCCAACGGTTTCCCCCATGTTGTTGATTGACCATGTAATATTCGTTCCTCTCTGTTGTTTGTTCGCTCTGCGACGAACAAACAACAAGATAATGGTGGAGTATTCCATGGCCTTGAGCGTGCCGGGAGGTGACAGGAGTGGGTAAGCCGTTGATTTCATTGGTTTTCCAACAAATGAACATTGCGTATGTTCACTTTGGGGATAAACATGAGGAAAATCTCATGTGAGTCTTGACACAGTTTTCATGGCTCACAATTCGAATGCGCGTTTGATGAAGGCGTTGACGGTGTTCCAATACAGTTCGGGATCCACGACGGATGCTTCCATATGGCGTGCGTCGGGAACCATGAGCTTTTCCCGATCGATGCTCGAGCACGCTTCGTAATTGATCTTGAGGAAACGTGAGCTCACGATGTCGTCCTGTTCGCCATGAATGAACAGCATCGGAATGACGGTATGTCTGAGCGACTGCAGACAGGTGGCTTCCGAAAAATCGTACCCTGCATAATGTTTGCAGAACAATCCCGTGGCATCCACGCATGCCGCGGCAAGCGGTTTCAGCAGATGCGACGAATGCCGAAGGTTGTCGATGAACACCATGCGTGCAGACGTGTAGCCGCTATCGACGATCGCGGACGCCACATTGCGCGGCAGACGCGGGTCTCCCGTCGTCATCATCACCGTTGCCGCGCCCATCGAACCGCCATACAGCAGGATACGGGCGTCGGCGTCACTCGACACGATAAGGTCGATCCAATTCAGTAGATCATTGCGTTCAAGCCAGCCCATGCCGACGTACCGTCCCTCGCTCAGGTCTTGGGCGCGCTGCGACGGAACCAATACGGTGAATCCCATGCGGGCGTAACGATGTGCCCATTTTGCGGTTTCCTCCGGCACGCCGGTATAGCCATGCATGCAGATCGCGTACAGGTGTGGTTTCGGCGCAGTGCAATCCGGATCGAACAGCCATCCATGCAGTCGAAGTCCATCATCGCTGGTAATCGTCACCGGCTGTTTGGCTTGCGAGAACCATTCTCCTGCTTCCTTTGCCTCACCCTGCTGAAGTTTCTCGATACGTTCCGGAGCAATCAGCGATTGATGGAAAACGGAACGTTTCCATTGCGTATCGATGCAGAAATGGAACAGGTATTTCGCAGTCGCAGCCAACGATGCGATACAGGCAGCCGCCACGGCTCCCGTGGCGATGCAAATATCACGAACGATTGTGCCATTGTCATGCTTCATTGCTGTCTCGATTCCTTGCGATTGACGGATTGTTCACAATTACTATCGATTGTACGTGCATACGGCGTTTTCGTGTGCTTTGACGGATTTTTCCATTTTTGATTTGTGACGTTTTCCGATGATGTCCGTCCCTGCCGTATACTGGTTGAATGTTGTCTTGGCGAGGGAAGCGTATGGCTTCCGTTATCGACTCGGCGTGTGATTCACAACTCCTTGCAGGAGCTCTTTCCACGGCTCGTTGATGCGCCGAAACAGAATGAACGAATACAACAAGGAGAAATAGCCCATGGCTACCACCATTACCCTCGAAGGTGCTGCCCGTACCGAGTTCGGCAAGGGCGCTGCCCGCCGCATGCGCGTTGCTAACCTCATTCCGGCCACTGTGTACGCAGGCGGCGAAGAGCCGGTCTTCGTGCAGCTGCCGATGAAGGAGACCACCCTGTCCCTGCGCCACACCAACGCTCTGTTCACCATCAAGTACGGTGAAGAGACCAAGATGGCCGTCGTCAAGGACGTTCAGCGCAACCCGGTGAAGCGCATCGTCGAGCACGTTGACTTCTATGAGGTCAAGGCCGGCGAGAAGATCGACGTCGAGGTGCCGGTGTTCGTTGAGGGCACCCCGAAGGGCGCTGCCGTCGCATTCGTCGACATTCAGGAGCTCAAGGTTCGCGCTGATGTCGCCAACCTGCCGGAGAAGATCGTGGTCAACGTTGACGGCCTGACCGACGGTTCCAAGGTCTTCGCCAAGGACGTCGTGCTGCCGGAAGGCGTTGTGCTCGACGTTGAGGATCCGGAAGAGTCCGTCGTCACCGTCGAGGTGCCGGAAGACGCTGCCGGTGAGGCTGCTCCGGTCGAAGCCGCTCCGGCTGCCGACGCTGAGTGAGCTCAGCTAGCTTAAGGAAGCAAACTTCCATCTTACGGTTTTGAAAAACCGTAAAAGATGATGAAAAGCCCATGTGCTCAGACGCACATGGGCTTTTTCGTACCCCGGCAACATCCGTTCTATGAGCTGGAAGGCATACGAAACTGACGGCGAATCCTGCATTTCTTACGCAATATTGGTATAACGGGTGGATACGGGCTATACTCGCCTATACGTTCAGTGAACCCGTATGGCACTGTCGGGTGCGAGGGGAACGTTTGCGTACTGCCGGAGACGGACTGCGTGACGATCCGTTTTCCCGGCAGCCATCCTGATGCCGCACATTAATGGACTATATCGAGAATCATCATTTGACGGTGGTAGGCTTCCCACGTGAGATCACACTGATCGACAATGGTCTGACGCAGGATTCCGGCAAATACGTGACGTGCATCAGCATTCCAATCGAATAACGACTAGTATGACTGACGGTGCACGGAAACAATGCACGAGAGACAAAGTGAGACGGTGCGGAAGAGAGAAACATTTGAATAAGCGTATTATTCGGCTTGATGTGGTGATGGTGGTATTCCTTGGCGGATGCGTCGGCACGGGACTGCGGTATGCGAGCTCGTTCATTGCGGACGTGGGCAGCTTTCACGTCGGCACATTCGCAGCTAATATGGTGGCCTGCTTTGTATATGCGGCGCTTTCCGCATGGCTGGGATCTTCCAGTCTGTTGAAAGGCCGTGCAAAAGAATACGTGAATCGTGGATTCGGCATGGGCATGTGCGGAGGCCTTTCCACCATGTCCACGCTCGCATTGGAAGAATTCATGATGATTGACGATCACGCGATTCCCAGCGTCCTCACCTATTGCTGCGCAACGTTCATTGTCGGTTTTGCGCTCGCCTATGCCGGTGCCTTATGCGGTTCGTGGTTGGCGGAACGAAACAAAGACGAACATGCTGACAAGGAGGCGATCCGATGAGCGTAATGCTTGCGATCGGCGTATGCGCATGCGGTGGCGTTGGCGCGGCCGCGCGCTATATCTGCGATTCGTATATCAAGGCATTGTGGCGCAAAACGTTCCCGCTTTCGACGTTTGCCATCAATGTTGTGGCCGGTCTGCTTGCCGGCTTGGTGGCGGGATTGTTCGCGGCGAACACCATAAGCCCCGACTGCCGCCTACTGCTCGCAACAGGATTTCTTGGTGGTTTCTCAACGTTCTCAACTATGATGAACGAGACGGTTACGCTCCTGCGCAATGGGAAAATCGCTTGTTTCATCGGTTATGCTCTGGCTTCGATCGTCGTGCCTGTCATGGCCGTTGCGTGCGGTTACTGGCTGGCCTGAGCCAACGTAAACGTGATTCCAAAATCATGTCCCAATGCAGAGACTGGCTTAAGTCCGCGCGTAACATGCAGCTACGCTCGGGGCTATGGAAATCACGTATACCGATGAAAAGAAGTTCACCAAAGAACAGACGCAGCAACTGTTCCGGTCCGTCGGATGGGTGTCGGGTGAATATCCGGAACGTCTGCACAAGGCTCTGATGGGATCGTCCACCGTGTTCAGCGCATGGGACGGCGACCGCTTGGTGGGCTTGGTGCGCGTGCTCGATGACACTGAGATGGTGGCTTACATGCATTACGTGCTGGTCGATCCGGAATATCAGGGTCATGGCATCGCAGGCCACTTGGTGGGCATGGTCAAAGAGAGATACCGCGACTACCTTTATATTGAAGTCATGCCGGAAGAAAGCAAGAACGCCACCTTCTATCAGAAGCACGGCTTCTCAATCATGGAAGACGGCGTGGCCATGCAGATCCGCAATCCGGGAGAACGCCGCTGAAACAAGCATCGTGACGCCAACAATCTTATTGCCCCCGTCTAATGACGGGGGTATTGCTTTTTCGAGTATCCGCCAATACATTGGAGGGTTGGGCGGAGCATTTGGTCATTTTCGTACCCCCTATGTGGTCTTTTTCCAGCAAGTTCTGCCATATATAGGCGAGATGTCCCCGGTCAAGTTCACAAATCTGCCATATGTAGCGCGGATACGTGCATAGGGGGGCGTCTTGTCGATGCTGCCCGCGGATGGCGGGCAGAGGTTGCGCCGCTGTGCTGTTTCCGGGGTAAAGGAAGTTGATGCACCATGGCAGTTAACAGCAGTTCCCTAGGCCTCCTGACAGTGCCCAACCCTGGGAGCTCTTGTTAGCCGAACGAAGCTGCGGTGGGTGCCGACCGGCGTGAGGGCGGCAACTTTTTCGCAGGATGTTTCTTCCTATCTCATATCGCGAACGCTTGTAATCGAAAGAGATTATGATGTGGGAAAGTTACTAACCAGAACCGGTGCCACAAGCACTGGAATACCAACAACCGCTGGCCGCTTTCGGGCGGCTGCAACAAGAAGAAGTAAAGAATGACTGAACAGAATCATCACGATCCGGCAGAGCTTGACAAGCTCACCGAGAAGTTCACCGTGCTCCCGAACGAAAACCCGGCATCCGACGCCAAACGTGCCGAACTCATCGACAAGCCGGCATTCGGTCAGGTCTTCTCCGACAACATGGCCCACATGACTTGGACCAAGGGCGAAGGCTGGGGAGACCGCCGCATCGAGCCGTATGCGCCGCTGAAGATGGATCCGGGCGCATCCGTTCTGCACTACGCTCAGGAATGCTTCGAAGGTCTGAAGGCCTACCGTCATGCCGATGGTTCCACCTGGCTGTTCCGTCCGGATGCGAACGCCGAGCGTTTCCAGAACTCTGCCAAGCGTCTGTACCTGCCGGAACTGCCGATCGACGATTTCATCGGTTCCGTGGCTGCCCTCGTCAAGCGTGACGTGAACTGGGTTCCGACCCGCCGCGAGTACACCCTGTACATGCGTCCGTTCATGTTCGCTTCCGAGCCGTTCCTCGGCGTGCGTGCTCCGCAGGAAGTGGACTACTGCGTGATCGCATCTCCGTCCGGCCCGTACTTCCCAGGCGGCGTGAAGCCGGTCAGCATCTGGGTTGAAGACAAGTGGTTCCGCACCGGCCCTGGCGGCACCGGCTTCGCCAAGTGCGGTGGCAACTACGCCGCATCCCTGCTGGGCGAATACACCGGCATCGACCACGGCTGCGAGCAGGTCTGCTTCGTCGACGCCGCTACCAAGACCTACCTCGAGGAGCTTGGCGGCATGAACATGATGGTCGTGCACAAGGACGGCCACGTGGAGACCCCGTCTCTGACCGGCAACATTCTGCCGGGCGTGACCCGTCGCTCCCTGATTCAGCTCATCCAGGACAACGGCCACGACGTGGTCGAAACCATGATCGCTCTGGACCAGTTGCTCGAAGACATCAAGTCCGGCGAAGTCACCGAGGTGTTCGCTTGCGGTACCGCAGCCATCATCACCCCGATCGGTCGTTTCAAGTCCGAGAAGTTCGACGTGACCGTTGCCGACGGCAACTCCGGCGAATTCACCGTGAACCTGCGCAACCAGCTGCTGGGCATCCAGCTTGGCGAGATCGAGGATCCGCACAACTGGATGTGGAAGGTCTGCTGATTTCTCGCGACTGACTTTTATGGGTTCTGACCCCGCGTGAGGGCGGAACATATATTGCTCGACACACTCAAGGCCGTTCGGCCAAGCCTACGGTCGAGCAACACATGTTCCGTCCTCACGCTTTGTCTGTGTACGATGGGAAGTCGCGAAATCCGAAAGTGAGGGAAGGGAAAGGGAAGCATGCCGGTGGCGTTGGAAAGTAATGCCTTCTTCTGGGGGATTGAGTATTTGGCGACGTTCTGCTGCGGCATGTGCGGCGGACTCGCTGCCGTGCGCAAAGGCTACGACATTTTCGCGATTCTCGTCACCACATGGCTCACCGCACTGGGCGGAGGCATCATCCGTGACTTGCTGTTGGGTATTTCGCCACCAGTCGGCGTATCAGACAAGGGTTTGGTGATCGTCGCGCTGCTCGCTTCGGTGGCTGTAGCGGTGTGCCATCCCGAAATCAACAAGCTCAAATGGTCCATGCTGTCGTTGGACGCTCTGGCATTGGGATTGTATGCGGTCAACGGTACCAGCAAAGCCATGATGTACCACACGTCAGGCATGACCGCGGTTTTTCTCGGCATGTTCACCGCGCTTGGAGGTGGCCTGATTCGAGACATGCTCATCAACGAAGTGCCGATGGTGATTCGTGACAAACATTGGTATGCGGTTCCATCTGCCGTGGGGTGCGTACTGACGGTGCTTGTCTGCAAAGGCGTGGACGCTGGAATCGTCAGTTTTCCAGCCGAAGTGGTGCTTGATCTGCTGATCGTCGCATTGATGGTCAGCATGCGATTGGTATCGGTGATTTTCGATATTCAGCTTCCGGGAGCGCTGGTGCGTCATAATACGTATCTGCCAAGTGAAGCGAAATATCTGAAACGACCGGTCATTCATTCTGATAAGGATTCCGACAAACGCAAGTACGGCAAGCGCAAGTAGCAGAGAAAAATAGTAGTGTATCAATCGACGATGCAATCTGCGCAACAAAAAAATCCCGCAGGAAAAACCTGCGGGATTTTCGTTAGCTGTGAGCTTCTAAAACTCAGAGAGCGTTGATGGCCACGGCAAGACCGGACTTGCGGTTAGCAGCCTGGTTCTTGTGGATCACGCCAGCGCCAGCAGCCTTGTCGAGCTTCTGAGCTGCGACCTTGTAGGCGGCTTCTGCTGCGGACTTATCGCCGGCGGCGATAGCTTCACGGGTGGCGCGAACGGCAGTCTTCAGGCTGGACTTCACGGCCACGTTGCGCTTGTGGGCCTTCTCGTTGGTGAGAACGCGCTTCTTCTGCGACTTGATGTTTGCCACTATTTCTCCAAACGACGTTTTCTATAAGGACATACAAACGATGATGATAACATGGCGCGCGGATAAATTGCCAACGGGCTTAGGAGTGTCGCGACTCACCATGCCGATACTAGCGGTTAGAATCGTTTGCGTCGAATATTTCAAGAGGAGGATGGCGTGGGCCAGCAGCATAACCAGCCCGGTTTCACCGATCAGTCGTTGATTCGCAATTTCTGCATCATCGCGCATATCGATCACGGCAAGTCCACGGTGGCAGACCGTATTCTGCAGCTCAGCGGCATCGTGCCCGAACGTGAGATGCGTGATCGTTTCCTGGATCGTATGGATATTGAGCAGGAGCGTGGCATCACCATCAAATCGCAGGCTGTGCGCGTGCCGTGGACGTTCGACGGCACCGAATATACCCTCGGCATGATCGACACTCCAGGCCACGTCGATTTCACTTATGAGGTTTCCCGCGCTCTCGCCGCATGCGAAGGCGCAGTGCTGCTCGTCGACGCGACGCAGGGCATCGAAGCGCAGACCCTGTCGAACCTGTATATGGCCATCGACCATGATCTGGCCATCATTCCTGTACTAAACAAAATCGATCTTCCCAGCGCGGAACCAGACAAGCATGCCGAGGAAATCGCAGGCCTGATCGGCTGCGATCCTTCCGAAGTGCTGCGCGTGTCCGGCAAAACCGGCGAAGGCGTGGCCGAACTGCTCGACCGCATTGTTGCCGACGTTCCTGCACCAACCGGCGATCCGGAAGCTCCCGCGCGTGCGCTGATCTTCGACTCCGTCTACGACTCCTACCGCGGCATCGTCACCTACATTCGTATGGTCGATGGCGAGTTGCGTTCCCGTGAGAAACTGCACATGATGGGTATTGGCATGACCCATGATCCGATTGAAATCGGCGTGATCAGCCCAGACATGATGCCTACAAAGGCGCTTGGTGCGGGTGAGGTCGGTTATGTTATCACCGGCGCGAAAGACGTCAGCCAGTCCAAGGTGGGCGACACCATCACTTCCGCGCTCAAGCCTGCGGCCGATCCGCTCGAAGGCTATCGTGACCCGCAGCCCATGGTCTACGCTGGCCTGTTCCCAATCGACAACGCGCAGTATCCGGAACTTCGTGAGGCGCTCGATAAGCTCAAGCTCAACGACGCGGCTTTGATCTACGAGCCGGAAACGTCCGTGGCGTTGGGCTTCGGTTTCCGCTGCGGCTTCCTTGGCCTGCTGCATATGGAAATCGTGACTGAACGACTGAGCCGCGAATTCGATCTCGACTTGATCTCCACCGCACCGAACGTGCCATACGAGGTCACCGCGGAAGACAATTCCGTGCATCGTGTGACCAATCCGAGCGAATTCCCCGACGGCAAGATCAAGCAGATCGTCGAACCGATGGTTGCCGCCGACATCATCACGCCGAAGGAATTCATCGGCGCCGTCATGGACCTGTGCCAGGACCATCGTGGCCAAATGGGCACCATGGAATACATTTCCGCCGACCGTGTGGAAATGCATTATCGAATTCCGCTGGCCGAAATCGTATTCGACTTCTTCGACCAGTTGAAGAGCCGCACCAAGGGTTACGCGTCGCTGGACTACCATGAGGACGGCGAACAGTCCGCCGATCTGGTGAAGGTTGACATTCTCATCCAGGGCGAGAAGGTCGATGCGTTCAGCGCCATCGTGCATAAGGATAAGGCGTATTCCTACGGTGTGATGATGACGAAGAAGCTGCGTGAGCTCATCCCTCGCCAGCAGTTCGAAATCCCGATTCAGGCCGCCATCGGCTCCCGCATCATCGCGCGCGAGAACATTCGCGCCTTGCGTAAGGACGTGCTTGCCAAGTGCTATGGCGGCGACATTTCCCGTAAGCGCAAGCTGCTCGAAAAGCAGAAGGCCGGCAAGAAACGCATGAAGATGCTCGGCCATGTCGAGGTGCCGCAGGAGGCGTTCATCGCCGCATTGTCGACCGGAGATGCCGGCAATGACCGTGATACCAAAGACAAGATTCGTGCAGCCCAGAAGACCGAAGGCTGATGTTCGAAGTCTACATTCACGTACCGTTCTGCATGCGTCGCTGTGGGTACTGTGATTTCAACACGTATACCGCCGTCGATATGGGAGCGGGCGCATCGCGCGGCAACTACGCCAACATGGTGATTCGAGAAATGTCGATCGTTCGCGATTGGCAGAGCTCGCACGGCATTGACGAACCGGAAGCGGCCACCGTCTTCTTCGGCGGTGGCACGCCCACGATTCTGAAAGCCTCGGATCTGGTGGCTATGTTGAATGCAGTGCGCGATACGTGGAGCATTGCCGAGAATGCGGAAATCACCACCGAAGCGAATCCGGACACGGTGAACGCCGATTATGTGAAGGAACTCGCGGACGGCGGCTTCAACCGTATTTCCTTCGGTATGCAGTCGGCCGTGCCAAGCGTGCTGAAAACTTTGGACCGTACCCATACCCCAGCCAATGTTGCGGCAGGGGTTGCGGCCGCGAATGCCGCAGGCATGCGATCCAGCGTCGATTTGATCTACGGCGCACCGGGGGAGAGCCTTGACGATTGGAGGACTTCCGTACGCACGGCGATTGATTTAGGCGTCAACCATATTTCGGCATATGCGTTGACGGTTGCTCCGAATACGAAAATGGGCCGTCAGATCGCTGCGGGAACATTGCCCACACCCGATGACGACGATGAGGCAACCAAATATGAGATCGCCGACGATCTGTTGGGAGCGGCCGGTCTTGAATGGTACGAGATCAGCAATTGGGCACGCCCCGGCTATGAATCGCAACATAATCTTGGCTACTGGCGCAATGTCGACTGGGCCGGACTCGGACCGGGTGCGCACAGCCACTATGGCAATGTGCTGGGTGTCGAACAGTCTGCGCCGGAGGAAAAAACCGAAACAGTCAAAACTTCGGGTTTGCGCAGCTGGGATATCGCACATCCACGCATGTGGGGGCAGGCTATCAACGCCGGCGATGTGCCATGGTCGGGAAGTGAACGAATCTCCAAAGAGGAGAACCTCGAAGAAATCATCATGCTTGGTCTGCGCATGCGTGAAGGCCTTGATTTGAGCCGCCTTGGAAACACGGCTGATATGGCTCGCATCCAACCCATGGAAGACGAAGGTCTTATCGTGATCCGTGACGGACGTGTGATTCCAACCCGAACCGGACGCCTGCTCAACGACACCATCATCGAGCGTTTCTTCGACGCCTGCTCGTTGTAATGCCGATAATCCTCTGACGAATTGGTTTTAGATGGCCCATCTTGGTATGGGCGGATACAGTGTGCAGATTGAAACGGGCCTCGGATGCAGGTTGTTGCATTCGAGGCCCGATGGCATAGCGCCTCGAACGAGGCTGTCGCCGGATGTTCACAATCAGCGCATCGTGAGTCCGCCATCGACATGCAATGTCTGTCCGGTGATGAAACGCGCATCCTCACCCACCAGCATCGCTACGCCCCCTGCGATGTCGTCGGCGGTGGCGAGCCGTCCCAAAGGCGTCTGTTCGATGATATGTTCGCGAATATCTTCAGTAGTGGCGCGGCTTGAATCCGTGCCTACGGTCAGACCTGCGGCGATGGCATTCACCGTGATGCCCCACGCGCCGGCTTCCTGCGCCAGCGAGCGTGTGAGCCCGATGAGTGCGCCTTTGGCGGCTATGTAGTCGTGGTAGGGGACGATGGGGCTGTCGACGAGGTTGCTGGAGATGTTGACGATACGTCCCCATGATTGGCGTCGCATGTATGGCAGTGTGGCTGTGCAGGTGTTGTAGGTGCCTTTGAGGCATCCTTCGAGTTGGATTGCATAGTCGTTCCAGCCGGTGTTGTCGAAGGTACTGCGGTTGCGCGGGTCGAACGAGTAGTGACTGAGTGCGTTGTTGATGAGGATGTCGATGCTGCCGAAAGTGTTGGCTGTGGTTTGCGTGAGTTCGTTGACTTGGTCTAGGTCGGTCACGTCTGCCTTGCATACGATGATGCGTCCTTGCGCTGCGGCGTCGTGTTCGATATGTTGCATGGTCTGTTGCGCGCGTTCGTTGTTGCTTAGGTAGTCGATGGTCACGTTGGCGCCGAGTTGCGCGAGTCTTAGTGCGATTGCGGCGCCGATGCCTCGGCTTGCTCCGGTGACGATGGCTGTTTTGCCGGTGAGCGGTCGACTTGTGGGTTGCTGGTTCATGGGGTTTCCTTGGGATTATTCGTAGTCGATGTCGAAGGTGTCGGAATAACGGTCGGTGTTGCGTTCGATGTCGACGGCTCTGACAAGATCGAGGATGTTGAATCCGCCATCGTGGTGCCATCCGGATTTCGCACGGTTCATTTCGCCGATGGGACAGATGCGATCGATGCCGTATTCGCCCACGTGCTGCGCAAGCGTGAACAGTCTGGATGAGCTGGCGGCGATCGCGCAGGTTTGCAGCCAAACGCGATATGGTTTCAACGTTGGCAGCGCGTTTTCGAGCTGGTCCACGGCGACGAGGTTGATGGTGCGGTTGAGTGGGGTCGCCAATGAGGTGAGACTGTCGGTATTGGGGAAGTAGAGTACGGTCCAGTTGGTGCCTTGCGGCGATTCGATGACGAACGGCGCCTGTAGGTTGCTTTGGGCCACGGAACCGTCTGATGCCGGTGCCGCCATGAACAGCGCCTTCATTTCGGTTTCTGAACGCGCTCTGCGTATGGCGAGCGATTCTTCATCGGAGGGGGTGGATCTTGGATATTTGTGCTGCTGCGAGTCGAGTTCGCGGGCAAGCAGTTCGGCGGTTTGCGCGGGGGAGATGGCTCCGCCTCGTTCCACGAAGATGGTTTGCGGCGCCAAACAGCTTTGTTGGTCGTAGGTGGCCACGTCCACGGCCATGCGGTGCACGGTCTGCACATGCGTGTCCGCGCGCAATGCTTCGCGGCCAATCAGTGAGAAGCCAATGCGAGCACCATAGCTGAGGAACGGTTTGCCGGCGCCGACACGTGGACGGATGGCTTCGGTGGTGTGCGAAGAACCGTAGGCGATCACGGCGTTCGCTTCGCCGATCGCCATGTCTTCAAGTTCCACAGTGCCGCCGCGCCATGGCACCACGGCCAAAGCGTCAGCAAGATCCGGATCGATTTGCGCCAAGGAGCGCGCGAAGAGCACGGGCATCAGCGGCTCGTCGAACGAGGATTTGCCGATGATCGCGCTTTTCGTCAGCAAACTCATGGTCATGCTCCACACAGGAATGCCGGGAACATTGCTGGAGAACACGTGGAACGTCAGATCCGGTCCGTACAGGCGCGTGTATCCGCCGGACTTGTTCGGACGGTATTCATCCAGCATGCGCGGGCTCGACAGCTCATCGTCGAGAAAACGCAACAGCTCGCGTCTACGGAACATGCGCATGTAACGTTTCAACTCGATGCGCGTCATCGTCGGATCATAGCCGGTAATGGAGGGAATCAACGATTCGGCAAGCAGACGTCCCTCATAATCGGGATCCGTCCACAATGCCACAGCCTTACCGATAACATCCACAATGCGTTCGACGGAATATGCCGACAGTGCCTGCAGCCGATTACGACGTACCGTCCCGCACAAATCACGGATTATCTCCGCAGTGAGCACCGGATATCGTAACGTGACCTCACCATGATCGGTGATGATGTCGCGCGTTTCGAAATCCTGAAACACGAAACCGCGCGGCGCATGGAAAACATCGATGACGCTCATGCGTTCGCCGCCATCACCTCATCGACGGCGATGGAGCAGCCACGTGCCTCCGCACCCTTCGCACGACCATTGAGTTCGTAACCGGAAGCGGTGCGCACGCCAAGATCCTCCGTCAAAATCGCCAGGCAGGAATTCCAATTCGCCAAATCGTAATGCGCGATCACACCCTGCTTGCCGTCGGGAACAGGCATGAGGGTCGCCGGATCGAGAAACACGGAACGAACCCACGACGGCGTGGCCTTCAAATAATTCGACGAGCCATCCGTATAGTACGACAGCAGATTCTGATCGTAAATCTGTGAACTCAACTCCGTCATACCATACATGTTCACACAGTGCGTGCGCGCGACGCCGAACACTTCAGAGAACCTCGCATACAGGTCATCGACCGTCATATCGGTTTTTGTGCTCTTGAATCCACCGGTATCGAACACACGCGAATCCTTCGCCAACGCATAGGTCTTGCCCTGCTTGGCAAGATAGTCAAGCAGATACAGGTATGCGGACGAGGCACCCATCAGCATCACCGGCTCGCCATCGGCCACCGCCTGATTGAGGAATCTCTCCACGCCCGCGAAGTCCAAGCCATCCTCATGGAAGAAGAAGCCGCTGCCCTCGCTACCGCACCGCTCCACCGCACGCGTCAGATAACGGGCCAACGAACCATTATGATTCATCTCCCAAGCGGGGGAGAGCACTGCGATGCGTATACGCTCGCGGTCCGGCATGATGAAATGACGGAACGGGCCGATCATCGAAGCGTCCCACACCTCAAGATCAGGATGATAGTTGCGTCCACGCTGGCCAGGATGCGTGGTGCCGCTGGTCATAAACACGGCCTCGCACTCCGTCTCGGGAACCGAAGTGAGCGTCAGCATCTTGAACCCATCCACCGGCATCGGTGGAATATCCATCCAGCTGGACAACGTCTGCGGAGTCACCCTGCGAGACATGCAATACGCGTGATACTGCATGTTATGAGCGTACTGAAAAGCGAAAATCTGTCGTGCGAGTGCGTCGAACGCCTCATCCGGCGCGGTTTCGCATCCGTATTTTTCGATGAACTCAAGCACATCTGCCTTGACCTGCTGCGCTTCAGTGTTTAGCGACATCGATGTCATGATGCAATGTTCCTTTCCTATGTTGAATTTCGGTAACGGTTGGCCATGAATCAAGCTTGTGCCTGATCCCCGTTGTTGCCCACGCCTGTTTTGCGACGATTGATTAGATTCGGCAAATCGATCAGCAACGCTTTGAGAATCACCACGCAGAACGCGCCGACCAGAATCGAATTAGAGAAGAACACGTGAGCGCCGCCCTCAAGACCGCTCAATGCGTTCGGCAACGCGATACCCAACAGCAGTGACAAGCCGATGACTACTTGGGATCGGTCGTCCGGCTCTGCCTTGCGCAGTGTATTGAAGCCCGTACTGATCAGGCTCGCTGCAGCCGGAAGGAAAATGCCGCCGATTACAGGGGAGGGAATCAGCGACAACATCGCGCCGGCTTTCGGCACGAAACCAAGTGCCACAAACACCACACCGGCGATGATCACCGGCACGCGTGTGTGGGACTTGCCCTCATCCGTAACCTTCAGTAAAGCGACATTCTGTGGATATGCGGTAGTGGTGAAGCCACCGATCAGCGAAGAAATAGCGGAACCAGCCGCTTCGCCGGACAAACCATAACGAACCTGGCGATCCTCAAGCTTGACGCCTTGAATCTCGCTGGCCGCCTGATACACGCCAAGCGCTTCCATAATCGCAACCATATATGCGATGAAGAACGGTACAAAAACCGCAGCATCAAAATCAAAACCGCCATATGGCATGATCTGAGGAAGACCGAACCAAGGCTTGGACGCAACCCCGGAAAAATCCGCCATGCCAAACACTATGGAGAGCGAAGTGCCGACAACCAGCGCAATCAAATAGGAAAGCGCCCTGACCATGCCTTTGCCGAACTGGGAAAGCACCACCACCAACACGCAAGTCACCACAGACACGGCCAGCGTCTTCGGATCAGCGAACTCGTCATCGCCGGGAGCGCCGCCAAGAAACTCACTCAATGTGAAACTCGACAGCGAAACGCCCACCAGAAAAATAATCACGCCGGAAACCATCGGCGCAAATAGAAAACGCATCTTCTCAATCACACGAGTCAGACACAACACCAGAAAAATCAGCGAACTAACAAAAATCGACGTGCCAGCCGCAGCCAACGAACCGGCGGTACCAGCGGCAATCATCAACGCGTCAAACGCGGCAGACGGACCTTGCACAATCGGCAGACGCACCAATTTCGTGGCCTGAATCAACGTGACCAAACCGGACACGATGAAAATGGCGTTCACCATATTCGAAGACAAGGCCAACGGCAACCCAATGGCACCGGCCACAAATACCGGATCAAGCCACACATTAGACACCAACACATGCTGCAAGCCCAGCAAAACGTTCTTTGGAGTGAGCTTCTTCGAATCGGATCCGCTCTGAACGGACGGTTGCGACATGGCAGACATGCCAATTCCCTCTCTTCCTTACGGGGGCGACCAGTCTATGATCGCCGACACAGGGGAACGCATGTGCGCACTGTTCGTGACATTCCTACGCAGGCATTACCCTGATCAGGTATGAGGGTCCGGGCAAAGCCCGTCTCAGCCACATATCGACTCCCCCTGTGCTATTCGGACAGGCAACCAGCATAACGGCATGCGTCGATACTTGGATGAGTTGGCATGAGAGCCCAGTGCGTTGTGAATTCTCCACATTTCCTCAAGAAAATGTACCTTGACTTTTCTGGGTATTCGTTATATGGACACGGAAATATCCACGACACAAAGGCGCGCTATTCTAAACCGCGCATTAAAGAACCGCAAGACTTTTCTTGCCCAAAAACATTGAAGGTGGTTTCGGTGACTTTCCACACCCCGTTAGATCTCACGATCCATGATTCCCAAGGTATGTACGATCCCGGCGCCGAGCATGACGCCTGCGGCGTGGGTATGGTCACCACCCTCAACAAGCGCCCCGAACGCAAAATCGTCGACGACGCCATTGAAGTGCTCGTCAACCTCAACCACCGTGGCGCGGTCGGCGCCGAAGAAAACACCGGCGACGGCGCGGGCATCCTCATGAGCATGCCCGACGAATTCATGCGCGCCACCGCAGGCGTCGAACTACCCGAAGAAGGCCACTACGCCGCCGGCATCGCGTTCCTCGACCGAGACATCGCCACCTCCGGCCAACAAGAACAGGCCATCGCCAAAATCGTGCGCGAAGAAGGCCTCGAAGTACTCGCATGGCGCGTCGTACCCACCAACCCGGACGGACTCGGACTGCAGGCGCTCGCCAGCATGCCCGCGTTCAAGACGCTGGTCGTGGCCGACCCCGAAGGGCAGCTCGCCGGCATCGAACTGGACCGCAAGACGTTCCGCATCCGCAAGCGTGTGGAACACGAGGTGGGCATCTACTTCGCGTCCCTTTCCGCACGCACCATCACCTACAAGGGCATGCTCACCACCATGCAGCTCAAACCCTTCTTCCTGGACCTTTCCGATGAGCGCATGAAGGCGAAGATCGCCATCGTGCACTCCCGTTTCTCCACCAACACGTTCCCGAGCTGGCCGCTCGCACAGCCGTTCCGCCAGCTGGCTCACAACGGCGAGATCAACACCATCCAGGGTAACCGTAACTGGCTGTCCGCGCGAGAAGGCCGCCTGAGCTCCGAACTGCTTGGCGAATTCAAGCCGTTGCTGCCAATCGCGACCCCGGGCTACTCCGACTCCGGCACGTTCGACGAATGCCTCGAACTGCTGCACCTGTCCGGACGTTCCATGCCGCATGCCATCTCCATGATGTTGCCGCCGGCATGGGAGAAGAACGACCAGCTCGATCCCGACGTTAGGGCGTTCTACGAATACAACAACACACTGATCGAACCGTGGGACGGCCCCGCGCACATCATCTTCACCGACGGCACTCAGGTCGGCGCGTTGCTCGACCGCAACGGCTTCCGCCCCGGCCGCTGGCAGCTCACCGACGACGGTTACATCGTGCTCGCCTCCGAAACCGGCGTGCTTCCGGAGAACGCCGAGGAGCACATCGTGTCCAAGGGCCGCTTGGAGCCGGGCAAGATGTTCCTCGTCGACACCGATGAAGGCCGCATCATCCCCGACGAAGAAATCAAGAAGAACCTCGCTGCCCAGCATCCGTACCGCCAGTGGGTCGAAGGCAACACCGTCGAGATGAGCCAGCTGCCCAAGCGCGAGCACGTCAACCACTCCGGTCAGTCCGTGCAGCGCCGTCAGCGCGCCTTCGGCTACACCGAAGAGGACCTGAAGCTGCTGCTCGCCCCGATGGCCAACACCGGTAAGGAACCGCTCGGATCCATGGGCAACGACGCGCCTATGGCCGCGCTCTCTTCCCGCAGCCGCATGCTGTTCGACTACTTCACCCAGAAGTTCGCGCAGGTTACCAACCCGCCGCTCGACTGGGAACGCGAAAAGATCGTGACCTGCCTCGAATCCGCCATCGGTCCCGAGCCGAACCTGCTGGCCGATTCCGAACTGCACGCCAAGAAGATCCTCATTCCGTTGCCGGTGCTCAACTCCGACGAAATGGCGCAGCTCAAGCGCCTCGACCGCGCCAAGATCCTCGGCGGCTACTACAAGCCGTTCGTCGTCAAGGGTCTTTATCAGGTCGCAGGCGGCGGTAAGGCACTGAAGGAACGTCTTGAGGAAATCTTCCAGGAAGTCGATGAGGCCATCGCAAACGGGTCCAACTTCCTTGTGCTCTCCGACCGTGAATCCAACTACACGTGGGGACCGATTCCATCACTGCTGCTCACTTCCGCGGTGCAGCACCACCTGCTGCGCAGACACACGCGTACCCAGATCTCCATGGTCGTGGAGGCCGGCGATGTGCGCGAAATCCACCATGTCGCTCTGCTGATCGCCTACGGCGCGGCAGCAGTCAACCCGTATCTGGCGTTCGAATCCGTCGAAGACCTGTCCCGCAATGGGTATCTCAACGTCGATGCCGAAACCGCAGTGAAGAACCTGACCAACGCGCTGTCCACCGGCGTGCTCAAGATCATGGCCAAGATGGGCGTCTCCACCATCATGAGCTACCGTGGCGCGCAGTTGTTCGAAGCCATCGGCCTGAACAAGGACGTCATCGACAAATACTTCACCGGCACCACCTCCCGCGTCGGCGGCGTCGGACTCGACGAACTGGCCGAAGAGGTTGCCATTCGTCACCGTGTGGCCTACCCGTCGCAGTGGACCGCCCGTCCGCACCGCAACCTGCGCACCGGCGGCGAGTACAAGTGGCGCCGCACCGGCGAGGATCACCTCAATGATCCTGAGGCCATCTTCCTGCTGCAGCAGTCCACCCAGCGCGGTGATTACGACATGTTCAAGAAGTATTCGGCGCACATCAACGACACCTCCAACCGTCTGATGACGCTGCGCGGACTGATGAAGTTCAAGTCCGACCGCAAGCCGATCGACATCAGCGAGGTCGAGCCGGCCAGCGAGATCGTCAAGCGTTTCTCCACCGGCGCCATGAGCTACGGATCCATCTCCCAGGAAGCGCATGAGACCCTCGCTATCGCGATGAACACCATCGGTGCACGTTCTAACTCCGGCGAAGGTGGCGAATCCGAGGATCGCATCAACGATCCGCTGCGCTACAGCAAGATCAAGCAGATCGCATCGGCGCGCTTCGGCGTGACCAGCGATTACCTCGTGCACGCCACTGATTTGCAGATCAAGCTCGCCCAAGGCGCCAAGCCGGGTGAGGGTGGCCACCTTCCGGGAGCCAAGGTCCCGCCGTGGATCGCCAAGGTGCGTCACGCGACCCCGGGCGTAGAGCTCATCTCCCCGCCGCCGCACCACGACATCTATTCCATCGAGGATCTGAAGCAGCTGATCAACGATGCGAAGATGGCGAATCCGAAGGCTCGCGTGCACGTCAAGCTCGTCTCCGAATTCGGCGTCGGCACCATCGCCGCCGGCGTGGCCAAGTGCCATGCCGACGTGGTGCTGATCTCCGGCTACGACGGCGGCACCGGCGCGGCTCCGCTCAACGCCATCAAGCACGCCGGCACCCCATGGGAGATCGGCCTGTCCGAAACCCAGCAGACGCTCGTGCTCAACGGCCTGCGTTCGCGCATCACCGTGCAGTGCGACGGCGAGCTCAAGACCGGACGCGACGTGGTGATCGCAGCCCTGCTTGGCGCCGAGGAATTCGGCTTCGCCACCGCCGCATTGATCGTCGAAGGCTGCGTCATGATGCGCGCCTGCCAGAAGAACACCTGCCCGCAGGGCATCGCCACCCAGGATCCCGAACTGCGCGCACGCTTCAAGGGCAAGCCGGAGCACGTTATCAACTTCTTCATGTTCATTGCCGAAGAAGTGCGCGAACTGCTCGCACAGCTTGGCTTCCGCACCTTGGAGGAGGCTGTCGGCCATGTCGAATGCCTCGATCAGAACGAAGCGATCAAGCGTTGGAAGTCCGACGGCATCGATTTGAGCAACGTGCTGATGCAGCCGGGACCGGTTCCGGGAACCATCCTGCATCAGACCATCGAGCAGAACCACGAGCTCGACAAGGCGCTCGACAACAAGCTCATCGAGCTTGCGCAGCCAGCCCTTGAGAAGAAGGAGCCGGTGCGCATCGAGATGCCAATCCGCAACGTGTACCGTACGCTTGGCACCATGGTCGGCTACGAGATCACCAAGCGCTACGGCGAGGAAGGTCTGCCGGACGACACCATCGACATGACCTTCCACGGTGCGGGCGGCCAGTCCATCGGCGCGTTCATCCCACGCGGCGAAACCATCCGCATATACGGCGAAGTCAACGACTACGCAGGCAAGGGCTTGTCCGGAGGCCGCATGGTCGTGCGTCCGGAAGCGGGCATCACCTTTGATCCGCATGAGAACGTGATTGCAGGCAATGTCACCGGTTTCGGCGCCACCTCTGGCCAGATGTTCGTGGCGGGACGCGCCGGCGAACGCTTTGGCGTACGCAACGGCGGCGCCACCTTCGTGGTGGAAGGCGTCGGTGACCACGGATGCGAATACATGACTGGCGGCACCGTCGTGATTCTCGGTCCCACGGGACGTAACCTCGGCGCAGGCTTCTCCGGCGGTCACGTGTACGTGCTCGATCTCGACATGAAGCAGGTCAACCCGGCAGCCGCCACCAACGGCGCACTGCTGTTCGAACCGCTCGACAGTGAGTCGGACGAAATCGTGCACGGCCTGGTCAAGCAGCACGCGGAAGAGACCGGCTCCGCATTCGCGGCCGGACTGCTCGCCGACTGGAAGAATGTATCCAAGCGATTCACGCACATCGTGCCGAAGCACTTCCTCGCCATGCAGAAGGCGATGAAGAACGCCGAAGAGAACAATATCGATTTCAATACGCCCGGCGTCTGGGAACAGGTGTACGAGCAGGTTATGGAAGGAGCGCGCTGACATGGGAGATCCACGTGGATTCCTGAAGGTCCGTACCCGTCGCGAACTGGCCGAACGCCCCGTCGAGGAGCGAATCAAGGATTGGTTCGACGTCCACGCCGAATCCGGCCTGCAACCTTGGACCACCGAACAGGCGGCCCGATGCATGGATTGCGGCACGCCGTTCTGCATGAACGGCTGCCCACTGGGCAACATCATTCCAGAATTCAACGATCTGGTCCGCCAGGAGAAGTGGGAGGATGCGTACAACCGCCTGTCCGAGACGAACAACTTCCCTGAGGTCACCGGCCGCATCTGCCCCGCGCTGTGCGAGGCCGCCTGCGTGCTGGGCATCCACCAGCCGCCGACCATGATCAAGAACGACGAATGCACGATCATCGATCAGGCATGGGATCTCGACTATGTCAAGCCGTTGCCTCCGCAGCGTCTGACCGACCAGACCGTCGCAGTGGTCGGCTCCGGCCCATCCGGTCTGGCATGCGCCCAGCAGCTCACCCGCGCCGGCCACACCGTGGTCGTATACGAGCGTGATGACGCCATCGGCGGTCTGATGCGCTACGGCATTCCGAACTTCAAACTCGACAAGCGGCTCATTGACCGCCGTGTGGAACAGATGGAGGCCGAAGGCACTGTGTTCCGCACCGGCGTGGAGATCGGCAAAGACATCTCTTGGGACGATTTGCGCTCCCGCTACGATGCCGTGGTCGTCGCCATCGGTTCCACCGTGCCGCGCGATATGAAGATTCCGGGCCGTGAACTCAAGGGCATCCACTTCGCCATGGAGTTCCTGCCTGATGCAACCCGCCGCGTCTACGGCGTTAAGCCAGTCAATGACATCACCGCCGAAGGCAAGCATGTCGTGATCATCGGCGGCGGCGATACCGGATCCGACTGCTTGGGCACGTCCATTCGCCAAGGCGCCAAAGATGTCACCGTGCTGCAGATCATGCCGCAGGAACCAAGCGAACGCCCGGCCAACCAACCGTGGCCGACTTTCGCACGCCTGTACCAGAAGACCTCCTCCATGGAGGAAGGTTTTGAAACTCAGCGTGCCGAATACGTGTACAGCACGGATTCCGTGAACTTCGTCGGCATCGAAGAGGAACAGGCCAAGGTGAAGGTGGAGCACTCCACCGCCACCGAAGGCTTCGTGGCCGACGAGAACGGACATGTGACCGGTCTCAAGGTCGTGAACGTGGCACCCGGCGAAAACGGCCCATTCACCCGCCAGCCGGGCACCGAACGCGTGATTCCGGCCGATCTGGTGCTCATCTCCGTCGGCTTCCTGCATCCGGACACCACCACGCTCGTGGATCAGCTGCCCGTCGACCTCGACGGACGCGGCAATGTGGCTCGCAACGATAAGTTCGCCACCAGCCAGGATGGCGTATTCGCCTGCGGCGACGCCGGCCGCGGCCAGAGCCTCGTGGTATGGGCCATTTCCGAAGGCCGCTCCTGCGCGGCTGCCGTGGATGAATACCTCACCGGTGCCACTGAACTTCCGGCGCCCATCGTGGCTTCCAAAAGGCCGATGATGCTGCCGCGCTGATTCGACGACGACACCAGGATCCAAGTGGTCTTCATCCGCATCCATCGGCATGCGGATGAAGACCACTTTTCCTATAGGCAACGTTTTCCTTGAATTGATATGACTGAAGCGTGGAAAACAGCCGGCGTACGGGTCCGGCATGCGCTAAAGTGGCATGCAGCAACAAGTAACAAAGGAGTGCACCAATGCCAAATCGCGCCGAACGACGTGCCCAAGCCAAGCAGAACCGCAGGGGAGTGCCCCAACAGTACGACCAGACCAGAGGCCGTGGTCGTTCCGGCATGCTTGACGAATACCAGCTTCAGGAGAAGTCCCGTCGCCTGCAGGACGGCATCGACGGTCCATGGAAACCGACCGGCGGCAGCGTCGTGGAAAACGAAAGCCTGCTGACCACCAATCCGGATTACACAAATCCCAAGATGTTCAAGGCGCCGCATTCCGTGCGCCAGTGGTTCCGCGTGGCCAGCTGGGCGCTGATCGCATTGTCCGCAATCGCATTCCTTGTAGTCATGTGGCTGCCATCGCATCCGATGTGGCTCATCGCAACTGTTTCCACTGTCTTTGCCGTCGGTGTGCTTAGCCTGTTCTTCACGGCGGGTAACCCGAAGCATAATCCGAACCTCGATCAGAATGGTACGGCCGTCTGATGGTAAGGCGATGAACGCAGAGCGGGGCTGCATCCGATGGAAGGATGCAGCCCCGCTTTCGCATGCGAGTCACGAATGACGACACTATTCGTTCCTGGTTTATTGACCTCCTTGTTTGCATTTTTAGAAAAGATGCAAAACTTTGTGACACGAATGAAACAATCAGGCGTTTCCTTGGAAATTTGCCTTACAGTAGTGGTGGAACAACTGCCTGACTCGAAGAGGAGAGCACAGATATGAAGGTTGACATCCTTTCCCGTGAATATCCGCCCAAGGTGTACGGCGGCGCAGGCGTGCACGCAGAGGAGCTTTCCAAGGTTCTGGCGGAACGTGTGGATGTGACGGTTCGTGCATTTGACGGACCACGTGCCGAAAACGAGATTCCCGAAATCCCGGGTGACAATCCGAAAGGTTCGCTCAAGGTCGTCGGATACGACGTTCCCAAGGAACTCCAGGAAGCAAACGGCGCGCTGAAGACGTTCGGCGTCGATCTGCAGATCGCCGACGATGTGGACGCCGACATTATCCACGCGCACACGTGGTATGCATGCTTGGCCGGATACCTTGCCAAGATGCTGCACGGAACGCCGCTGGTCATCACCGCGCATTCCCTCGAACCGTTCCGCCCATGGAAGCGTGAGCAGTTGGGCGGCGGCTACGACCTGAGCTCGTGGGCTGAACGTGACGCATACGAGCACGCCGACCGCGTCATCGCCGTATCCGCCGGCATGCGCGAGGACATCCTGTCCGCATATCCGAATCTTGATCCCGACAAGGTGGTCGTGGTGCACAACGGCATCACCATGAGCCAGTTCGAAATCCCGGCTGACGACGATCCGGGCTGGAAGGTGTTCGAACGTTACAACATCGACCGTAATAAGCCCACACTCCTGTTCGTCGGCCGCATCACCAGACAGAAGGGTTTGCCGTACCTGCTGCAGGCGTTGCATTTCGTCGATCCGGGCATCCAGGTCGTGCTGTGCGCCGGCGCACCCGACACTCCGGAAATCATGAACGAGGTCAAAACCGCGTTCGCCAAGCTTGATGAGGAGCGCGGCAACATCATCTGGATCGAAGAGATGCTGCCGAAGCCGGAACTTAACGCGCTCGAACACGGTTGCGACGCGTTCATCTGCCCGTCCATTTACGAGCCACTCGGCATCGTGAACCTTGAAGCCATGGCCTGTGGTCTGCCCGTGGTGGCCTCCGCGACTGGCGGTATTCCCGAAGTCGTCGTCGACGGCGAAACCGGTTACCTCGTGCCCATCGACCAGTTGCACGACGGCACTGGCACCCCGACCAATCCAGACAAGTTCGTGCACGATATGGCCGACGCCATCAACCGCATCATGGCCGACCCCGAAAAGGCGAAGCGGATGGGCCAGTCCGGATACGAACGCGCACGCGACAGCTTCAGTTGGGAGTCGATCGCCGACAAGACCGTCAAGGTCTACGAGGACGTGCTTGCCGAGCAGGGCAAAGCCGCCGAATAGCCCGTTCGCCACGTAGATGATACGTGAACGCCTTTCGCCGGACGCATTATTCTGGCGGAAGGCGTTTTCATGACTGCAATCTGCACAATGGCAGGGGAGGAAGAATGTCGGAAAAGAACATCGCGCTGAAACTCACTGACGTGGAATTCCGTCGTCGTAAGCGTGTGATTCTCACCAAGGTCAATTTGGAAATCAACAAAGGTGAGAAATGGGTGTTGTTCGGTCCTAACGGTATCGGCAAATCAAGCTTGGTTCACATGATGAGCACCAGAGGCTTCCCGTCGGAAGGTACCGTCGACATTCTTGGCAACCGTCTCGGTAAAGTGGACGTGTTCTCCTACCGTAACCGCATCGGTTTGAGCTCCGCGGAACTGAGCCGTGCATTCCCGCCTCAGGAAGATCCGCTCGACGCCATCGTGACCGCATTGACCGCGACCACCGGCCGTTGGCGCGACACTTACACCGACAAAGATTATGCCAAGGCGCGCTCCCTGATGCGCGAATTCGGCATCGAATACCTCGAAGGCAAGATGATGTTCAAGCTTTCGGAAGGCGAACGTACGCGCGTGCTGATCTGCCGTGCGCTGATGGCCGATCCGGATTTGCTGATTCTGGACGAACCGACCACAGGACTCGACCTGGGTGGTCGTGAGATCGCGCTTCGTGCGTTGAGCAGGGTCGGTGCCGAACAATCAGACCGTGCCGTGGTATTGGTGACGCATCGTCTTGAGGAGATTCCGCAGGGATTCGACCATGTGGCGATCATGGGTAGAATCACCGGCAACGAAGCCGATGCTTATGCCGACAATGTGGCAGGCAACGATCCGGCCCCCGGAACCATCGTGTACACGGGCGACTTGGAACATGGCTTCACGTCCGCGCGCTTAAGCGAGGTGTTCGGCCTGAAGCTCGAGGTGACACACATGAACGGGCGCTGGAACGCGTACGCGCTGTAACTGGCGCTTTGCATGGCGGAACATGCTGTAGCATGAATAGCGCCAGACAGGCGGGTCTTGACCGTGCTGTCGCAATGATGGAATCCATGTTTGCAATGAAGGAGCGATTGATGCGTCGAGGACCGTTGACGACGGGCGAGAAAGTGCAGTTCACGGATCGCAGATCCAATAAGATCACCGACCAGCTGGTGCCTGGTGGCGTGACGCAGACCTCGCATGGCATCATTCTGCACGACGACGTGATTGGGCAGCTGGAGGGATCCGTGGTGGTTACGGTGAGCGCCAAACGCGAGACCCAGATCAACCAGGACCATCCGGAACGCGACGCCAACAAGCCTTGGAAGGGCACGCGCGCCATCGGTGGATGGCAGTTCGCGGTAATGCGTCCGAGGCTGGCCGACTATGTGCTGTCGATGCCTCGAGGCGCGCAGATCATGTATCCGAAGGACATTGCCCAGGTAATTCAGTTGGGCGACATCCGTTCCGGCATGAACGTGCTGGAATCCGGAGCCGGATCTGGCGCCATGAGCATCAACCTGCTGGACGCGGTGAGTGAGTCCGGCCGGCTGACCACCATCGAGATGCGGTCGGAATTCGCCCGCGTGGCCGAAGCGAACGCCACGGTCTATTTCGGAGGCCGCCCTGCTTGGTGGGATTTGAAAACTGGAGATTTCGACTCGGTGGCGGCCACGTTGCCGGAGCATTCCTTCGACCGCATCATGCTTGACATGCTCGACCCTTGGAACCGGCTTGAACAGGCGTATCGAGTGATCGCCCCCGGAGGCGTGCTCGTGGCGTATGTGACCACCACCACGCAGCTGAGTCGTATGGCGGAGGCGTTGCGCGAAGCCGGCTGCTGGACGGAACCGGACATCCAGGAAACGCTGGAACGTGACTGGAAGGCGCAGGGTTTGGCAATCCGCCCCGACCATCAGATGATCGGGCACACCGGTTTCCTTATGGTATCCCGTGCGATGGCTCCGGGATTCCAGGCGTTGCGCAAACGCGACCGTGCCACGAAAGACACGACCACGGATATCGATTCCCTGAGCGCCGAAGAACGTGCCGAACAGCTCGAAGACCTTGAACTGCGTGACATTTCCGACCGTAAGCTGCGCAAAGTGCTGCGCGATCTCGACGCGCAGGTCGAGGCTATCGGCGATTGATACGGTGATTCTTGCAAGTGTTCTGAGACAATAGTCGTGTGTGTTGCGTTGACGCGCATCGGATCGTTAAGGATTGGAGCATTCGTCCATGGGAACGAGCCTTAAGAAGGTTGCGAAGAAAGCCAAGGATTACAAATACGTGCTGCTGGTGATGCGCCACGCCAAGACCGAACCGTTCGGTGACGGCGGCGACGCCGGGCGCGAACTGACCGACAAGGGACGCAAGCAGGCGAAGGCCGTCGCCAAAGGCTTGGTCACGCACAAAATGGCGCCGACGCGTATCGCGTGCTCCAGCGCCACCAGAGCAAGACAGACATGCGACCGCATGCTCAAGGTGTTCGGCGACGACCCGAAGGTCGACTACCGCCAGAGCCTGTATGAGGGTGGAGTGCAGTCCGTGTTCGACGAGCTTGCGCAGACCAAGGAAAAGCATCGCGAATTGTTGGTGCTTGGCCATGAGCCCACCGTGTCGATCGCATGCCAGTGGCTGGCGAGTTCCGAATCGGATGCGACACTGCTCGAGCTGCTGAATCTGGGCATGTCGCCGGCTTCGCTCGCCGTATTCGGCTCGAACGAGCCGTTCAACCAATGGCAGTTGCACAGCGGCGAACTCATCGCATTGCTGACGGCCAAGGATTTTGAATAATTCCTTGTCGATCGGCATGATGTTGAGAGGCGTGAAACTATCGCGCCAACTGGTATAAACCATGCTTATAACGACACTCAAATTTTCTTAATGACTTATATCAAGGCGATTTGTGATAGCTTGAGCGGGTTGCATTGTTCATATCAGATGGAGGATTCATGTCCGTTCTCACTTCCGTCTCCGGTTTCCCTCGCATCGGCCAGAACCGCGAGCTGAAGAAGATTATCGAAGCTTATTGGAAGGGTGCCGCAACGCTCGACGACGTGCGCGCCACCGCCAAGGAGCTGCGCGCCAAGCATTGGAAGCTGCAGCAGGAAGCCGGAATCGATTTGATTCCGAGCAACGACTTCAGCTATTACGACCAAATGCTCGACACTGCCATCCTGCTGAACGTCATTCCGCAGCGCTACCAGCGCCTCGCCTTCGACAATCCCGAAGAGACGCTGTTCGCCATGGGCCGCGGCTACCAGGGAGACAAGGGCGACGTCACCGCGCTGCCGATGAAGAAGTGGTTCACCACCAACTACCACTATCTGGTGCCGGAAGTCGACGAAGCCACCGACATCAAGCTCAACAGCACCAAGCCGTTCGACGAATTCAACGAGGCGAAGGCGCTCGGCATCACCACCAAGCCGGTGCTCATCGGCCCGTACACCTTCCTCAAGCTCGCCCGCAATCCGCAGGCCGAAGAACTCGAATATGACAAGGGCCTGGTCAACGCGGTCGCCGCCGTCTACGCCGAGGTCGTGGCCAAGTTCGCCGAGCTGGGCGCCGAATGGATCCAGATCGACGAACCGTACCTCGTGCTCGACAAGGAGCCGGGCGACGTCGAACTGTTCAAGAGCCTGTACACCAAGATCCTGCCCGCACGCGACGGCAAGATTAAGGTGCTGCTCAACACCTACTTCGGCCACATCGCCGACGTGTATGAGACAGTCAACCTGCTCGCCTTCGACGGCATCGGACTCGACCTCAACGAAGGCAAGGACGAGAATCTCGCCGCCGTTGAAAAGTTCGGCGTCGCAGAGAGCACCACCATCTTCGCCGGTGTGGTCAACGGCCGCAACATCTGGCGCAACGATTACGCCGTCAGCCTTGGACTCGTCGACGCGCTGAAGAAGGTCACCGACAACGTGGCCGTCTCCACCGCAAGCTCCCTGCTGCATGTGCCGTTCAGCACCGAAGGTGAAGACGGTCTCGCCGATGATGTGCGCAAGCATTTCGCCTTCGCCGTTGAAAAGCTCGGCGAACTGCACGACCTCTCGGTTCTCGCCGACGCCAGCGAGGAAGACAAGAAGGCATCCGGGGCATTGGCCGCCAACCAGGCGCTCTTCGACGGTACCCGCGTTGCCGCCGACAAGAACGTGGCGGAACGTCTCGCAGCTCTGACCGACTCGGACTTCGTGCGTCAGCCGGCACGTGCCGAACGTCAGAAGGCACAGCGTGAGGCGTTGAACCTGCCGTTGCTGCCGACCACCACCATCGGATCCTTCCCGCAAACCAAGGAAGTGCGCGCCGAACGCGCCAGACTGCGCAAGGGCGAAATCACCAAGACTGAATACGACGAATACATGAAGGCGCAGATCGACGCCTGCATCAAGCATCAGGAGCAGATCGGCCTTGACGTGCTTGTGCACGGCGAATTCGAGCGTAACGATATGGTCGAATACTTCGGTCAGAACCTCAACGGTTTCCTGTTCACCAAGAACGCTTGGGTGCAGTCCTATGGCACCCGTTGTGTGAAGCCTCCGATCGTATGGGGCGACGTGTCCCGCGCCAACCCGATTACCGTGGAATGGAGTGCCTACGCGCAGTCCCGTACCAGTCATGTGATGAAGGGCATGCTCACCGGCCCGGTCACTATTCTCAACTGGTCCTGGCCGCGCGAGGACATCACCCACGAGCAGCAGACCCAGCAGCTGGCCCTCGCCATCCGCGACGAAGTGCTCGATCTCGAAGCCGCTGGCATCAAGGTCATCCAGATCGACGAGGCCGCCCTGCGTGAAAAGCTGCCGCTCAGGAAGACCGACTGGCACAAGAAGTACCTCGACTGGGCCATTCCGGCATTCCGACTGGTGCACTCCGCGGTCAAGCCGACCACGCAGATCCACACCCACATGTGCTATTCGGAATTCAACGACATCATCACCGACATCGACGCCATGGACGCCGACGTGATTTCCTTCGAAGCTTCCCGCGGCGATCTCGTGGTGCTCGACGCCATTCACGACGCCAACTTCGAAACCGAAGCTGGCCCGGGCGTCTACGACATCCACTCGCCGCGCATCCCGTCCGAAGCCGAAATCGAGGAACGCATCTACGAAATCCTCAAGAAGATGGACGTCGAAAAGGTGTGGATCAACCCCGACTGCGGTTTGAAGACCCGCGGCAACGCCGAAACCTGGCCAAGCCTTGAAAACCTCGTGGCCGCAGCCCAGGCTGTGCGTGCCAAGCTGACCAAATAAGGCGAAACGTTAGGAACAAGACGACAGCCATGCATTCGCCAATGTTCTCGCTCGAGGTGTTCCCTCCGAAGCGAACCTCCCCTGTAGGCACCATCTACGACACGTTGGATGGCCTGCAGGGGTTGGACCCCGATTTCATTTCCGTCACCTACGGCACCGGCAAATCATCCGACCGTACATTGACCGCGCGCATCGCCCACACGGTAAGCGAATACGGCATCCCCAGCGTGGCCCATCTGACCGCGCAGTATCTGAACAAGGATGACGTCGACCAGGCACTCGACATGTTCGAACAGGCCAAGGTCTCCGGCGTGCTCGCCTTGCGTGGCGACCGCATCGACGGTGCCGAACCGGCAGGAGTGTTCGAACATGCCAGCGATCTGGCCGCATATATCCGCCAACAGCGCCCGGGCATGAAGATCTACGGCGCCTGCTATCCGGAAAAGCACCCGCAGGCGGCAACGCTGGAAGAAGACATCGACAATCTCAAAAAGAAAGTCGACGCCGGCGTGACGCACCTGATTTCGCAACTGTTCTACGACAACGAGGACTTCCTGAGATTCCTCGACAAAGCGAGGGCCGCAGGCGTCGATGCGCCGATCGAAGCGGGCATCATGCCAGTCATGAACGCGAAATCGGTGTTGAACATGTCGAGCAAATGTCAGTCGAAGATCCCCGAAAAACTCAGCATTATGCTTGATAAATGGGGAAGCGACAAGGCTTTGCTTAAAGAGGCGGGTATCGCTTACGCATCCGAGCAGATCTGCGATCTAGTGGCGCGGGGCGTCGACGGTGTGCACCTGTATACGATGAACCATCCATGCGTCAGCAGACGTATTTGGTCCAACGTCAAACCATTCTTCGTCTGATTCCGGACGATGCAACAAACATCAGGGGCGGTTGCGGGTATTTCGCAACCGCCCCTGGTTTTATACGGTTACTATAGAAACCATGACTTCCATGCAACACAAGTTCGGAGCGCTCGATCTGATTCGAGCAGGGCTGCAAGATCTCGACAAAGCTCGCACATTGTTCGATGAGCTGCACAATGACGGCATTGACGATGACAGAATGCGACTGCTGCTGACAACGCTGGAAAAAGCATGCGATCCTGACGTCGCACTCAGCAACCTGGTGGACATCATCAAAGTGGTGCAAAGCCAAGGTGAGGATTTCACCAACATCATCGCCGATGAGAACTCTTTCATACGACTGATTACCGTGCTTGGCGTATCCGATGAAATGGGCAAGCTCATGCGATTCCGTCCCGAACTCGTGGAGGCCGCGGCCAATGACGCCTGCGAAAGCCATCTTTACAATCACGAACAGCGCAGAGTGCATGTGCTCAAATCGGTAGGAGCCGATCCCAATGACCATACCATGCCGACCGCAAGCCTGCCACTTGCCGAAGCTGCGACGGCGCTACGTAAAACCTATCGCGAACAACTCGCCGCAATCATGGCACAAGATGCCACGGCGAACGATCCCATCGAAATCCAACCGCGCATCAGCACCGAACTGTCCGACCTTGCGGACGCGGCGCTTGAAGGCGCGCTCGCCATCGCACGCCATGAAGTGGACGGCAGTGAACACGTGCGTTTCGCCATCATCGGCATGGGTAAACTGGGCGCACGGGAGCTCAACTATGTATCCGACGTGGACCTGATCTACGTGGTGGAACCCGCCGACGCGGACACCAATGGCATGACGCTCAGCCGAGTCGGAACCAAAATGGCGACCACCCTGCAACGCGTATGCCAATCCGTCATTATGGGCGTCGCCGAACCGACGCTTTGGCAGATCGACGGCGGATTGCGCCCCGAAGGCAAGGATGGTCCACTGGTACGCCGGCTCGAATCCCATGAAGCCTATTATGAGCAATGGGCGGAAAACTGGGAATTCCAAGCCCTGCTCAAAGCACGCCCGGTAGCAGGCGATTCTGACCTCGGCCAAGCGTATATGAGCATGACCCGACCGTTTGTCTGGACCGCATCCAAACGAGACAACTTCGTCTACGACTGCCAGCAGATGCGCAAACGTGTCGAAGATCTTATTCCCAACCCGCTCAAAGACCGCGAAATCAAACTCGGCAGGGGAGGTCTGCGCGACGTCGAATTCACCGTGCAGATGCTCCAACTCGTGCACGGACGCTCCGACGAAGCATTGCGTACCAGCTCCACACTCGAATCCCTACAGGCCTTGGCCGAAGGCGGATACGTATCACGCAAACAAGCCAAAAAGCTCTCATGGGACTACCGATTCGAACGCGTACTGGAACACCGCCAGCAAATGTGGGCGCTCAAACGCACCCACCTGTTCCCGGACCTCGGCAAAGCCAGCACGGGAGGCCTTGAACGCAAACGAGACATCACCATCGACGAGCTAAACCAAAATCTCGAACTACGACGACTCGCACGCGCATTCCACATGCATCCCGAAGAACTCGTCAACAAATATGATGAGACACGTCGCGAAGTACGCCACCTGCACATGGACATCTACTACAGGCCCATGCTGCCCATCAACGCGGGACTTGACGACGAACAGGTGGAACTCTCCGCAAAAGCTACGCAGGAACGATTCGAATCCATCGGATTCGCCGACGCCGACGCGGCCATGCGCCACGTCACCGCACTCACCGCAGGCGTCTCCCGAGCCGCGAAAATCAACCGCATCCTGCTGCCCGCGGCGCTGCAATGGCTCGGCGAAGGGCAGAATCCAGACATGGGACTGCTCAACTGGCGCAAACTCGAAGAAAACTTCGGTTCCGAAAGCGAATACCTCGGATTCCTACGCGACTCACCATCCGCGGCACAACGCCTATGCCACATACTATCCAACTCACGATTCCTCGGCGACGCACTCAACAAATCCGTCGAATCCGTCACCTGGCTCGGCAACGACGAATCCCTGCAACCACGCTCGCGCGAAAGCCTCAATATCCAAACCAAAGCAACGCTCGAACGCAATGCCGGCAACATCAACGACTTCGCCAACTCCATCCGAGCCATGCGCAGACACGAAATCGAACGCATCGGCCTCGCATGGATGAGCGGCGTGATCGACGATGAAGCATCGCTCGCCGGCATGACCGACGTATACGACGCGGCCATCGAAGCGTCACTGCAATGGTCCATCCGACATCGCATCAACGACATGCAACTCGAACAAGCGCCCGCCGCGATCGCCATCATCGGCATGGGACGTTACGGCGGCAAGGAAGTCAACTTCAGTTCCGACGCTGACGTGATCATCATCTACCGGCCAGCCGAAGGCGCCGACGACACCCAAGCCAACCTCTTCGCACGCAAAGTGCAGGAAGACCTACGCGCGATCCTGCAAGGCCCAACCACATTCGAACAAAAAATCGAACTCGACATGGACCTTAGACCCGAAGGCAAAAACGGACCACTCGTACGATCCTACGCATCCTGCGAGGAATACTACCGATCCTGGGCAAGCACATGGGAACACCAGGCACTGCTACGCGCCCGATACGCGGCAGGCGACGCGGCGCTCGCCGAGGATTTCCTGATGAACATCGCCGATCCGTTGCGTTATCCGAAAATCGATCTTACGGAAACGCAGATCTCTGAAATCCGCAAGCTTAAGGCGCGTATGGAGGCCGAACGTCTGCCACGCGGCGTACGCAGGGATCGCCATCTGAAACTCGGCAAGGGTGGACTATCGGATGTTGAGTGGACGATTCAACTGTTGCAATTGCAGCATGCGGGAAACAACGCCAACCTGCGCGTCAACGGTACGTTGCTGGCGTTGGACGAGCTGGAACATCGCAAGCTGATTTCCGCTGGCGACGCTGTGGTGTTGCGTAAGGCATGGCGCATGTGCACGGCTGCACGCAACGGCAGCTACCTGTGGAGCGGACGCGTCAATCAGGCCGATATTCTGCCGGACGATTCATATTCGCTGGGAGGTATCGCCGTATGCCTCGGATACGATGCAAATCGCGGTCAGCATTTCGAGAACGATCTGCTTGCAGTAATGCGCAAGGCCCGCGACGTAACGGAACGCCTGTTCTACGGCCGTTCGTGAGCTGGGAAGTTAACGGCGAGGAACATGTTGTGACCGTCGGATCGAGGCCATACGGCTCTGACGAATGTGCTGGATCAAGGCTTCTGCCTATGGAAGGACGGAGACCGCTCCACGAGTATTCGTGAACACGCGGTGAACCGTCAGGGTCTGCATTTCAGGCTATAGTTGGCTAGGTCACTTCGAGTGGCCACCTTCAACCACAAGTTGCATGAAAGGTGAGCCGTTGTCTTCAGTACTCGAGCAGGCGGTTGAAACGCCGATGGTAGGAAAAAGCGTCATCACATTGGATGATCTTTCCATTCGCCAGATTCAGGAATTACTCCACAAGGCGCAGTACATTGATTCTCATCGTAAAGAAGTGGCGCACACCTGCGATGGCAGGGTGCTCGCCACTTTGTTTTATGAGCCCAGCACTCGTACGCGTCTGAGCTTCGAAACCGCCATGCTCCGACTCGGTGGCAAGGTGATCGGCTTCGCCGGCGCCCAGCTCGCTTCCGTGACCAAGGGTGAAACCATTTCGGACACTCTGAAAACCGTGTCTAACTACGTGGATGTGGTGGCGATTCGCCACCCGAAGGAGGGTGCTGCGCTCGTGGCGTCCCGCGCTGCTTCCGTGCCGGTCATCAACGCCGGCGACGGCGGGCACATGCACCCCACACAGACCTTGGCTGATTTGGCGACGCTACAGTCGCGCTTCGGTCGCGTGAACAATCTGACCGTCGGTCTGTGCGGCGATCTTACCTTCGGCCGTACCGTGCACTCCCTGATCGAAACCCTGTGCCGTTTCGGCAATGTGAACTTCGTGCTGATCAGCCCGGACGAGCTCAAGACCCCCCAGTACGTGCTCGACCGCATCAATGCGACCGACTCCTGCTCTTACACGGAAGTCAAAGATCTGGTTTCGGTGATTGGCGATCTCGACGTGCTGTACATGACCCGTGTGCAGAAGGAACGCTTCTTCAACGAAGACGATTATCTGCGACTGCGCGACACCTACATTCTCGATGAAGCCAAGATGGCTTACGCCAAGAAAGACATGGCTGTGCTGCACCCGTTGCCGCGAGTCAACGAAATCGCCGTTGAAGTGGATGACGACCCACGCGCCGCCTACTTCGAACAGGTCAAGAACGGCATGCTCATGCGCATGGCATTGGAAAGCTCGGTGGTTGGAGACGAACTGCCGGGATATGAACCGCTTGAATCCAAGGAGGTTGCGGCCTGATGGAAGTCACCAGCATTCAGAACGGAATCATCATCGACCATGTGCCTGCCGGCACCGCACTCAAGGTACTTGAATACCTGAAAATTGATCCGGCTAAGACCAAGCTCGCGCTGATCATGAACACCGACAGCCATATGTTCGGAACCAAAGACATCATCAAAATCGAAAGCGAAGAGGAAGCCGAAACCATCGACCTTGACGTGCTCGGCCTTGTGGCACGCACCGCGACCGTAGGCATTGTGCGCGGCGGTAAAATCGTAGAGAAAAAGCAGCCTACACTGCCGGAACATGTGGTCAATATCATCAAATGCGTGAACCCGCGCTGCGTGACTACCACCGAGCCGGCCGTGCAGATGTTCCATCTGGTGCATTCCGACCGTCAGGAATACCGCTGCGACTACTGCGACGAGGAAGCGAAGCTCTGACCCATGACTCTCACCCTTCACGACATCAAGGTTTGGAATACCGGTGAAGTCATCGACCTGATCGTCCCATCCGACGCTGATAAAACGGTGGACGCTTCGGCCATGACCATCGCCCCGGGATTCGAAGATCCCCACGTCCACTTCCGCGATCCGGGCCAGACCTACAAGGAATCCATGGTTTCCGGCTGCGCGGCCGCCGCCTCTGGCGGATACACGAACGTGCTTATTATGCCGAACACCGTTCCCGCCATGGATGGCGTGAAGGTGACGGCGGGGGAACCGGGTGCCAGCGAAGTGCTCGACGCCGGTTTCGACACGGTCATCGACTATTTGCAGCATTACGAACAAGCCCATGATGTGACCTTGCCGGTACGTTATGACCTGTGCGTATGCGCTTCCAAAGGGCGTGCAGGCAAGGAAGCGACTGACGTGGCCGACTGGATCGGCTATCTGCCGGAACACGATGACGACAACAAGGATGCCTACCAGCTGGCCCACCCGGTGACCGCCATCAGCGATGACGGTTCCGCGGTAACACCGGAAATCCTTGACCAAGTGTTCGACAACGTCAAGGAATCAGGTTTGTACCTGATCGAGCATTGCGAACACCACGACACCGGAGCGGTCAACGAAGGTCCCGTATCACGAGAACTGGGTGTCCCCGGCATTCCCGAAGACACCGAACTGAAGATCGTCGAACGTGACATTGAGATGGCACGTAAGACCGGCGTGCACGTGCACTTCCAGCATGTCAGCACTGCGATTTCCTTCGACGCAATTCGCAAGGCCAAAGCTGAAGGATTGCCAATTACGTGCGAAACCGCACCGCATTATGTTGCGCTGTGCGATGAGGCGTTATTGAAATACGGCACGCTTGCCAAGATGAATCCGCCGTTGCGCTCCGAAGAGGATCGCAAGGCAACCATCGCAGCCGTAGCTGACGGCACCGTCGATCTGCTGGCCACCGACCATGCGCCACACACCATGGAAGAGAAGGAGCTCGGATTCCTTGACGCTCCGAACGGCATCATCGGCCTTGAATGCGCGTACGGCGTCTGCCACAAGATTCTTGTGGACGGTGGTTTCATTTCCGACGAACGTTTGATCGAACTCATGTCGACCGCGCCTGCCGAACTTATGGGGCACGACAAGACCGACCTGACGGCCGTGCTGGACGAATACGCGGACGCCGTTCCGGGAGACGACGACACCAAACGTGTGCTGGACCTCGGCAAGGTTCCGGCAGACGACAATGTTGATCTGGTAGTGCTTAACACCAACGAGGAATGGACCGTGGATCCTGAACGATTCCATTCCTCGGCTCGAAACACCCCATTCGGCGGATGGCAGGTCACCGGCCGTCCACTCGCCACCATCATCGGTTCGAAGCTGGCCTTCAGCCGTATCGATAAGGAGGATTGATGGATCGTCTGATTGAAGCGATTGAAGACAAGCAGAATCCGAGCGTTGTGGGACTTGACCCGACTGAAGCGCTCGTGCCAGCGCAAATCGTTGCAAGCTTCGCCGAGGAAATCAACGAACAGGTCGAAGACCCGGCGGAGGCACCTGCCATGCAGCTTTCCGTGGCCTTCTTCGAATTCAACCGCGCCATCATCGACGCCGTCGCAGACATCGTGCCTGCGGTTAAACCGCAGATCGCCATGTATGAGGCGCTCGGTCCGGCAGGTATCGACGCTTACACTATGACCTGCGAATACGCCAAGCAGCAGGGATTGTATGTGCTCGGCGATGTCAAGCGCGGAGACATCGGCTCCACCGCAGCCGCATATGCTCATCACCTCAGCGGTGTAGGATTGGGCGACACCGCCTACGATCCATGGCATGAGGATGCGGTGACCGTGAACCCATACCTCGGCACCGATGGCATCACGCCGTTCGTCGACGCCGCCACCGCCAACGACAAAGACATCTTCGTGCTTGTGCGCACCTCCAACCCGTCCAGCAGCGAACTGCAGGAACTTGAACTCGCTTCTGGCGAACGCGTATACGAGCATGTTGCCGATCTGGTGGAAAGCTGGGGAGCGGAAACCATTGGCAAGAACGGCTATTCACACGTTGGCGCGGTTGTCGGAGCCACCCACCCGGAGGAAGGCAAGGCATTGCGCGCACGTATGCCGCACACGTTCTTCCTAGTACCGGGCTACGGTGCACAGGGCGGTACCGCGCAGGGTGTGGCCGGCATGTTCGACCGCGACGGTATGGGTGCTCTCGTCAACTCGTCCCGAGGCATTATCGGAGCATGGAAGAAGTCCGGTAAGTATTCCGAATCCATGAGCGCCGACGATGCTTTGGACCTGGTCGCCGAATCGGCGCGTGAAGCAGCCAAAGACATGCGTGACAATCTGCGTGCAGTCCTGCCGTAACCTGCCGACGCGCCAACTGTTCAATCTAAAAAACAACCATCAACCATCGAACGTAATAGAGAGGGAGTTCATGACCACCGCAACAACGTTCGTTCCGACCGTTGCCGAGGCGACTTCGGCAGGCTTTTTCCCAAGCCGGCATGAAGTCGAGGTCGTTGACAATCAGGAACTGACCGACGGCGTGTACCGTTTGACGTTCCGTGACGAATACATCGCCAGCCATGCCAGACCGGCGCAGTTCGTCGACGTATATTCCAATGATCCAAGCAAGCTGATGCCGCGTCCGTTCGGCGTGTGCGAAACCAACGGCGATGAAGTCAGCCTCATATTCGCCGTGGTGGGCAAAGGTACCGCCGAATTCGCACAGCTGAAGCCGGGGGACACCATTCGTGTGATGGGTCCGCTCGGCAATTCGTTCAAAACCAAGGAGCCCGCCAATTATGTGCTGGTTGCCGGCGGCTTGGGTGTGCCTCCGCTCGTATGCGCGGCGCAGCATATCGCCGGTGTCGAAGGCGCGGCCAGCACTGCGGTGTTCGGCTACCGTAACGTGCATTTCGGTGACGAATACGTGGGCAAGTATGCCGACAAGGTGTACAGCATCGACGAGAGCGAAGGCAATGTGATCACCCTGCTTGATCGCATCGAAGGCGAACTGCTTGGTGGCGAGCTCAAGCCGGTGATCCTGACCTGCGGTCCTCTACCGATGATGAAGGCCGTGGCCGCATGGGCTGCAAAGCGTGACATGGCATGCCAGCTGAGCTTGGAACAGCGCATGGGCTGCGGCTATGGCACATGCGTGCTGTGCACGGTCGACACATTGGATGGACGTTTGAAGGTCTGCTCCGACGGTCCGGTCTTTACTCGCGAACGTTTGGGATGGGGTGAATGAGATGAGCGACAATACCCAGCATGAGAACCTGTACGGCCCGTACGAATGGAAGCATCCCACGCAGGTGGCGGGCGTGCCGTGGAAGAATCCGGTCGCCACGGCTTCCGGCACCTTCCAGTATGCGGCGGTTCGCTGGTTCTACGATGTGAGCCAACTGGGCGCGGTCACCACCAAGGGAGTCTCTCCGGTGCCGTGGGAGGGCAATCCCGGCGTCCGTACCGCCGAAGGCCCATCCAGCAACATCAACGCGGTCGGACTGCAGAACCCGGGCGTGGATCATTATCTGGAAGACGACCTGCCCAAGCTCAAAGCCATCAACGCCACGGTCATCGCCAATGTGGCCGGCCACTGCGATGACGACTATATCGAAGTCGTATCCAAGCTGAACGATTCTCCTGCAGATATGCTGGAAATCAACGTGAGCTGCCCGAATGTGTCAGCCGGAGGCATGAGCGTCGGCACAGATCCGGTGGCATTGAGCCGTCTGATCACCCGACTGCGCAAGCTCACCGATAAGAAGATGATCGTCAAGCTTACGCCGAACGTCACCGACATCACCGTGCCTGCCCGCGCGGCCGTGGAAAGCGGCGCCGACGCGCTGAGCATGATCAACACGCTGCTCGGCATGCGCATCAACATTCGTACCGGCGAGCCGATCATCGACCATGTGACCGGCGGTGTTTCCGGACCGGCCGTGCTGCCGATGGGTCTCGTGGCCGTGTGGAAGACCCGTTCCGCATTGCCAGACATTCCGATCATCGGCATCGGCGGCGTCGATTCCGGCGAGAAGGCGCTCGAATACCTGTATGCCGGAGCGAACGCCGTGGAAGTCGGCGCGGCCGCGCTGTTCGAACCGACCGCACCATTGCGTGTGGCCCGTGAACTTGACGATCTGCTCGACGCACGTCCCGAACTCGCAGACAAGCTTGCCAAGGGCGAAACTTGGCGCTGACCTCGATCATTCATCAAAGGAGCATGACATGACTGAATCCCTCGACCACCGTTTTACCAAGTTCCTGCTGGACGCACAGGCGCTGAAATTCGGCGAGTTCACGCTTAAGTCCGGCCGCAAGTCACCGTATTTCATCAATGCCGGCGCATTCAACGACGGACGTAAGATCGCCACGCTCGGCGCCTTCTACGCGGAGAAGATCGCTGCGGAAATCGAAGCAGGCAATCTGCCGAACGACATCGACACCATTTTCGGTCCTGCCTACAAGGGCATTCCGCTGGGCGTCTCCACCGCGATCGCTCTGACTTCCGACCACGGTATGGAAGTCGGCTACACCTTCGACCGCAAGGAGAAGAAGGATCATGGCGACGGCGGCATGATGGTCGGCACCCAGCTGACCGACGGCATGAAGGTGCTGCTCGTCGACGATGTGATGACCGCAGGCACCGCAGTACGCGAGGTCATTCCCAAGCTCAAGGCCGAAGCGAATGTTGAGGTTGTCGGCTTGGTGCTTTCCGTGGATCGTATGGAAAAGACCAAGAATTCCGACACGTCCGCGGTGAAGGCCGTCGAAGCAGAGTTCGGCTTCCCGGTGTTCGCCATCGCCAACGTGCGTGAGATCTTCGAGGCCGGACAGCATATCGAAACCGCTGACGGTACCGCGTACGTGACCGACGAGATCAAGGCTGCTGCCGACGCCTATCTGGAGCAGTATGGCGCCTGAATTCTATAGGTGAATCGTATAGGCGAATCCTATAGTCGAGCACATAAAAAAGTGCCTCGCACCAATCGAAAGCATCGGTGTGAGGCACTTTTCATATCTCATATCAGAGTGCATCCGGTCGATCAGTGCATTCAGTCGATAAGATTGTATCCATGGTCGGTCACCACCGACTTGAGCTTCTCCAAATAGTTTTCCGCGGCCTTCGACAGCTTCGCGCGCTCGTTCGTGATCCAGCCGACCAACATGGTCTCATCGGTGTCAAGCGGCACGGTCACGATTTTCTCATTGTTGAGATCGCCGTTGTCAATGCCGGTGCACACGGTGTAGCCGTTCAGACCGATGATGAAGTTCAGAATCGTCGCACGGTCGGTCACGTTGATCTGCTTGGGGGAGTATTCCGGCCAGACCGCCTCTTCGGCGAAGAAGAAGCTGCCTTCCTCGCCCTGCTCGTACTGGATGAACGGGAACGGCTTCAAGTCGTCCATCGTGACTTTTTTCTTGCCAGCCAGCGGATTGTTGCGCGAAATGAACACATGCAATGGAGCACGGAACAGTGGATGGAATTCCAAATGCTTTTCACGCAACATCTTGCCGATCACGTCTTTATTGAAATCGGACAGGTAGATGATGCCGATTTCGGAAAGCATGTTCGCCACTTGGTTGATGATGTCTTTGGTGCGCGTCTCACGAATGGTGAACTCGTATTCGTCGGATTTGATGGAGTTGATCATTTCCACGAACGCTTCGACGGCGAATATGTAATGCTGTGTGGACACGGAGCACAGCTGCTTGCGTGGCTTCGCGTTCTTGTAACGTTCTTCGAGCAGTGACGCCTGATCGAGCACCTGGCGCGCGTAGGTGAGGAATTCCGCTCCGTCCACGGTCAAGGCGATGCCTTGCGACGAGCGGGTGAAGATTTCGATGCCAAGCTCGTTTTCGAGTTCCTTCACAGACGAGCTCAACGCGGGCTGTGACACGTATAATTCGTGCGAGGCTTCGTTCATGGAACCGCATTCCACGATTTTCACAATATATTTCAGCTGAAGAAGAGTCATAAACTCAGGTTAGAGCCATGTGCTGACCGTGGGGGAGTGCTTATACCCTCTTGTCTGGATAGTGGACTGCCGACCGCAGCGAATCAACAACAGTGCCGGCAGCATGTCAATGTCAATAATCGAATAAGCGGGATTGCCGGCCTTCTTAAAAAGCTGACAATCCCGCTTATTGCAACCGATTACCGTTCAGCCTTACCGATTCGGCTTGCTGATCAGCCTACTGATACAGATGGCCTCCCTGTTCGCGGAAACGCTCGCTCATTTCCTGCATGCCGGCGGCAATGGTTTGTGCGTCGGCCACAAGCTTCTCTTGTGATTCGGCATTGCCGAACTTTTTGCGAATATTCTGACTGATGGCCATGGAGCAGAACTTCGGACCGCACATCGAACAGAAATGCGCCATTTTCGCAGGCTCGGCCGGCAAAGTATCATCATGGAACGCGATGGCGGTGTCCGGATCGTAGCTCAGGTTGAACTGGTCAAGCCAACGGAATTCGAAGCGTGCCTTGCTTATGGCATTGTCACGGTCGATGGCATGCGGATGATGCTTGGCGATATCAGCCGCATGGCAGGCGATCTTGTATGCGATCACACCTTGCTTCACATCGTCCTTGTTCGGCAATCCAAGATGTTCCTTCGGCGTCACATAACACAGCATTGCAGTGCCATAGCGGGCGATTTCCACACCGCCGATCGCCGACGTGATGTGGTCGTAGCCGGGAGCGGTGTCAGTGGTGAGCGGTCCAAGCGTATAGAACGGCGCATCCTTGCAGATCGCCTTCTCCATTTCGATGTTCATGCGCACGGTGTCGAACGGAATATGGCCAGGTCCTTCGATCATCACCTGCACGTCGTGTTCCCATGCGCGCTGGGTAAGCTCGCCCAAAGTCATCAGTTCGGCGAACTGTGCCGCATCGTTCGCATCGGCAAGCGATCCCGGACGAAGTCCATCACCCAGTGAGAACGCCACATCGTATTTGGCGAAGATTTCACACAATTCGTCGAAATGCGTATACAGGAAGCTTTCCTGATGATGCTGCAAACACCATTCAGCCATAATCGAACCGCCACGCGAAACGATGCCCGTCATGCGGTTCGCCGTCAATGGCACGAAACGCAGCAGCACACCGGCATGAATCGTCATATAGTCCACACCCTGCTCGCACTGCTCGATCACCGTGTCGCGGAACAGTTCCCAGCTGAGCTTGGAAGCGTCATCCTCCACCTTTTCGAGTGCCTGATACATTGGCACGGTGCCGATCGGCACGGGGGAGTTGCGTAGAATCCATTCACGCGTAGTGTGAATGTCGTTGCCGGTAGACAGATCCATTACGGTGTCAGCACCCCACTTGGTGGCCCACGTGAGCTTCTCCACCTCCTCGTCAATAGACGAAGTGACCGCCGAATTGCCCATATTGGCGTTGAGCTTGGTAAGGAACTTCGAGCCGATGATCATGGGCTCAGCCTCAGGATGGTTGATATTGCAAGGCATGACGGCACGTCCTGCGGCCAGTTCGCTGCGCACCAGTTCCACGCTGCAATGCTCGCGTTCCGCTACATAGCGCATTTCCGGCGTGATGATGTTGTGGCGCGCGTACCACATTTGCGTCACCGGATGATCCTTGGCCTTCATCGGCTTATGCTGGCGGCCGCGCCATTCCTTGGAAGCCTTGCCACGCTTGATGGCGCGTTTGCCGTCATCTTCCAGATTGCGTCGACGTCCCTCGTATTCTTCGACGTCACCGCGGTCAAGAATCCAATCCAAACGCAGGGGAGCGAGTCCCTCTTTCGGATCGCATTTCGGTCCTTCGGTGTTGTAGTCCTTGAATGGCGCGTTCGGTCCGACGCCAGGAGTGTCAGACAGTTTGATTTCGGTGTATGGCACTTCCAGATCGTAGGAGCCGAATTCGTTTTCGAAATGTACCGGCGTGGTTTTGCGGATATGCGCTTTGTCGCGCTGTTTGGAATCGCGTGCGGCAATGTCGACGCGCTGCTGCTTGGCGAGCTTGGATGCGGCCTTGGCTTCCTTCGCATTGGTGAACTTCTTTTCACCGGATGCGCCGTCGGCTGCGTTGCTAGGGCTGATTTCCGCTGTGTTCTGGGCTTTCATGCGCGGTGCGTATCCGTGCTTCGTGTCGCCACGTACGGCTTTCCAACGCGTTACCATATCGCGGGTTGTGGCTTCCGGATCATCGGCTCCTGCAATCGCGGACACCACGAACCAGCCTGCCGCCTTTGAACGCGCCAGCATTTCCATATCATCTGCGGTCACGCCACCGCCTACCACTACCGGAAAACCACTGGCTGAACAAATGGTGTTGATCTGCTCTTTGTCAAGCGTGCGACCGGAACCGTCATTGCCGCCTACGGACGCTTCCGGCTTGGTGACGGAAACATGCAGCGGCGCCGCACCGATATAGTCGATGCAGCCATTGGGCAATTCGTTGATGAGTCTGACCAGGCTTTCTGTCTCCGCCGACAATCCCACGATGGCGTCTTCGCCGAGCAGCGTGCGGGCTTCACGCGGTTCCATATCGGTCTGTCCGATGTGCACGCCGTCAACCTTGATGCCTTTGCTGCGGGCCTGCCAGACCACATCCACGCGGTCGTCGATCACGAATGCCACGGAATCTGACTTGTTGTTGTCTTCGATGATTTGCGCGATATCACGCGCCATGTCGGTAAGGTCCTTCGCGTCGGCGTCTTTGGCGCGCAGTTGGATAAAGCTTGCGCCCCCGCGCAATGCGTCATCGATGACGTCGGTGATCGGTCGACCTTTGCAATCCTGTGGGCCTACCACAAAATAGGCGCTCAGGTCGAAGCTGTCTCGCATCGACGCATACGGATAATTGTTCATGATTCCCCCTTGATTATGCTGTTTTGGGTTGGGAAAATTTGATTCCGTCAGTAAATGGATACGCTGACATGCCTCGTATTCTTGGATACACGGGATAGAAAGCGAAATTACGCTTGATGATTTCGCGATGCAGGTTGTTTTGCCGACGCGTCTGTTGCGTTGACTTTTACGGATGCCGATTGACGCTGGAAATGCGTGTGCACGATGACGCTCATTCTTCGCTCCCTACGATGGTGTTAACCAACAGGTTCAAAGGGTCAGGCATTCGCCTATCTCAGCTCCGTTGAGGAGCCCCCCTGCTTTAGGTGTTGGCTACGAACCTACGCCCTGCACTGGACGTAGCCTTTCGCCGAAGCCCATAGGTGAGTCAGACCCGTCGTCACTTTCGCATGCATCGTCTTCATCCGTATCACGCCCCACCGCGCATCTCATGGCAAAACTCTCCTTGCAGGCTAAGCTATACCTCAGTTCAATGCATTGCGTATGAAAGAGGTTGACTACATGTTGGAGACGGAACGGCTGACATTGAGGGCTTGGACTGAAACAGATGCGGAAAGCTTGTACGTCTATGCGAAAGATCCGGATATCGGACCTATCGCGGGCTGGCCCGCACACCGATCGAAAGAAGAAAGTCTCAATACGATTCGTCATGTGCTCAATGGCAAGGAATGCTGCGCGATTTGCGAGCGCGGCAGCAATAACCCCATTGGCTCGATTGAGTTAAAGCTTAATGGTCATACGGGTATGACGGATCGTGATGATGAGTGTGAGTTGGGTTACTGGTTGGGCAAGCCTTTCTGGGGGAGGGGTTATATGCCGGAGGCAGCTAGGGAGATTATCCGTCATGGTTTTGTTGATCTTGGTATGAGTGCGATTTGGTGCGGTTATTATGATGGCAATCTGAAGTCGAAGCGGGTGCAGGAAAAGGTTGGTTTTGTCTATCATCACACGTGCGATGAGGTGTCGGTGCCTCTTATGCATGAGGTGCGTGTCGAGCATGTGAATATCCTTACCAAATCACGTTGGCAAATTTTGGCTGCCCGCTGATCGTGTCGGAAGCCAAGGCTGCAACAGGTTAACTGGCGATGTTTTGATGTGGTGATTGGGAGTTCAATGGCACTTACGGTCACACCGCCGAACATGCGAAATATTTCGCTAGCCGCAGACGATGATTGTGCAGAGGATTGCGAAAGGCATGCGGAATCACGGCATGAGTTGCGTTGAGTTCGTATATAATCGCAACGAGTGTGAATGACTGCAAGGAGGCTGCCATGACTGTGCCGCAACGAGTGCTTGACACTATGAATTCCGGATTGATCTATGCCTGCGATGACGAAGAGATGATCAAAGCGCAGCAGGAACAGATGGAACTACTGTACGACTTTAACGCGACCCGCCCCAGTCAAATGACGCAACGTATCGAAATTGCACGCCAACTGCTTGGCGAATTCGGCGAGGACGCCTATATCGAACCGCCGTTGCATGCCAATTGGGGATGCAACACGTATTTTGGTGCATATGCTTACGCCAATTTCAACCTCACGTTGGTTGATGATGGTGAAGTGCATATCGGCGAACATACCATGATCGGCCCGAACTGCACTATCGTTACCACCGGCCATCCGATTCGTCCTGACCTGCGCGAGAAGATCACACAGTATTCTCTGCCGGTCACCATCGGCCGCAATGTGTGGTTGGGTGCCAACGTTACCGTACTTCCTGGCGTCACTATTGGCGATAATTCGGTGATTGGTGCATGTTCGCTGGTTACCAAAGACATTCCCGCCAACGTGGTCGCATTCGGCCAGCCGTGCAAGGTGTATCGCGAAATCGGCGAACATGATGACGTCTACTATTGGCGTGACCGCATGATTAACCCGCCCTACGATCAGCGGCATTCGGTTGCATAGACATCATCGTCCTCCTTCATGAACTTATGATTCGTCAACCGTGGTAAACGCGCGGGCGTGAATATGTATGTCCGGAGCATATATTTAGATAATTGTCTAAATAAGAAAATATCTAAATATTCAGTATCGTAAAGGAGGAATGCATGGCAGGAGAGGGGTTCAAAGCGCTCTCCGATCCCACGCGACGGCGCATTTTGGAATTGCTGCGCGAACGTGACATGACGGCCGGTGAGCTCGCGGAACAATTCAACATGAGCAAACCATCGATCAGCCACCATCTGACCACGCTGAAAACCGCGGAACTGGTAACCGACGAACGGCACGGGCAAAACATCATCTACAGTCTCAACACCACGGTGATGCAGGATCTGATCGGATGGTTCATGGGGTTCATGGACGGCAATGAAAACAATAAGCAAACGGACGGTCAATAAAGGAGAATCTTATGTGCGGGAACAATCTGGATGATTCCAAAAAAGCTTTCGATAACAACATCAACAATGCTGAAAGCGTGAATAAGAATGATTCGAGGGAGAAGATCGCTCCAATCAGCCGCAACGTGTGCATTGCACTTGTTGTGCTGTGCTTGGTCAATGTTGCCGCACATCTTGCTTGCTACAGTCGACTTCCCGAAAACGTGCCGATTCATTGGGGTGCCGACGGTTCGGTCAATGGCTACGGTCCGAGAGCCATAACGTTGATTCTTGATATATTGCCGTTACTGTGCTTGGGACTTTTCCTCATCATCCCGAAGATGGATCCCAAGGGAGAAAGCTACATGAAGGCCAGCGGACTGTATCGTGGATTCGTCATCGCGTTCACGCTCATCATGTGCGGCATCACATGGTTCACCGAAGCCACCGCATTCGGCGTGATCCCAGCTACCGGTGGTCCTGTTGGGCTTATCGTTTGCGTGGTGCTGGGAGCGTTGTTCGTCGGCGTGGGAAATTACCTTCCGCGCATGCGCCAGAATTACACCTTCGGCGTCAGAACGCCTTGGGCTTTGGCTGATGAAACCAATTGGAAACGCACGCAGCGTGTAGGTGGCATCTCTTTCATGGTGTTGGGAGTGTTATTGGTCGTAGCGGGCGTCGTCAGCTCTGTCGTGCCTGTGAGCGACGTGCTCATGGCCGCAATTATTGCGACGATAGCGGTTGGCGCAGCGCTCGTTCCTTCTGCGTACAGCTATCTGCTGTTCCGCCGTAGCCGGAATTCGCAGTAACGCCAAAGCAATACTGAGACGCTCTTCGGAACTCCTCCGGGGTGCGTCCCCGAGCTTTTCCCGACGCCGTCTGATGTTCCAGTGCGCGATGTACGCGTCGGACTCGCCGCCGTAATGCTTCCTGCAACCGTCACACATAATGAAACCGCACCTTCGGTCATCGAATCTGAATTTCTTCAGTCCAACAATCGGGGTGCGGTTCACATGTGTGCGGCCCGGCCTTTTTGCTAATTCAGGTGTTCGTTTTGAAACAGTCAGAAATTCATGCCCAAGGATTTCAGATCACGACGCGCCTGATCGGCATCGACGAACTGGAATGCATGCATGCCCACAGCCTGCGCTCCAGTGACATTCTTCGCGGTGTCGTCGAAGAACACGCTGGATTCCGGCTTAAGATTGAAACGGTTCAGCGCCAGTTCGTAGATGTCGGCATTCGGCTTGTGCATCTTTTCCACGCCAGACACGATCGTGCCCTGCAGCAGCTCGCCCAGCTGGGGGAAACGCTCGAAGGCGAAATGGAACGTCTCATGCGACCAATTCGTCAACCCCCACACTCCGTAGCCTGCAGCCTTTAAATCACGCAGCAGCTGTTCCATATTCGGAATCATGCGGGGGAGCGCATCGTCGTAGCGTTCGATGTAATCGCGGAAGATCTCGGCGATCTCCTCACCCTGCTCGCGTACCACGTCGGGATAAATGTCTTCGAAATCTTCGCCATGGTCCATGCGATCCTCATAATCGTAAAAACCGCACGGATCATTATCCGCGCAAATACGGTCCACAACTACCTGAGGGTACCTGCCTTCAAGGCATGCGCGCGTCTGCCAGTCAATGAGCACGCCGCAAAAATCAAAGACCACATCGGTGACGTTGGCACTGGGGGAGGTCATGAAAATCCTTCCTGCAAAAATATGGATCGGCAACGTCAGTGTAGCGCAAAGTCACCGACGTTGGGGCTGGTGTTCAGTAAATTTGTTACACAATTAAAGTAATTGTAAAAATGCAGGCTGAATACCACGGATAATATCGCTGGCGATGATCGGATGGCCGATTTCTCCGAAATGCTGTTTTTTGGAATGACCATAGATTTGCGGACGATGCCATCCACGCTGTTCGGATTGCGATGCGATCGCTCCCGCAAGACCATGCACGTAGGCGCCGGCAGCCACGACTTCGGGAACCAATGCCGGATCCTCGGCAAGCATGTCGTCCTGCTGTGCGAGCAGGGCTCCCAACATGCCGGCGAGCACGTCACCCGATCCTGCGGTAGACATCCATGCCGGTGCGCGACCGGAAAGAATCACACGCTCATTGCTTTTGCCATCCGTGCCTACCACCATGGTCACCGCGCCCTTCAGCAATACGGTCGCGCCGGTCAGCTCATGGAGTTTACGGGCGCAGGCAAGCGGCTGTGCCCGTACCTTGTCGACACCGACTTCGTTTTCGTCCAGCCGGGTCAGCATGCGGGCCAGCTCTCCGACGTGCGGGGTGACGACCACCTGAGCCGGCACCTTGTTCGGTAGCAGGTCCAATGCTCCGGCATCCACCACGATTGGCGGCATATCCAATGCGTTTGCATGCTTGGCGTCGTCACCGTCTTCGGAGTCGACTTCTTGAGGCAACGCATAGTGCTTCAGCAGCGCGGCTATGGTTTCGCGCTGGATGTCGGCATCGGCGGCTTCGTCATCACCTGTGGGAACGCCGGAGCCAACCACCCATGATTGTACGCGTCCCTTGCCGATCACAGCTTCAGGCAACGAGGAAAGAACCATATCTTGCGTGCGCTGTGGGCCAAGATAACGTACCATGCCCGTATTGGTGCGCGCCGCGGCAGTGGAAGACAACACGGCCGCACCTGGGTAACGTGCGGAACCTGTCACCAATCCGACTACTCCACGTGAATATTTGCCGTCCGAAAGCTGCGGCAGACGGATTGAATCCGTTACGAAATCACCGTCCGTCATTTCGGTTGCGGGAACGCAATCATCAATATCGAAACCGAAATCGACCAAGGTGAGCCGTCCGCATGCGTATGAGGCGGGCGGCACCATCGCGCACGGCTTCATCGCACCGAACGTTACTGTCGCATCGGCTGGGATATATGGTCCCGGCAGCGAACCGTCATTCACACCAACGCCGGACGGCGTGTCGATCGCCACAACAAGCGGTAGGTCGGAGGAGGGTTCATTGTTCGGCAGGGCGGGCTTGTCGGGAAGTTCGCCGTCGAATCCCAAGGAGGATGCGATGGTGCCTGCGATGCCACGCAATGCGCCGCTTACGCCGATGCCGGCCATCGCGTCGATGATTACATGGGATCCTTGGGCGTATTCGACGGCGGCCTGCAGTCGTTCTCCGGCTTCGCCCGCGGAAAAACCCGTGGCGCATCCGGGTATTTCCGCGGCTGGGTCGAGTGCGAGAACGCGGCCTCCGGCGTGCACAAACGCGCTGAGAGCCTCCTCGTGCAGGGAGCGACCCACGGCGATCGCAGTGACGTGCGCGCCTTCGTTTGCCAATTCCGCGCCGGCATACAGGCCGTCTCCGCCATTGTCTCCCGCGCCTACCAGCAGGGTCACGCGAGCATCCTCGACGGCGAGATCCTCGTCGTCGAGCAGTGTCATGGTCACGTGGGCCGCCGCCGAAGCGGCCATGCGCATCAGAGGCACGCCGTCGTCAAGCAGCGGACGTTCCAGCTCGCGCACGGTATCGGAGTCGTAAGCGCTGTACAGTAGTGTCTGCAAACGGTCGGCGTCATCGGCGATGTCCATAACGTTCCCTTCCTCGTCGTTTATGAGCAACAATCCCTACTGTAGTCGTAATATTGGGAGTCAAGGGTTTTTCGGCGTGGAATGGAGGCTGATATGGCATATATCGAAATGCAGCACAGTTACAAGCGTTACCAAATGGGTTCCACCACCATTACCGCGAATGACGATGTGAACTTCGGCATTGAGAAAGGCGAATTGGCCATTATTCTGGGCGCTTCGGGCGCAGGCAAGTCGACGGTGCTGAACATTCTAGGCGGCATGGACACAAATTCCGAGGGCAGAGTGGTCATCGACGGGCGTGACATTTCCAACTACTCTCCGAAACAGTTGACGGCTTACCGCAGAACGGACATCGGCTTCGTGTTCCAGTTCTACAATCTCGTGGCGAATTTGACCGCGAAGGAAAACGTCGAACTTGCTTCGCAGATTGTTTCCGACGCGCAGGATGCCGTCAAAGTGTTGGAAGATGTTGGTCTTGGCGATCGTGTCGACAATTTTCCCGCGCAGCTTTCCGGCGGCGAACAGCAGCGCGTGGCCATCGCCCGTGCCGTTGCGAAGAATCCGAAGATTCTGCTGTGCGACGAGCCGACTGGCGCGTTGGATTACAACACCGGCAAGCAGGTGCTGCAGATCCTGCAGGATATGAGCCGTAAGAAAGGCGCAACCGTGGTGATCGTGACCCATAATTCAGCAATCGCGCCAATCGCGGATCGTGTGATCCACATGCATGATGGCAAGGTCACCGCCGTCGACGTCAACGAGCATCCGATGGACATAGCGGAACTCGAGTGGTGATGTCGCGACACGCGGTGCGACACTCGATTTGCGAAGACGTGCGAAGCGTGTAATATATGTGACTTGTGCACGGAAGCAATTCCGTACGGGAAGCACATTCCTGCGTAGCTCAGTTGGCAGAGCATCCGACTGTTAATCGGACGGTCACTGGTTCAAGCCCAGTCGCAGGAGCGCAGTTTTAGGAGTTTTCCTGATTTTTTTCAGGAGAAGACTTAAAACGGGAAAAATATTCCTGCGTAGCTCAGTTGGCAGAGCATCCGACTGTTAATCGGACGGTCACTGGTTCAAGCCCAGTCGCAGGAGCCACATGAAAGCCCTTGGAAATCAAGGGCTTTTTGTTACTCCAACGAATCAAGCACGTCGTCAATCAGCGTGCGCTCGTGCGATCCATCGGCTTTGAGTCGAGGGAAGCGTCGCAAGGCATTGGCGGGACTCGCGCCGGCCGCACGCGCCACATTCGATTTCGATTCGCCGTGGGCCAAAGCCGTTTCCGCAAGACGATCCACCAGCGAGTCCGACACCTTGCGAATCTGCTCGGCAACCCACAACTGCGCCAGTTCGGGGGAGAGCGCGTAATCGTCCTGCAATTCGCTTGATGCCTCCTGCACGGCCGCCCACAGCACCATAAAAGGCTTCTGATAGTAGGTGATCCGATCGTAGTCGGACTCGCTTTCCAGCTGCTGCAACGCTTTGCGCTGTGACGTGTTATCGCTCATGCGTTCCATCGTATGCCGCGACACGCCCCGAAGCCTGTGGATAACCCATCCTCCGACCACAGGGCCGTTTCAGCTGGACAATCCAATCACCATACTGTCATGCTGGCAATTCACCGCAGCGCAGCGCAACAAAGCAATAAAGCGGCACAGCAACGTAGCAACGCGAAGGAGCCATCATGAACGAACATGAATATCGTCGACGAATTCAACGGAACAGAATCGTCCAAGAGGAAAAGAAACGCATTCGCCAGCAGTTGCGCCAAATTATGGTCGTATGCGCGCTGGCGTGCGTCATGCTGCTCTTGTGCTGCCTATGGTCGGCTGAACCGACATATGCGAAAACGAATTCTGGTAGCGCGTCCGGATCCTGCGTAGCCCTGATGCGATGGCCGTTGAACGGCGCGCAGATAGTTGGCAAGTATGACGCGCCGAAACAACAGTGGCTTCCAGGACATCGGGGCCTTGACCTGCGCGCAGACCCTCAGGAAGCCATTATCGCGCCAGCGGACGGCGTGATCGCCTTCAGTGGCAGCGTGGGAGGCAAAGCCGTGGTCACCATACGGCATGGAGGCAGCCTTTCCGGACTGACCTCGACGTTCGAACCAGCCAAAGCGGAATGCGATGTCGGCGCACATGTTGCGAAAGGGGAGCGTTTCGCGCATGTGGAGGGCGAATCTGACCATTGTAACGATCATTGCCTGCATTGGGGAATCAAATCGGAAGGACGGCAATACACCGATCCGGAAAGCAAAACCCGGACGGTGCGAATCGGATTGAAAGTTCTATGAAACAGGAGTCGACAGAACCATCGGTTTTGTCCATACGTCGTGGCCTCGCCGAAAAAAGTGAAGCTCTCAGGCTATGATGCTGCATGTACGATGATTACGCAGGGGAGAAATGCCATGTACAAGGAATACACGCGGCCTTTGGAACAGCAGATTGACACAGACAAAAATATTTTTTCGGTGCTTGAGGAACGAGCGAACCGTACTCCGAACGATTCCTTGGTCGAATACAAGAATGAGCATGGCAAGTGGGCGTCGTTCAGCGCCACCGAGTTCCGAGACAAGGTCATCGCCATCGCCAAAGGCCTGATCGCCCAGGGCATCATGCCTGGCGACTCGGTGTCCATCATCGCCCACACTTGCTGGCAGTGGACTGCGCTCGACGTGGCGATCATGTCGATCGGCGCTCTCACCGTTCCCGTGTACGAGACGAATTCGCCCGCGCAAGTCAAAATGATCTTCAACGACGCCAACGTCAAAATGGCGTTCGCGGAAGATGACGCGCAGCGCGACAAGATCGAATCCGTCAGGAGCGAATGTTCCGATCTTGGTGACGTCTATGTCATCGGACTTGGTGCGATCGACACGATGATCGAATACGGCCATGCCGTGTCCGACGCCGAATTCCAAGAGCGCGAACATGCAGTCAAAGGCTCGGACCTCGCCACCATCGTGTACACTTCCGGCTCCACAGGAACGCCAAAAGGCATTGAGCTCACCCATTCCAATTTCGTGTTCATTACCTATTCGGGCATCAACTCCATGCCCGACATCGCGATGAAGTCGAACCGTCGTCTGCTGCTGTTCCTTCCGCTGGCACATGTGTTCGCCCGCTACATGCAGTTCTTCTGCTTCGCCGGCAATGTTTCGCTTGGCCTGTCAGGCAACCTGAAGACGATCCTGGCTGATTTCAAGGCGTTCAAGCCGACGTTCATCCTTGCCGTGCCGCGAATCTTCGAAAAGATCTACAATGCGGCGTCGCAGAAGGCCGGAGCCGGCCTCAAAGGACGTATTTTCGCAGGTGCCACGCAGGCGGCGCGCGACTGGTCGCATGCGCAGCAGTCAGGCGAAGGCATTCCGGTCGTCTTGAATCTCAAACATGCGTTGTACAACAAGCTGGTGTACTCCTCGATTATGGACGTGTTCGGTGGTCATGTGGAATACGCGGTTTCCGGAGGCGCTCCGCTTGATTCATCCATCGCGCATTTCTTCAATGGCGTCGGACTGCCGCTGCTGGAAGGCTACGGCATGACCGAAACCTGCGCTCCGTCAAGCGTCAATCCGACCTCCGGATACAAGATTGGCACCATCGGACTGCCACTGCAGGGCGTGACCATGGGCGTCGACGAAGAAGGAGAACTGTGCATCAAGAGCCCGGCCGTATGCGCCGGCTACCACAACAATCCCGACGTCACCAAGCAGCAAATCGTCGACGGCTGGCTACATACCGGTGATCTTGGTTCCATCGACGATGAAGGCTTCGTCTCCATCGTCGGACGTAAGAAGGACCTCATCATCACCGCCGGCGGCAAGAACGTCTCCCCATGCGAGATGGAAGCGTCGATCATGACGTCGCCCGTGGTGAGCCAATGCGTGATGATCGGCGACCGCAAGCCGTTCATCGCGGCCATCATTTCGTTGGATCTTGGCGAAACGAACGCATGGCTTGCGTCGAAGGGCGCGGAATGCGTAGTATCCCTCGAGGAGGCCTCCCGCAATCCGATCGTGCACGCCGAAGTGGAACGTGCCGTCAACAAAGCCAACGAGCTCGCATCCCGCGCCGAATCGATCCGTAAGTTCGAAATCGTGCCGGACGAATTCACCGAAGAAAACGGCTTGGTCACGCCGAGCATGAAGGCACGCCGTCAGGCGGTGGTCGACCATTACCGCACGCTGATCGACACAGTCATCTACGTTCCAAAGAACAAGTAAGCGCCAATTATCGCAAAAAAGCGTTGACTGCAATATAAAAAGCTGGTTTCCGTCGAATTGTTACGACGGAAACCAGCTTTTTATATTTCTTGTTCGGATTTCGTATGTTTGATGATCCGGATTATCTCGTATCAGCCGGATTACAGTCCTGCGTCGGCAAGCGAGATATATCCCGGTTCGATCAGCGTTTTCTTCAGATTGTTGGCGCTGACCGCAAGCGCCTCTTCTTGGATGGTCGGCACTTTCTTGTCTTTCATGGCTACGGATGAGATGAATGTCAGCTTCGCAAGCTTGCCCGACGTGTTAAGCTGCACGCAGGTCCGTGCAATGTCGGATGCCAAGGTCTTGCGATTTTCCAAAGCGGTCATCCACTGTTTGCCGTTCACGATATTCGGCATGGAGCTGACGTAGGCGCCGTAGCCGGTGATGATCGGCCATTGCGAGTTCTGCTCGTCAAGGGAATCGCTGGTATCTTCCGTATCGGAATCGCCGTCATCGGATTTAGGCGCCTGCGCAGGATCGGGAACGGATTGTTTTTTCAGGTCTTTCTTGCCGGTGATATTGTCCACGATGCCGGAAATGGTGATGGATGGGTTGATGTCGGCCGCCGAACCGGTATAGCCAAGATCGTTGAGCTCTTCGGAAACATAGCCGGCCACATAATCATTGCAGGAGATGATGCCGTCGATACGGGTATGACGCGATGTGTCCTTGTCCATGCCGAGACGTTCGGCGAGTGTGGATTTGATCCGTTCGCTTTTTGCCGCGTCGAACGCCACGGACGCCCAATCGGATTCCGTACTCGACGAGGTCAGCGTGCCGGATGGGGAAACGGCTTTCCCTTCTTTGAAATACGGTCCGAGCACTGACCAAATGCCTTTGAACACGTCTTGCGCGAAAGTCGCGTCCGCTGTGCTGCCGCTTTCATCGGCGGCATCGTAGGGGAGCAGCACTTCGATATGCTTCGGATTGTCGGAGCTGGTTTTGTCGAGTTCAAGTTTGCTGACCAGCTGCTTGGCCTGCAGCTGTCCGACTTGTTCGGCCGTAGTCATCGGTGCGTACACATCCGGAATGAAACCCTGCAGCGTGTTCGACACTAACACGACCTTCATACCCTCGTTTTTAGCGAGCTGCAATGCGGAAACCAAGCGTTCCGCGGATTGGGCGTAATCCTGGGCGTCTTCGTCGGAGGAGTTCCCATTCCATGTGATGGCGTGCGACGCGTAGTCTCCATACTGGCGGTCGGATTCGGTGGTGTCGGCCACCGGCGCTACCACCAGCGTGGTTTTGTCGGAGGAATCCGCATCGTCGCCGGTACTGTTGACGTGGTCCACCACATAATCCTGCACGCTTTGGCTTTGTTTGTCGAGGCTCGACGCCGTTTTGACGGTGATGTTGGAACCTTTGACGTTGTTGTCTTTCAAAGATGAGACTATTTCCGGCACTAGTTTTTCCCATTTGCTCAAAGGCGTCTGCTGGGAGATGGTGATGCCATCAGAAGGGGTGAAGATCACCACGTTGCCGGCATCGACGGTAGTGGCGGTGCCGGCGGAGTCCGCTTCATGCGATTGCGTTTCATTGTCGGACGCGCAGGCGCCCATGGCCGTGATGAGCGAGATCGATGCCAACAGTGCGAACAGATGTTTCGTCACGGTCGTGCGGTGCAGTGTCATGCCGTTTCCTTCATGAAAATCGAATGATGATTCCTATGCTGAGCTCCGATTGTAATATCTGGACGTCAAAAAGGGCTGGATATGCGTGTGAACCATACGTATCCAGCCCTTTGAGTCTGCTGTTGGACGTTCAGCCAAAGGTTATTCGGCTAAGAATCATTCAGCCAGAGCCTTGGCGAGATTTTCGTCCAAAGCGTTCATGAAGCCTTCGGTGTCAAGCCAGGCCTGATCCGGACCAACGAGCATGGCGAGATCCTTGGTCATCTGGCCGCCTTCAACGGTGGACACGATGACTTTCTCCAATGTTTCGGCGAAATGCTTGACTTCCGGAGTGTTATCCAAGTCGGCGCGGTGCTTGAGGCCGCCGGTCCAAGCGAAAATCGATGCGATCGGATTGGTGGAGGTCTTCTCGCCCTTCTGCCAACGGCGGTAGTGGCGGGTCACGGTGCCATGCGCGGCCTCGGCCTCGACGGTCTGTCCGTCAGGGGTCATGAGCACGGAGGTCATGAGGCCGAGAGATCCGAAGCCTTGCGCCACGGAATCGGACTGCACGTCGCCATCATAGTTCTTGCAGGCCCAAATGTAGCCGCCATGCCACTTGAGGGAACTGGCCACCATATCATCGATCAGACGATGCTCATAGGTCAGGCCCGCTGCGGCGTACTTGTCTTTGTATTCGTTTTCGAACACTTCGGCGAACGTATCTTTGAACTGGCCGTCGTAGGCCTTGAGAATCGTGTTCTTGGTGGAAAGATACACCGGATAGCCGCGCATCAGACCATAGTTGAAGCACGCGCGGGCGAAACCACGGATGGAATCGTTCACATTGTACTGCACCTGGGCCACGCCGCCGTCGGCGCCATAGTTGTACACGACATGCTCGATCGGCTCGGAACCATCTTCCGGAGTGAAGGTGACGGTGAGCGTGCCTGCCCCCGGAACCTTGAAATCAGTGGCCTTATACTGGTCGCCGAACGCATGTCGGGCTACCACGATCGGTTTGGTCCAGCCGGGAACCAGACGCGGAACGTTGCTCATCACGATCGGCTCGCGGAAAATGGTTCCGCCGAGAATATTGCGAATGGTGCCATTGGGGGACTTCCACATCTTCTTCAGGCCGAATTCCTTGACACGCGCCTCGTCCGGCGTGATGGTGGCGCACTTCACGCCGACATGCTCACGCTGGATGGCCTTCGCCGCGTCGACGGTCACCTGATCGTCGGTAGCATCGCGGTTTTCGATGCCGAGATCGTAATATTCGAGATCCACGTCGAGGTACGGAAGGATCAGGCGATCCTTGATGTCTTTCCAGATGACGCGGGTCATTTCGTCGCCGTCGAGTTCGACGACCTTGCCTTCGACCTTGATTTTGGCCATGTGTTGTTCTCCTGTCGGGATTGAAGGTGATAAGTTCCTGTCTTATAACGAACGTGTTAACGATACCTGTTAATGTCCAAAAAACGGGGTGGCGGCGGGTGACACGCTCTTGCATACTGTCATTGCTGAGCATTAGCCTTGAAAGCATGTCTCAGGAAATTGAAATCGGTTTGGGCAAGAAGGGTCGTCTGGCGTACTCTCTGGACGACGTTTCCATCGTTCCCTCCCGTCGTACTCGCGATCCGCAGGATGTGTCCACTTCTTGGCAGGTTGACGCCTATGAATTCGATGTGCCGGTCATCGGCGCGCCGATGGATTCGGTGACCAGCCCGGCCACCGCCATCGCCATGGGCAAGATGGGCGCTCTTGGCGTGCTCGACCTCGAAGGTCTGTGGACCCGCTACGACGATCCGCAGCCGTTGCTTGACGAAATCGCCGAGCTGCCGGCTGAAAGCGCGACCGAACGTATTCAGCAGATCTACGCCGAGCCGATCAAGCCGGAGCTCATTGTCGAGCGTCTGCATGAGATTCGTGACGCCGGCGTCACCGTTGCGGGCGCACTGTCTCCGCAGCGCACGCAGGACTATTACTCGACCGTTCTCGAAGCGGGCGTCGACCTGTTCGTCATCCGTGGCACGGTCGTCTCCGCCGAGCATGTCTCCCAGGATCACGAGCCGTTGAACCTGAAGAAGTTTATCTACGATTTGGATGTGCCCGTCATCGTCGGCGGCGCCGCCAATTACACCGCGGCCCTGCATCTGATGCGTACCGGCGCGGCCGGCGTGCTTGTCGGCTTCGGCGGCGGCGCGGTGTCCGCGAACCGCAACACCATTGGTGTCCATGCTCCAATGGCCACCGCCATTGCAGATGTGGCCGAGGCACGTCGCGACTATATGGATGAGTCCGGCGGCCGTTACGTCCAAGTGATCGCCGACGGCGGCATGGGTGACTCCGGCAGCTTCATCAAGGCGTTCGCGCTTGGCGCCGATGCTGTGATGCTTGGGTCCCCGCTGGCTCGTGCCAAGGAAGCTCCGGGCAAGGGCATGCATTGGGGTACCGAAGCCCGGCATCAGACGCTTCCGCGAGGCTTCCGTACGAACGTCGGCACCGTCGGCACTCTGGAAGACATCATGTTCGGACCCAGCCACAATGCGGACGGCACTACTAATTACATTGGTGCGCTCCGTCGTGCCATGGCAACCACCGGCTATGTCGATCTCAAGAGCTTCCAGCGTTGCCCGGTCACGGTCGCTCCGACCCGCTGAACAAGCTTTTCGGTAAAGCCTGAATAACGGTTTGCTGATCCTGCAGTGTCATGCTGCAGGATCTTTTTGTTATGCTTTCTCGGCTGAGAAAGTCAGGTTGGAATGATTAAGCTATACATCGCAGATGAAGCAGCAGAGGTGAGATGAATGGCAGTGCGTAGAAGCGGCGATCCCCGACGTTTGGACCCGTTGTCCGGACGATTCACGGACTACATCGTGATCGATACGGAAACGACCGGATTGAGTGTGCGCAAAGGTGCCAAACTCATCGAAATCGGTGCTGTCAAAATTCATAATGATGAGCTGGTCGACGAGTTCGACCAGCTCATCAACCCGTTCGAACATGTTCCTTCAAGAATCACGGGTTTGACTGGCATCAACGATGGCATGCTGCTCGGCAAACCGGACGTACGCGAAGTCATGGATGAGTTCGCGCGTTGGTGTTCGGACACGGCCGTGGTCATGGCACACAATGCTTCCTTCGACATGTCATTCCTCGACAATGCGGTGCAGCTCGCCTATGCTCAGCAGGACGCGCGTTTCTCGCACCATTTCGTCGACACGTTGGATCTCAGCCGCCGGCTGCATCCGGAAAAACGAAGCCACAAGGTTTCCACCCTTATCGTCGACTACCATATTGCCGACATGGAGGAACACCGCGCATTGTCTGACGCCAAGCAGGAATGGATGCTGTACCGTGCCATGCGTGACGAGGCTGAACTGCTCGGCATGCTCTGACAGTCCGACGTCCGACCTAACGTCGTTCGAATACTTCGACCCGGTATTCGCCTGCGGAATAATGGTCGGTGTTGCGATACTCCGTCGTCTTCTGCTTTTTATCGTTGCTTGATCGTGTGAGATAGTAGATGGTCTTGCTTGACAGGTCATCCAAGTCGCGAACCTGTGTCATGCTGCCATGGAGGGGAGCATAACCACCTCTGCTTGACGCGTCATCCTGCTTCAGGAAATGATAATTGTCGCAATCGTGATAGTAGTAATACGAATCAATGTAAGTGAATTCACCATCGGCAACAACAGCGGACGAACTGTCGCATTGTGTGAATTCGCTGGCCTGAGCGGCATGCGGCGTCAAAGCACGTTCATAGATGTAGTTTCCACGGAAAAGGAAGCTGACGGATCCGCCGATAAGCAATGCGAGGCACAGTATCCACGACAGCCATTTACGCAAGGCATGCTGTATCGAACCATTTTCGGACGGATGTTGGGCGGTGGCTATCCTCACGCAAATCAACGCGAGCGACGCGTACAAGAAAGGTATGAACGGAGTCGCATACCGCACGGTGAAAAAGCCCCAAGGCCAGCAGAACCACCAGTGCGGTAATTGCGTTGGACCAGATGGAACCTGCCGCGCCGACATAATCGGTATGGCCTTTGAAAGCGATTCCCAGAATGATGCCGAATGCCGTTGCAAGCAGCACGCGTGTAGTGAACCCTGCATTTTTCTTATGTTTGAGGAACGATAGGACGGCGAACAGGATCGCGGCCACGACGAGTGCGATTCAATCGTATGCGATGTTTGACATTTTGTCGTTATTCCCTTCTCGAAAAACGATGATGCGTTACGTGAGATACCCCCACGTTCATGTCGGACATCAATCTATCCGCTCGTTCTTCGGCGCAACGCCTTGTGGTTATTGCCGTTTTCTATAGTCGTCTATCAGACGGCAGTCATTCCGAGGCATACAGGCTGACGTTCCAGTGTTCCGCAAGTCGCTCCAAGACGTGGTTGTTTTGCGTTTAGGGAGGGCTCGTTTTAATATGGGACGTCGGATAACTGGCTTCGTATCTGAATTTGTCTGGATTTGTTAGGGCCGGAGGAATTGGAGATTAGACATGGCATTAAGCGCCGCGATTATTCTTGCAGCGGGTGAGGGTACCCGCATGCGTTCCAACAAGCCGAAAGTGCTGCACACTTTGGCCGGAAAGACGTTTTTGAACCGTGTGATGGATTCCGTGGCGGCGCTCGACCCTGAAACGTTGGCCGTGGTCGTGCACTACCAGGCGGAACGAGTCGCCGAAGCGGCCCGCTCCTACAATGAGCGTGTCACCATCGTCAACCAGGATGACATTCCTGGCACCGGACGAGCCGTGCAGTGCGCCATGACGCAGTTGAAGGAGCAAGGCGGGCTTGACGGCTCGGTGCTGATCGCAGCTTCAGATATGCCGCTGCTCGATGCCGACACGTTGAACCAGCTGCTTGCCTTCCATGAGCAAAGCGGCAATGGTGCCACCGTGCTCACCACCATTCTTGACGATCCTACCGGCTATGGCCGCATCATCCGCGACAGCGAAGGCAACGTGCTGCGCATTGTGGAACAGAAGGACGCTAACAGCAGCGAACTGGCTGTGCACGAAGTGAACACGTCCGTCTACGTGTTCGACGCCAAACTGCTGGCTGAAGCGATTGCCAACCTCAAATCCAACAATGCTCAAGGCGAGTTCTACCTGACCGATGCTCTCGAAACCGCCAAATCCAACGGTGCCGTCGGCGCATTCGCAGCCCCCGACCCGTTGAGCGTCGAAGGCGTCAACGACCGCGTGCAGCTTGCGGCGCTCGCCAAAGCCCACAACAAGCGCGTCTGCGAGCATTGGATGCGTGAAGGCGTGACCATTCTCGACCCCGAAACCACATGGATCGAAGATGACGTGCGTATCGAACGTGACGCCGTGATCCTTCCCGGCTGCTTCCTCGAAGGCAGCACGGTAATCGGAGAGGGCGCGCAGGTCGGCCCATACACGACGCTTATCAGTGCGGTCATCGATGCCGATGCCCATGTGGAGCGTTCCCGCGTGCAGGAGAGCCACATTGGCCGCGCGGCCAACATCGGCCCATGGACGTACCTGCGCCCGGGCAACGATCTTGGTGAAGAATCCAAGGCCGGCGCCTTCGTGGAAATGAAGAAGGCACACATCGGCAACGGCACTAAAGTGCCGCATCTGAGCTATGTGGGCGACGCCGACTTGGGCGAGCATACCAACATCGGCGGCGGTACCATCACTGCCAACTATGATGGCGTGCACAAGCACCACACCACCATCGGATCGAACGTGCATGTCGGTGCCGGCAACCTGTTCGTGGCTCCTGTCGAAGTCGGCAGCGGCGTCACCACCGGTGCCGGTTCCGTGGTTCGCCACGACGTTCCGGACGATTCCATGGTCTATTCCGAAAACACACAACATGTAGTAGAGGGCTGGAAGCCCGAATGGGAGCGCTGAATATGCCGGCAGTACAAGATTCCATCGACGCCATCCGCATCGCCGCAGCCGCGGCCGACCGTATGAAGGCCACTGACCTCGTAGCCTTCGACGTCACCGAACCATTGGCCATCACCGACGCGATGCTCGTCGCCACCGCTTCGAACGAACGCCAGGTGCTGGCCGTCGCCGAAGAAATCGAAAAGGACCTGTATCTCAAGAGCGGCAAGCGTCAGCCGCGTTCCCGTGAAGGCTTGACCGAAGGCCAGTGGGTGCTGCTCGACTACGGTGATTTCGTGATTCACGTCATGCATCAGGAATCCCGCGACTTCTACCGCCTCGAACGCTTGTGGAAGGATTGCCCGAGCATCGACCTGCAGCTTGAACATCCCGAGGCTTCCGACGAAGAGACCACGGAAACCGCGGAATAACACGTACGAACATGCCTTCACGTTTGGATGCGGAAGGCATGTTTTCGTATCAGGCGAGATAGTATTCGCAAATTTCATAATCGAGAAAGCAACGGAGAAGGAAGCAGTATGCCTCGAAACGTCGAACTTGAACACAGCGGCACAGTACCGGAGCACGTTCATGCCATCACTCTGGTGCGTCATGGGCGCACCGCCTACAATGCGCAACACCGCTTGCAAGGCCAGATCGACATTCCACTCGACGAAGTGGGCCGATGGCAGGTTGAACAAACAGGCAAGGCGTTGCGTGAACTGTATGTTGACCGTCGTTCCGATATTGCGAAACGGCTGGTTGTTTGTTCGGATCTGGGGCGTGCCGCAGCCACCGCCCATGCGTTCGCGGATCCGCTCGGATTGGAGGTGCATCCGGATGCCCGCGTGCGTGAACGCAGCTTCGGCGACTGGGAGGGCATTTCCGTCGAAGAGCTGGCGCAGCGTTACCCTGAGGATTACCGTTCCTGGGCGGAATTTCGTGGCGGAGAACTCAAATATGGCGCTGAACCCAAAGAGGAAGTGGGGCGGCGTGGCGTCGAAGCGCTGAACGATTGGGCGTTCCGTGCCGGGCGTGACACGGATTTGTATGTGTTCTCGCATGGCGCGTGGATTTCTCAAACGTTGCAGACATTGCTGGGAATGGCTGACGCGCACGGTGATTTCGCCGACATTCTGTCGATGCGCAATGCTCACTGGGTGCGGCTCATTCCATTGGAGATCGGTTCCGCATTGCGTTGGCGTTTGATGGATTACAACCATGGTCCCGCCATTGCTGACACCGAAGAATGGGAACATCCCAACCTGTAGCGGGTCTGCAATCGGTCCATAGCCGGCCGATGCATGGTGTCGAACGCTGCCTGTCATCGTTTTTTCAAGCTTTTCACAGAATCGCCAGTACTTTCATAGCGGAATTAGCTATCGTCAGGGCTTGTGGAAAATTTTTTTAAAGGAATCTCTTTTTCGTCGATTTGCGCGGGTGCGCTGGCGGCGGTCACGTCATTCCTGCTTTCCGCGAAAATCGGTATCGCGGGATCGGTGATTGGCGTGGCTGCGGGCTCGGTTGTTTCCGCGGTTGCCACGCAGGTGTACAAGAACGTTTTAAAGGCGTCGGGGGAGAAGCTCCAACAGGCCGTGCCGTTACCGTCAAGTAGTGATGAGGCTTCGGATGAGCCTGCTGCGGATGAAACGCAGGTGCTTGGCTCTTCCACGAAAGGTGACGAGACGAGGATTATCGGCTCGTCTCCCGTTGCGTCGGATGCCACGATGGTATTGTCCGCCGACACTGTTGCGATTGCGCCGTCCGGCTCGCCGCGCGTCATCTCCTCCGGGCAGGAGGATGAGGATGCGACCCGCACGCTTGGCGATATTGCCGGAGCGGGGGAGACTCCTGTGGTCCAGGACGGGCAGCGTGGTGTCGGTAGCGCTAGCATTGCCAACGGGAAATCCGCTGCTCGTAGCGCACGTGGTGTCCAAGTGCAGCATGCGGGACGGCGTTCCTCGAATTGGTTGCATAGCAAATACGCTCCGGCGATCATCGCATTCGTCAGTGCTCTGGTTGGTGTGGGAGTAAGTGCGGGATTGATTCTCGCTTTCACCGGCGGTCAGGGAACGGATACCGTGGTGCGTAACGTGGTGCATGAGAAGGTTGTGCCTTCGCATGAAAACACTGGCGATTCCGGATCCGGTAATGAGCAGGTTCCTGCGCAGAAGCCCAAGTCCGATTCCACGGATTCGAATGATGAAACCACCACGGATGGCAGCGGCAAGACCACCAGCGGTTCCACCGACTCGCCCACTTCCAATGGCACGTCAAGCAATACCACCAATGGTTCCACGTCCGGAAGCAGTGGATCGTCATCTGATAATTCCAGCAACGGTCCCAGCCAGACCGGAACGGACCCGTCCAACGGTACCGGTTCGAACGGAAGCACGTCCGGCACCACTGGTGATGGTTCATCATCGGGAACTGGAAGTAGTGGCACTGACGGATCGACGGGCACTGGCACATCGGGATCCACCGATGGTACTGCCGGTTCGACAGGAGATGCAAGCAGCAACTAGCGTTACCGGTGCCGTACTTTCCGTGTCGCCCGCATGAGGCGAGATTGCATATTGCGGATTACATATGGCAGTTTCCTAATGCGGGCGACACGCCGAAAGTTGCGTGGTCCATGTCTGTGATGTATCTTATACAAGGTTTGCAAGGCAGACTTTGGGGCTATGGCGCAGCTGGTAGCGCATCTCCATGGCATGGAGAGGGTCAGGGGTTCGAATCCCCTTAGCTCCACAATTATCGAGGGCCACTCCGCAAGGGGTGGCTTTTTTTGTTGAAACGACGCTGTTTCGCGGAAGTGCTTGCCGAACCTCAAAAACGTCTTAAGGTGGTAGAAACCGGTTATAAGGTGGTACGAAGGTGGTAAAGAAAACGGCAACGGCAGGACAGGCAGGTATCTGCTCGCGCTCTACCTCAGCCACGACCTCACTCTGCCCACCGTGCTGTCCCTATCCAGGACGATCGCGGAGAACAAGAACGAATACTATAAGGCGTTCACCGAGGCCGAGGACAAACTCAACAGCGGGGAACTCACGTTCTTCGTATACACCATCCTCGGACTCATCGAACGGGCGCAGGAATCCCTGATCGAGGAGCTCGTCGTCAAAATCGACCAGCTCGACAAGGCGACTGTCCTACGTGACGAGCTACGGAAGGAACATGCGCTGTCCACGAACGCAACCCTGCTTCTCTACGCAGTCATGCAGGAGGAGCTGTTCGACACCACCAAGTCCATGACGCTCGAAGACGCAGGCGGCGACCTCATGCTGACGAAGCAGACGATCCGCAAATACGTGGACGAGCTGGCGGGCGTGAGCCTCATCGAGTTCACAGGAAGACGCCCTCTCAGATTCAGGGCCTCCGAAGCGCTGCGCACGCGCATACAAGCAAAGCGAGAATGGGGGATGGAATGAAATGCCTTTGTGCTTTTTCTGGCAGATACCGTCTGACATACCTAAGCCAGCAAACAAGAATTGTCACATCGCAAAAAGCCCAGGCTAAATCGGAGATGTCTGAATCTGCATAAATTCTTTTGAGAGAAAAACCATCAATGGAATAAAGAAATTCACATACAATATCTAAGCCGAGTACGAATAGCGGCATGCCGTAGGCTTTGTCTTTGAACCCATTGCGAATCAACTCGACGTGCATATCGTCCAGCAAATACCGCTGATGCCAACCCAAAATCAATCCTTTCTTTTCCATGATTGATTGGATAGCAGATGATCGTGGTCTGACGCCTCAACAAAGTGCGGAACAGGTGCATCTTTCCTAAATTTGTGTTCAGATGAGGCACGTATGTGATGTTATTCACGTTGGGTGAACATGCGTTACGGGGTTTCTTGACGTAGTCTGAAAGTATGCCCGCATTCCATGGGCACGCAAACGAAAGGACGTCATCATGGCAGATCTCACCGATGAGATGAAGGAATTCCTCAACAGCAACCTCGCATGGGTGGCCACCATCAGCAAAGAAGGCCAGGTTGATCTCGGACCGAAAATGAGCATGTTCATCATCGACAGCAACCATATCGGCTACCACGAGCGCACCGCGGGCCAAACATACCGTAACCTGCTTGACGGCAGCGATCTGGTCGTCGCGGTCGCCAATCTTGAACAGAAGAAAGGCTACCGCTTCCGTGGCAACGTCGTGCTTCATTCCGACGATGCGATCTATGACGAGCAGGTCAAAGTCGCTGAGGAACGCGGTACGAAAAAGCCGGCAACCATTCCGGTCTTGGAGATTACGGAAATCCAGGATCTCACCCCGGGCGCTACGGCAGGTAAAACCATCGTCAAGGACTGATCAGTTCCATACTGACCTAGTCGAAACGATAACAGCGGAGAACCGCAGGCGGGACAGCATGTCCGGTCTGCGGTTCTCCGCTGTTATCGGAACGGAATATCGCGCATATGCAGCATATCGTTCGCGGCGGTTCGACTATGGATCCCTATACGACAGCTGCATGTATGGGTTGTGGATAAGTGTGGATAAGTGTACGCTCATCCACTTATCCACAGATTTTCTTAAGGAGGTGGCGGGCGAATATTGGTTTCTGCCATGCTGGTCTGCACGCATAAGCGAAGACGCTCATGCGACAACCAGCAACCGAAGAAGGTGAACCATGACACAACACACCATACGCCGCCGATGCGTAGCATTCCTCGCCATTGGCGCTATGGCGGCCCTCGCCATGCCGAGCACGGCCCAAGCTGCTCCACAATTAGCCGATCTGGGCGTCAAACAGTCCATGAGCGTGAAAGCAAGCAACGGGGAAAGCCTCGAAGGCAAGGACCTCCGCGCCATCCAACTCGCCACATACACTGCGGCAAGCGTGGACGGCAACACGATCGTCGGCTACGATCTGACCACGAACACAGCATTGGCGCCAGACATCACCGCGGCGGCCAAAACAGCCGGAGCCACCGACGCGAACCTCACCGTCAACGGCAAAAACGATCCGATGGCGTGGGTGGTGAAGAATCTGACCGACTCACGCAGCGATCTGTGGAGCGGAAAGCTACGCAACTTCTGCAATAGCCTCGCCAAACAAACCAACTTCGCCAAGCAGGAGGGAACGGCGGTCGCCACAGCCAGCCAAGACAAAACCACCATGTCGACCGGCAACGTACTTGTGCCGGGAATCTACGCCATCGTGGACCGTACCCCGGCAACAACCACGCCAAGCAGCGGAACCGCCGTCAAAACGACCGCGTCCATCATGATGATGAACGGCACCGCGGTCAACGGCATCAGCCAACTGCGCACGGCCAGTGGCACGACCTTGACGCTCGGACAGGTGATCTACAAGGTATCCAGCGTGGAAGCACCCGATAAGAAAGTCAACGTCGGCAGCACGTGGAAAGACAGCGCATCCGAAGCGATAGGCAAGGATCTGACCTACCGCGTGACGCAGAAAATCCCTAACTGGACAGGCTATGATCACTACCATCTCGCGTTGAATGACAAGCTTGGCACAGGCCTCGACTACGTTTCGCTCACTTCGATTACCGTCGGAGGCAAAGCATTGGCAGACACGTTCTACAAGGAAAACGTCAACGGCAAAACCATCAGTTGGCTGTTCGGCGTCAACGGAGACATCCTCGCTTCAGACGCATCAAAGGCAGCCCTGCCGGTCGGTTCGACGATCACCGTCACCTACACGGCCCGCCTCAACGGCAACGCGGTCATCGGAAGCCCCTGCAACGTCAACTCCATCGACTTGGAATACTCCCATAACCCCAACGCATGGCAGGACCACAACAACCAGCCCGGCAACGAGGTCAAAGTCTGCACCGGTGAAATCGCATTGCGCAAGGTCGACGCCAAAAACCAAAAGCTCACCGGCGCGAAATTCACCATCGCCCAAGGCACCAACAACAAAACACCTTTGAAACTCGTATCACTCGGCAAAGGCAACTACCGCCTCGCCACCAGCAGCGACACCACAACCACCACCACGTTCGAAGCCGGCGAAACCAAAATCCAAGGACTCAAAGGCGAATACACCATCACCGAAACACAAGCGCCCCAAGACTACTCACCGCTCATGCTGCCCAGCGCAGTCGTCACCGTCAACGTTGACGATGCCACCATGACGTGGAGCATCGACGTCAAATCCGACCCCAACAACCTCATTAAAAAAGGCGACAGCCACACCGTGGTCGTCACCAACATCCGCACCATCACCGAAATACCGTTGACCGGCGCGGCAGGATTGACCATGCTTTTCAGCATCGCAACGCTCCTCTTCATAGGAGGCATCGTAATGCTGCGCATGTGCAAATCAGCTGACGACCGCTAACCGGCATCCAACGATAGGAAACACATGACGGTCCCCACGCACGACAAACCCCGACACAAAAACACGTCGGCAAAACGCAACATCATCCGATGGTGCGTGGGAACCGCCATGCTCACCGCAACAGCACTCATCATCAGCATCCCCCTGATCATGCGCGCCGAAGACAACATCCAACAAGCAGCCAACGTCAAAGCATACGCAGCCACCGTCACCAACACCACAGACACGACAATCCAAGAAAGCAAAAGGCAGGCAAAACTCTACAACGCACGCCTCGCCAACCGAACCAAACCACAAACCGACGATCCAGCAGACAACTCAACCAACAACCAAACCGACAACCAAACAAAGGATAAAACCCCAACACAAAATCCCATCGAATACAACCAACAACTCATCATCCCACCCAGCGACGTCATAGCAACCATCAACTACCCAAAACTCGGCATCAACCTACCCATACGGCACGGAACCAGCGAACAAGTGCTCGCCATCGGCGCCGGACACTGGAAGGGAACATCCCTACCGATCGGGGGAGCGGGAACCCACACCGTCATCACCGCACACCGAGGCCTCGCCGACAAACTCATGTTCACCAAACTCGACCAAGCCCGCGAAAGCGATGAATTCACCATCACCACCCTCGATGAAACCCTCACATACCAAGTGCAAACCATCCGCACCATCACCCCCGACGATTTCACCTGGATAAACAAGCACGACGACACCGTCGATCAGGCCACGCTCATGACCTGCACCCCATACGGCATCAACACACACCGACTCCTCGTCACAGGAACACGCATCCCAAACCACGACGAATGCCCGCCCGAAACAGGCTGCCTCACCGACGGAACACTCACCGCCACAGCGTTCGTGCTCACCACCGTATGGGCAATCATCATCGCGCTCGCACGCCACAGTTACAATGAAATGCATGATCGACGAAGTATTGTTCCTACGCCACGGACGCACCGCCTACAACCTCGCAAGACGACTGCAAGGCCAAATCGACATTCCCCTCGACATCGTCGGCAGGTGGCAGGCCGACCAAAGCGCTTATGAACTCGCCAAAAAGTACTATTGGGCGAAAGTCGCGCACCTCGCCGACCATAATGACGAACTCGCCCAACCCGCGTACAAGGGCGCGTATCTCGCCAATATCGACGAAATCAACGAGGCGCCGGCCGCAAGTCGACGCATGGTCGTCGTGTCATCAGACCTTTTCCGCGCCCAACAGACCGCCCACGCCATTGCCGACCTTCTCGGACTTGACGTAGTCCTCGACCCGCACCTGCGTGAACGCAGCTTCGGCGAATGGGAGGGCATGACCCGTGAGGAGATCCTCGAACAGTACGCCGACGACTACCATTCATGGCGCGCCCACACCGGGGGCGAAACCAAGCATGGCGTCGAAAGCCGCCGCCACACCGGTCAGCGTGGCGCCCAAGCCATCCGAAGCATCATCGCCGAACATGCCGGCGATTCCATGCCAACCACGCTGCTCGCCGTCGGCCACGGATCATGGATCGTGGCCACCGTCGCCGTATTGCTTGACATGGATCCGGACGATCTCAACAATCTCGGCGCCATGCGCAACGCCTTCTGGACGCGGATGAGCGTCGATGCCAGACGTGGCCCCGCCGAACCTGACACATGGCAGTGGAAGCTCGACGCCTTCAACCAAGGCCCGGCCATCGCGGCGCTTACGGACTGGGAGAATGGGCCGAAGGAATTGCGCGGCCCGAACATGCCGTTGTGGAAGCCCATCATGCAGTGACATGCGGTAACCCACGGTGGGCCATTGCTCACCGTGGGCGCATGCGGTGAACATGAATTCTCGATGAAATCTCCGGCTTGTGGTCGGTTAGCTCCCAAGGTTGGACTATCCTAAATAAGGTTGTTTGCCCGAATGGCCCCTGAGCGGCTGCGAAAAGCTGGTCGCAGTAGGCTATGGGATTCGGGCTGCCGTACAGCGATAGAACGTTGGGAAGCGCGAAAGGCGGGTGAGAAACATGTTGAGAATGTTCAGAACGATTAACGGCCAGGTGGAGCAGATCCAAAAACCCGAAAACGGATCCTGGTTATGCCTTTCGGATCCGACCGATGTGGAGCTCGCCAACGTTTCCATGGAAACCGGCGTCGATCTCGCCGACCTGCGCGCCCCACTTGATGACGAGGAACGGTCCCGTGTGGACGTGGAAGACGATTACACGATGATCATCGTCGACATTCCAACCGTCGAGGAGCGTGGCGGGCGAGACTGGTACGAGACCATCCCGTTGTCGATCATCATCACGCAGTCGGCCATCATCACAGTCTGCATGCAGGACACTCCGGTGCTGCACCCGTTCATGGAAGGCACGATCCGCGGTTTCAACACGTATATGAAAACGCGTTTCATCCTGCAGATACTGTACCGCAACGCCACCATGTATCTGCGGTATCTGCGCATCATCGACCGTGAAAGCGACAAGCTCGAACTCAAGCTGCGCCATTCCATGCAGAATCGTGAGATCCTCATGCTGCTCGAATTGAGCAAGACGTTGGTCTATTTCACCACGTCGCTCAAGTCGAACGAAATCGTGATGGAAAAGCTGACCACGCTGCCGCGCATCAAGCAGTATCCGGAAGACGAGGATCTGCTCGACGACGTCATCACCGAAAACAAGCAGGCTATCGAGATGGCCAACATCTACAGTGGCGTTCTTGCCAACATGACCGACGCGTTCGCGTCGATCGTGTCGAACAATCTGAACAACGTGATGCGCATCTTCACGATCATCTCCATCACGCTGTCGATTCCGACGCTGGTTTTCTCGATGTACGGCATGAACTTCCAGGATGGCGGCATGCTTGGCATGCCGTTGACAGACAAGCCGTGGGGCTTCGCCGTGATCATCGGAATCTCGCTGGTCGTTTCGGCCATCGTCACCTGGTTCCTGACACGTTCACGCATGTTCAAGTAGAAGCGCGTAGAATCGCGCGTATGCAACGTCTGTCACGAAACATTTCCGCGTTGGTATGCGCCGCTTCGGTCGTATTGGGCACGAGTGCGTGCGGCACTTCCATTTCCGTCGTCACCAATGGTCTTGCGCAAGGGCCGACCATTGCGATTGGTGTGGCCGCGGACCAGCCGGGATTGGGTTTTCTGCATGGGGGAGAGTATTCGGGTCTCGATATTTCCGTGGCGCAATATGTGGCGAATGTGCTGGGATTCGCGCAAAAACAGATCGTGTTCAAACAGGTGCTGCCGTCGACGCGTGTCGCGTCGCTTGAAGACGGCACTGTGGACATGGTGGTTGATGCTTTCGCCGCTGATGATGTTCAGGATGGTGAGGTTGAGCTTGCAGGACCGTATCTGACCGTGCATGCGGCATTGCTGGTGCGTTCCGACAGTGCGGGAACCATCACCGGAACCGATGATCTTGCCGGGAAAACGGTATGCGTGGCCAAAGGCGGATTGCCCGCCGATAACGTGCGAAATCTTGCGGAGGATGTGACCGTGAGCGAACGCGACACGTATCCGCAGTGCGAGACGGCATTGATGATCGGGCAAGCGGACGCCATTGCGGCCGATGACGCCATAGCGGCTGGCCTCGCATCCAACAGGGGAGGCAGGTACCTTAAGGTCGTGGGCGAAACGTTCGGAGAACGCTCGTATGCGATCGCGGTCAGATCCGGCCAATCCACGCTTGCCAAACAGGTCGACGCCGCATTGCGGTCCATGATGGACGACGGCTCGTGGAAGCAGGCCGTAGACGAGATGAAACAGTCGACTGGCTACGTTCCCGACATGTCGATCAACCCTCCCGCGATAACGCTCTCAGCGGCGTCAGAAGGCTGACGGCCGTCGCCTTGCGTGACGCTTTGCAAAACGCTTCTTGCATAATGATTGGCGCCTTGCGAAGTGTCCAGTTGCGCGGCTAGTTTCATGCATTATGAGTGACATTGAGAAAAGCGCGCAGGCGCAGTCGAACGAACCAGCCGAGCCGTCGTTCCGTTACAATGCGGATCTGGCTCAGGGCATTGAGGGAAAATGGCAGAAGATTTGGGATGACGAAGGCACTTTCTGGGCTGCTAACGTCAACGGCGATCTGAAGGACGGAAAGGGTCGCAACGCCGAAGGGCGCCCGTCGTATTTCGCGATGGACATGTTCCCGTATCCGTCGGGCAAGGGCCTGCATGTGGGTCACCCGTTGGGCTACCTTGCCACCGATGTGGTCAGCCGCTACCACCGTATGAAGGGCGAGAACGTGCTGCACGCCATGGGCTATGACGCCTTCGGCCTGCCGGCCGAGCAGTATGCGGTCCAGACCGGTCAGCATCCGCGCATCACCACCGAGCAGAACATCGCCAACATGCGCCGCCAGCTGCACCGTATGGGACTGAGCTTCGACAACCGTCGTTCCTTTGCCACCATCGACCCAGGCTACGTGCGTTGGACCCAGTGGATCTTCTCCCGCATCTATGATTCCTGGTACGACGAGGATGCCACTAATCCGTCTGGTTCCAAGGGCTGCGCACGCCCGATCAGCACGCTGGTGGAGCAGTTCGAATCCGGCGAGCGTGAGATTCCGGGATTCGCAGGCAAGCAGTGGGGAGACCTGAGCGAAGCCGAGCAGGCCGACGTGCTCAACGACTTCCGTTTGGCCTACATCTCCAAGTCCCCGGTGAACTGGTGCCCGGGCCTGGGCACGGTGCTCGCCAACGAGGAGGTCACCGCCGAAGGCAAGTCCGAACGCGGCAACTTCCCGGTGTTCCAGCGCGAGCTGCGCCAATGGTCCATGCGCATCACCGCATACGGCCACCGTCTGATCGAAGATCTTGATGGCATCGACTGGCCGGAGAAGGTCAAGCTCATGCAGCGCAATTGGATCGGCGAATCCCACGGCGCTTCCGTGCATTTCGAGGTCGAAACCCCGAACGGTGCCAAAGACATGGAGATCTACACCACCCGTCCCGACACCCTGTTCGGCACCACGTTCGCCGTGGTCTCCCCGGAGCATCACCTGCTCGAAGACGTTCCCGCCGAGTGGCCGGCCGAGACTCCGGAAGACTGGAAGGGCGGCTATGCCACTCCGGTCGAGGCAGTGAAGGCCTATCGCTTGGCTGCGGAATCCAAGACCGCCAAGGACCGTGTCGACGAGGCTGGCGAGAAGACCGGCCTGTTCACCGGCCTGTACGCCACCAACCCGATCACCGGAGCCAAGCTGCCGCTGTTCACCGCGGATTACGTGCTCATGGACTACGGCACCGGCGCCATCATGGCCGTGCCTGGCGGCGACCGGCGCGATTACGATTTCGCGGTCAAGTTCGGCCTGCCGGTCATCTACACCGTGCAGCCGCTGGCCGAATCCGGCGACGATCTGGCCAACTATGAAGGCAAGGCGCCGTTCGTCTCCCACGACGGCATTGTCATCAACTCCTCCGTGGATGCCACCCACGCCAAGGGCGACGCGTTGAGTCTCAACGGCCTGCGCGTGGACGAGGCCATCGACAAGGTGAACGCATGGCTGGAAGAGGCCGGTGTCGGCAAGGGCACGGTCAGCTACCGTCTGCGCGACTGGCTGTTCAGCCGCCAGCGTTATTGGGGCGAACCGTTCCCGATCGTCTACGGCGAGGATGGCACTCCGCACCTGCTGCCGGACGACCAGCTGCCGATCAACCTGCCAGACGTGCCGGACTACAGTCCGAAGACCTTCGATCCGGAAGACGCCGAATCCAATCCTGAAGCTCCGCTGAGCCGCAATGAGGATTGGGTGAAGGTCGAACTCGACTTGGGCGACGGCAAGAAGACCTACTATCGCGACACCAACACCATGCCGAACTGGGCCGGCTCCTGCTGGTACTACATGCGCTACCTCGACCCGACCGATACCGAACACATGGTCGAGAAGAGCGAGTTCGACTATTGGATGGGACCGAACCACAATGAAACCGCCGGCAAGTCCGGCGGCGTGGACCTGTACATCGGTGGTGTGGAACATGCCGTGTTGCACTTGCTGTACTCCCGTTTCTGGCACAAGGTGCTGTTCGACCTCGGTTTCGTCGATTCCGCGGAACCGTTCCACAAGCTGTTCAACCAGGGCATGATCCAGGCGTACGCCTACACCGATGACCGCGGCCAGTACGTCCCAGCCGCCGAAGTGGTGGAAGGCCCGGCCGATGCCAACGGCGAGCCGACCTTCACTTGGAACGGCGAACACGCCAACCGTGAGTTCGGCAAGATGGGCAAGAGCCTGAAGAACATCATCACGCCGGACGACATGTACGCGAACTATGGTGCCGACACTTTCCGTCTGTACGAGATGGGTATGGGCCCGCTGGCCGAATCCCGCCCGTGGAACACGCGCAACGTGGTCGGATCCATGCGTTTCCTGCAGCGCCTGTGGCGCAACGTCGTCGACGAGAACACCGGCGAAGTGCGCGTCACCGATGGCGAACTCGACACGAAGACGCTGAAGCTGTTGAACAACACGATCGCCGACGTGACCGTGGAAATGGAAGCGATGCGTCCGAACACGGCCATCGCCAAGCTCATCGTGCTCAACAACCATTTGACCAGCCTCGACGAGGTGCCGCGCGCAGCCGTCGAACCGCTGATCCTGATGCTTTCCCCGATCGCCCCGCACATCTGCGAGGAACTGTGGAACAAGCTCGGACACGGCGAGTCGCTGGCGCACGCCGAATGGCCGAAGGCCGACGAACGCTATGTCGGACAGGACACCGTCACCGCGGTTGTGCAGATCAAGGGCAAGGTCCGTGCTAAGCTTGAGGTTTCGCCCGACATCGACCCGAAGGACCTTGAGAAGATGGCGTTGGAAGCCGTCGCCGACCGTCTGGGCGGCAAGGAACCGCGCAAGGTCATCGTCAAGGCTCCGAAGATCGTGTCCATCGTTCCCGCGGAATGATGTTTCGGAAAACTTTCGGAACTAACGGCCGCTGACAAGGTATCCAACCGGATGTGAACCTTTCCCGCATAAGGCGACACGCCGAACATGTGGATAACTCGCATCCTCCGACCACAGGGGCCGTTTCGACTGGACAGCATGCCCATGCATCCTCCAATTTGGATGCATGGGCATTACTATTACCCCGCCAAACGGGCGGAACAGGCAGGCCGATACCACATCGCAGGCCGCGCAGCGGCTGCGTGGACTTGGCGTGCCCAAAACACACGGAAAGAACACGCTCAGGCAAAACGTTCGCAGCGAACATGCCCTTCCCGCAACCTCCGAACCATCTGTGGCAATCGTGGCACCTGCAACGACTGAAATATCCCGTGAACAAACGTCGGAACCTGCGAAACCCTCATTGCGGGAGCTGGCCGGAGTCAAACCTGCCGACAAGTCGACGGAACAGGATGGGCCCAAACGTGATCGTCCACGACTCGTCTTTCAGCCCATCCACGCGGTCATCGCCATACTCACCCTGTCGTGCGCGCTGTGCGCAAGCCTGACCATGCTTGTGCAACAGGCCATCCACTACAGCGCGCTCCAACAGACGCAGATCACGCAATCCGAACAATCACAGGCGAACGAAATCATGAAAGACGGGACGTCATCCACGGCAACAACACCAAACCAGCAGCCTTCCATGGAGCAAAACGACCAGAACGAGCCAACATCCGAACCGACGGAACCTTCCGATCCGGCTGACGATCTGCTGAACATCAACACCGCCGGATCCGACGAACTGCAAACCTTGAAAGGCGTAGGCCCGGTGACCGCGCAACGCATCATCGACTACCGCAATCAGATCGGCCGTTTCGACAATGTCGACCAATTGTTGGAAGTCAAAGGCATCGGCGAGAAAACGCTGACGAAATTCCGAGACCAAGTGTGCGCACGATGAGAGGAAACACGTTCGAATGGCGGGATAGGGAGCAGGGGAGCAGGGATTGGCGACTGCTGCCGGCCGCCCTGTGCGGGTGGGCTGCGAGTCTGGCCACACATGCGGGATTCGACTACTGCGTCGAACAGGAAGGCAGACTCGGCATGCTGCCGCTCGTTTTAGTGTTGACTGTGCCATTGCTGGCATTGTTGGGATTGTTGGGATTGCCGTTCATGAGATCGTCTATCCTGCGATTGCCGGTCGGCATACGGCGGGTGGTCGCGGCATGGCATTTCGGCATTATCGTATGCGTGGTCGCGGCGACGGCATGCGCGTCTTCCGCGTTGACCTATGACGTATTGCAATGGAGGGATGCGGCCTCGTACGCGGCCAGAAATGGCGAAAGCGACGTTGTCACGCTGGTGCACACGACATCTCCCGCAGTAAATTCGAACAGGCGTGCGAACGATTGCCAGATCGATGCGACGATTTCGACGATCACGGCAAGCCAGGTCACGCAGCCAAGCATGATGCGGGTGCGCGTCTATGCGGACCGGCCGAACTGCGGCACACTCAAACAAGGCTGCGAATACCGGATGCGGGGCACGCTCGCAGTGTCGCAATACGGTGCCATGCCGCTATGGCTGACGGACATCGCCTCCGTGGAACGCCTACGGGCACCCAATCCCGCATTTCGCGTGATCGACATGATGCAGCAGGCGTTCTTCGAACAGACGTCACGGCTTTCCGACCAAGGAAAAGTACTTGTTCCCGGACTGACATTAGGCATTCTCGGACAGGATTACATTCCACCAGACAGCGGCAATGGCAAGACTGGCACGGGCATTGATTCCACATACGCCAATCTGCTTGAAGACGCCTTCCAACGTTCGGGCATACTGCATCTGATGGCGGTCAGCGGCGGGCATCTCGCGGTTATCGCCACTCTGATACGTACCACCTGTTCGTTTTTCCTATTGCCGAGACGCGTCACGGCCATCGCCATCGGCATGTCATACATCATGCTGTCGATGTGCGTGTTCCCCTCCGATTCGGTGTCACGAGCCCTGCTGATGGGCTTGGCCGGAGCGGGCTTCCTGTTCCTCGGGCGAAGAACACAGGCTTTGACCGCCCTCAACTGGACCACTTTGGGCATGCTCATGGTCAATCCGCACATGTCACGCAGTTTCGGATTCGCACTATCATGCGCGGCCGTGCTTGGCATCGTACTGTTCGCAGGGCCGTTAAGCGCATGGCTCACGCCGATCATGCCGGCGTTCATCGCACAGACCATGGCCATGACCATAGCCGCGCAATTGTTCACCCTGCCGATCCAAGTGCTCATCGAACCGGAACTGCCCGTCTACTCCATTCCGGCCAATCTGGTCGTCGCACCCTTCGTGGGCTTTTCCACACTTGCTGGACTCGCCAGCCTCGCCATCTCATGGATACTGCCAAACATGGGATCCATGTTCGCCAACCTGGCGTCCTGGGGTACCGCCGTCATGGAACTCATGGCCCTCAACCTCGGATCGGGAGAGCAAGCCACCATTCCATGGACCGGAGGCGCGGGCGGCGCTCTGCTGATCATCCTCGTCGAAGCCGTCGGATACATGGTCGCACGACTCGCCGGCACACTCTTCTTCCGCATCGCAACACCAGAACCAGACCTGCCAGGCCGACGACTCATACACAATCCCGTCGAACGCGTAAAAGCATGGGGCGAACGAACCCACAACACGCTCAAAACCATGAAATGGAACAAATGAATCTTGTCCACCGATACAGCGAGATTGAATACTATGCCGAAACCATCCGCAGCGACCTTCCACCTCATCTATGGAGGCGACCCGTACCTCAACGAGCAAGCCGTACGCGACCTGCGCCACCAAGCGCAACGCAAACATCCCGACGCGGAAACTATCGAACTCGATGCAACCAACGCCGACCATTACGCCTTCGACGAAGCGGTAAGCCCATCACTGCTCTCCGAACAGTCAATCGTCATCGTATCCAACCTGCAAAACGCCGACGACAAACTCGGCGAAACCATGGTCTCCTACTGCAAGCAAGCCGTCAACAATCCAACCGAAACCAGCATCGTCATCTGCCAGCATGAAGGCGGCATCAAAGGCAAACGACTCATCGACCAACTCACCAAAGCCGGAGCCGTCAAAGAAACCGTTGCAGACCTCAAAAAAGCCGAAGCGAAACTCAACTTCACCATACAATGCTTCGAGCGACGCAACCGACGCATCGAACCCATGGCCGCACAACAACTCGTAGCCGTGCTCGGCGACAAAACCGGCGAACTCGCAGCCATGGCAAGCCAACTCTGCTTCGACTTCGACGACAATCCCATAACATTGGAACGCGTCAACCAATACCTCACCGCCAACCCCCAAGTAGACGGCTTCCGCGTGGCAGACCTCGCACTCTCCGGGCGGACAGCCGACGCCATCATCGCCATGCGCGCCTCGGTCGAACAAGGCACCGCGCCAATCGCACTCATCGGAGCGCTCGCCATGAAACTACGCACCATGGCCAAGGCGTCAGCCGTACGCTCCGGCACCATCAGCGAGGCGGAAGCGAAAACCAATTCATGGGTGCTGAAAAACGCCACCAGGCAGCTTCCCGGATGGACATCCGACGGCATGAGCCGATGCATCCAAATGCTCGCATGGGCCGACGAACAAAGCAAAACCAACGGATCGGACCCGGTCTACGCGCTGGAACGATCCATCGAACTGATCAGCAACAAAGGACGAACCAACTAACATGAGCGAGGCCACCACCAGCATCACCAACGCAACCAGCGACACCACCAAAACCGTCACCATCGAAGCGGCAACCGGCGAAGCCATGCGCGAACTCGGCAAACACGTCGCACGCCTCACCCGCGGAGGAGACATCATACTCCTCTCCGGGCCACTCGGCGCAGGAAAAACCACCTTCGCACAAGGCTTCGGCGCAGGACTCAACATCAGCGAACCCATCGTCTCACCAACCTTCACCATCGCGCGCGAACTCGAAGGCCAATTCCCCAACGGCAACTCCGCCCACCTCATACACGTCGACGCCTACCGACTCGGCGGCAACGTCTACGCCCCAGGCCAAAACGCCGTCGAACGACTACTCGACGAACTCGAATCACTCGGACTCGACGAAGAACTCGAAGACCCCAGCGACAACACCATCATCCTCATGGAATGGGGCGAACAAATGGCTGCCGCACTCGCACCGGAACGCCTCGAAATCCACATCGACCGGCCACTCAACACCGACGGCACAGACACAACGACCAATACGGCCAGCAACGAACTCACCAGCAACGGCGTACGCACCGTAACCTTCATTCCCGTCGGCAAATCCTGGCAAACCTTCAACATCACACGCAACATCCGCTAAAATCCTCTAAAACACAGCCAGCAACCACGATTCCAGCATCGGTTGTACAGTAGTTCCCAGCTTGGCATAAGGAGTTTCCACAAAATGCAGACACTGGTGATCGACACTTCATACGGCTCAACCGTCGGCATGGTCGGACACGACCCCATCATCGAAACCGACTCACGCACCCACGTCGAAAAACTACAGGCGAACATCGCCGCAACCGTGGAACAAGCCGGCCTCACACCGAAAAACATCGACCGCATCATCGTCGGCGTCGGACCAGCACCCTTCACCGGACTACGCGCAGGAATCGTCGCAGCCAAAGCGCTCGCCTTCGCCACCGGTGCGCAGCTTATCGGGCAGAATGTGCTTTCCCCGCAGGTGCTTGTGCGCGACGCGGAGCGTGACGGCCGCCATCATCTGACGCTCGCCGTGAACGATGCGCGACGCAAGCAGCTGTATTTCACATTGCTGGACGGCAACGGCTATGAGGTCGGCGGCAGCGCAGGCGAAGACCGTGACGCAAACGTTGAAAGCGGCTATGTGAAAACCCTGATCGACATGGATATCGACTATCCCGAATCAATCGCAAGACGCGTCAACGAGGTACTGGAACAGCTTCGCCAGTCAGATACAAACGTGGAATATGTGGTCGATGTCATCGGCCATGGAGCGGCGAAATACGCGCAATCGTGGGCAAGTCTTCCCGAAGGCGGCATGGTGAGCGACCATGCGCTGCTCGACGAGGGTGCATCCGGACTGGAACGTTTCGCGGCCTTCGCCACTTCGCAACAGGCTTTGGCGAATCTGGAGCCGATCGAACCGTTGTATCTGCGCAGGCCGGACGTGTCGGTGCCGAACCCGTTGAAGCATGTGCTCAACCATGCCGGTGCGGAACGTACGGAGTGACGGCAGGCCCATGATCGTTGACCATATGAATATCGACGAGGAAATCGTTGTGCCGCAGATGGCCGCTTTGGAAGCGGACCTGTTCGGCAGGGGAGCGTGGAGCGAGCAGTCAATCCGTCAGGAATTCCACGCGCCGGCACGCACGTATCTGTTCGATATTGATGATTTCGGTATTGTGGATTGCGCGGCCGCAGATAGGCCGGGTGCAGATGGTTTCGCTGCGAAGCAGCCCGTCGTGCGCGGCTATGCCGGTTTCTGGTATGACGGTGATGATGCGGAAATCATGACGATCGGCGTCGGCAAGCAGTTCCAGCGGCGGGGAATCGCGGCTTCATTGATGGAAGCGTTGATTGCGCGGGCGCGCGAGCAGGGGGCGCAACGCATGTTGCTTGAAGTGCGCATCGACAATATTCCTGCCTTGGCACTGTATGAACGGTTCGGTTTTGCCAGAATGGGCTTGCGCAAACGCTACTACCAACCCGAAGGCATCGACGCATACACCATGAGCCTTGATCTTGAGCCAAGGATCGTCGGCTTCGCAGCAGCGGAACAATAAGCAGAACAACCAAACGGAACAGCAAGCAAAGCAGCAAACGGAGTAGCAATGAACGAACCAATCGTACTCGGCATCGAATCCACCTGCGACGAGACCGCGGCCGCGGTAGTGCAGGGGCGCACCCTGATCTCCAACGTCGTCGCGTCCTCCATGGATGAACACGCACGTTACGGAGGTGTGATTCCTGAAATCGCGTCACGCGCCCACGCCGAAGCGTTCGTGCCATGCGTTTCCAAGGCGTTGGCTGACGCGAACATGACATTGTCTGACGTCGATGCGATCGCCGTGTCCGCGGGTCCCGGCCTTGCTGGCTGCCTCGCCGTTGGCGTGTCCGGTGCGAAATCGCTTGCCTGGGCGGCGAACAAGCCGATTTACGGCATCAACCATGTGATTGGGCATATCGCAGTCACGCAACTGCAGTTCGGTCCGTTCCCCAAAGACACGCTCGCGTTGATCGTTTCCGGCGGGCACACGTCTCTGCTGCATGTCGAGGATGTCGCACGCCATATCGACGTGGTCGGTACAACGCTTGATGATGCGGCCGGCGAATGCTTCGACAAGGTCGCCCGCCTGCTGGGCTTCCCATATCCGGGCGGTCCTCATATCGACCGTCATGCGCAATTGGGTGACCCGCACGCCATCAAGGTGCCGCAAGGACTCACCCAAGGCAAAGCGGGCCAGCAGCATCCGTACGATTTCAGCTTCTCCGGCGTGAAGACGGCCGTCGCGCGTTGGATCGAGGAACAGCAGGCGCAAGGCAATGAGATTCCCGTGGATGACGTGTGCGCGTCGTTGGCGGATTCCGTGGCGACCGTGCTCGCCAAGAAGGCGATGCGCGGCTGTGAGCAGTACGATTCGAAGACGTTGATTGTGGGAGGCGGCTTCTCCGCGAATTCGCAGCTTCGCGCCAAACTGTTGGAGGTTGGAGCGGAATATGGTGTCGAGGTACGCGTGCCGCAGCTTAAACTGTGCACCGACAATGGCGCCATGGTGGCCATGCTGGGAGTCAATCTGGTAGAGGCTGGAGTGGCCCCGTCAAGCCCTGATTTCGCAATCGATTCGGCTATGCCATTAACGAAGATCTCCATGTGAGATTGGACTGAAAGCATCGAATGGAAACGTTTTGCAAGCCGAAACACGCATGTGACACGCTGAAGATTTGCAATCCACAAGTTTTGGTGTAGCATTTTTGTCTTGTGCACAGCGCATTCCTGCGTAGCTCAGTTGGCAGAGCATCCGACTGTTAATCGGACGGTCACTGGTTCAAGCCCAGTCGCAGGAGCCATATGAAAGCCCTTGGAAACCAAGGGCTTTTGTCATATTCATCGTCATATTCGAGGAATCAACGAAGATGCCGAGGTTCTCGGCTTATAGGAACTTTTGGCCAATAACCCGGATATTGCGGCAGGCACGTTTTACACGAAATTCATGATTGAGGAGAACGATACTATGGATGAGGTAGCCAAAGCAGGTTCCTCCACGGGCAAAACTTAAGATTTTCCCAGCAAGCGGCGTTTACCATGAACACGCAAGCAAGAAAAACACGGCAAATCATGGAAGGGAGTCCATATGTGCACTGGTGTTCGTTTCTCCGACGATGAGGGAAACATGTATTTCGGCCGTAATCTCGACTGGAGCTTCTCCTACGGCGAGACCATTCTGGTCACTCCGCGAGGCTACAAGTACGACTATGTGTATGGGGCCGAAGGCAAGAGCGAACCGAATGCGGTGATCGGCGTGGGCGTGGTCATGGCCGACCGCCCCATGTATTTCGACTGCGCCAACGAGCATGGCCTGGCCATTGCCGGACTGAACTTCCCCGGATACGCCTCCTTTGCGCACGAGCCAGTCGAAGGAACCGAAAACGTCGCCACCTTCGAATTCCCGCTGTGGGTGGCGCGCAATTTCGACAGTGTCGACGAAGTCGAAGAAGCGTTGAAGAACGTGACGCTCGTTTCGCAGGTCGTGCCCGGCCAGCAGGAGTCCCTGCTGCACTGGTTCATTGGTGACGGCACCCGAAGCATCGTCGTCGAGCAGATGTCCGACGGCATGCACGTTCATCATGACGATGTAGACGTGCTCACCAACCAGCCTACCTTCGACTTCCATATGGAAAACCTGCGCAACTACATGTGCGTGAGCAACGACATGGCGGAGCCGACCACTTGGGGCAAGGCGGAACTGAGCGCATGGGGCGCCGGCGTAAGCATGCACGGCATTCCCGGTGACGTGAGCTCACCGTCGCGTTTCGTGCGCGTCGCCTACACCAATACGCACTATCCGCAGCAGAACAACGAGTCCGCCAATGTGGCACGCTTGTTCCATACACTGGCCTCCGTGCAGATGGTCGACGGCTGCGCTAGGATGAGCAACGGCCAGTTCGAGCGCACGCTGTTCACCAGCGGTTATTCCGGAAAGACCAACACGTATTACATGAACACGTATGAGGATCCGGCGATCCGCTCGTTTGCCATGTCTGATTTCGACATGGATTCGAGCGAACTGATCACTGCCGATTGATTCCGAGAATTTCGAGTTCGAAGATTCCAGTTCCGAAGATTCCGCAGTGATCGCACTGCGGACAGTATAAAAGGGCACAACGTCGCAACCGGCGTTGTGCCCTTTTGATCAGTAAAACTAATGAGATTTATTTGGAAAAATAATTTAAAAATGGTCGAGGAATGCTTTCAAACGTTTTCCTCGTTATGTTCCTTACGCGAGGAAGCGAATCGCGACAGAACACCTGACTTGCGTAAAGCGCAATACATTCCCCAGGAGCCGAAACCGGCGAATGCCACCGCGCTGAGCAGCTCGCAAATGGTGCCGATGATGCCTCGCGGGCTGAAGAACGAGAATGCCTGATAGTAGAAGAACAGCAGATAGAAGTTGTAGACGATTCCAACCGACAAAGCAGACAGAATGGTGACGCCGAGCGTCCAACGACGGTAGCGGAACAACGCGAATACCGCTTCCGCGGCTGCCGCCTGCACCAACGCGATCACAATCAGGCTCACGCTGTATTTCGTGCCGAGCACCACCTCGACGAACGATGCGACTAAAAGCACATAGGCCGAAGCTCCCGGCTTGCGCACAATCAGAGACCCCAGCGTGGCGGGGAAGTAGAACAAAGCATGAAGCAGCGCCGCTGAACCAGGAAGAATCAAAGTCAGCAATGGAAAAAGACCATACGAGAGGCCGTCGAACACCCAGAACATCACTCCCGACATCACGCCTACTGCCGCGCCGACCGCGATATCGACCACACGCCATGTGAGGGCCTTGCGTGTTCCTTGGGTTATTTTCAAAGACTGCCTTACCTGCTTCGACAGCTTCGCGTCCGTATTATGAATTTCAGAGAATGGCTTCGCCATAATGATAATGAATCCTTGCGTTGGTCGATGCCGCGCACCGTGAGTCGGAGATCGCGGCAGTCGCCGTGGGCCGTTCCTCGACCTGCGCGGCTCGGGCAGGAACGACGAAAGGCATTATACGACATGCTGCTTGCCGAACATGCATCATGGATCTCCCTGTGTTCAAAATACCGTTACAAGTACGCCAAATCCAGGCGTACGGCCCAGTCCAGCACACCTGATCAGCACGATTTCATTAAACTCAGCAGCATAAGAGCTTCTTGTCGTGAGACGGCAGTCGGCCAAAACAGCATGGTCCTATGTTCCTTGCGATGAACACGTCAGTCACTCTTTGCAGACGCAACTTAGCTAATTTCCAGGATTACAGGTTCTTTTGCTATCCGATAGCATGCGACACGCCAAGTAGACTTCAAGCACTTTAAGTTTTTACAGTGCAGGATATGAGTACCACAACATGGCATACGATTCGTGAGGCATCCATGATTTCCGGACTTCCCGAATCCACTTTGCGCTACTACGAGCAGATCGGCATCATTGACCCGATAGCACGCGACCCAAGTTCTGGCTATCGTGCCTACACTGACGAAGACATTCAATCGCTGGTCACCATTTCCTGCTTGTCTGCGACCGGCATGCCGCTTGAAGCCATGCGCGAGTATCTGAAAAACCGTTTCGACGGAACCGAAGGCGCGCGCAGGCAAATGGAGCTACTGGACGCGCAGACATTGCGTTTGGCCGCAAAAGCAGAAAGCATCCGCATGCAGCAAGCCTATGTTTCCCTCAAAACACTCTATTGGCGTGCCGTGGCGGAAGGCCATGACGACGAAGCGCAACGACTTCTGGAAGAAAACCACGATGTCATCGAAACAGTGAAAAAACAGATTCACAGCAAGGCTGACGCATAAGCCGAAGCATCATCGCAGACATTACCTCAATTCAATTCACACACAGCAAGGGAGCAACTCATGAAGGCAGCGATCTTCAAGGGAGTCAAGCAGATGGCATGCGAAGAACATGCCGAACCGACCATCATCGACGGGGGAGACGCCATCATCCGCGTGGTACGCGCATGCGTATGCGGATCCGACCTGTGGTTCTACCGCGACGGCAGCAAGGAACCCAACACCCAGGCCGGTCATGAAGCCATCGGCGTGGTCGAGCAGGTCGGCGATGATGTGACCGTGGCCAAGCCGGGCGATTTCGTGATCGTGCCGTTCCCATTCAGCTGCGGCAAGTGCCCGGTATGCAAGGCCGGCTTCGAATCCAGCTGCCCCCATGGCGGATATTTCGGCGATGAGGGACTGGGATGTCAGGCGGAATACCTGCGCGTGCCAGAAGCTAATGGCACGCTGGTGGTCGTTCCGGGCGACGCGAAGAGCTTCTCCGACGACATGCTCGCATCGCTGCTCACCCTCTCTGACGTGATGTCGACCGGTTATCATGCGGCCGCTTCCGCCGAAATCAAGCTGGGGGACACCGCGGTCGTGTTCGGCGACGGTGCGGTCGGCCTGTGCGGCGTGCTGTCCGCCAAGCTGATGGGCGCCACGCGCATCATTTCCATGAGCCGCCATGCTGACCGCCAGCGTATCGCACGCGAATTCGGCGCCACCGATTTCGTGGAGGAACGTGGCGACGAGGCCGTGGACAAGGTGCTGGGAATGACCGACGGCTACGGTGCCGACGCAGTGCTTGAATGCGTGGGATCCGCGCTGTCGAACGACACCGCCATGAAGGTGGCGCGAGCAGGCGCAGTGGTCGGCCGCGTCGGCCTGCCGCACGGTGTGGAAGCCGACATTCCGGGACTGTTCTACCGCAACGTCGGTCTGCGCGGCGGTCCGGCACCAGTGCGCACGTACGATATGCATCGACTGCTCAAGGAAGTGCTCGACGGCAACATCAATCCGGGCATCGTCTACACCTCCGAATACACGCTCGACGATATTCAGGAAGCGTACGCGGCCATGGACGAGCGCCGAACCGTAAAGTCGCTGCTGCGCATCAGCGAAGTCTGAGCAACATGCCGACGATAGAATAAGCGCAAATCAAACGAAAGGAAGCAAGTCTTGTTCGAAGAGCTGCATAAACGGATGAATTCGTTTTGGAATAATGACAGGACGTTGTCACAAACCGATCCGGAATTCATCGAATTCTTCTCGAATTTCGCTTATGACGAAGTGGTGAACGAACCGGGAGCGAACCATCCTGATCTGGATGACAAAACCCGTTCTCTGGCCATCCTCGCCGTGCTGGTAGGAGTTCAGGGACTGGACGCTTTCGAAATGATGCTGCCGGTGGCCTACGAAACTGGACTGTCCTCCATCGCCATCAAGGAAATGGTGTATCAGGCGACCGCCTACTGCGGTTTCGGCAAAACCCTGCCGTTCCTGAAGAAGCTCAACAACTTCCTCGGCGCGGCCAACGTGCATCTACCACTCGAATCGCAAGGCACCACCACGCCGGAAACACGCGCCAAGGCGGGCGAAGACAAGCAGATCGAACTCTTCGGCGAGCATATGCGTGGATTCGCGCAATCCGGCCCCGAAGAGACACAACACATCAACAAGTGGCTTGCCGACAACTGCTTCGGTGACTATTACACGCGCGGAGGATTGAACAATCGCGAACGCGAGATAATCACGTTGTGCTTCCTTGCCGCGCAGGGCGGTTGCGAGCCGCAGCTGACGTCTCATGCGAAGGCCAATATGGACATCGGCAATGAGAAGGCTTTTCTGATTGCCGTCATTTCGCAGTGCATGCCGTATATCGGGTATCCGCGTACGCTGAATGCGATTCGTTGCATTAATGATGCCGCGAATCAGATGCAGGGCTGATTGCAGTAAGGTTTTACATCAACCGATGCCTGGATAGCTTGCTTCGATCCTTGCTTGATGCTCGCTCCGATATGGAAGGGACCGTTTGCCAGTCATGATTAGATTGGCAAACGGTCCCTCTATGTATATTGCTACTCGTGTGCGGGCGTCACTCGCCCCACACATCCTTGGCGATGGACTGTACGAGCGCGATCTTAGCCCACTGCTGTTCCTCGGTGAGCTTGTTGCCTTCCTCAGTGGAGGCGAAACCGCACTGGGTGGACAGGCACAGACGGTCGAGCGGCACATACTGGGCCGCTTCGGCAATGCGGGCCTTGATCGTTTCCGGATCTTCAAGTTCCGGCTTTTTGGAGGTAATCAGGCCGAGCACGACCTGCTTGTCGCTGGAAACCTTGGCGAGCGGTTCGAAGTCACCGGAACGGTCGTCATCGAACTCCAAGTAGTAGGCGGCGACGTTTTCCTTGCCGAAAAGCACGTCGGCCACAGTGGCGTATCCGCCGGCGGAAGCCCACGTGGAGTGGTAATTGCCACGGCAGTCGTGCGTGGTGATTACCAGATCCTCCGGCAGATCCTCGATGGCGGCATTGTTCATGGCGGCATACTGTTCCTGCATGGCGGCGAACTCGTCGGCGGTGTAATGCTGGTTGAAGTTCGGATCACAGAACATGCCCCACGTGCAGTCGTCCAGCTGAACGTTGCGGCAACCGGCCTCATACAGCGCCATGATCAGACCATGGAAGGCCTTGGCGGTGTCATCGGCAAGCTCGTCGTAATCCTTCTGGGTGTCGCCGTAGAACTCGTGCACGGAAGCGATGTTTTCCGGGCGGAACAGCTCCGCATACAGCTGTGCCGGGGCCGGAACGGTCTGGCGTGAGACGACAGTGTCGTCTTCGAACTGCTTGATGAACTTGAAATGCTCGATGAACGGGTGATTCTGGTCGAACGCGATCTTGCCAGTCAGGCGTGCGGATTCGGCGCGGGTCTCCTCATCGTGGAAGAAATAGCCTTTGTCCATCGACACCTTTTCCACGCCGGCGAAGCCCCACATACAGTCGAGATGCCACCAGCCACGACGGAACTCACCGTCGGTGATGACATGCAGGCCGGCAGCCTTCTGCTTGGCGACCAGTTCGATAATGGCCTTATCTTCCACGGCCTTGAGGGCGGCCTTGTCAATCTTGCCTGCTGCGAAATCGGCGCGGGCCTTCTTGAGCTCTGCCGGACGTAGGTATGAGCCGACCACGTCGGCGCGGAACGGCGCGTTCTGGGAATACGTCATTGGATGCTCCTTTTGCTGACAGTTAAAAATACCTAACGAAGATTAGTCAGTTTCCCGAAGCAATGCATCAAAAAGACGAGAATGTGAGACGGGACGTTATAGTGTTCTCCATCAAATCAAAGCAAGAGGTTATATGTATGGGCGGCATCAAACGGAATGAGGCAAACGGGCCAGACGAATCGACGGTACGGGGCAAAACGAAAAAGCCAAAAACCTTAGGCAAGTATCTGCTGGTTTCCGCAACGCAAACCATTGTGGAATTCGGATCGTTCATCCTATTGCATCTGCTACCGTGCCGTCTTCTGTCGCGAACGGCGTGGCCATCACGCTATCGGCTTCGTATAACTTTCTGATGAACCGCAATGTCACGTTCAAATCGTCCAGCAATTTCGGACGCAGTGTGGCATTGTTCATTCTGCTGTGGATTTGGAATTACTTGTTTGGTTCCACCATGCTGGCATGGCTGCCTTCCGCATTCGGATGGAACGCGGTGTTGGTGAAGTTCATGACCATGGCATGCCAGTTCGCATGGGGATATCCGCTGTGCAAGAAAGTGATTTTCCGCTGAATCTGCGAACGTATCAATCCCAATGGCACCCTATGGCAACGCCCTATGTATGATTGAACATGTCTTGTATTAACCCCAGAAAGAAATGGAAAGGCAATGAACGAATCGCAAGATTCCAACGACAGTAGCGCGAACAATACGAACGACATTCGTCAACAAGAGGCAGAGCATCAAGGAGCGGCCGTAAAAGCGGCACTTGGAGCCAATATCGGCGTGGCCATCGCCAAACTCGCCGCGGCGTTCTTCACCGGATCGTCCGCAATGCTTTCCGAATCGGTGCATTCCATCGCCGACTGCTCCAACGAAATCGTGCTCATGGCAGGCGGGCGTTTCTCCAAGCACAAAACGGACGGTGATCACCCGTTCGGCCTGTATCGCGCCAAATATCTCGCCTCGTTCGTAGTGGCGACGCTACTGTTCTTCGTCGGCGGTTTCTTCTCCACTTCCGAGGCGGTGAAGAAACTGTTCGCCATTGCCGAAAATCCCGCTTTGCGTGACGTCAACCAGATGGAACTGCTGGTGGCGTTCATCGTGGTGGTTATCAGCGCTTGTCTGGAAGGCTACGGCCTGCATCAAAGCATCAAAGAAGCCAACGAGCGTATGGAGCGCACGGGTGTGGCCCATATGGGTGTGTTCCGTTTCTGGAGACGCACCAAGTCGGCGGAGCTCGCGTCCGTCATCATGGAAGATACGCTTGCTCTGATCGGTTTGGCATTCGCAGGGGCGGGCATCGGTCTTGCGATTCTGCTCGATAATGAGATATTTGATGCGCTCGGCGGTTTGATGGTTGGTCTTGTGTTGATTACTGGATCGCTGCTGCTGATGTTCAAATCGGGTTCGTTGCTGATTGGCGAGGCCGTCGATTCGGATACTCGAAAGAAGATTGAGCAGGCCGTTATTTCGACGTCTGGTGTGGAGCGGTTGCTGAATATGCAGACCGTGCACATGTCCGAAGACGATATTTTGTTGTGCGTCAAAGTGCAGACCAGCAAGCTCGACCGCGACTACGACGTTGAGACCGTGAACAAGATCGAACGAAGCGTGCGTGCCGCACTGCCATGGTTCCGTTTCGAAATCTACGTAGAGCCCGACCTTTACCGCACCGACCACAAAATCGTTTCGTAGCGGCGTGCAATGCGCCTACGGTCATGAACCGTAGAGGGCGAAACGACGATACGGGCTTTTCATGAGGAGCTGGCATTCCGACGAATTCGGAGTGCCAGCTCCTCCTTTTCGCACGCTTTCTTATTAGGTGTCTCCTTGAGCTTGTGCGCACGTATCTTCTCCGGCATCCGATCCGTGGCCTGTCGTTGGGCTCCTCGGCGACCGTGAACGTACCGATTCCTCCACCGACTGGAGGAATCTGCCCGCTGTCGGCTGCAGCTGCATGGTCGGCACATGCGAGAACAATCGGTGGCATGACTGAAGCTGCACATGATGATTACCAGTTGCCCGAAGGATTCGAGCATTGTTCGAAACTTGACCCTGTACGCGATGCACCTAGCGCGTTAGACCGTGTCAAGCAAGTCGTACGCATTCTGCACGAACCAGGCGGATGCCCTTGGGACGGCGAACAAACCAATACAAGCCTGCTTAAACCACTGTTGGAAGAAACCTACGAATACATCGACGCCGTGGAAACGAACGATCGAGACAATATGCGCGAGGAGCTCGGCGACATGCTGCTACAATCCGTCTTCCAAGCGCAAGTATGTGCCGTGGATGCGCAGGATCCGTTCAATATCGATGAAGTGTGCAATCGTCTCGTCAACAAGCTCATCACCCGCCATCCGCACGTCTTCCAAACAGACGATGCTGCCGACGATTCCGTACCGGCACCGGAAAGCGCACAAGATACGCTGAAACTGTGGGAAGCGATGAAGCAGAAAGAGAAGCATCGCAAGTCCGTGCTCGAAGGCATCTCCCACGCACAAGGCGCACTGCCACGTGCCACGAAAATCGTATCGAGAGTGCACAAATCGCAGTATCGTGACCAGCTCGAAACCGCATTCAATCCAAACGCAGAACGGACGGACGAACAGCATGATGTCAGCCATCCTTATGCCGACGAAATCATCGCCATCATACGCAAGGCGCAACGCGACGGCGTGGACGTGGAATCCGACCTGCGTTGCCGTTTACGCGGCATAGAATCCGAAATCAAACACATCGAAAGGACCATGAACCATGAGTGATGTCAAAGCACTCGACCCAGCGCTGCTCAAACAGTATTCCGTGGACTTCAACGCTGACCGAGCCAATCTGGTGGCCGCCAATGCGGCAGTATCGTCCGGCGTACTTGCCGCAGCTACCGACTACAAGGGCGAGCGCGTACTGCAGAATGATTTCTCCATTGAACTGAAGCAGGGGAGTATCACCAATCAGCGTAGTTCGGGACGTTGTTGGATGTTTGCGGCGCTTAATACGTTGCGTTATGAGTTGATGCATCGTTGGAATTTGGAGGACTTCGAGTTTTCGGAAACCTACCTGTTTTTCTGGGATGCGATGGAGAAGTCGAACACGTATTTGGAGAATGTGCTTGCCACGTTGGATGAGCCGTTGGATAGTCGTGTGTTCGAGGCGATTAATTATGGTCCGGCCGATGATGGTGGTTGGTGGCAGATGTTCGCCGATTTGGTGAACAAGTATGGTTTGGTGCCGAAGAGCGCCTATCCGGAGTCGGCTAATTCGAGAAATTCGGATGCGTTCAAGCAGTATTTGAATACGAAGCTGCGTGAGTTCGCATCCGATTTGCGTGACCGTCATACGGCTGGAACGTCGTTGGATGAATTGCGTGCGTTGAAGAATGAGGATATGGCCACGGTGTATCGCATGTGCGCGATCGCGTTGGGGGAGCCTCCGGAGCGTTTTGATTTTCTTGCGCGTATGAGCGATGACAAGGATGATGCCAAGAAGAAAACCGCGGGGGATGGTTCGTCTGAAAAGGCTGCGAAGACCGGTAAGGATGAGCGTCCGCAGATTCGTGAGTTCGGCATCACTCCGATGGAGTTTTACAAGAAGTACGTGCCGGTGGACGTGAACGATCTGGTTACGTTGTGCAATGTGCCGGTGGAAAGCCGTCCGTTTGGCAAGCGGTATCGTATTCGTTTTTCGGCCAATGTGGCTGAGGCGGGTGATATGGAGTTCGTGAACGTGCCTCTTGACGTGTTCAAGAAGGCTGCCGTGGATCAGATCAGTGGTGGTCATCCGATTTGGTTCGCTTGTGATTGCATGCAGTTTTCGCTGCGTGGCGATGGCTTCTTTGATTGCGATACCGTGCGCGTTGACCAGCTTTTCGGTACGGAATTCACGTTCGACAAGGCTAGGGGGTTGGAGTATGGCGATTGCCCAAGCAATCATGCCATGACTTTGACCGGCGTGAATTTAGATGAGGATGGTCGCCCGAATCGTTGGAAGGTGGAGAACAGTTGGGGTAAGGATAATGGTCAGGATGGCTATTATGTGGCGTCCGATGCTTGGTTCGACCGTTATGTTACCGAACTGATCATTCGCAAAGAGTATCTTGACGAGGCCACGCGCGAAATACTGGCCGATCAGCCGGTTGAGCTTGAACCTTGGGAGCCGCTCACCAATCGAAGCCGATGAAGGCTTGTGCACAGGTCGCGTCCCTCTGGCCTGTTCCGCGCGTTGCCTTCGCAAGAGGAGCGCGGAGGCTAGGGGATGCGTGGCGAAATCCGAAAATGATTCAGACGATTGGCATGGCGACTTCCAGACAAACAAATCGGCTCAAGCCGACAATTGGCAATCAACATGCGATTCATGAGTCGGGACCGCTTGCAAGCCATGGATTGTTCGCAGGTCCCAAGGCAAGTTTGTGGATCGTCGAATACTTGTGAAGCGCATGCGAAAAGAAAATGCCGGACGTTTCTCGCGTCCGGCATTTTCAATCCCAATAAAACTCGAATTACTCGGTTTACTCTTCGGCGACCAGTTCCAGATAGGAGTCGTTCCATAGGTCTTCGTCGCCGTCAGGCATGAGCAGCACACGTTCAGGGTTCAATGCCTGCACCGCACCCTCATCGTGGGTGACGAGCACAATGGCGCCTTCATACTTGGCGATGGCCTTGAGGATCTCATCGCGTGAAGCCGGATCAAGATTGTTGGTCGGTTCGTCAAGCAGCAGCACGTTCGCACGGCTCGTCACCAATGTCGCCAACGCCAAGCGGGTCTTTTCACCACCGGAAAGCACACGGGCCGGCTTCAACGCATCATCGCCCGAAAACAGGAACGAGCCAAGAATCGAACGCGCCTGCGTATCGTTCAGTTCCGGGGCCACGTGAATGAGGTTTTCGAGTACCGTGGCGTTCAAATCAAGCGTGTCATGTTCCTGTGCAAAATAGCCGATCTTACAGCCGTGACCGTAATCCACGGAACCGGTGTCCGGCTCTTCCAAATGCGCGAGCAGACGAAGGGTGGTGGTCTTACCAGCACCGTTGTATCCCAAAATCACCACACGCGAACCCTTATCAATGGCCAAGTTCACGCCGGCGAACACGATGTTCGAACCATACGCTTTCGAAACGTCCTTCGCCATGATCGGCGTGCGACCGCACGGAGCCGGCTCCGGGAACCGAATATCCGCCACTTTCTCCTGCTTTTGTGCCTCGGATGTGTTCTCGAGAAGTTTCTCCGCACGACGCATCATGTTCTGCGCGGCCACGGCCTTGGTTGCCTTCGCATGCAAGCGGATACCCTGCTGCATGAGGCGTTCCGCCTTCTTCTCTGCCACTTCACGTTCGCGACGGCGACGTTCCTCGTCCACAGCACGCTGGTGCAGGTAGGCTTTCCAACCGAGGGAATACATGTCGATCTGGCCGAGCTGCGCGTCCAGATGCCAGACCTTGTTGACCACTTCGTCGAGCAGTTCGGTGGAGTGGGAGATGACCAGGAATCCACCCTCGTATTTCTTCAGGTAGCCGCGCAACCATTCGATGGAGTCGGCGTCCAAATGGTTGGTCGGCTCGTCGAGGATCAGCGTGTCCGCGTCGGAGAACAGGATGCGGGCCAGTTCGATACGACGACGCTGGCCGCCGGAAAGCGTGCCCAATTGCTGGCCCATGACCTCCTGCGGCAGACCGAGGCTTGCGGCCATCGCGGTCGCCTCGGATTGCGCCGCATAGCCGCCGGCCTTTTCGAAATCCTGCATGGCCTTGTCGTAACGGTTCATCGCGCGGGTCATGACGTCCGGATCCGGATCGGTCATCTCCTTTTCGGCCTTGCGGATACGACTGATGATCGATGCGATGTCTCGCGCGCTCATCATGCGGTCGAGCGCGGTCTGTTCCGGATCGGCGGCATGCGTGTCCTGTGGCAGATAGCCGAGCTTGCCCGATACACGCACTTTGCCGGCGGTGGGCAGCATGTCGCCGGTGATCACGCGGGTGAGCGTGGTCTTGCCGGCACCGTTACGTCCGACCAGACCGATCTTGTCGCCCTTGGCGACGTGGAAATTCGTGGGATGCAGCAACGTGCGCGCGCCGATCTGAATCTCAAGCTCCTGCGCTTCAATTGCCATGCCTCAACACCTCTGCACTTTCGTTACTGTCGTTCCAAACTGGCCGTGCCGCACATAACGGCCTGCCCATCGTTTTCATAAAGCCAAACGCCAATCGAACATCATACCGAACGCCCGCAACCATAAATGACCGGAACGTTCATCATGCCTCTTCCATCATGAAAAACAAGACCATAATGGGCATAGTAAGGTCAGTCATGGTGGATTTATCGACCAGGAAAGGGGCGATGATGGAGAAAGGGCTGTTCAATAAGCGTGTTTATGAGGTGGTGCGGCGCATTCCAAAGGGCAAAGTCGCCACCTATGGGCAGGTTGCGGTTTTGGCTGGAGCGCCGCGCAACGCGCGTTTCGTCGGCTATGCCCTGCATTCGAACCCTGAACCGGGCGTGATTCCGTGTCATCGTGTGGTGTTTCGAGACGGTTCGTTGGCACCCGGATTCGCGTTCGGCGGTCCGGAAAGACAGCGGCTTCTGCTCGAAGAGGAAGGCGTTGCCTTCATACTCCCGAAAGGCATGTCCGAACTCAGCGAGTCGGGCGAGATGAAAGACTCGAACGCCGGGGCTTCCGGACTGCGCGTCGATCTCGCCCGTTGCCAGTGGGACGCCTAGTCGCCTTCGATCCGCGTCAACAGCTTACGTTCGGCTTTTCCCGACGCCATCTGCCTTATCCGCCGCGGTTGGATAATGGGTGCCTGCCATAATGCGAAGAGCGATGGGGCGCAGATGGCGGAACGGCAAGGCATTCGGCAGCAGGACGCACTGGGGGGCGAAGTCGGTCGGGATGCCGGCCGCATCGTTGGCGCCGGCTCCTCGGACCATGACGCAATATCGGCTTTATCGTTGGAAAATAGCGCGACACGCCGTAATTTGCAGAGTCGGCATGCTTCATGTATATTTTCTACTCGTTGCCCACCACGGTGGAAAACACTTGCGGACATAGCTTAGTTGGTAAAGCGCAACCTTGCCAAGGTTGAGACCGCGGGTTCGAGTCCCGTTGTCCGCTCCATCAAAAAGCTTCCGAAGGGAAGCTTTTTTCATATCCCGGTAAAGACCGCGGGATTGCAGAACCAAGTATCCGGCCAACGGATCGCGCGTCCCGAATCCGAGCCGGATCCTTCTTCGCTGAAAAAACGTTTGACCACAATGTGAACGTTCTCTTGAAAAGGGACAATCCATGCGGGAGACTTGGAGCGGTTCCGCCAAACAGGCAACGATGCCGGGGAAGAGCGGAACGGACGGAGGTAAAAACAAATGAATGAGAACAGCGACATTATTTTCGTGCCGGACGATTCCGCCAGCCACGAGTGGACGGAACGGGACAGCGAACTAGTGGAGGAGTACGCGGCCCAGCTCATGAGCATGAGCATCTAGCCTGAAACTGGACGGAGGTAGGTTTCCCTCTTTCGTAAACATGGAAAAGACGTCGCATTCGTACTGTAAATGCGGCGTCTTTTTCATGTTTTCGTTTACAATGAAGACTTGCGTCAAGGCATCGGAACACGTGGAAAGGCGTATTGTTGGCTGAAATCAGACGGGAGATGGAGCGACTCCGACCCGTATACGAAACCGGTGTGCTACGGTTGCTGCTGCGCGCCAATTCCATGCTGTATGTCGCACTGTTGCGATCCACGTTCGACCCGTTGACCGGTGAACTGCCGCGCGAAATCGTAGAAGAGCGGTTCGTACGCAGCCTCAACAGGCTTATCGAAACCGGCGGCCACACGTTGAAAAACGGACAAACCGCACGCGACGCCGCACATTCGATCCTGCTTGACCTTACCCGCGAGGGGGAGAGCGACTACGCCTGGCTCGCCAATTCCATGGACGTGGCCTCGCATCGCTACCTGTACCGGCTCACCGCGCGAGCGCACCGCGCCATCGAAGCGCTCGATAGACTTGAAGACACCACGAAAGCGTTGTCCGGCGCGCAGGCCAACAGCATCATCATGGAAATCGAAAACGCGCGCATGCAGTTGACCGCTGATCCGCGTGAACGCATCCGCCTGCTGAAGAAAGACATCGAGGAACGGCAGAAGGAAATCGACGAACTGGAGCATAGCGAGGCTCTGGAGAAGCTCACGTCCGAACAGGTCGGCGACATCATCGGCGTGATTCACAACACCCTGCGTGGCGTGCCCATCGATCTGCGTGAGCTTGCCCTGTCCGAACGGGACAACGGCGACGCGCTACGCCGGCGCATGCAGGCCGGCGCTCTGAGCGTGGAAAGCATCCTCACCGCATACCATGACGAATATCGACGAGCGTTCCGCGAATCCGACAGCGGACGCCGTTTCGAAGACGCGTTCCAGGTCATCGTCACCGACGAGGGCAGGCGCGAAATCGACGATGCAGTGCGAGACATCGCCAGAAACCCGTATTTGGATGGCGAGCCGAGCGTGCTGCTCAATCAGGTGCGTTCCGAACTCAAACGCATCTACGAGGGTATCGAAGACGTGCGCCGGCAGATCCGCACGTCCGATGAGGCGGTCAGCCGTCTTGTACGCCAGCAGACGGACACCAGCTACCGGACCATGCTCGTCAAACTCAACCAGCTGTTCGCGAAGACCAGCGCCGAAGCCAAAGCCAATCCCAACGATCCGTCACGCCCCTACCATACGGGCGCGGGGCAGGCGCAGTTCCAAGCATTGCCGTCACGGCCGGCCAAGTCAATGGCGCGAGCCATATCGTCCAGTCTGAACGACGCTCCAACGGCGACCGTCGAAGCGCCCGACCTCAAGAACATGGTCGAAATATGCGGTCCGCGTCTGACACGCATGATCAGGCTTATTCGCCGCAATCCGGCGACGACATCGGACGGCATGTTCGTGGATCTTGCGGAAAGCTTCAACCGGCTGCCGAAAAACGAACGGAGGGAGAGCGAACTGGTCGGCTTCCTCAGCGCCCTGCGCACGCAGGACGACTCGTCATACGTGACATGGCACTGCGTATCGATCGACGGCAACGAACGCGTATGGCGCACCAAACCCATTCTCACCACCGAAGCAACGCTCGACGACATCATCGAGGAGAAATAAGCATGACGGACGACATCGAAACCAGCATCGAAGAAGAGACACCGACGGGAAACGAACCGTCGTTCGAAGGATCGGACAGTCCGCAGGCCATGCCCGCGCTGTTCAACGGCGATACCGGCGACATGCCCATCGAGGCGCGCATGGCAGCGATCGCGCTCAAACGCGAACGTTACATCGATGGAAGCCTGTACGACCATGCCTGCGAGCACCGCGAGGCTGTGGAACGTTCGCTCAACAACGACATGCTCAGACTGGTCGACAATACGAAATATCACATCATGTACGCGTCGCCGGTCACCGATTCGGAAACAAGCATCCGTTCGTTGAAAACACGCATGAGCCTGACCCGCGAGGAGGCCGCCACGCTTGCCGCGCTTCGCATCAAGGTGTTGGAATACGAGAACCAGAACGCCGAACCGTGCGATTGGCTCATCAGTTTCGACGACATCCGCGCGCTACTCGCCACCGGCGCGGGATTCCTCACCGCCAGCAACGACGAGGAGGGCACGGCGAGGAAGATCACGTCCATCGTCTCGCGCATGCGTACCTATGGGTATCTCGCGCCAGCCGAAGACGACGACATGTACGTTCTCACGCCCCTGGTGCCCATGGTGCTTGACAGGAATCTTGCCGACCAGTGGCTCGGATCCGGAGCCGCGGACGGGAGCGTACCCGCCGACGACAACGACATTGCCGGTACGGACGACAGGATGACGGCCGGCATGGAACAAGACGCATTCGATTTCAACATCGACGACGACCGTTTCGATGAAGAGGAGCACTGATGGCAGACGGCATGAAGATCGTTTCCGACAGGTGGATGCTGCAAAGCCGACAGATCGTCAACTGGGGCTCCTATGGAGGCTGGCATGAATTCCGCCCATCCATGGACGACATCATGCCTGTGACGCTGCTCGCCGGCGCCAGCGAATCAGGCAAATCCACTCTCGTCGACGCGCAGATCTCGCTGCTTTACCCATCCGGAACCCCCTACAATAAGGCGTCGAATTCCGGTCGTTCGGAACGTAACGACTACACCTATCTGCGTGGCATGATCGGCGTGAGCGACAGTGAGAACGGCGAAACGCCGATCTTCCTGCGTGGCAGGGATGCGGACGGCGTTCCGCAGAACATTTGGGGAGCGATCGTCGACACATACGTGAACAAAACCGACGGAGGCCTGCTTTCCTGCGGCAAATTCCTCTATCTGAGCGCCGGAGACGGGCAGGACGGCCTGCGCCGCCGGTATGTCACGTGGAATCGAACCATCGACCCACGGCTCATGGACCAGTACCGCGACACGCCATTCACCCGGTCCATGTTCGAAAAAACCTATCCGGAATGCACCACGCATGCCAACGCCGCGGCTTTCCACGCCTCCGTCTGGCAAGACATGGGATTGAGCGCCGACGCCTGCCGTCTCCTGCATAAAATCCAATCGGCGGACGCACCCTCGAAACTCGACGACATTTTCAAACAGGGCGTGCTCGACATACCGGAATCCATCCCTCTCGCCCGCGAAACCGTCAACGACTATAACCGGTTCAGCGAGAACTTCCGCAGCATGGAAGACAAAATGGCCCGCGTCGCCATCCTGCAGAACATTCAGACACGTTACGGCGAATACGCGAAGCAAATCAGCGAACGACGCGAATACGAGCTCATCAATCCTGACAGCGAGCATGGCGGCGAGACGCTGTCCGTATGGGCGTGCTCGCGCATGGCCGGCGAAGTGCGCGCGGGGCTGCCGGCCATGCAACGCAAGGTCAGGGAATCGCAGGAGGCCATCGACCGGGCGAAACAACGCGTCGGCGAGCTCAACACGCGAGTCGACGCCATTAAGGAACGCATCCGCGGCATCGACGGCGGCAGCCTGCAGCAGCTCGGCAAAGATCTGCAACGCGTGCGCCAGGACATTGACGAGGCGCGCAGGCAACGACATGCCATAGCCGAACGATTCGGACAGGTCGAATACAGGCTTCCCGATAGCGAGCAGGCATGGGACGCCAAACGCGCCATACTTGCCAAAACGTTCGACACGTATGAGGAACGACTGCGGGATGCGAACGTCAAATTCCGACAATTGGTGGGGGAGCGTCACGACCGGCAGCGCGACCGTGACATCCTACGACGGGACTACCAGCGCAAGCTCGCGCACAAAACACGCATCAGCGACGATATGGACGACGCGCGCACGCTCATCATGCGGGCGACCGGACTGGACGCGTCTGAACTGCCGTATGTGGCCGAACTGATGGACGTGAACGAACAGAATGAACAGTGGCGCTTGGCAATGAACGTCGCCTACGCGCCCATCGCGCAAACCATTCTCGTCGACAAACGCCACGAACAAGGATTCGCGGCGAAGATCAGCGCCATCGACCCGAACCTCATGACGCGCCGCACCTGGCGGTTCGTCGATACCGGCATGCGATACGATTCCTCCAGCAGTGAGGGCTGGATGTCGTCGAAACTGCAGTATCGGGAGGATTCGCCGTTCGTCGGATGGCTGAAAACGCAGACGACGTCACCGCACTTCGACGCGCGTTGCGTTCATGCCATCGACGATTCGAACCGCATTGAACGACAGGTGCAGGCCGATGGTCAGATCAAATCCGGCGACCGTGGATTCCACGGCAGCAAAGGACTGCACCAAGTCATCGGCTTCATGAACGAACAATACTTGGCCGAACTGAAAAACCAGCTCGACAAGGCCGAACGGGCGTTGAACGACGCCGACCGTCAAATCGAACAAATGTCCAACGCCATCAGCCTGCTGCAAGACGAGCATGAGCTCGCACGAATCATAGCCGACATGCCATGGAACAAAATCGACGTGGACGGACTGCAGGAACAGGAAACACGAATCCGCAAGCAGATCGAACGCATCGAAGGCAACCCGGAACTCGGCCAACTACAAGCCGAACTGAAACAGCTCAGCCAACAAGCCACCGCCGAAAACAAAAACCAGTATCAAGCCGAAAACGACCTTGACAACGCCCAACACGCCGTCCAAGCCGAACAATCATGGCTCGACGCCCATGGCAACACCGATTTCGATGACTCCACACTATCCAGCATGGTGTCGAACCTACTCGCCGACGCATACGACAGCTGCTTCGGCGCATCCGTGCACGCGCAAGACCGGCCGAAACTCATCGCAGGCCTCTTCGACCATGAAAACGAAACACCATTCCACACGCGCGTGCTACGCAACATATCACGCATCGCACGCACTCGAATCCAAGAAATCAACGCCAGAGCCAACCAACTGCGCGCTGACACGGAACGCATCATGGACGACTACCTCAAAAACCACTCCACAGACGACAACACCGTCATGGCAAGCGTGGAAGACTACCGATACTTCCTCGACGAACTCAACGAACTCAACATGCTCGTCACCCGCGCAGCAACCGACGAAGAATACGCCAACAGCGTCAAAAAACTCTACATGAGCTTCCAACAGCTCAACCGCGCGCTACGCACCGACGAAGAAAACATCAAAGAACAGCTCAACCGCATCAACAGCATGCTCAAAGAGCAACAATTCGGCCCACGAGGCGGCAGACTATCACTCGACGTGACCTTCAGCCCCACCGACCGCCAATTCGAAACCTCCCTCAGCCGCATCCTGTCAAAACTCGAAGACTGGACACGCAACGCAACCAACAACCCCACAGAAACACGCAAAGCATTCAACAACTGCGAAACATTCATCAACGGACTGAACAACGAACTCGAAAAAATACACGACGCCAACGGCATCAAAGAATACGGCGCACGCAACCTCGACCCACGCGTACGCAGCTCATTCTACGCAATCGTGCACCACAACAACGCCCCCGACGAACGCATCAGCTCCACCGGAGGAAAATCCGGCGGAGCCCTGCAAGAACTCACCTCATTCGTCTACGGTGCAGCCCTCATCTACCTACTCGGCGGAGACCTCACCGCACACCCCACCTACACCACGCTCTTCCTCGACGAAGCACTCATCAAAGCCGACGGCCGCTACACCAAACGCGCGCTCACCGTACTGCCACGACTCGGCTTCCAAATCATCGTCTCCGCCCCGGAAAGCAAAACCGCGGAAATCCTCAACGTCTCCAACAGAGCATACGTGGCATACAAGGACCCAACCACCGGCAACTCATACCTGCAGGAACTCGACAGCGCGACCATCGCGCAAAACGAAACGCAACCCACCACCAATGAAAAACAACACACCACAAATAGAACACCCGTTCGAAATCACAATAAAAAATAAGGTATCCTAAACAACCAGAACCCAAAACACCCACAGCGGAGGCAAGCCGTGACAACCAAACACAACAACACAACAAACGGCGAAACCATAATCGAACGCATACTCACCAGCGACGCATTCCTCACAAAAGAAATCAAAAAGGCCCCCCTCAAACAAAAAAACGGATCACTCACAGCCGACCTCAAACACCTACCCAACGACCTCAAAATCATCATCCAGGGCGCTCGTGAGCATAATCTGAAGAACGTGGACCTTGAGTTTCCACGCAATCGCATGGTGGTGTTCACAGGGTTGTCTGGTTCCGGCAAATCCTCGCTTGCGTTCGACACGCTGTTCGCCGAAGGCCAACGCAGGTATGTGGAGTCGCTGTCGGCGTACGCGAGGCAGTTCCTGGGGCAGATGGACAAGCCGGATGTCGATTTCATCGAAGGCTTGAGCCCGGCCGTGTCGATTGATCAGAAGACCACGAATCGTAATCCGCGTTCGACGGTCGGTACGATTACGGAGATTTACGATTACCTGCGACTGCTGTTCGCGCGTACGGGCGTTCCACATTGCCCGGAATGCGGCGCGTTGGTAAGTGCGCAGACGCCACAGCAAATGGTGGATGCGCTGCTGCAGTATCCGGAACGTACACGATTCCAGATACTCGCGCCGGTCGTTCGCGGGCGTAAAGGAGAGTTCGAGGACTTACTTGATCTGTTACGAGGCGACGGCTACGCGCGTGTGCTGATCGACGGCGAGAAGAAGCAGCTGTCTGACGATATCAAACTTGCCAAGCAGAAGAAGCACACCATCGAAGTGGTGGTGGACCGACTGGTGGTCAAAGACGGCATTCGTCAGCGTTTGACCGATTCCATTGAAACCGCGTTGAGACTCGCCAAGGGTATCGTTGTAGCTGATTTTGTGGATTTGGATGAGAAGGATCCCGGCCGCCGCAAGCCGTTTTCCGAGAAACGAGCATGTCCGAACGGCCATCAGCTTGAGCTTGACGAGATCGAGCCTCGTACATTCTCATTCAATGCGCCGTACGGCGCCTGCCCCGTGTGTACCGGCATCGGATACAAGCTGGAGATTGATCCGGAACTGGTGATTCCCGATCCCAGCAAAACCCTGAATGAGAATGCCATCGAACCGTGGGGCATGACCAAGGGCACTGGCGAATATTACCGTCATGTGCTTGAGGGGCTCGGCGATGAGATGGGATTCGATCTTGACACTCCTTGGAAAGATCTTCCGGAGGAGGCTCGTCAGGCCATCATGTATGGGCGCGATTTCAAGGTTCAAGTCTCATATCGTAATCGTTGGGGTCGCATGCGCGAATACTCCACCGGTTTTGAAGGTGTAGTGCGCACACTGATGCGCAGGCACGACGAGACCGATTCCGACCAGATGAAACAGTACTACGAATCGTACATGCGCGAAGTGCCATGCCAGGCATGCCAGGGACGTAGACTTCGCCCTGAGGTATTGGCAGTGACCGTTGGCGGCGAGTCCATCGCCGACGTGTGTGACATGTCCGCCGAGAAAAGCCTCGTATGGGCGAATGGCTTGCAACTTGAAGGATCGGCCGCTCAAATCGCAGGCGAAGTTCTGAAGGAGATTCGTGCCCGCCTTGGATTTCTCAACGACGTCGGACTCAACTACCTGACGTTGTCCCGTGCGGCCAAGACCTTGTCTGGCGGCGAGGCACAGCGTATCCGTTTGGCGACGCAGATCGGTTCCGGACTGGTGGGCGTGATGTATGTACTTGACGAACCGTCCATCGGCTTGCATCAGCGAGACAACGAACGCCTGATCACCACGTTGCATCACCTACGCGATCTCGGCAATACGCTGATTGTCGTGGAGCATGATGAGGACACCATCAAGAATGCCGACTGGGTCATCGACATCGGACCGGGAGCTGGCGAGCATGGTGGCGAGGTCATCTATTCTGGCCCCGCAAAAAAACTCATTGACGCTCCACGCTCGGTTACAGGAGACTATATCGCTGGTCGTAGAAAGATCGAAGTGCCACAGTCCCGACGCAAAGTACGCAAAACCAAACAACTGCGCGTGGTCGGAGCCCGTGAAAACAATCTGAAGGATCTGACGGTTAATTTCCCACTGGGAGTCTTCACCTGCGTGACGGGTGTTTCCGGTTCCGGCAAGTCCACTTTGGTCAATCAGATTCTGTATCCGGTGCTTGCCGACAAACTTAACGGCGCACGCATCGTGCCCGGCAAGCATACCCGGGTGGAAGGCGTGGACCAGTGCGACAAAGTGATCCACGTCGATCAGAACCCGATTGGGCGTACCCCTCGTTCCAATCCGGCCACCTATACCGGAGTATGGGACAAAATCCGCACGTTGTTTGCTAAGACTCCCGAAGCTCAGGTACGTGGATATGGTCCAGGACGTTTTTCGTTCAATGTCAAGGGCGGACGGTGCGAAGCCTGCCACGGCGACGGCACGCTGAAAATCGAAATGAACTTCCTGCCGGACGTGTACGTGGACTGCGAGGAATGCCATGGCAAACGTTACAATCGCGAAACGCTGGAAGTGAAATACAACGGCAAATCCGTTGCCGATGTGCTTGACATGCCAATCGAAGAGGCTGCCCAGTTCTTCAAGGCCTATCCTTCCATTTCTCGCTATCTCGACACGCTCGTTCAGGTGGGCCTGGGATATATTCGACTCGGACAGCCAGCTCCAACGCTTTCCGGAGGCGAATCGCAGCGAGTGAAACTTGCCACGGAATTGCAACGAAGGTCTACGGGTAAAACCGTATATATTCTTGATGAACCTACCACAGGCTTACATTTTGAAGATGTGCGCAAACTACTGCTTGTCCTGCAGGGATTGGTAGACAAAGGCAATACCGTCATCGTTATTGAACACAATCTCGATGTGGTCAAATCGGCTGACTGGCTTATTGATCTTGGCCCAGAGGGCGGAGATGGAGGCGGCACTATCGTTACTGAAGGCACGCCGGAACAGGTGGCGCAGTGCGAGCGGTCCTGGACCGGCAAATTCCTTAAGGACATGCTGTGAGCACACCCATTGAACGTCACAGTCCGGAAGTTTGGCGCAAAACCGCCGAGCAGATGAACGTTGACAGCAGCGATACCGTAAGGAGTGCCCTTTCTGACGGAAATGCGCCTTCCTGCGGAAGAGTTAACAAGAATGGCGCGCCTCTGCTGGGGGATTCGCGCGACCTGTTTCGTCCGAAAACATCCGATATTCCGGCACAGCCGGGCGTCTATAAGTGGCGAGACGGCGAAGGCAGGGTCATTTATGTGGGCAAGGCCAAAAACCTGCGCAATCGTTTGACCAACTACTTCCAGCCGTTGTATCAGCTGCATCCGCGTACCCAGACCATGGTGCTTACGGCACGCAGCCTGGAATGGACGGTCGTAGGTACCGAACTTGAGTCATTGACATTGGAATACACGTGGATCAAAGAGTTTGATCCACGATTCAACGTCGTGTTCCGAGACGACAAAACCTACCCGTATTTGGCGATTTCATCCTCAGAGCGCGTGCCGAGGGTGTGGGTGACCAGAAGCCGCAAACGTCGTGATACCAGATATTTCGGCCCCTATGCCAAGGTATGGGATTTGCGGCATAGTCTTGATCGTCTGCTGAAAACCTTCCCCGTGCGCACCTGTTCGCAAAACGTCTATCACAAGGCGGAAGTTACCCGGCGCCCATGCCTGTTGGCTTCGATCGGCAAGTGTTCGGCACCTTGTGTCGGGCGCATCAATGCAGCGGAACACCGGAAAATGTGCGAGCAGCTCGTCGGCGTGCTGACCGGTCGCATCGGCAAATCGTATATCGCACAGCTCACTCGCGAAATGAAAGAAGCAAGTGCTGAACTTGAGTTTGAAAAGGCAGCACGATTGCGTGATCAAATCCAAATGCTGTCCACGGTGGTCGAGCAGAATGCCGTAGTGTTCGATTCCGATGTCGATGCCGACTTTTTCGGCGTCGAATCGGATGAGCTGGAAGCATCCGTGCATGCGTTTTACGTGCGTGCCGGTTCCATTCGCGGAGAACGCAATTGGAGCGTGGAACGGGTTGAGGATGTGACAGACGAGGAGCTGATCGCCGACCTCATCGTACAAGTGTATTCGGAAACCGCGGGGGATACATCCAATGCCCCCCAGTCAACTGTCGTCACCGAACAACGTAATGCCATCGGATCAACGCAAACCGTGACTGCGACCGATGCTTTGGCGCGCGCACAGGCAACACGAGAACGCAATGAACGTCAGGGGCAGACTGGTCGTGCGGATTTGCTCGCTCCTATCTCTCCGGTGCCGCGTGAGGTGATCGTTCCCATCGAGCCAGCCCGGCGTGAGGAGTTGGAATCGTGGCTCAGCGGACTGCGCGGCGGTGCCGTGAGCATTCGCGTGGTCAGCAGGGGAGACAAAAAGCAACTCCTGGACCGTGCCAACGACAATGCCAAGCAGTCGATGCAGCGCAGCAAAATGAGCCGTATCAGCGATATGGGTGCCCGCACTACGGCCATGAATGATGTCGCCAAGGCGCTTGGGCTTGAACAGGCGCCGTTACGTATCGAATGCTACGACATTTCCAATACCGTTGGTGGCGCGTTCCAGGTCGCTTCCATGGTAGTGTTCGAGGATGCGATCGCCAAGAAGTCGGAATATCGTCGTTTCGCCATTCGCGGCGCGGACGGGCAAGGCGCGCTTGACGATTTGAGCGCATTGTATGAGACGCTGACACGTCGATTCCGGCATGGCAATATCGCAGGCGATTCCGGCGAAAGCATGGACAACGAACGACGAGCATCCGAACAGGGCGAGGAGCCGTCGGTGCAGCAGAACGTCAACCGTCATCATTTCGCCTATAAGCCGAATCTCGTGGTAGTTGACGGTGGCAAACCGCAGGTCATGGCGGCAGCGAAAGCACTTGAGGATTGCGGCGTGGATGATGTGGCCGTCTGTGGATTGGCGAAACGTTTGGAAGAGGTATGGGTTCCGGACGACGATTATCCAATCATCCTCAAACGTCAGTCCGAAGGCATGTATCTGCTGCAACGTGTTCGTGACGAGTCGCATCGTTTCGCCATTACCTACCATCGCCAGACACGAAGGAAAGGTGCATTGCGTTCCGCATTGGACGATATTCCCGGCGTCGGAGAGGCGTATCAGAAGCGTCTGCTGAACCATTTTGGTTCGGTTCGTGCCATGCGAGAGGCGAATGTCGAGGATTTCGAGCAGGTCAAAGGCGTTGGGAAAGCCAAAGCCGAAGCCATTTATCAGGCGTTGCACGCCCATGACGGGCAGCGACCGACGGAAGATGCAGTTTCGTCGAATAGCCCGAAGGATGGAATGGATTAGGATTGAGTAGCGGAAAAAAGATAATCGAATTGCTAGCATGATGACGGTGAGTATTAAGGGAGGGAATATGACTGAGGTCAATCATCGGTGCGCGGTTTTGGGTAAGCCGATCGCGCATTCGTTGTCTCCAGTGCTGCACAATGCCGCTTATCAGGCGTTAGGACTTGATGATTGGGCGTACGACAAGCATGAAGTAGGAGAGCCCGATCTTGAAGGTTTTCTCGAATCGCTTGACCCGACTTGGGCTGGTCTCAGTCTGACCATGCCATTGAAGAAAACAATCCAACCGTATGGTACGCCCTGCAATATGTGGGCGAAGGAACTTATGGTAGTCAACACCGCGGTGTTCGATTGGAACGGGACTTGCGTCAACGGCAATCCGAATCTTCCCGCCATCAAGCTGTATAACACGGATGTGCGAGGCATCGAGCTCGCTTTCGAACACTCGTATCAGGCGCGCAGGACGAAACCGAAGACGGACCGTTCGGGAACGGCCGTAATCATCGGCAACGGCAACACGGCGACGTCAGCGTTGGCCGCGTGCGTTGAATCCCCCGCAATCGGATATGTCATCGTCGTAGCTCGCCATCCCGAAAAGAATACCGCTCTCAAACCTCTTGCCGAACGATATTTGCCGTCGGAACGCCCGATAACCATTGTCGGAATGGATCATGCTGTTGAGGCGTTACGCCATGCAGATATGGCGGTAAACACCATCCCTGGTCTGGCTGCGGACAGTATCGCCGAAGCTTTGGAAACGTCAAATGCGAACATGGGTGGAACATTGCTTGATGTCGTGTACGATCCACGTCCTACCAAACTGATGCAAGCTTGGCGTCAAAGGGGAGGAACCGCCATCGGCGGCGAGGAAATGCTATTGTACCAAGCAATGGTGCAGGTTTGCCTGATGACGGGAATCTGGAATAATGATCCGCCGAGTGGCATGATTAATCAGGACCGCACCGCGCGGTTGGAACAAGCCATGCGCATCGCACTTGAGGAGGCTCTGTGATGACACAGGAAGATATCGACGCACAAGCGAATGGCACGCATGCCAGCGCTCCTTCGCCTGCCGAAGGTTTTGAAGTATTGCTAATCACCGGCATGAGTGGTGCGGGGCGATCACATGCGGCCAACAGTATTGAGGATATGGGCTGGTATGTGGTCGATAACATGCCTCCCAAACTGTTGGTGCCGCTGGTCGACATGATGATGACCACCGGATCCAACATCCATAAGCTTGCGGCAGTCGTGGATGTGCGTTCCCGCGATTATTTCGCCGATCTGTCCGCAGTGCTCAGCCATTTGGATGATCTTGGTGTGAAAACACGCATCCTGTTCCTCGACGCCAGCAACGAGGTGTTGATCAAACGATACGAATCCGTACGCAGGCCGCATCCGTTGCAACAGGGCAACCGGCTGATCGACGGCATTCTCGAGGAGCGTGACCTTCTTGAGAATCTCAAGGAGCGTGCGGACATCGTCATTGACACGTCGTCGTTGAGCATCCATCAGCTGTCCACGAAACTATATGAGGCCATGCTTGGATCTGGGCCGACCACGGTTTCCGTACACATCTTCAGTTTCGGTTTCAAATATGGTATTCCCATCGACGCCGATTTTGTCGCCGACGTGAGATTCCTGCCGAACCCATTCTGGGTTCCGGAGTTGCGTTCGCTCACCGGACGAGACAAGGCAGTCAGCGATTACGTGCTTTCCAGCGAAGGTGCCGCCGATTTCCTTGACGCATACGAAAAAGCGATTGCGATTGCGATCGAAGGGTATGCGCAGGAAGACAAGCATTATGTGACGATTGCAATCGGTTGCACCGGAGGACAGCATCGTTCCGTTGCGATGAGCGAGGCCTTGGCCAAGCGACTGCGTGCGAGGGGGCTATCGGTTTCCGTTTCCGCACGTGAGCTTGATAAGCGGTCAGCGGAAAAATGATCGTATTATGAGAAAATAGTGTCCATATATAAAGAAATCAAGCTGTGATTGTCCAAGATATTCGGTATCACAGTAAGCCGTGGCGGTGCGGAGTGATTCCGCGACTCGCCTGAAATTTAGGGAAGAACAGCAAGGTAGGAGGTTGGCTCTTGGCTCTTCTGGATGACGTCAAAAGCGAGCTGTCCGCAATCGACAATGAATTGCCAATCGCCAAAAAGGCACAGGCTACGGCAATGATTCGGTTCGGCAATGGTTTGCACTCGGTGGATCACCACATTCTTGTGCAGGTGCAGCTCGACTCCCAAGATGCGGCCACTTGGCTGCAAGACACCATCAAGAACCTGTATGGCCACGAAGCCACGCTCACTCCTGTCTCTAGGCAAACGCCGACCGGTACGGTGCAGCGTTATGTGATCCGCGTGCCGAAGGGCAGTGCGGCACTTGTGCTGCAGACCGGTCTATACAGTCGCTACACGAAGAACATGGTGCTTGGCCTGCCGAGCGATATCGTCAACGGCAAGATCGCGCAGATCAAAGCTGCATGGCGTGGCGCGTTCCTTGCGAACGGCCGCCTGTCCGACCCGGGCAAGGCCAGCTATCTCGAGATCGTATGCCCGAACCATGAGGCCGCTCTGGCGCTGGTTTCCACTGCACGACGCTTGGGCATCACCGCCAAGCCACGTAAGCTGCGCAGCTCCGAGCGCGTGACCCTGCGTGACCCTGATGCCATCGAACGCATGCTCATCCTTATGGGTGCCCCGCGTTCAGCACGCGAATGGACTGGAAAGCGTTCCGACGGCGAAGCGCGAGGCAAGGCGAACCGTTTGGCCAACTTCGATGACGCCAACATGCGCCGCAGCGCCAAGGCGGCCGCGGAAGCATGTGATAAGGTGCATCAGGCATTTGAAATCCTCGGCGACGATATTCCCGATAACCTCAAGTCTGCGGGCCAGCTCCGTCTCGATCATGCGGATGCGTCGTTGGAACAGCTGGGACGTTTGGCCGATCCTCCGATTACCAAGGATGCCATCGCCGGTCGCATTCGCCGACTGCTGCAGCTCGCCGAAAAAACCGAGAAGGCGCGCCGACAGTCGGTCTGATTGAGTTTTTGCACGAAACACCATGCCTGTTTTCGAACAGCATGGTGTTTTTGTTCGTTTGAGCTTGTATTATTCGTAAATGGCAATATGGCCATTCCACGCTTACAAGCGGCTAGGAAAGGATATACATGAAGACACTCAAGGATCTTGGAGATCTCAAGGGCAAGCGCGTTCTCGTTCGCGCTGATTTCAACGTTCCGCTGGACGGCACCACGATTACCGATGACGGTCGCATCAAGGCCGCTCTGCCGACCATCAAGGCTCTGCGCGAAGAAGGCGCAAAGGTCATTCTGATGGCCCACCTCGGCCGCCCGAAGGGCAAGGTCGTTCCGGAACTGTCCCTCGCTCCGGTCGCCGCTCGTCTTGGCGAGCTGCTCGGTATTGAGGTTCCGCTGGCTGAAGACACCTACGGCGAAGACGCTCAGGCCAAGGTCGCCGCAATGAACGATGGCGATGTCGTGCTGCTGCAGAACGTGCGCTACAACCCGGAAGAAACCAGCAAGGATCCGGAGGAGCGTTCCGCTTACGCCAAGAAGATCGCAGCTCTCGGTGAAGCGTTCGTGTCCGACGGTTTCGGCGTCGTTCACCGTGCGCAGGGCTCCAACTACGACGTTGCAGCTGATCTGCCGGCAGCCGCCGGCCTGCTGGTCGAGAAGGAAGTCAAGGCTCTGTCCCGCGCCACCGTCGAGCCGGAGCGTCCGCTGACCGTCGTGCTTGGCGGTTCCAAGGTTTCCGACAAGCTCGGCGTGATCGAGAACCTGCTTGACAAGGCCAACCGTCTGGTCATCGGCGGTGGTATGGTCTACACCTTCCTCAAGGCTAAGGGCCTCGAGGTCGGCACTTCCCTGCTGGAAGAGGATCAGGTCGAAACAGTCAAGGGCTACATCGATCGTGCCGAGCAGAACGGCGTTGAGCTCGTACTGCCGACCGACATCGTGGTGAACCCGGTTTTCCCGAAGTCCGATGAGGACATCGCTCCGGAAGTCGTGGCAGCCGATGCCATTCCGGCCGACAAGATGGGTCTGGACATCGGTCCGGATTCCCAGAAGCTCTTCCACGACAAGATTGTGGATTCCAAGACCGTCGTGTGGAACGGCCCGATGGGCGTGTTCGAGGTTCCGGCATTCGCAGCCGGTACCAAGGCCGTGGCTCAGGGCTTGGTCGACGCAACCGCAGCTGGCGCGTTCACCATTGTCGGTGGCGGTGACTCCGCTTCCGCAGTGCGCAACCTCGGCTTCCCGGAGGATGGCTTCTCGCACATCTCTACCGGTGGCGGCGCTTCCCTCGAGTTCCTTGAGGGCAAGGAACTGCCGGGCCTGAAGGTGCTCGACTAATTGCTTAATAACGCATAATCTGGAGGTGCTCCCTTATCGACAAAGGTGGGGGAGCACCTCTTGTTTTCACTAAACCGAAATTACGGCGTACTAACACTGAATGAAATAAGAACGGAGACGGGCAAACACATGGCATCGCAACGAATTCCACTGGTCGCCGGCAATTGGAAGATGAACTTCGATCATCTTGAAGCCACCTATTTCGTTCAACAGCTCGCATGGAAACTTCGTGACATCCATTTTGACTACCGCCATTGTGAAATCGCATTGATGCCGTCCTTCACATCGTTGCGCAGCGTGCAGGTGTTGGTCGAATCTGACAATTTGAAGGTTCGCTACGGCGCACAGGCTGTTTCCGTAACATCGCAGGGCGCGTTCACCGGAGATGTGTCTGCCGATATGATCGCTCACCTTGGCTGTTCGTATGTAATTGTCGGCCATTCTGAACGCCGTAAATACCATCCGGAAGATGACGCGAACATCGTGGACCAGGTACGCGCTGTTTTGGCGGCCGGCATGCAACCGATTCTTTGCGTTGGCGAAAGCTATGAGGAACGTCGCAAAGGCATTGAGCTTGATTTCGCCGTGGGGCAGGTGCATGACGTCACGCGCGATCTTTCCGACGAGGAAGCATCGCGTCTGATAGTAGCGTATGAGCCGGTATGGGCCATCGGCACCGGAATGGTGGCCACTCCACAATCCGCTCAGGACGCGGCCAAAGCGATTCGGGATGATCTGTCTGCGACTTTCGGAATACATGTGGGAGAGGCTGTGCGCATTCTGTATGGAGGCTCCGTATCTTCAAAGAATGCCGAAGAATTGATTGGCGAGCCCGATGTGGACGGATTCCTTATCGGCGGCGCCGCGCTGAATGTGGATGAGCTCACCAGAATCTGCCAGCTCACCATGAATGCGACGGTATGATGTTCGCGGAATAATGTTTTTATCGAGTTGATCTTTCAAGGTACGGTCATTATTCGATTTTCTCAATACCTTGCGCTATTGTTAACGACAGTGTTTACGAACTGGAGGTTCACTCGTGTCCGCTATGGCCATCGTCAAGCTTGTGCTGCAGATTATTCTTGTTATTTTCAGCCTCTTGCTCACCCTGTTGATTCTTATGCACAAGGGTAAGGGTGGCGGTCTGTCCGATATGTTCGGCGGCGGCCTCACCCAGAATGCGGGTTCCTCTGGCGTCGCCGAAAAGAACCTGAATCGTTGGACTGTCATCATCGCAATACTGTGGGTCGCCATCATTATCGCCCTCGGTCTGATGACGAAATTCAACCTCATCTGATTGGCTTTTTGCTTCGGCCCATGACTGTAATCCAGCCATGGGCCGAAGTGTTTCTATCGTAGTATTGGCTGCAACATACGAGCGAAGGATTGATTTGACGTCTTTGAAAATCGAGAAAACCCAAGAAACCACGATGGTTGTCGCGGATTTGGACGGTACCTTGCTGCATGATGGTGAAACATTCGAGGAACGTTTTCTCACACAACGTTCCATCGATGTGATTAACCGCATGCACGATAATGGCGTGACTTTCGCTGTGGAAACGGCACGTCCGGTCAGCACAGGCTTTTCGTTCGTGGAAAAACTGCCGGTTGATGCCGTCGCCTATCTCAATGGAGCATTGATCGATTTCAATCCATCCTCATCAAATTATGAAATGCTTACTTCGCCGATACTGCCGGAAGATGGCCATCTTAAGAAAATCGGGTTCTCCTCACAGCGAGCATGCGAAGTCTGCAAGAATCTGTTGACCGAACTGCCCGGCATGGAAGTCGGCATTGTCATGGATGATGTGAGATACACCAATTTCGACGTTACGAAATACTGGAAAACACAGACTTGGCGATACACTGACTTCGACGATGTTCCTGAAGGTATTGCCGATAAGCTCATTATCTTCCCTAACGATGAGCAGTGGAATCAGGTCGGTTCTCTTGTGCCCAGCGACTTTGATGTTCACATCTCTGAGGGATCGCTGTGGATGTTAATGAATCCTCAAGCCAACAAGGAACATGCATTGGATCTGCTTGCAGAGCATTTTGAGACGCCAATAAGCAAAACCGTCTCATTCGGCGATGATTTGGTCGACATTGCCATGCTATGTAAATCCGGCAGGGGAGTGGCGGTAGCGAACGCCAATCCGGATGTGTTGAACATCGCAGATGAAATCTGCCCATCCAACAACGATGACGGTGTGGCACAGTGGATTGAAGATAATCTATTGTGACGTCTCGTAATGTTCAAGAGTTACATGAGTTGAACTTCATGAATTGAACTTTTGTTGCAAAGGGATGCGAAATAGTTACATTTCGATATTGAACTTCCGTGATTTCAATAGGTGGCTTGTGCTAGGATTTGAACTAGTATTTGACGAGAATTGAACTGGGAGGACTGGTATGACAGAATCATTCTCCAGCCGGTTGAACGCCGCAATGGCGTTCCGCAATGTCAAACAAATTGACTTTGTGCATGCGGCTGAGAAGTTCAATATCAAACTTGGTAAAAGTCATATGAGTCAGTACGTGAGCGGCAAAACCGTGCCACGTGCCGATATCGCCCATTTTCTTGCGGCTTTTCTGCAGGTCAATGAGGATTGGCTGATGGGAAAGGACGTTCCCATGGAGCAGAACCCCGCCGCCTTGCCTGCAATCGAGTCTGATGAAACCCGACATGATAGCAATCCTGCATCAGCGCAATCAAAAGAAGGAAAGACTATGCGCACCTTTGCGAAATCCCATAAGCTCGACAATGTGCTCTACGACGTTCGTGGTCCGGTGGCGGACGAGGCGGCACGCATGGAAGCAGCGGGAACGCATATTCTGAAACTCAATATCGGCAATCCTGCGCCATTCGGATTTCGGACTCCGGATGAAGTTGTGTATGACATGGCGCAACAGCTGCCTGAGACCGAAGGATATTCACCGTCCAAAGGTCTGTTCTCGGCACGCAAAGCCATCATGCAGTATGCACAGCTCAAGAATATTCCGAATGTCTCCATCGATGATATCTTTACTGGCAATGGCGTCAGCGAGCTCATCAACCTGTCGCTGTCCGCATTGTTGGACAACGGCGACGAAGTGCTAGTGCCTTCGCCGGACTATCCTCTGTGGACCGCCTGCGTGAATTTGGCCGGCGGCACCGCCGTGCATTATATCTGTGACGAGGGATCCGAATGGTATCCCGATATCGACGATATCCGCTCTAAAATCACGGATAAGACCAAAGCAATTGTCATCATCAATCCAAATAATCCGACCGGAGCGCTTTATCCGAGGGAACTGTTGCAGCAGATTGTCGACATTGCCCGGGAACATCAGCTCATTATTTTCTCCGATGAGATTTATGATCGCCTAGTCATGGATGGGTTGGAGCATATTTCTATTGCATCGCTGGCTCCGGATCTGTTCTGTGTGACGTTCTCCGGTCTGTCGAAGTCGCATATGATTGCCGGATACCGCATTGGATGGATGATACTTTCCGGCAACAAGCGTATTGCAAAGGATTACATCGAGGGCCTGAACATGCTGGCGAACATGCGTATGTGTTCGAATGTTCCCGCTCAGTCGGTGGTGCAGACCGCTTTGGGTGGGCATCAGAGTGTCAAAGACTACATCAAGCCAGGTGGCCGCGTGTACGAGCAGCGCGAACTGGTCTATCGGATGCTCAATGAAATTCCCGGCGTTACCGCAGTTAAGCCGAAAGCGGCGTTCTATATCTTCCCGAAGCTAGACGTCAAAAAGTTCAATATTCACTCTGACGAGCAGTTCGCATTGGATCTGCTGCATGACAAGCATATTCTAATCAGTCATGGCGGTGCGTTCAACTGGCAGAATCCAGATCATTTCAGGGTGGTATATCTGCCGCGTATCACGATGTTGAAGGAAACCATAGGTGAGATCGCTGATTTCTTGAGTACATATCATCAGGCATGATGACCTTGGTTGTTTGAAGGACATTCATGGGGTGAAGCGCGCGCAGTATCGCGACGCTCCACCCCTAAATACTTATAGTCACATTACCCATAAGTATGGTTACGATCCTTTGGAGGATGCAAAGCGCAGGCGATCCAAGCGGATCCGTCAGGCTACCGCTTCATGCCTCCGTGCTGGAATAAGCTGAAAACATGTAGAGCAATAACAGAAATTCCCCTGTCAGAATTCTGACAGGGGAATTTTTTAGCCTAAATCGCTAACGTCTAAGCAAGAAGCTCAGCCGTTGACACGGTCGATGCCGGCCTGGACGTCGGTGAGGACGGAATCCCAGGACTTGATGAAGGAAGCGACGCCGTCGGCTTCCAGCTTGTCGGTGACAGCCTTGAAGTCGATGCCCAGCTCAGCGAGCTTGGCCATGATGGCGTGGGACTCTTCGTAGGTGCCCTTGATGGTCGGGGCGCCGTTGCCGTGATCGGCGAGAGCGTTCAGGGTCTTCTCCGGCATGGTGTTCACGATGAGCGGAGCGACGAGCTCGTCAACGTAGACGCAATCGGAGTAGGCCGGGTTCTTGGTGCCGGTGGAGGCCCACAGTGGACGCTGCTTCTTGGCACCCTTGGCTTCGAGAGCAGCCCAACGCGGATCGTTGGCGAACTTGTTCTCGAACAGCTCGTAAGCGAGGCGAGCGTTGGCGATAGCGGCCTTGCCCTCGAGAGCCTTGGCCTCATCGGAGCCGATCTCCTCAAGCTTGTTGTCGACGGCGGTGTCCACGCGGGACACGAAGAAGGAAGCGACGGAACCGATGTGCTTCAGGTCATGGCCGTTGGCGTCAGCCTGAGCGATGCCTTCGATGAAGGCGTCGATGACCTGCTCGTAACGCTCGAGCGAGAAGATCAGGGTGACGTTGACGGAGATGCCCTTGGCCAGGGTTGCGGTGATTGCCGGCAGGCCTTCGAGGGTTGCCGGGATCTTGATCATGGCGTTCGGACGGTTGACCTTCTCCCAGAGCTCGACAGCCTGCTTCTCAGTGGCTTCAGTCTCGTGGGCCAGACGCGGATCAACTTCGATGGAGACGCGGCCATCGACGAAATCGGTGGCTTCGGCGATCTCACGGAAGATGTCGGTGGCGTTACGCACGTCGGTGGTGGTGAGCTCGCGGATAGCGGTCTCAACGTCAACCTTGCCGAGCTCCTTGAGCTGTGCATCGTACGGGCCGACCTGGCTCAGAGCCTTCTGGAAGATGGACGGGTTGGTGGTGACGCCAACGACGTTCTTGTCCTTGATGAGCTCCTGCAGGTTGCCGGACTCAATACGGGTGCGGGACAGGTCGTCCAGCCAGATCGAGACACCGGAGTCAGAGGTGCGCTGAGTTGCTTCAGTCATTGTTTTTCTCCTTGATACCTTTTTGGATCAAATCTTTATCTATTGTGCGGTAAAAGGGGAGAGGCACATGCATTGTGCCCCTCCCCGTCGAATCACTTGGCGGCTTCGACTTCCGCGATGGAGGCCTTGGCGGCTTCGACAACATGCTCGGCGGTGATGCCCAGGTCGATCATGTTCTGAGCGCCGTCGCCCTGCAGGCCGAACTGCTCGATGGAAACCGGCTTGCCGTAGGAGCCGAGGTACTTGTACCACGGCATGGCAACGCCAGCCTCAACGGAGACACGAGCCTTGACGGAGGCCGGAAGCACGGCTTCCTTGTACTCGGCGTCCTGCTCCTCGAACCATTCGAGGGACGGAGCGGACACAACGCGAGCCTTGATGCCTTCGTCAGCCAGGGTCTTGGCTGCGGACACGGCCCACTGCACTTCGGAACCGGTGGCCATGATGATGACGTCTGGGGTGCCTTCAGTGTCAACGAGCACGTAGGCGCCCTTCTTGACGCCGTCCTTGGCCTTCTCGGCGGTCTCAGCGAGAACCGGAACGCCCTGACGGGTCAGCACCATAGCTGCCGGCAGAGTGTTCTTCTTCTCGAAGAAGTAGCGGTAGGCTTCGGCAGTCTCGTAAGCATCGGCCGGACGAACGACCTCAAGCTGCGGGATGGCGCGGAAGGAGGCCAGATGCTCCACCGGCTGGTGGGTCGGGCCATCTTCGCCGACGGCGACGGAGTCGTGGGACCACACATACAGGTTCGGAATCTGCATGAGGGCGGCCAGACGCACGGCGGAACGCTCGTAGTCGGAGAACATGAAGAAGGTGCCGCCGAATGGACGGGTGTGGGAGCCCAGAAGGATGCCGTTGGTGATGGTACCCATGGTGAATTCGCGCACGCCGAAGTGCAGCTGACGGCCGTACGGGCTGCAGACCGGCCACTGCTTGGTGGCGCACTCGGCGGGAGCGAAGGTGGCAGCGCCCTTCAGATCGGTCTTGTTGGAGCCACCGAGGTCGGCGGAGCCGCCCCAGAGTTCCGGCATGACAGCGGCGATGGCATTCAGCACGGAGCCGGAAGCGCCACGGGTTGCAACGCCCTTGCCGACTTCGAAAGTGGCTTCAAGGTCATCAATGGCCTTGTCGAAGCCTTCCGGCAGCTCGCCAGCCTTGAGGCGGTCGTACAGAGCGGCGTTGTCCGGGTTGGCCTTGCGCCATGCGTTGTACTTCTCGTCCCATTCCTTGTGGGCTTCGAGACCGCGCTCAGCAACCTTGCGTGCGTGAGCCAGAGCCTCTTCGTCGACATGGAAGGACTCTTCCGGATCGTAGCCGAGCAGTTCCTTGAGGCCTGCGACGGCTTCGGTGCCCAGCTTGGAGCCATGAGAAGACGGATCGTTGGTCTTGCCCGGGGTCGGCCAAGCGATCAGGGTGTCGACCTTGATGAGCTTCGGCTGGTTCGGGGCAGCTTCACGAGCCTTGGCAATGGTGTCGGCCAGACCCTCGACATCCTCCTTGTAGGAGCCGTCAGGCTGAATGAAGCTGAACTCGTCGGTGTACCAGCCGTAGGCCTGGAAGCGCTTGAGCACGTCTTCAGCCAGAACCAGGTTGGTGTCGCCTTCGATCTGGATGCGGTTGGCATCGAAGATTACGGTCAGGTTGCCCAGCTGCTGGTTGGCAGCAAGGGACGCAGCTTCGCCGGAGATACCTTCTTCGATATCGCCTTCGCCGCAGATGACCCAGATGTTGTGGTCAAACGGGGACTCGCCTGCCGGAGCTTCCGGATCAAGCAGGCCACGCTGGAAGCGCTGGCCATAGGCGAAACCGATGGCGGAAGCGAAGCCCTGGCCCAGCGGACCAGTGGTCATTTCGATGCCCGGGGTCAGGCCATATTCCGGATGGCCCGGAGTACGGGTGTCAGCGCCGCCACGGAAGTTCTTCAGATCGTCCAGGGTCAGGCCGTAGCCGGAGAAGTACAGCTGGACGTACTGGGTGAGGGAGGCGTGGCCGCCGGAAAGGATGAAGCGGTCGCGACCTTCCCAGTTGGGATCGTTCGGATCATGCTTGATGAAATGCTGATACAGAGTGTAGGCGATAGGCGCCAGGGAGACGGGGGAACCCGGGTGGCCGTGTCCCGCACGCTCAACCGCGTCGGCCGACAGGACCTTGGCCATCTTGATGGCGCGCTCGTCCAGCTCGGTCTCCTTGAATTCGGTCATGGATTACTTTCCTTCCAATTGGTCGGGCCGCGTATCCGGCTTGTGCCGAGCGCTCGACGCCCTCACATTGCGTTTCCCATAGTAGCGACGTGAGGTGACGTTGTGATGGATTTTTGGCGTGTTTTGGTAGTTTGTGTTCTGTTAGCGCTAACAATTAACATTCTCGTGCGATTGTTCTGTTCGATTGGTGGTATGACGAGCATTTCGGGAGATCGATATCGAAAAAAACGAGAAACACGTACTCTGGAAGCGAACGTATTAGCACTCGCGCGGCACGAGTGCTAATACAATGGGAGAAGCATTTACGGAAGATGGTTTCGCCTAATATCGCAGATATACCGAAAACCGGATTCCGCTGAGTTGTATCGCATATGTGAAAGAGGAGGCACGCATGACGCAGTCAAGACGTATGTTGGTACTGCGTGCCATCGTCGAGGACTATATTCGCTCGCAGGAGCCAGTCGGTTCGACCACCTTGACCAAAGATCATGATCTGGGCGTCAGCTCGGCCACCGTCCGTAATGATATGGCCGCCTTGGAAGATGAGGGATACCTTATTCAACCCCATACGTCAGCAGGGCGCATACCAACGGAAAAAGGGTACCGATACTTCGTGGACCGTTTGGCCACAGTGGTGCCGATGTCCGAAGCGCAACGCCGTGGCATCAACAGCTTCTTGTCGGGATCCGTCAACCTGCAGGACACCTTGCAGCGCGCAGCCCGTCTTCTGGCGCAGATCACCGGTCAGGTCGCAGTCGTAGCGGCGCCGTCGTTGGCGAAATCAACGTTACGGCATATCGAAATCGTTCCCGTATCAATCAACACCTTATTGGCCGTCGTCATCACCGACACCGGCCGAGTGGCGCAGCATATACTCAACGTTTCCGAGTTGCCGGATGCCACGGTGCTGTCGCATCTGGTCAACGAAATCAATGCGCAGTGCGCCAGCGTTTCCTTGACTCGAACCGCAGACTATGTCAGGCAGATGTCGTCCCGCAAGGAATACCACTCCATCAGCAAATTGGTGGAAACGCTTGCCCAGGCTTTCGATGGCATGGCCGACGACGAGCGCGCGAGCGAACTCTATATGGCAGGAACCTCACGGCTCGCGCACCAGCGTACCGTGGCCGATCTTGCACCATTGTTCGATGCGTTGGAAGAGCAAGTCGTGCTCATGAAACTCATGAGCTCGTTGAGTGAAGCCACGCAATCCAATGGAGTCGGGGTGGCCATCGGATCCGAAACGCACACGCCCGGCCTGCTGCACGCATCCGTGGTGACCAGCGGATACGGTCGAACCTCGGCAACCGTTGACGACGCCGCAGAAGGCGAAACTGCAGAAGAACAAGGGAGAGAAGCCAGCGATCGCACCACTACAGCGCAAGATTCCAGCGAGCCCATTGCTTTCGTCGGATCCATCGGGCCGACGCATATGGACTACGCGGCGACCATGGCCGCAGTGCGTGCCGTCGCCAGATATCTGACCGCATTCGTGGCACACGACGAAAACCAAACCAACAGCTGACCCCGCCTTATGGCACAATGACACGCAGAAAACAATAGGGAGAAAGAACAACAGTGACGGACTATTACGAAGTGCTGGGCGTAGACCGCTCCGCAAGCGACGAGGAGATCAAAAAGGCCTATCGAAAGATGAGCCGCAAATATCATCCCGATATCGCAGGTCCGGAATTCGAAGATAAATTCAAGGAAGTCAACAACGCTTACGAGGTACTGTCCGACCCGCAGAAGCGTCAGATGTTCGACGCCGGCGTGGACCCGAACGATCCAAATGCCGGAGGTATGGGCGGCAGCGGATTCGGTGGCGGATTCGGCGATATGGGAGACATCTTCAGCATGTTCACTGGAGGTGCCTTCGGAGGTGGTAACGGTGGACCGACCCCGCGTACGCAGCCAGGACGTGACTCACTTGCCACGGTAACCATCGACTTGAAGACGGCGGTGTTCGGCGACACCGCGCATGTTGAGATCAAGACGTTCGGCCTATGTCAGGAATGCGCCGGAACAGGGTGCCAGAAAGGCACCCAGCCTGCGCAATGCCCCGACTGCCATGGACAAGGCTACGCCCAGCGCGTAGTACGCACCATGCTCGGCCAAATGATGACCACTGCGCCATGTGAACGCTGCGAAGGACACGGTACCGTTATCGAAAATCCGTGTCCGTCCTGCCTTGGTCATGGTCGCGTGCGCACCACTCGTAATGTCGGTGTGTCCGTGCCTGCCGGAGTGGCGAACAATACCCGTCTGCGTCTCGCCAATCAGGGCGAAGTGGGTGAAAACGGCGGTGTTGCCGGCGACCTGTATATCGATATCCGCATCGCTCAAGACGACACCTTCACTCGTGACGGTGATAATTTGCACTGCTGGATTCAAGTGCCGATGAGCTGGGCCGTGCTGGGGCATGATCTGGAAATCGACACGTTCGACGGCAAGCAGTCGGTGAGCGTGCCTGCAGGAAGTCAGCCTGATGACACTGTGACCTTGAAGAACCTGGGTGTCACCCATCTTAACAACAAGAACGAACGCGGCGATCTGGTGGCGCATATCGCAGTGAAGATTCCGACAAAGCTTACCGATGACGAGCGTAAGCTGATGGAACAGTTCGCCGAAAAGCATGACGCCGACGCCCAGCATGTCGCGGTAAGTGCACGTCCAACTACCGGAACGAAGAAGGGATTCTTCTCCAAGTTGAAAGATGCGTTGCGCTGATTTTCCTTGTTCTAATGCCTTACATCCGATAAGAAAACAGCGTTAGATCGCATTCAAATAGCCGGTTGCTTCAAAAATCAAGGCAACCGGCTATTTTGTCAATGTTTCTGCTGTAGCAAGCGGATTGTCTCATGTCTACAACAGCCAATCATTAGACATATCTACATGTTTATTTGAGCAATGACCGGCACATGGCGCGATATTGGTTCACATAACCGCCGCCGAAGAACACGCAATGGCCGGCGATGGGGTAGAGCTGCCACAAAGTGGTTCGTTCCTGCCATCCTGCCTTCAACGGGTGCACGGACTGGTATCCGTCGAGAATGTCCCGCAAATACGACATACCGAACAGGTCAAGCATGGCGAGATCCTCTTCACGATGTCCGCCATGCGCGGCCGGATCGATCAGCACCGCTTCCACAGATCCGGAATCGGCTGACCACATGACATTGCCGCTCCACAGATCGCCATGCACACGCGCAGGCTTATCGTTAGCTGCTTTGCCCAGTATTTCAGGCAGCGCTTCAATGACAGCTTCAGTCAACTCCATGTCGTAGTCGGTCAGTTCGCGACGTTTCATACCAAGCCGTACCATTGGTCGGAGCCTGCCTTCGGCCAAATATGTGACCACGTCATCCCATTCGCCTGTATCCATAGGAACCGGATCCTGCAGGGGGCCAAAATAGCAGGTTCCCGCATAGCCGGCCGGGGCGGATCCGAAATAATCAGCACCGGCATCGTGCATGCGGGCGAGGGACGCGCCGAAATTATGCGCGGCCTGCAGTGTCGGCCCGCAGGCGTTCACACGTTCGATATCAAGATAATCCTTGTCCCAATCGTATACGTCCACAACACGCGGACCTCCCTTGGAGCTCGCTTCACCAAGCCATTGCAGGCCACGGCCTTCGCATTCGAAGAAACCTTCCGGGCTGAATGCTCTGCTTTTGCGGTATTTGCTCATAATGCCAGGCCTTTCTTTTGCATCATGCGCCACGTTTGCGAGACTATATAGAGTCGCTGGCGAGATTCCGATAGGTTTTGGCACCATTGTGTGCATAGTTTGAGACAACTCAAGGATCCATAGTGAAAAATTAGACCCCTCTCGCTAGTCTTGGATGCGGAAAAGCAGACGAAACCATTGATACATATAAAAGAGGGTTCATGAATTTTTTCCAAGCGATTTTCCTTGGGCTGGTGCAGGCATTGACCGAGTACCTGCCGGTTTCTTCCAGTGCCCATATCCGCATCATCGGCGATTTGATGCTGGGCTCTGACCCGGGTGCCGCGTTTACCGCCATTATTCAGATTGGCACCGAGCTTGCCGTCATTTTGTATTTCCGTCACGACATCATCCGTATTCTCGGTGCTTGGTTTGGCTCCCTGTTCGGCAAGGAGGGCAAGGACTTCAAAAGCCGTATGGGCGCACACAATCCGGATACCCAGATGGGCTGGTTCATTATTCTCGGCACCATGCCGATTCTGATTGCGGGCCTGCTGTTCAAGCATGCCATCGAAGGATCGCTGCGCAATCTGTGGATCACCGTCACCGTGCTTGTGCTATTCGGCGTGTTGCTGTGGGTGGTCGATGCTCGTTCCAGGCAGGTCAAGACCATGAAGGAAATGACGTGGAAGGACGCGTTGATCTTCGGCATCGGCCAGATGCTCGCCCTGATCCCAGGCGTTTCCCGTTCCGGCGGCACCATCACCTTCGGCCGTGCTATGGGGTACACCCGTGAGGCAGCCGTTCGCGTGAGCTTCCTTATGGCCATTCCCGCCGTATTCGGCGCAGGCATTCTGGAAGCCGTATCGGCCGTTAAGGACGTTGCGACGGGGGATGCCGGCATGTTCCCAGGCTGGGGCCCGACCATCGCCGCAGCCATCGTAGCGTTCGTAGTCGGCTATGTGGTGATTATCGGCTTCCTGAAGTTCGTATCCACATTCTCGTACAAGGCATTCGCCATCTACCGCATCGGCTTGGCAGTCGTTGTGGCACTGCTGCTGATCACAGGCGTGCTCTCTCCGCTGGAAGCCGTGGCTACAGCGTGAACCTAGTTCGATAAGCGAACAACAAACAAGAAAGTTGGGCCGGCCATCGCAGGATGGTCGGCCCAACTTGTATATTGACAGCCTGTCGTCAGTTGCAACATCAATTGCCACGCAAGAACGATTCGGCCTCGCGAATCAATTCCTCACATGCCGGCATGCCATTCGACGCGATACGTTGTGCCTGGGCGTTCAAATCATAATCCCGCTCCAAACAGGCAAGATAATCGCCAGCGTGTGTCTGCTCGACAATCTCATCGGCATTTTTGCGCCATTCTGCGGCCTTCCTGTTCAAATCACCCTCGATAAGCGGATGCTCCAACAGAAGCGACAATGCGCGAACCAACTCAAGCGTGCCCTGCAAACATTCCGTATTGGCGCAATAATGAGGCACGGAAACCCACATGGACGTGGTTCGGAATCCTGCATCCGACGCAAAAGCGTCAAGAATATTAGGAATGCCCACAGGGCCGTTATATTCCTTGTCAGGCTCGCTTTCGCAGCCATTCTTGGAAATGTCAAGCGGCAAAGGCCTCGTATGGGGGCAGTTGTCGAACATGGATCCTAACGTGACGATATCGCTCACATCGTAATCCTCTGCGATACGCAATGTATGCCTGCAGTATTCCTCCCAACGATAATTCGGCTCGGGGGCAATCTGCGCAAGCAAATGCAGCGTAGGGGAGACGTCAATGTCATAAAACGTGGTCTGCGGCCAAATGATTCGTTTACGTCCCTGTACCGAGCAGATCATCGGGCGAGCCACCTGATAATCATAAAAACCCTCGTTGTCGATATGACGCACCTCCTGTGAATCATATCGCGATACAAGATGCCGTATGACATTCGTCGCGGCCTGGCAGGCATCATTCCAACCCTCGAATGCGGCGATCAATATCGTCGTTCGTCTTGTCGTCTCCTCACACATATTTCAAATGTATAACGAAACCGTAGAGGCTGCGACACGCTTTTGCCGTCGGTGAATGACAAGCATTCGCGATATCGCTGAAAACCACTGCAGACAGTCAACGAAATAGTTAACGGTCTATTTTCACAGCACTTTCAGACGTTTATCATTTTGTCCGATAATGTATGTTATGTCAGAAAAGTATGCCCGCCTTCGACTGACACTCTCTTCTGTACATAACATCGTGGATTACGCCAGCACGTCCCTTTCAGGACTTTGCTCGGACATAATCCAACGGTATGACGGGTGGCGTCTTCGCTGCGCTGGACGCCTTTCATGGTCAGCCTTTGATGGCTCGATTGAGTTTTCTTTCCATTTCGCTTTTCATGCCATTCCTGGCCTGCAGATACATAAACACCAGCTCCGCGGCGATCAGCAAAATCATCAGCGCGGCTGACGGCCATCCTACTTGCTCGTAGAAATGCCGGAATTTTACGGAAAAACCAGATTTGAACATCGTATATACCGGGTATGGCAAGGCGCCAATAACCAATGAGGCGAAGTGTAAACCAACAATCGGCCAACGTACTGGATATACGTCGCGCTTGGTTTTTGAGAAGATATTTCCGCGAATCGCGGTAATCGAACAAATGTTCACTGCAATGACTGCCGCGACAATCCACAGCAATGCCGGCAGGATATCAGGCATGCGACACTCCCCCTATTGTAATCCGTCTCTACATATCTACCGTATATCGATGACCATGTAACCCGACTTGGCCTGTTCAACCTATGCGGTATCGCCAAACCTGTATATTACAGTGAAACAGCGGTGTGTGCCTGCCGCTTCGCATCAAGCTTCTTTTTCATGCGCATCGCAGCGATGTCGTCAACAGGACGGGTCGAGTCCGCGGTGGAAGGCATTGTAGATAAATCGACATACTCCTCGTGTTCAAGAGCATCCCTGATTTGCTTCCACAGGGATCCCATGGATACTCCGAACACTGCCCTACCGCTTTGCAACAGTGCCATCATTTGCTCGCTGTCCGTGCATTCGTGCACATGCTGCCCATCACACATAATAGTGATGTTTTCCAGCTGCTCAGTAGTGCGTTGCGTTAGAAAGCCAATGGCAGCTGTCACATTCTGCAGATTGATACCCGCATCAAGCAGTTTTTTCGACACGGCAAGAATCACCACGTCCTTGAACGAATACAATCTACGTGACCCAGACCCATGCGATGGAGTGATGGAAGGCTCCACAATCTGCCTGCGCGCCCAATAATCAAGCTGACGATAAGTGATGCCGGACACCCTCGATGCCACTGAACCCTTATAGCCACGCGTCACCAGCTGTGCATCGCTTGCGGGAAACAACTCCCCCTGTACCGCAGTCGGCACATGCAGATGCAACCGCATTGTTGGCCCTGCCTCATTCATCGCATTCTCCTACGACACATAAACAACGCCCATGAGCCTCTGTATGAAGCCCATGGGCGCGAAGCTGTTGTACACAGTTTATCCCGCATCACGCGGATCAACCGGCAATGACGGCCTTATTGTCGAAATAAACCAAACGGAACTTGCCAAGAATGATTTCATCGCCATTCTTAAGTTCCTGCTGATCAACACGCTGACGGTTCACATACGTGCCATTCAAGCTTCCCGCATCGATGACGCAATATCGGCCATTCGACCTGCGGAACACCGCGTGGGCGCGAGAAACCGTGGAATCATCCAAAAGGATATCGGCACTCGGATCACGGCCGACGGTAATCTCATCCTCATCGAGAAGATACCGCGACCCCGATACCGCTCCCCTAGTCGAGATCAGCAGCGCCGTGCCGTCGGCAAGACGCATAATGGTTTCAAGGTCCTCCTTCGTCAGAGGACGGTCTCCGGTGGAAGTAACCGGTACAGTTATTGCAGGAAGGCCAATGATGGTCGTTTCACCTGCGCTTGGAATCGGATCAGTCATAGTCGCCATTCTAGTCATTACCCTTACAAATAGCCGGCATTGAGGCCGGCATGGTCACGAATCATACACCGCAAAGCGGGTTTCACCCCTCAGTTTTGTCAATAATCGACACGAACTGGTCGTGCGGCAGCATGTCGTCATAGCTACGCCAACGGCGTTCCAGCTCACGATTTGCCTCGTCATGCTGTTGTTGACCAAGTTTGGCATAAGCTTTCAGCTCGTTCGGCCCCATGTCTTTGACCGGCTGATTGAGATTCAATGCTTCGTCACTCACAGACAGCCATTGTAGCCACACACCCTGAAAGAGTACGAAAAAGCCCGGATACAGCGTGTGCCCGGGCTTAAATCACATTCAAAGATCAATATTACAAAGAATAATTTCAGCGCTGCTCGTCGATCATTTCCTGCAGTGCCTTGTTGACGGACGGAGAACCGGCCGCCATGGACAGGGCGTTGATGCCGCTGATTTCGAAACCACGCTTGATTGCGGAGAAAATCTGATTCTTGTTCATGTTATTTCCTTAGTGCTCGTTTTCTTTGACGCACCTTGCGTCTTACCATCTTCTGTTGTTGACAAGTACCAATATAGAGATTTATCAGACTGAAATCATTGCCCGACCATTCGTTTTATAGCAAAATCATCGGTTACTCTTGAATTAAGAGCATTGACCGGAGAGTATGGCTTCGGCCAGCGAGTTCACCCTGCCGGCCGCTACATACGACACGCCTGAAACGACGCCCAAACCGACGAAAACTAGCCAGTCGAAACCACTGCAGACTCTACTGCAGACCGAAACGCCCATGACCATGAGAACCACCGTCCAAACCCGACGGCCGCCACCCATTTCCGACACGCCGAACGAAACGGCGGAATCCCAACGAAACCAACAAAAAAAGCGGCACGTCATGCCGCCCGATGGTGGGTGATATAGGAATCGAACCTATGACCCCTTCCGTGTGAAGGAAGTGCGCTAGCCGCTGCGCCAATCACCCAATAATGGTTGTACAGGAACTCATGTCCCAGTGGGCGATACAAGATTCGAACTTGTGACCCCTTCCGTGTCAGGGAAGTGCGCTACCTCTGCGCCAACCGCCCAGGTTATCCATCATGCCAACTTACGTCGAGCATAATGAGAGGTGGGTACGAGAGTCGAACTCGTCTATACGGCTTTGCAGGCCGCTGCCTAACCGCTTGGCTAACCCACCCTAAAGGTCGATAATCAATCGGAACCTTAGAGCGGACAACGGGACTCGAACCCGCGGTCTCAACCTTGGCAAGGTTGCGCTTTACCAACTAAGCTATGTCCGCATGTGCTCCGCAGTATCACTGCCTGAGCACGAGTATCTACTATACTCACATTTCCGTAATTTGCAAATCAGCGTGTCGCGCCTTTTCCGGACGCACCGTCAGCCGAAATATTCCTCAACGACCTGCGCAAGTTCGTCTACAGTATCAATGACTTGGTATGCGCCATGCTCCTTAAGCTCGCCTGGCTCGGCATAGCCCCATCCGCAACCTAGGCAGTCAAGGCCGCACGCCTTGGCCCCATCGGCATCGGTCCAGCGATCACCAACCATCAACGCACGATCACCGGCAGCCTCATCAAAACCGATATGTTCAAACGCCCAACGGATCACCTGATCCTTGTCAAGGCGGGAATTATCGGTGCTTGCACCATAAATGCCGTCTACCATGGCATCCAAGTGGAAATGTTCACAGATCGGAATGCACTGATACTGCGGCTTGCAGCTGGCAATCGCCAGATAGTATCCATCGGCACGCAACTTAGCCAGCTGCTCCGGAATACCATCGTAGATGGTGTTGTTCAGACGACCCGGAACTTTCTGCCCCGGATTGTTGGGATCGTCAAACACAGCCTCATCCGCATAATACCTGCGATAAATAGCGATACCCTCATCAAGACGATCTTCAGGAATATCGTTGCGCCGCAGAGATTCAATAATCGCAGGACCGATGAATCGCTGCAATTCCTCATCATCCGGAACCGGATACCCCAATTCCTCGAACACTTTGACCACACAGCCGATGATTCCCGGATCAGATTTGGTCAGAGTGCCGTCGAGGTCAAGCAGAACGACTTTCTTGGATTGCCTGGTCTGTTCGGACATGAATTGGTTCTCCCTTTATTCCTATCGATTCGTTTTCATCGATGTGATACCTGTGGACGCTAACAATTATGCCCAGCCATACTGACTGGGCATAGTGTTCAAGTGTCGTTCAGCTGTAGGTCACTCGTAGTCTGGGAACCAACCGTCACGATGCATTTGCAGTCGCTTGTCAAGCAGCGTCTTCAGCTCGTCTTCGGTACGACGCTCCAGCAGCATGTCCCAGTGCGTACGAGTCGGCTTGGATATTTCGTCATCCTCACGATCCCCGTCGCCCTCACGACGCGCGGTCATGCCGCAACGGCATTCCCATTCCTCCGGAATCTCCGCGCCCTCAGCGAACGGCAGAATCGTACGGTGCCCTTTCGGGCACACGTATGCGACGTCGTTTCGGGCCGCGAAATCCACATTATCATCGGATTCCAACGACTTTGCGCCGATGCTCATGCCTCGCAGGCTACGTTCTGCCATATTGCCTTTGCCTCCTTGGGATTGTCCGCTCTTTCTAAGCTACAGAACAGTTCGGACGTGTCTTTTATTCCTTGCTCGTTTGCTGATTGCCGATTTTTACTGTCAATTTTAGTCGACGCCAGAATATGCGACGATGCCGCGATTAATACGCTCGTATGCCTGCCTTGCGATTGGCGACAACGTTTCGGCGCGTTCGGCAAGATACGGTCCGGCCACAGCTATCTGTTGCAGCACGTCGGCAAGTCGTTTACAGTTGCGCACGAAATCTCCGCCAGTCAGCTCAGTGCCATATAACACCTGCGAGAGGCTTTCACCCTGCGCCCACTCGTAGACGATGTCGGTGATGCCGAAATCAAGCTGGCGCGGCTCTTCGAGCATATGATCCTCACACAGCATGGCGATCGACGCATGTATACCTTTGAGCTGCGCGGCGCACACGGCCACATTGCCCTGAATGCCTCCAGGATAACGACGCGGCTCTCCCCCGCTTCCCCTGCGGGCTTCGAATACCAGCGATGCGACAACGCTGGCCAACTCACAGGCATTCAAGCCGTCGAATGCACCAGCCTCGATCGCTTGGGCCAATACCAAATCAAGCTCACTGTACAGATGCCGCAGCAACTGGCCCCGTTCCGTAAGCTGATAATCGCCATGGCCCGCGGATCCCCGCACCGACTGAAGATAGCCGAGGTCGGCAAGCACAGTGCAGATATGATCAAACTGACGTGCCACGGAACCGGTACGCGAATCGTATCGATGCTGAACACGTTCTAATTCACGCGTCTCACGCGCCCAGCGATGCCCCCATTTCAAGTGCTTCTGCACGTCTGGACACTTGCGGCACGGGTGGTCACGGTCTTCTTCACGAAGTTTTTTAATGCGTCGGTCAAGCTCCATGAACGCCTGGCTACGGTCTTTCTGCGTGCTGAACACCTCATGTTTAAGCCTGCGACGTTCATTCTTCTCCAAATCACTCAAGCGCATCCTCAGACGCATGAATTCCTTGAAATCACCAAACTCACATTGGAAGGCCTGTTCGTACCCCTCCAAAGCCTTGCGCAGGGTTTCCATCTGCGCTTCAAGCTGCCAAGCCGACTCGTTGGCCTCCCACTGCGCGAAGGAATGGTCGAGCGTAACGCGGGCGGTCTCGTAATCGCTGGTATTCAACAGGTTCACAGCCATGTTGAAAGTCGGTCTGAAGCTTGAGTGCAATGGATATACTCGCTTGCTGGACAACGAGGCCGCAGTGGCTGGCATAAAACCACGGTGATCCACTACAACGGCATGTCCAATGGTGTCGATGCCGCGACGTCCTGCGCGACCGGTCAGCTGGGTGAACTCGCCGGGGGTCAAGCCAACATGCCCAGTGCCATCGAATTTCTCGAGTTTTTCGACCACCACGCAACGCGCCGGCATATTGATGCCCAGTGCCAGCGTTTCCGTTGCGAAAACCATCTTGACCAAGCCATCTTCAAACAAACGTTCGACAATCTGTCGGAACAATGCGACCATTCCCGCATGGTGTGGGGCAAACCCTTCTTCCAAAGCAAAACGGAATTGCGAGAAATGTAGCGCTTTCAAATCCTCTTGGCTTAGCTGGCCTTCGACCATTTCATCAACGATCCGTCTGATCCTACGTACTTCATCGCCGGTGGTGAGTTCCAAACCAGCATTGATGCATTGGTCGACCGCCTGATCGCAACCATTCCTTGAGAAAATGAAATAGATTCCCGGCAGCATGTCAAGAAAATTCAGTTCATCCACAACGGCCCAACGTCGAGGCGTATGACGTTCAGCTTTGTGGGGACGTTCATCCCAGCGTCCGCCCTTGCCTTTGGAACTACGCCTGTCGGGACGCTCCTCTCCTCTGCGACGTGCCGCCTGACGGTCCAGCTGATCGAGTCTGTTCACCAGTTGCGCATTGAGTTTGACCGTCTGTTCACCGTTGGCGTCACGGCGGTACAGATCGATAAGCTCCGGTTCGGTATGGTCGTCTGCCTGCACGAGCACATGCTGTTCCAGTGGTACCGGACGCTGTTCCGATACGACCAGCGTGGTTTTGCCACGGACGGATTCAATCCACTCGGAAAAATCCTCGACATTGGAGACCGTTGCGGAAAGACCGATTATCTTCACATTCTCCGGCAAGTGGATGATGACTTCTTCCCATACCGGACCTCGGAAACGGTCGGCGAGATAATGCACTTCATCGAGAATCACATAACGAAGCGCTTCAAGCGTTACGGAATGCTCATACAGCATATTGCGCAGCACTTCGGTGGTCATGACCACAATGTTCGCTTCGGAATTGATAGATGTGTCTCCGGTCAGCAATCCAACCTTATCCGCGCCGTACTGGGCAACCAGATCATGATACTTCTGATTGCTCAACGCCTTGATCGGCGTGGTATAGAAAGCTTTGACGTTCCGTGTCTGTGCCAGATAGATGGCGAAATCCGCTGCAACCGTCTTGCCCGCGCCGGTCGGCGCCGCTACGAGCACATTATCCCCGGCCTCCAATGCCTCGTTGGCCTGTAACTGGAATTCGTCAAGTTCAAATGGCAGGGATCTGGCAAACTCGGCGGCAACAGTACGCTGTTTGGCCTGCGTCTGTTTGAATGCGGCGTACCGCTGTGCGGGGGACAGTTTGACGGTCTCATTGGTATCCGACATGCCAGTGCCGTTATTACGGCGACGATGATGGGTCATAATTCCTTACAATTTAGTCAGGTCAATCATTAAAATGACGCCATTGCGCCCACTGTTGGGCATGGCGATTGCGCTTCGCCTCACGCCTTTCGATGACTTCAGTATGGGCATTCGTGTAGCGCTCGGTAACATCCTGCAGAGGTCTGGTGAAGAAGGGTGCATCGTTCTCGTCTTGCTGGGTCAATGGCTTACCCATCGCGTCGATCCGCTTCGCCGCGCGTTCGCCCAGTTTCGCCACATCCTTGAACGCATGGTAACCATGAAGGCACGCATAGACGATCCCGGAAACGACCATCACCAGCATGAATAGAGCGAGTGCCAGCCAAACCCACCAAGGCATAGAACCACTCCCGTCAGTTCTCGTTCTCACGGTCACCGATGCTCAATTCATGCTGAGCACGGGCAACGATCATGGTACGCAGCGTCTCAGGAGCCACAGCGGTGATATGTCGCGCATGTGAAATGCAGAACGCGACATACCAGGAATCGGACGAGACGATCAGATGCACTTTCTCGCCTTCTCCGCACTTTTCGACCGTTGCCCCCGACAATCCGTCAATAAACGACAGATTGTCCTGATTGGTGACGAACACAGCCGAAGTTCCATTGTCAAAGCTCCACTTGCGCAATTCGGATGCGGGTACATCAGGAATGTCGATCTTTGCAATCGGCTCGACTAATTCAGCCTTTTCAATGCGGGAGATACGTAGCACCTGCCAGATGCGAGGCTTGCCCGTAGCCTTGTTGATCGTGGTGTCTTTCTTCACATACTTGGCTTTATCCGCAGGTGCAGCAGCAGCGACATCAGTCCATACGGCAACGTAGAAAACACCCTCGTCAACGAAGATCTTGTCTGGAGCGACAAGCTTGCGCTGGGCTCGTCCTGCGCCATCCGTGTATTCCATGTCAAGCAGCGAACTCTTGGAAATCGCGCTCTTCACGATGGAGAAGTTGCGCGGCTCCATTTCATAGCCAGTCAGGCTCAGCCATGGCATATCCCCCGGCTCAACATGACGGCGAAGACGGCTGTACAACGATTCGGCCTGCTCGCGAAGCTTGTCCGGCAGCAATGACGAATGCGCGAGATAGCTTACGGATGCGGTAAGCATACTCAGATACTGCTGTGAAATACCTGCCAAGCGTTCCAAACCAAGCGAATTCGTGGCGGAAACGATGCCTTCCGCATCAAGCAGCGACCAATCGATATCAAAGAATTGGCTTCCCGCCATCTCCCCATCATCGGAAACCGTGGTCAGCGTGTTGATGTCTTTATGAATGACATTGACGAACTTCTTCAGCTCATCATCGGACTTCGGTTTGCCAATGAAACGTTCCGCAAGCTCCTCAAGCGAATATTCCTCGCCAAGGTGAGCCGAAAGGAACAGCATCAAACGCAGGCGACGGTCGACTTCACTACCGGTCTGGAATGCGGAATTCTTCTTCGGGCGTCCTTTGCTTTCCTCGACATCGTCATCGTCTGCGCTATTGCGACTGATCTCCATGGCAGTGACGGTGGAACTGTCGTCTCCCGTGGACTCGTCGGCAGGTACGAACTGCGTTGCTGCATTCAAACGACGGTTAAACGCATCAACGGCTTCCTGCGGGCTGACGATGGACGCGCCTGGATGGGATAGTACGAACATGGCCAGATCATCGGAATCAGTATAAGCGACATTCAAATGCTCGCCATCAACATCCACCGTGGCCGCGAAACGCCGCTGATCGACGACTTTGACCAATTCGTCGGGAATGGACTGGGTTCCCAGTCCAGGAGCAATGGAGTCAAGACCAAGTCCCGGAATAGGTGTCTGAGGAACACGCGGCGCGGTACGAGACGTATGTTGCGTCTCATGCGCAGGAGCCGAGGAAATCGACATAGAACGGGCCAAGTAGTTGGCGGCAGCCAAAATCGGCAGATCCTCATCCCCGAACAGCAGACGAACACGAGGCTCGTCACCAAGCTGCAGACGGTAGGACGCGAAGTCCTGTCCCTCCGACTTGGATGAATACTCCGGCTGCCTTGATTCGATGGCAATGCCCATGGCCGCAAGCTTGGCGCGGTCACGCTGGAATTGCTTGGCAAAAGCCGCCTTCGCCGCCTGATCGGCCAGTTCCCCATAGGAATCGGCATACGCCTTCACGCGCTGAGCAATCTGACGGGAAGTGAGCCATTGCGGAAAAGCTGAGGAAAGCACAGCCAACACATCAAGTTCGTGCTTGCCCCATTTGTCGGAGAAACGACGCCTTCCGTTACTGCCCTCTGCCATTAGTCCTCACGTCTCGTTAACGTTTCATTCTAAGTGCGTAACCAGTATAGGCTTCCGCACACACCTCTCTATGATAGAGGGTTTTCGCTCAGATTGTGCCTATTTTACGAAAAAATACAGTTTTTCGTGTTGAGAACACCCCTCGAATCAGACCCAATCGTCAGGTTCCACGCCTTGCGGGCCAACGTATTCGCCATTCGGAACATAACTCGGCTCGCCGGTGTCAGGCAACCGCGCGTCACCAAACAGTATTACATCCCTGCCAAAGGTCCAGTCGCCCTCGATATCGACGGAATTCGCCGCGGCGAGCGATGGGACTCCATACGGGAATCTCGTATCGAAATCATGAATGTTCTTGTAGTACCGTGCGTCCAAATGAACGTCCGGGAAAATGTAGTTACCGTCCTCCATCTCATACTGATCCGTCAGATGGAATCGATCAGACCGCATGATGAACAAATCGTCGGTGGTTTTCACCGGCAGGAAACGCATACGGTCCACGCACACGCAAGTGGCACCATCAAACAACGTCACCGCGGCTCCCATGGCCGTTTCCAGCTGAATGACCGGCTCGCTCGTCGGATCGGTGGGATCAACGGTCTTTTTATTACGGATGACCGGCAACGGCAGCACGCCGTCATATGCTGACAGCTTGGCCTTCAAAGCGTCAATTCGCACCCAGATACTGTTCGTGTTGAAGTACGGGTGTTTTTCAATGTTCTGAGCATCGTCTTTGTCATTTGGATGCACCTGACTCATTTCGCGCAGCATCAAACGACCCGTCGCCTTGTCACGCACGATATGGCCGCCCTTGCGGTCGGCGGGAGTGCGCTTGGCGACTTCGATCATGAACGGAGCGCCGGTATTTTCGAAATGCTGAGCCAGCGTACGCGAAGGTCGCGCACCGAGATTGTCGGAATTCGAGATGAACAAATACTTGAATCCATGTTCCTCGAGCACGTCGAGCAACCCGGATTCCCAGATGGTTGAGAACAGGTCACCGTGACCTGGCGGGCACCATTCAAGTTCGGGATTCGCCGGGAAGCTGACAGGAAGGCCCGTTTCCGCGCTGATCTTTGGTTCCTGATGCTGCACAATCTCCAGAGGAATATCCTCCTGATGGAATTTCTTGTTGGCTCTCAGCACCTTCATGGTGTCGTTCGAAGTGCGGAATGAATTCATCAGTGTCAACGGCAGCTCCACACCCAGACGAGTGCGTGCGGTCAACACCTGTCCGATGATGATGTCGATGAAACGCATCTGACGGGCCTTGTGGCGACGCATGGGCAAGAGAGACTTGGCGCAATCCAGTCCCATGGAGGTGCCAAGCCCACCATTGAGTTTAAGGAATGCGGTTTTTGCGAACGCATCAACGGCTTTGTCGTGGTTGATGGTCTCGTAAACGTCATGGAAACTTGGCACCCCCACTAACGGTTCCACCTCATCCTCGCGAATCCAGCTGCTTGCCTCCTCGTTACGCCAAACCTCATATAGACGCTTGAACTGCGCAATGGCCATATCGGTCATCCCATTTTCCCGCATCTTTGCGGCGGAGTGTTCGAATACGTCCTCGGTCAATGTCTTTCCCTTTCGTGCGGGCGTTATGTTCTCGTCGTACCTAGGTAATACTACGACATATTTCCCGTAACGGGGGCTTTTGGAAGTTAAAAAAGATATTTTTTAACACAAAAGACATCTTTACGCGCCCTTCATCACGTTTCATTGACTGCGCGACACGATGTATTTGAAAAAAACCACAGACTATGCTATGTTTTTTTCTCGGTGCTTTTGCATCGTTCGGACCATAGCGCAGTTTGGTAGCGCACTTGACTGGGGGTCAAGGGGTCGCGGGTTCAAATCCCGCTGGTCCGACCAGAAAAACCCGGATTCGCATGATTTCGGGTTTTCTTTTTAAGGTTGTCAGTCTTACACATGCAGGTAAGGGGTGATTGTCTTGAAGTCGAGGGACGCCCAGCCACAGTTTGACGATGTTGATGACCTTGCCCACGTGTTCGACTCTTCCGTGCCTGAAGATGAATGGAAGATCCGTCTGCCCCGAGAACTTGGCGTGGAAGCCAGAGAACGCGCGAAACATGATGGGATCACTCTCACCGAGTTGACCCGAAGAGCACTTAAAAGCGATAACCTGAGCAACACAGCCGACACCATTCGTCCAGGACGAAGGCCAAAGAACACCGACGGACGCGAACAGCTTGGCGACGAATGGAAAATCAAACTCCCCTATGCCATCGGCAAGACGGCACGGGAACGCGCAACGGAAGAGGGCATATCCTTGAGCTCTCTCGCCCGACGTGCGATCAGCGGATATCTACGCCAAAGAGACGCCGAGGAACAGCCACTCTTCTAAGACGACCAGTCAATAGCGTGCCGCACATTAGCTACAAGCTACACAGATTGGCAGATATAGTATTCCTTACAACCGTTTTTTTGGGGTGCACACCATCATTCGTGGCGTGCACCCCAAAAAAACGGACTACTTGCGCTTTTTCTTTTCTCGGATATTCACCGAAATCTGAATCGGGGAACCCTCGAAACCAAACTCTTCACGCAGGCAACGTTCGATGTAACGACGATAACCGTGCTCAAGGAAGCCAGTAGCGAAAATCACGAAGCGCGGTGGGCGCGTCGAAGCTTGGGTCGCGAAAAGAATGCGTGGCTGCTTGCCACCACGAAGCGGATGCGGATGCGCAGCCTGAATCTTGCCCAGGAAAGCGTTGAGCTTACCGGTTGGAATACGCTTGTCCCACGACTCCAAGGCGCCACGCATAGCTCTGGCCAGACGATTCGTATGCCATCCGGTCTTGGCCGACAGATTCACGCGCTGGGCCCACGTCACGCGGTCGAACTCGGTCTTCCACAAGCGTTCCATGCGCTGGCGATCGAAATCATCCATCAAATCCCACTTGTTGAATACCAGAACAACGCATCGGCCGGCATCCACGGCCTGACTCATCACCTTCAGATCCTGATCAGAGATCGGCTGAGAAGCGTCGAACAGCACCAGTGCAAGCTCCGAACGCTCAATCGCGGCCTGCGTGCGCAACGACGAGAAATACTCGGCGCCGGACAACTTGTGCAGGCGACGCTTGATGCCGGCGGTATCGATGAACAGCCAATCCTCACCATCAACCGTCACCACCTCATCGACAGGATCGCGGGTGGTTCCAGCCAGATCGTTGACCACGGTGCGCTCTTCATGCGCCAGCTGGTTCAGCAAGGACGACTTGCCGACGTTCGGGCGTCCGACCAGTGCCACACGACGAAGATGCGACGGAGTGAGGAACCCGGAAGTCTTCTCAGCCTTCTTCAACGAATCCAAAGCCGCGTCAAGCAGTTCGCCGATGCCACGGCCGTGCATGGCGGAAATGCCGTATGGCTCCCCCAAACCCATCTTCCAGAATTCGGCGGTCAGATACTCGCTCTCACGATCGTCGACCTTGTTCACCGCAAGCGTGACCGGCTTACCAGAGGCTCGCAGCATCCTTACGATACGCTCGTCAGTATTGGTAAGTCCAACCTGACCATCCACCACAAGCACCACGGCGTCAGCAAGCTGAACGGCAATCTGCGACTGCGACGCGATGGCGGATTCAATGCCTTCGACATCGGCTTCCCAACCACCGGTATCGACCAGCTTGAAATCAGTGCCGGCCCATTCAGCATCGTAGCTCACACGGTCTCGGGTCACGCCTGGAGTATCTTCCACAACGGCCGCACGACGTCCGAGAATACGATTCACCAGCGTGGACTTGCCAACGTTCGGACGTCCAACAACGGCAAGCACGCCGACCGGCTTCGGGCCGGACTGGCGTTCGCTCCCAACGAAAGACGATCCATCAATCAGTCCTTCATCGCCCTCATCCAACTCATAATCATCAAGATTGGACGCATATTGGCGGTATTGCTGCTCTTCAATGGCGTCATCGACAATGCGTACAAGCACATCAAGGGTTTCGCCGAAATCCAAATCGGAATTGTCGACAGTCAATACACCTTCCGCTGCGGACGTGAAATGCGTGACCTTGGAATCAGCCTTGTCTCGTGCCGCAACATTTTCCGCGCCAACTCCGGAAGCCGACTGCCCTGCTCGACGGGCTTGGCGGACTTCCTCACGAGCGGTAAGCAATACACGCACTTCAGCATCCGGCGCGACAACCGTAGTGATGTCACGGCCTTCGGCGACCACACCAGCACCTTCGGAGAAGGAATCGGAAGCCGCTTCACGGGCAATATACGCGCGTTGTGCGGCAATAAGCACATGCCGGACCGGAATGATGTTCGACACCTTGGACACATGGGATGACACTTCAGAGGAACGGATCGCCTCACTGATGTCTTCGCCATCGGCATATACCTTCGGATCGTCCGGATCGACACTGATGTCAAAATGACCCTCGGTGAAGAACTCGCCCACGGTTTCGGTGACTAGCTGTTCGTCGACAGTCTCCGTATCGAGGTCGATACCCTTGTTCATGCACCACCATGCGCAGGCACGATACATGGCTCCGGTATCGAGATAGGCGAAACCGTAATACTTGGCCAGCGCCTTGGACGTGGAAGACTTGCCGACGCCCGCAGGTCCATCAATAGCTACGCGGATCACAGGCCCACCGCCTTGGACAGGGAACGCACCTCAGTCTGCGAAAGCACACGGTACGATCCGGACTTCAGATCGCCAAGTTTGATCGGACCGATCTGAGTGCGCACCAAACGCCTGACCGGGAAACCGATCGCGCCGAAGATACGACGGACGATACGGTTCTTGCCGGAGTGCAGCACCACCTTGACCAGGGTGCCATCGCGGCTGGCATCAAGAATCGCGCAACGGTCAAGCTTGATCCAACCGTCGTCGAGCTGCACGCCGGTGGTGACCAGTCGGCGGCACACCTGACCGCTGATACGACCTTCCAATGTGGCGATATAGGTCTTCTCGACCTCATACTTGGGGTGCATGACATGCTGGCTCAACTCGCCGTCGTTCGTCATGAGAATCAGGCCTTCGGAATCGTAATCCAGACGACCCATGTGGAAAATACGGTCATACTTGTCGCCGACGATGTCGCTCAGGGTGTAACGTCCCTTCGGATCCTCCATGGCGCTGAGTACGCGCTTCGGCTTGTTCAAGGCAAGCGTGACATGATTGGGGTTCACACGAACACGGGAGCCGTCCACGCGAACTTCCTGGTGTTTCGGGTCGACGCGCGTTCCCAACTCGGTGACAAGTTCACCGTCGATTTCGACGCGTCCTTCAGTAATGATCTCTTCACATTTGCGACGGGACCCAAAACCTGCCTGAGCAAGAAGCTTCTGCAGACGGATACCTTCATTGTCATGCGTATGCGCCTTCGCGGCGCGGGAATATGCGTTTGGCATCGTTCTCCCAACGTGGCCGGATAATACTTATAGGGACTGCTGGTACTATGGCAGTCGTTTGGCGATTTCCAAAAATCGCAACTTGTCCACTATATGACAGAGGAAAGACTATGACTGCTGTTGAAGCAACGTCCATAACTAAGGAAGAGCAAAGCAAGCCGCTGGCACTTCGTGTCGGAGCGGAACTTGTGGGAAGCTTCATCATCTGCTTCGCGATTTACGCGATCTGCTCGCTTGGCTCCGCAGTGTACGGCATCAATATGGCGTTCATCGCCCTGCTGACGGGCATCGTGTATGCCGCGGCCACCGTAATCTTTGGATCCATCTCCGGAGCGCAATTCAATCCGGCCGTATCCGTCGCCGCCATGCTCACCGGCAAGACCCATGTGCTTGATGGCATTCTGTACATCATTGCCCAAGTGCTCGGCGGCATTGGCGCCGGTGCTGCCATCCGATTCCTTCTGCCAAGTTCCGAGCAGGTGACATTCAAGATCTGGATGACGCCGACGATCAACGGCTTCGATAAGAACTCCGTCTCCTACTCCACGCTTGGCAACTATGGCGTGACGTTCAGCATCACCTTGGCCATCGCTGTCGAAGTCATCGCAGGCATCGTCATTGTTGCCGCCGCGCTTCGCACCACGGGCGAACATGGCGAGTCCAGTACGAACCATGCCGTCGCCATGGGGCTTACCTACGGTATCGGCACCGCCATCGCCTACCCGGTGACCGGAGCTGCATTGAACCCGGCACGCGCTACTGGTATCGCTATTTTCGCGCAAAACCAGGGCCTGAATGAGGAACCACTGCAGCAGCTGTGGGTCTTCTGGATCTGCCCTGTTCTCGCCGCTGCCGTCGTTGCACTTATCGTCATTGTCTCCGGTATGGTCAGCACGAAGAAGAACACGCCGGATGCCGAAGTCGCCGATGAAATCGAAAACGACACTGCTCTCGACGAAGCGTCAGTTTCCGACGGGAACGATGGTGAGGAGAATGAGCAGTCCAGCGCCCAAACCTATACCCATGAAGGCGTCGAAAGCAACTGACCGGACCTTCCATGGACTGCGTTCACGCAATACCAGCCTGACCAGCCCAGTAACTATGGCCGTCACCGCGATCGCAGCGGTGGCGGCTTTTGTATATCCTGCAACCGCAAGCACCGTCGCAATAATCACTACGACTGCGACGATCCATTCGAACCACGGTTTGCCCTCATGATCTTCGGAAACGTAAGGATGGCTCATTCCGAGGCCTTTCATATCTCGCTTGCCTGCAACAATCGTAATCATAATAAACGTGGCGTCCGAAACCAATACAGAATCGGACGCCACGCTAATCACAATACCCTCGTATGAGGGCTGGAACGATCAGTGGAAGAAGTGGCGGGTACCGGTCACATACATGGTGACGCCGGCCTTGCGGGCCGCTTCGAACACTTCCTCGTCGCGGATGGAACCACCCGGCTGGACGATGGCCTTGACACCTGCGTTGATAAGAATCTCCGCACCATCGGCGAACGGGAAGAACGCGTCGGATGCCGCAACAGCGCCCTGAGTTCGATTTGCACCATCAGCCAGCGTATTCGCACGTTCAACGGACAGGTTGGCAGAATCGACACGATTCACCTGACCCATGCCGATGCCGACCGTGGCCTGATCATGGGCGATCAGAATGGCGTTGGACTTGACGCAACGGATGGCTCGCCAAGCGAAAACCAGATCCTTGACGGTCTGCTCGTCCGCCGGCTCGCCGGAAACCAGCTTCCACGCATCCGGATCATCGCCCGGAGCGTCGATGAGATCAGTGGACTGCACCAACAGACCACCGTCAATCTGACGGAACTGCGTCTTGGACTTCGGCGGTTCGGCAACCTTCAGAATACGAAGATTCTTCTTCTTGGTCTGCAACAGCTCAAGGGCATCGGCATCATAGTCGGGAGCGACGATCACTTCGGTGAAGATAGGACGGACGCTTTCTGCCATTTCCATGGTGACCTTGCTGTTCGCAGCGATCACACCACCATAGGCACTCATCGGGTCGCAAGCATGCGCCTTCTTGTGCGCCTCAGCGACGGTGGCTCCAATGGCAAGGCCGCACGGATTGTTGTGCTTGACCACGGCGACCGCAATCTGCGGAGCGAAATCCCACACGGCACGCCAAGCGGCATCGGCATCAACATAGTTGTTGTAGCTCATCGGCTTTCCACCGAGCTGTTCGGCATGTGCGAAGCCGTTCTGGTTCAGCGGATCGAGATACAACGCGGCCTGCTGGTGAGGATTCTCACCATAGCGCAGAACGTGGGCGCGATCCCAAGTACGGGTGAATGCGGCCGGGAACTTGGCCTCATTCACTTCCGTCTCACCTTCGGCAGTCGGCTGATCGACGGTAGCTGGCTTCGGCCAATGCTTCGCGGTCCACTCGTTGATAGTGGCATCATAAGACGCCGTGTGAGCAAATGCTTTACCGGCCAGCCAGCGACGTTCCTCAAGGGAGAAACCTTCACCGTTCTCGATACGGGCCGCGACCAACGCATAATCGTTCGGATCCGTGACGATGGCCACAGTGGCGTTGTTCTTCGCCGCTCCGCGAACCATGGACGGGCCTCCGATATCGATCTTTTCAATAGTGGCAGCTTCGTCCGCACCGGAACGAACCGTATCAGCGAACGGATACAGGTTGACGACCACCAAATCGAACGGCTTGATGCCAAACTTTTCCAGTTGAGCCGCGTGGTTCTCATTGGTCATATCAGCGAGGATACCTGCGTGGATATGTGGGTCGAGAGTTTTGACACGGCCATCGAGACACTCGGGAAAACCAGTGACTTCCGAGACTTCCGTCACCTTGACGCCGAGTTCCGCAAGACGCTTTGCAGTGGAACCCGTGGAAACCACTTCAGTGCCGGCTTTGATGAACGCCTCGGCAAGAACTTCGATACCTTCCTTATGGAAGACCGATACCAGAGCTCGACGTATCGGTCGATTCGTTGTTGTCACCTTGCTCCTCCTTATTGTTGATGGTTGAGGTCACTGTGCGGGCCGCATCGGTGATCCCACGATTATTTGGTTCGAGAACCGCAGCGGATGTACCACTCCTGCCCTCGCGGACACGCTTTATGACCCAGCGTATTCCGAAAAACATGAATACGGCCACCAAAGTCAGCAGCCACGATGAGAACAGCCCGACTGCAGTGGGCTGCCCGACCTTACGAGTCGACGCAATTACATCGACACCGACATGCGCAAGATGCTTTGATCCCAGTGCCCCGTTAGAGATGGAGAACAGCAAACTCGAGCCTACCGATACGATCACGCAGGACATGCAGAATGTTCCCGCAGGATAGGCGAATCCAGACACCACCCGCTTGACGTCAATCTGGTGATCAGCATCATCAACTCTGATGTGGAATCCCTTGTTGAACAACATGACGATCATGCCTGCGATACAGGGCAACGCCAAAGGAATGCACATCAATGCGATTCGGACCCAGTCCGTTTCAATTGCCGAAGGAAGCAGACCGAATATCGGCAGCGACGGCAATGCCGTTCCCTGACCGCTCCACATAGTGAATTCAGCAAGGTCGCCAATTGAAAAACCTGCTCCGAACACCCAGGAAACCGCCCAAATCGCAATGTTCGGAATCCACGCGAGCATAGCGATCGTCGTAAGTATACGAGAGCCACTCTGCATTCCCGACAATTCATACAGCTTCACCATGGCCGACTGATTGCAAAACGCCCAATACACGACCACGATCAGGCCAATGACCAAATAGACCGCAATCAACAACAGACCAAGAGCTAAGCCTATAATGATTGTCTTACGGACCGGCAACGAGACATGCTTGCCAGTCCATTCCAAACCTCGCTCGGTCAGCGGAGCCCCGGGAATCAAGGCAATGGCATATCCCAGTATGAAGACGAACGCCGTTTTCACGATAATCATGCCAGTCGTGTCAACAAGCTCGGTATCGACGCTGTTGGCGAAGAATATGTTAATCAGCACCCAGCCAATAGTCCCCGTCACACATCCGGAGAAACTGGTCCCAATACGCTTGGCAAGCGATGAAATAAGTGCGATCAGCATAACCGTCAGCAGCAACGGCATAATCGTCAGTGTGATGGATCCGGTCTTGAAACCGGATCCTTGGCTGAGAAGCACAACCGCTTCAGTCAGGGGAACGGAGAAGGCGGACAGATTGTCGCCGCCTTCCTCCATGGAGATGATCAGAAGCATCAGAGCTATATAGCAGCCGAGGGCGACAGCATAGATAATCATGGACGCTGCCGCTACGGCAAGCCCTTTCAACCAATACTTCAGGTTCTTTGCCATCATATCGACTTGGAAGCGAGCACCTCGCGCATGATTTCAGCAGTCTGCCCCGGAGTTCGTCCAACACGGATGCCCACGGCTTCGAGTGCTTCCTTCTTGTCTTGCGCGGTTCCCTTGCCGCCTGAAACGATGGCTCCAGCATGGCCCATCTGCTTGCCTTCCGGCGCCGTGAAGCCTGCGATATAGGCGACGACAGGCTTGGTCATATGCTCGGATGCCCACTTGGCAGCATCCTGTTCGGCGCTACCGCCAATTTCACCAATCATCACGACGGCCTTGGTGGCATCATCGTTTTCGAATACTTCAAGGGCCTCCTGCAACGTGGTGCCAACGATGGGATCGCCGCCAGCGCCTAAGCATGCAGTGAAGCCGATGTCGGACAGCTCCCCCATCAGCTGATAGGTAAGGGTGCCGGACTTGGACACCAAGCCCAAAGGTCCACGGGAGACGATGCCGTCCGGAATGATGCCGAGATTGCAGCCCTGCGCATTTTCCGTCGAAGGAAGCGTAAGCAGACCAGGGCAGTTCGGCCCGACGATGCGTACGCCCTTGCGCAATGCGAGCTCAACGAAATACGCACTGTCGGCAACCGGAATACCTTCGGTGATAACCACAATCAACTTGATACCGGCTTCAATGGCCTCAACCACGGCGTCTTTAGCAAAACGTGGCGGTACGAACACAACACTCGCCTGCGCACCGGTAATTTCAACGGCTTCGGAACAGCTGCCAAAAACATGCAGGGTAACATCTTCGCCGTTTTTTGCTTCAGGGAAATTGACTTCCTGACCGGCCTTGCGAGCATTGACGCCGCCGACGATATTGGTGCCGGCCTTCAGCATGCGCGCGGTATGGGTCATACCCTGGTGCCCAGTCATGCCCTGCACAATGACAGGTGTGCCATCCTCAACGAAAAGCGTCATTTTCAGCGAACCTCCTTGCCGTTGGCCGCAAGGCGTGCAGCCTGCTGTGCGGCCTCTTCCATAGTCTGTGCGACATGCAGATTGACTCGATTGGCTTGGGCAAGAATGCGCAGACCCTCAGCAGCGGCATTGCCGTCGAAACGGACCACCAGAGGCTTAGAGCTGCCAAGCTTGTCAAGAGCTTCCAGAATGCCCTTCGCCACCTGTTCGCAGGATGTGATGCCACCATACACGTTGACCAGCACCGATTCTACCTGCGGATCAGAAAGCACGATCTCCAGACTGCTGCACATCACTTCGGCAGACGCGCCGCCACCGATATCAAGGAAGTTTGCGGGCTTGACATTGGTTCCCTGATCCTCACCGGCACCGGAAACGGCGTCGAGCGAGCTCATCACCAAACCGGCACCGTTGCCGATTACGCCAACGGAACCTTGGAGATGCACATAATGCAAGCCATGCTCACGTGCCTTCTGCTCGAACGGATCGACATGCACCGGGTCTGCGAACCGACTCCAACCATCGTGGCGGAACGCCGCATTGTCGTCTAAAGAGATCTTGGCGTCCAACGCACACAGTGTCTTGGACGATTCATCATCCGGATCACCGATCTTGGCAAGCGGGTTGATCTCAACAAGCGTAGCGTCATTGTCTTTGAAGCACTGCCACATCTTCAGCAGGATCTGTGCGGCCTGATTAACATCGGCATGATAGAAGCCAATGCTTTCAGCCATCTTGGTAGCCGCTTCGAGGTCGAAATCCTCAAGCGCGTCAATATGCAGACGCTTGACGGATTCCGGATGTTCCTTGGCGATCTCCTCAACCTCGGTGCCGCCATTCGCTGTAGCAAGCACATCGAAATCACGGGAGGAACGATCCACAGAAATGGAGACATAGTACTCGTGAAGAATGTTCTTTGCCTCGGCCACCAACACACCGCTAACCTTGTGCTTGTGAATGGTCATCGGCAGGATGCCTTCGGATGCAAGAATGGCCTCATCGCGATTCTTCGCCAGCCTGACACCACCAGCCTGGCCGCGATGACCAATCTTCACCTGAGCCTTGATCACATTGGGGTAACCAATCTGCTCGGCAGCCTCAGCCACTTCATGAGAGTTCTGCGCGAACACTGCCTTAGGCGTTGGAATACCTTGCTCTTCAAGCAGTTCCCTAGCCTGGTACTCATAGAGATCCATGGATTCTTTTCCCTTGATGCTATTGGTTGTTTACAAAGAATATACTTAAATCACGCAGGCATGGTGATCAACGAACTAGCTGGATACCCCTGTAGGGACTTCATGCCGTCAATGCCGGTAAGTTCCATAACGAAACTGAAACCAGACACCTTGCCACCGCACTTTTCGATCAGCGCACTGGCTGCATTAGCAGTTCCACCGGTGGCGATCAAATCATCAACGATGAGCACACGTTCACCCTCATGCACGGCGCTGGTTTCGATTTCCACGGCAGCCTGGCCATATTCAAGATCATAATGCTGCGACACAGTCTCAGGCGGAAGCTTACCCGCCTTGCGCACGGCGATAAATCCTTTGCCAAGACGCGCGGCCAATGCAGGACCAAATAAGAAACCTCGCGCTTCAAGACCCGCAACGGCGTCGAAGTCATTGGGATCCACTGGCAGCGCGGCCTCAAGAGCGTCCAGAAGAACGCCAAAGGCACGAGCATCAGCCAATACCGGCATGAAATCACGGAAAAGAATGCCTTCTTTTGGGAAACCGGGAATCGTGCGAATTTTAGAAATGAGGTACTCGGCGTTTTCAGCTCCGACCCTGCTTAAACCGGAAACGGTGATATCCGTTGATGCCATGGCGGTAGTTTCCTTCTCCTTCAATATGCGGCACTTTGCATTATAGGATTTCGACGCGAAAAAGAACGGCGAAAATCCCAAAAATGAGATTCTCGCCGATATCTTTTTATATGCTGTCAGCTGTTCTTCTGTTCGGTCTCAGTCTGTACCGCTTCGATCTCACCCTCAATCGGCTCCTGAGCAACCTGATCTTCATCTGCAGAATCGACGGGAAGCGGGTTGCCGTTCTCATCGACCTCGTCATCATGCACATATGCGGGACGCACGTATTCACGGCTGATGGCGTTGAAGCCGAAACGAATCTGGGAACCTTCGGAATCGATGACGATCTCCTCGTATTCGGTATCAACGGAAACAACCTTGCCGATCACGCCGCCGATGGTGATGACCTCGGTGCCGGGCTGAAGATTGGCACGAAAATCCTGTCGCTCGGCCTGCTGCTGCTTAGCCTTCTTGGACTGCCAGAACATCATGCCAAACATGGCGACAACGATGACGATGAGAAAAATGTAATCCAAAGCACAACTCCTTGAGGTGGACGCTCAAACGGGACCCTATGTCCAAGACAACGAGTCTAGGCTAGATTGCTGACATCAACCTGAGATTCGTCAGGCACCAAACCGAGATGTTCCCATGCCTTACGTGTCGCCACACGTCCCTTCGGCGTGCGCACAAGGAACCCCTCACGAACCAAATACGGCTCGCAAACCGTTTCCACGGTTTCCGATTCCTCGCCGACCATGGCCGACAGATTGTTCAGTCCGACCGGCCCTCCGTTGAAATTGGTGACAATGGCTTTTAGCACCGCGATATCCAAGCGGTCCAGACCTTCAGTGTCGATCTGGTACAACGCCAAAGCCTCCTTGACATCATCTGGATGCACGGTTTCCAGATCATGCACGATTGCCCAATCCCTTACGCGGCGAAGCAGTCGGTTGGCGATACGCGGTGTACCCCTCGAACGCATGGCAAGCTGATGCGCAGCGCCGTCCTCGAGATGGATGCCGAGCATAGCCGAAGATCGTTCGATAAGCTTTTCAAGCTCCTCATGCGGATAAAAGTCGAGATGCGCGGTGAAACCGAAACGAGCCCTCAACGGCGATGGCAGCATGCCTTCACGAGTGGTGGCACCGATCACCGTAAACCGCGGCAGAGTAAGAGGAATGGAGGAAGCGCCCGGTCCTTTGCCGACCATTACGTCAACACGAAAATCCTCCATGGCTATATACAACAATTCCTCGGCCGCACGTGGAAGGCGATGGATCTCGTCGATGAAGAGCACTTCCCCGGCATCCAAAGAACTCAGAATGGAAGCCAGATCGCCGGCATGTTGAATGGCCGGACCGGAAGTGACTCTGATCGGCACTCCAAGCTCGTTGGCAACAATCATAGCCAACGTGGTCTTGCCCAAGCCCGGAGGCCCCGCCAAAAGAATATGATCTGGAGGAACGTCGCGCTTGCGGGCAGCATCCAAAAATAGCTGCAGCTGCGCCTTGAGCCTTGGCTGTCCGATGAAACCGTCAAGAACATGGGGTCGCAGTTCCTCATCGCTCACCGTCTCGTTGCCGACGGGCGATGAGGAAACCATGCGGAGTGATTCCTCGTTGGCACCAGTATTCGGCTGGTCGAATGCAGAGTCGTTCGTCATGATGGTGCGATTCACCTACCTCGATCAAGGGACGCCAACGCGAGTTTGAGCACACGAGGCACGTCATCGTCTCCCAGTGGAATATCGATATGGTTGCTCTCGCAGACGTCTTGCACGGCATGAACGGCATCCTGTTGACGCCATCCAAGAGACATCAGGCCTTCCACCACCTGTTCCGAACCAGTATCTTCCGTGGAACGTGTTTCAGGAGAAGCGCCTTCAATCTGGCTAAGGTCAATGGACCCTTTAAGCTCAAGGATGATTTTTTGCGCACCTTTTTTACCTAATCCTGGCGCTTTCGCCAGCGCAGTGGCATCGCCGTCCGCCACGGCTCTCGCCAAACGTTCCGGAGGCAACGTCGAAAGCAAGGAAAGGGCAACCTTCGGGCCAATGCCACTGACCTTCTGCAATTGCAGGAACATACGTTTCGATGCGAGCGAGGAAAAGCCATACAGCGTGATCGCATCCTGCGAAACGTTCAACGACGTGTACACCTTCACCGTTTGACCGGCGTGCATGGAAGCCAGATCTGCCGAAGGCATCCTGGTCTCATAGCCAACTCCCCCGACCTCAATGATCGACGAAGCCGCGTCAATGGAATCGACTTGGCCATGCAGCATGCCTATCATGCCGTCACCTCCCATAAACAACTATAGAACATTTGTTCGATAGTCTACATTCCTCTGCGGACGCCACGCTGCCGTGCCGCATTCTGCGAGGCAAGCGCCCATTGACGTTGCGCATCAGTGAGATGCTGTTCACGTTCGCCTCCTTGCAGCGCACCCGCAGGACGAAGGGCATGGCAAATCGCAATGGCCAAGGCGTCGGCCGCGTCAGCAGGTTTGGGCAGGGTATTCAGCCCCAGAATACGGGCGACCATACGTTCCATCTGAATCTTTTCGGCCTTGCCGTTGCCAGTGATCGCCATTTTCGATTCAGTCGGCGTATGCAGGGCAACGGGAATGCCACGCTGGGCTGCAGCCAACATGGCCAGCCCGGCCGCCTGCGCGGTCCCCAACACGGTGTTGCGGTTCTCTTGTGCGAACACACGTTCAATGGACACGGCATCCGGCGCAAACCGTTCTATTTTTTCAACCAAACCATTGTATATGGCCAACAGGCGCAAATCCTGTGACATTTTCGGATCGGACCGCACCACATCCACATGAATAAAAGAAAGCCGGCGGTATGCGCCGGCTTCGATCACGCCGACCCCGCAGCGAGTCAGCCCGGGGTCGACGCCAAGAATAATCACGCTCGATTACTCCTCGTCAAGCTGAGCCATGACCTCATCGGAAGCGGTCCAGTTGGAGTAGATGTTCTGCACATCGTCCAAATCGTCGAGGTTGTCGATGAGCTTGGACACCTTCTGAGCATCCTCAAGAGTCAATTCAACCTCGTTCTTCGGCATCATGACCAGATCAGCGGAATCGTAATCGAAACCAGCATCCTGCAGAGCCTTACGAACATCGATCATTTCGGAAGGATCGGTGACAACAGTGAACACATCGCCATCTTCGGTCACATCCTCGGCACCAGCTTCAGCGGCCTTTTCGAACAGATCGTCGAAATCAACGCCTTCGGCAGGAACGATGATCTGGCCCTTGCGCTCGAAGTTGAAGCTCACGGAACCGGAGGTAGCCAAGGAACCATTGCCCTTGGTCAGGGTGGAACGCACTTCAGCGGCCGCACGATTGCGGTTGTCGGTAAGGCACTCGATGATCAGACCGACGCCTGCGGGAGCATAGCCCTCATAGACGATATCTTCGTAGTTGGCACCGCCGGCCTCTTCACCAGAACCACGCTTGACAGCGCGCTTGATGTTATCGGCAGGCATGGAAGCCTTCTTGGCCTTGTAGATGGCGTCGTACAGGGACGGGTTGCCGTCAGGATCACCACCACCCATACGTGCTGCAATCTCGATGTTCTTGATCAGCTTGGCGAACAGCTTGCCACGCTTCGCGTCGATGGCGGCCTTCTTGTGCTTGGTGGTCGCCCACTTGGAATGACCTGACATAATGCTCCTAGGCAGGTTGCGGATGTTTCAAACGAAACGATTCTAAAGCGGTTCTAAGACAAAGCGCCTGACATACGGTTGTCAGGCGCGTCAACATTCGCCGTTTGCAGGCAGTTATGGCTGATATGTCCTATGGCCGGCAGTCATCTGTCGACGCGCTTCGAGAATACGCTGGAACACTGTGGCCACACCCAAAACCGCAAGCAATACCATGCCAATGGCCAACCATAAGCCGTGATGCGTCAGCCCAGTGATCGCCATGCCCACCAAAATGATGACCAGTCTGTCGGCGCGTGTTGCGATGCCGTTCTTCACCTCGAAACCAACAGATTCCGCACGGGCACGCGCATACGACGTCACAAACGACGTCATCATCGACACCATGGCCGCGCCAACACCAACCCAACTGATGTAATCCGGGCTTGACTGGCTGATGTCATACCACCAATCGGCGTGCAAGATGAAGAAGACTATTACTCCGGCAAGCAACGCCCAATCGGCGATACGATCCAACGTGGAATCCAAAAAAGCGCCGAACTGAGTGCCTCCCGTGGTCAGCTTCGCGATCGAACCGTCCAGGGAATCGGCCAGCACCAGCAATGTAAGTACTACGGCTCCCGCGAAAAGCCATCCTGTGATGCCGGCGACGAAGGCAACCACAATGGTTCCGATGGTGCCTATGACCGTCACCGCATTTGCGGTCAAACCAATGGATATCAACGCTTTGGCAAGCGGTTCTATGAGTTTTTTGAATGGTGCACGAAGATGTTCTAACATGCGGATTCCTGTTTCTCGGAAAACAAAAAGGGCGCGCAAGCGTCAATATGATGCTCGTGCGCCCTTATATGATCCATGATCTTATAAGACTGAATGCAAGCGAATCGGCTCAGTCTGCGATGGCGGCCTTGAAGTCGTCGACGTCGTTGACCTGCACGCGCTTCTTGAGCACGGTCATGATCTGCGTCTTGGCTTCATCGACCGGCACGCCGTTCAGCTGGCTGCCATCACGGAAGCGGAAACTCACCGCATTGTTGTTCATGTCTTCCTCGCCAACGATGAGGATGAACGGAACCTTGGACTTGGACGCGTTGCGGATCTTCTTGCCGAAACGATCGTCGGACATGTCGATTTCGCAACGAACCGTTTCTTCTTCGAGGCTGGCGATGAACTTCTGCAGGTGCGGAGCGAATTCATCGGCAACCGGCACACCAAGCACCTGAACCGGAGCGAGCCATGCCGGGAAAGCGCCGGCGTAATGCTCAAGAAGCACGGCGAAGAAGCGTTCAATGGAGCCGAACAGCGCACGGTGGATCATCACCGGACGCTGGTGGGTGCCGTCCGCAGCGATGTATTCCAAGCCGAAACGTTCCGGAAGGTTGAAATCAAGCTGGATGGTGGACACCTGCCAGGTACGGCCGATGGCATCACGGGCCTGCACGGAAATCTTCGGACCGTAGAAGGCTGCGCCGCACGGATCGTCAACCAGCTCAAGGCCGGATTCCTTGGCGACTTCGGCCAGCGTATTGGTGGCTTCCTCCCAGATCTCGTCAGAACCGACGTACTTGTGCGGATCCTTGGTAGACAGCTCCAGATAGAAGTCATCCAGACCGAAGTCCTTCAATAGGCCAAGCACGAAGGTCAGCAAGCTCTTCAACTCGTCCTTCATCTGCTCGCGGGTGCAGTAGATGTGGGAATCATCCTGAGTCAAGCCACGCACGCGGGTCAGACCATGAACCTCGCCGGACTTCTCATAGCGATACACCGTGCCGAATTCGAACAGGCGCAATGGCAGCTCGCGGTAGGAACGCTGGCGGGACTTGAAAATCAGGTTGTGCATCGGGCAGTTCATTGGCTTCAGGTAGTAGTCGAAGCCCTGCTTGACGACGTTGCCGTTCTCGTCTTTTTCCTCATCCAGACGCATTGCGGGATACATGCTATCCTTATACCAATGCAGGTGGCCGGAAGTCTCGTACAGACCGCCCTTGGTGATGTGCGGAGTCTGCACGAAGCTATAGTGGTGCTTGCGATGCATTTCGCGGGAGTAATCCTCCATCGCGTTGATCACGGCAGCGCCCTTCGGATGGAACACAGCCAGGCCCGGACCGATCTCATCCGGGAAGGAGAACAGATCCATTTCCGCACCAAGCTTGCGGTGGTCGCGCTTGGCGGCCTCCTCAAGACGAGTCTGATAGGTCTTGAGATCTTCTTTGGTGGCGAAAGCCGCACCATAAATGCGCTGCAGCATCGGATTGGCTTCGCTGCCACGCCAATATGCGGCTGCGGAACGCTCGATCTTGAACGCCTTGATATAGCGGGTGTTCGGTAGGTGCGGGCCGCGGCACAGGTCCTTCCAAACCACATTGCCGTCACGGTCGACATTATCGTAGAAGCTCAGTTCCTTGCCGCTGATTTCAGTGGCGGCCTCCGGATCGAGGTGGGCTTCCTTATCTTTGATCAGCTCTAGCTTGTACGGCTGATCAGCTTCTTCCGCCAAAGCCTCCTCTTCGGTCACCACGCGGCGACGGAAGGACTGGGACGACTTGATGATGCGCTGCATGCGCTTTTCGATCTCTTTGAGATCGTCAGGAGTGAACGGAGTCTCAACATCGAAATCGTAGTAGAAACCATCTTTGATGACCGGGCCGACACCAAGCTTGGCGTCCGGGCGGATCTCCTGCACGGCCTGTGCCATGACGTGGGTCGCGGAGTGGCGCATAATGGCCAAACCGTCTTCGCTATCAAGCGCGATTGGTTCCACAACATCGCCGTCATGCAGTTCGGTATACAGATCGCGAGGTTCGCCGTTAATGCGCACCGCGATGATGTTCTTGTCTTCTGCAAAGAGCTGGACGCCAGTCTGGTCTGCTGCCACCTCCTTCGCTTCGCCGTTGAGTGTGATGGAGATGGTCTGTTCAGCCATGGGTTGTCCTTTGCTATCGGGGTCCGCGTTACTAATGTGCAGGCCTGGACTGTATGTCAACGATGAACAAGATAGGGTTGAGGGCAGACATCGGCACGCTGAAAAGGTGAACGGCACGCTACAACGCAACTATTTTTAGGATCGGCCAAAAGAAAACGCTACTTAAGGCGTTATTCGACGACATGCGCATAAGTGTACTGCGGCGCGCTTCGCGTCGACGTGATTTCCACCTTGTCGGAAGGCACAATCGACACGGTGGAGCCATACTTCACCTTCAAACGTGAACCGACACCGCCCGCAAGATTGACGGCGTTCTGCAGATTGTTGCTATCCCCTATCGCCTTGATGATGAATGGCGCCTCAATATTCGTATCATCGCAGTTGAGACCGTCTGCGGAATCGCTGATATACGTACTGGTAATCACACGAATATCGTTGATTTCAATGACCTCCGCACCGCTATTTCGCAATTCTTCAAGTAACGTGAACAGAATCGACGCATCAATATCCTGCTTTGATCCTTTGGAAATACGGATGACCACGCCTTCTCCAGATACCGGCAGACGTCCGGAAAGAATTCCATTCGATTCGGCATTCTGTTTGGCGATTTCCGCCGCCTTTTCGTTCTTGTCGGCTGTGTCTTTCAGCGAGTCAAGCTGACTGGACAGCTCACTTTTGCGTTGCTCAAGCTTTTGGACCTGCGCGCTGGTTTCACTGATGAGTTTGGTTAGTTCGTCCTCGCTCATCGTCTCATATGTGGACGTTGTGTTGTTCAACTGAATGGCATAGCTAAAGCCGAGCAACGCGCAAAGTATGGTTACAAGCACGCTGGAGTACAGACGGGCACGAGTGGCCTTCGCGTTCAGCGAAATCCGCTTCGGCTTGCGCCTGACCACTGGGAATGATCCGGTCTGGGTGCTGTCGTTGTTCTGGTCCTTAACGATCTGCTCGTGAATTTTGGAGAGCACGTCCTTGTTGTCATCGTCACGTCTGCTCATATCACGTCATCCTTTGAAGATGAAACGTCGGATGGTCGACACATTGGTGAAGATTCGAATGCCGAGCACGACAATGACGGCGGTCTGCAACTGGGAACCAACGCCAAGCTGGTTTCCCAAGAAAACCAGCAATGTTGCGGTGATGACGTTCGAAAAGAAGGAGATCACAAAGACCTTATCGGAAAAGCTGCGCTGGAAATAGGCTCGTGCGGCACCAAGCAGCGCATCGAGCGCGGCCAGAACCATAATCGGCAGATACGGCTGAAGGGCAATGGGAATGTCCGGTCGGACGAACACGCCAATGACCACGCCAATGATAAGTCCCAAGACCGCTGCCATTACTTGACCTTCCTTGCATATGTCACTTCGCCAGTCACCGCCGCTTCCAGTGTAATCGATTTGTTTTTGCTCACTTGCGGATAGATGCCCGCTTCTTTGAAATCATCGTACAAACGTTGTTGTGTTTTCTTGCTCACCGTATCGGCAAGAACGTTGGAATTGCCGATTGCCTCGATGCGATACGGACTTTGCACGGAATTGACTCCGATGAGAATCGTCGTTCCAGCCGTTCGTATGGAAGTCTGCACGCCGAGACGGTATCCGTTGATGGCGATCGCTTCCGCTCCGGCCTGCCAGAGTAGCGAGACGAGCACCTGCAGATCCGAATCTGTGACGACGCGAACCTGACTGCCGTTTTCTCTTGGCAGCGACGAATCCGCGTTGTCACCGCTCACGGACAGCGGATTGGCGATGGTGAGCGTGATGCCTTCGCCTTGCACGGGAAGTATGCCATTGACCATTTCGTCATCCTGTATGGTCTGGTTCAATGACCAGTTCGACACGGATTTCGATTCTTCTTCAACTTGGGCACGCAGCGCATTGACGTCTTTGGTGAGAGTTTCGACGTTTTTTGTTTGCTCAGCCAACTGGCTTGACAGTTGCTTACGCACCTCCTTACGGGGGTCGGTGCTCAACTGACGAACGAATACGCTGCCTGCCGTGCCCACGGCAATGCAGATGAGAAACACCAACACACGGGTAAACCAGACCGAAAACATCGACGGTGTTTTGGTGGCCAGTCTCGAATCCGTATACATCACATCCATCGGACGGTTGGTCAGGTCGTCGATGAGCCGCAGCGAATCATCGTCCAGATTCCGCCCTCTTCGTGAAGTGGATGCAACAGTGTCGGGCTGCACATGATGTGAGGTCAGCCCAGCGAAAGACGCCGAAAAAACGGCGCGCCGCTTCGTGGGCGTATTCTCCGGAGACACCGGAAACGACGCACGTTCCGGAGCATCATGCATCATGTGCGCTAATCCTTATCGTTTTCCAGCAGCTGGATTCCCTGGCGTATGTAAATATAGCCGGCAAGCCAGTACAATCCTACGCCCCATATGCCGGTGGCAAGACCGCATAAATGCAATGTATCCGTAGCGGAATTAGACCAGATATCCGCAAAGATCAAAGCGACAATAGCAATCATCAGCATGGCAGTGCCTGCTTTGCCCACAAAATGCACGGGCAACGGACCATAATCATGCTGAGCTAATACCAACACGAGAATCGCCATAATCAAATCGCGCAATCCAACGATGATCAGCATCCACCATGGAATGATGTCGGCGACGCCCAACGCGAGGATGCTACAGAAAATCAGCAGACGATCGGCAATGGGGTCGAGAATCTGCCCGATCTTGCTCACTTGATTGAACGACCTTGCAATAAGACCATCCAAACCGTCAGATACCGCCGAAAGCGCAAGCACGACCAACGCAAGCACCATCTCATGGCGAGAGACCAATACCGAGATGAAAGGAATCGAAATGATTCGCAACAGGCTAATAAGGTTCGGAACCGTGAAATAAATATCCCGCGGTTCCGGACTGTATTGCTTTTTGATAATCAGTTTGCTCATACTTCGAGCAACATTACATTCTCGAGGCCTGCAAGGCGGTGACAATTATGCCACGGGCACCAACTTCATACAATTGGTCCATCAGTTGGTTGACCTTGGCCTTTGGCACGACAACGCGCACGGCCGCCCACTGTTTGTCATGCAGTGGGGAAACGGTCGGGCTCTCAAAGCCCGGCGTGATGGCCACAGCGGCGGAAACCTTCTCGACTGGAATGTCGTAATCCATGAGCACGTAGCGTTGGGCGGTAATCACACCCTGCAGTCGGCGGCTGAGAATCGTCAGGCGGTCGTCGTTCTCAGCGAGACGCGGAGAGCGAATGAGCACGGCTTCGGAATGCAGCAACGGCTCCGCGAAAATACGCAAGCCGGCATTGCGGAGCGTGGTGCCCGTGGACACAACGTCGGCGATCAAATCCGCCACTCCAAGCTGCACCGACGATTCGACGGCACCGTCAAGATGCACGGTTTCGGCGTTGATGCCATGCTCGACCAGATAATCATGCACAAGCTTGTCAAAACTGGTGGCGACACGCTTGCCTTCGATGTCTTCAAGCGTGCTGATAGGGGAATCATTCGGGGCCGCGAAACGGAATGTCGATGCGCCGAAGCCAAGTTCCATGTGCTCTTTGGCGTCCGTTCCGGAGTTGAGCAACAGATCATGGCCGGTGACGCCGACGTCGATGGTACCGCGTCCAACGTAGACGGCGATATCGAGTGGACGCAGATAGAACAACTCCACGTCATTGTCGGAATCCTCTACGACCAGCTGACGTGGATTGCTCCTCAGACGATAGCCAGCTTCGGCCAGCATGTTCCATGCAGGTTCAGACAACATGCCCTTGTTAGGCACGGCGATTCTCAGCATTTTTCCTCCCAAAAAAGGCCATGCCTTCTGCGGCATGGCCAAAAACTCACAGATTCTTGTAGATGTCTTCGAGTGTGATGCCACGGTCGATCATCATGACCTGCAGGTGGTAGATGAGCTGGCTCATCTCCTCCGCGGTACGATCGGCGCCTTCGTATTCAGCTGCGATCCAGGTCTCGCCCGCTTCTTCGACGATCTTCTTGCCGATGAAATGCGTGCCCTTGCCCAGTTCGTCAACGGTTAGCGAGCCGGCCTGCTTGGAAGCGGCCTTCTCGCTTAATTCGGCAAAAAGGGATTCAAAAGTCTTCATTGTTCTTGTCTATCCTCAAAAAATTGATGGAAGGTCAGGCCTTGAATGCGGCTTCAGCCTTCTCGCGAATGGAATCAATGGCTTCCGCAGGATTCTCAGCGCCGTACACAGCGGAACCCGCGACCAACACATCAGCACCCGCTTCAGCTACGATATGGGCAGTCTTCGGACTGACACCGCCATCGACCTGAATCTTGGTGGCAAGACCACGGCGGGTAATTTCGTCACGCAAGCGACGCACCTTGGACATCTGGTTGTCGAGGAACTTCTGGCCACCGAAGCCGGGTTCGACGGTCATGATCAAAATCATGTCGAATTCGTCGAGAATATCGAAAATCGGCTCGACAGGTTCAGCCGGACGTACCGCGAAGCAGGCTTTGCAACCCATTTCGCGCAACTGGCGTGCCAGACGCACCGGAGCATGGGTGGCACCCATATGGAAGCTCACGGATGCGGCGCCCAGCTTGGCGTACTCAGGTGCCCAACGATCCGGATCCTCAATCATCAGATGCACGTCAACCGGAAGATCGGTGACTTCGCAGATACGAGCCACGATCGGCTCGCCCAAAGTCAGATTCGGGACGAAATGATGATCCATCACGTCGACGTGAACGAGATCCGCATTGGAAATGGCCTTGAGGTCACGCTCAAGGTTGCAGAAATCGGCGGACAGGATGCTTGGTGCGATTTGAATAGTCATGGCTCTCATTCTATGAAAGGTAATCGACTTGCTGTTACTTGATGTCGGACTGTTTGTCGGTATTCGAGACGGTTTCGGTATCGTTGGTTTCGATTTCATCCGCAGTTTGCTCTGAAAGAGTCGCTGCATGATCGGCGGATTCTTCCGCCCCACTGTTTTCGAGACGTTGCTCGATTTCAGTGACGGTACGAAGCTTCTCCGCCAACAGGTCAGTGTCCTTGCCCATCTGCTGCACGACGATGAACGCCACCACGCCAAGCACGAACACCGCCATGGAAACCCACACGTTGATGCGCACGCCCAAGAACTCATGCGCATAATCGATGCGCAGGGATTCGATCCAAGTACGTCCCAACGTGTACCACATGATGTACACGGTAAATAGGGATCCGGCTTTAAGCTTTTTCATGGCCTTGGATCCGATGTACACGATGATTGCGGCTCCGATGAGATTCCAAATCATCTCATACAGGAAGGTTGGATGGAACAGTGTTCCGCTTGGGCATGTAGACCCGTCGTAGCATTGCTCGCTGTGCCCGATAGCAGTGCCTTCCATATTGAGCTTCAGGCCCCATGGGAAAGTCGTCGGCGCGCCATACAGCTCCTGATTGAACCAGTTGCCCAAACGCCCAACAGCCTGTGCTACCAACAATCCCGGGGCGATGGCGTCGGCCAGCAAGGCCATTGGATAATGCTTGTGTCTGCACCAAGCCCATGCGGCCAACGCTCCAAGCAGCACTCCGCCCCAGATGCCAAGTCCGCCATTCCAGATGCGGAACATCTCCACCCAATCGCCATTCGGCCCGAAGAAACGTTCGGGCGTGGTGATGATGTGATAGATTCGGGCACCCACGATACCGGCGGGGACACTGACCAAAGTGATGTCAAGAACCTGATCGAAATTACCGCCCAACTTCTTCCATCGTGTGGCGGTTATCCATACCGCCAGCACAATTCCCAACAGAATGCATAACGCATAGATGTGAATCGTTACAGGGCCGATGGAAAACTGTGAAATCGTTGGCGATGGAATGTATGCAAGTGTCATGGTTTCCTGATGGTAGTCCACGCATCCGATATGGCGTTGCGTGGACTACCGAAATCGTTGGAATGGTTTACTTCGCGGAGCGTGCGTTGTGAATGCCGTCCGCAAGTTCTTCGGCCTTGGCCGCCAATGCCTTGAGTCCGGTGGCCTCGTCGACGGCGTTCTTTCCGGATTCGTCGAGCATGGTATGCACCAACGCGGATCCGACGATGACACCGTCGGCATAGGAGCCGACTCGCGCACCTTGTTCGGCGGTGGAGACGCCAATGCCGACGCAGACGTTCTTCGCACCGGCATTGCGCGTGCGTGCCACCAACTCCTCAGGCGAAGCGTCAATGGTGGAACGTTCACCGGTGACGCCCATACGGGCGGCTGCATAGACGAAACCGCAAGCATTGTCGGAAACGACCTTCAAACGACTGTCTGTGGAATCCGGCGACACGAGGAAGATTCGGTCAAGTCCGTGACGGTCTGAAGCTTCGATCCATTCGCCAGCCTCATCCGGAATGAGGTCGGGGGTAATCAGGCCAGCGCCACCGGCGTTCTCGAAATCACGCGCGAAACGTTCGACGCCATAATGGTAGATGAGATTCCAGTAGCTCATCACCAACGGAACTCCCCCGGCATTGGCCACGGTCTCAACGGCCCTGAACACGTCCGCGATTTTCTCTCCATTGTCGATGGCGATTTGTGAAGCAGCCTGGATGACAGGACCATCCATGACCGGATCGGAATACGGCAGGCCGATTTCAACGGCATCGACGCCATGCTCGACCATGGTGCGGAATGCCTTCAGCGAATAGTCCGGATTCGGGAATCCATATGGCAGATAGCCGATGAATGCGGGCTTGTTCGCAGCTTCGAACTCATCGAACATGGCTTCCGACGGACTCGGCTTGTGGCTGATGCCGAGCGGCTGTCCGGACAGCGTGGTTGCTGTTGCGTGCGTCATAATGGGATGCTCCTTCTTTCACTCGCTGTCCGCGTTGTTGCCTTGGGCGCCGTTGGCTTCGAGCGCCTTGGCCTGTTCATCGGTCAAATAACCGAACCATTTGCCAGCGGTGTTCATGTCCTTATCTCCACGACCGGAAATGTTGATGATCATGACTGGGTGCTCGTATCCCTTGGCCTTGAGATCCTCAGCTGCCTTGTAGGCGCCAGCAACTGCATGAGAGCTTTCAATCGCCGGAATGATGCCTTCGGTTTCGCAAAGATCCTTGAAAGCGCTCATCGCTTCCTCATCGGTTGCCCAGGAATAGTTGACGCGTCCGATTTCTTTGAGCCATGCGTGTTCCGGGCCGACGGATGCGTAATCCAAACCGGCGGAGATGGAATACGTGTCGAGGGTCTGGCCTTCGGAATTCTCGAGAAGATAGCTCTTGGCACCTTGGAACATGCCCAGTTCGCCGGTTCCCGGAGCGAAACGAATGGCATGACGCCCGGATTCGGGGCCATTGCCGCCCGCCTCGTAGCCGTACAGATTCACGCGTTCGTCATCAAGGAAAGCGTTCATGATGCCGATGGCGTTGGAACCGCCGCCGACGCATGCGCAAACCGCATCCGGATGGTCGATGCCGTACCAATCCTGAAGCTGCTGCTTGGCTTCCTCGCCGATGATCTTCTGGAAGTCGCGCACCATTGCCGGGAACGGATGTGGACCTGCGACCGTGCCAAGCAGGTAGTGCGTGTCTTTGACGTTGGTGACCCAGTCTCGCAAAGCCTCATTGATGGCGTCCTTGAGAATGCGATCTCCCAAAGTGACTTCCACCACCTCGGCACCGAGCATGCGCATGCGAGCGACATTAAGCGCCTGACGACGCGCATCGATCTGACCCATGTAGATGCGGCATTTCAAGCCGAGCATGGCGCACACCGTAGCGGTGGCCACGCCATGCTGTCCCGCGCCGGTTTCAGCGATGACACGGGTCTTCCCCATGCGCTTGACCAGCAGAGCCTGCCCAAGCGCATTGTTGATCTTGTGCGCGCCGGTATGGTTGAGATCCTCACGCTTGAGGAACACACGCGCGTCGAGACCGGTTTTTTCTTTGAGACGCTCGGCGAAACGCGGAGCGTCAGTCAACGGTGATGGACGTCCAACATACTGCTGGTTCAGTCGTGCCAGCTCCTTATGGAACTCCGGATCGGCCTTGGCTTCCTCATAGACGCGTTCAAGCTCGTCAAGCGCCGTGATCAGCGCTTCCGGCACGTAACGTCCGCCGAATTGGCCGAAATATGGTCCTTCGTGGCTTGCCAATGGGGTTTGTTCGGATGCTTTCACTCTTGCTCCTGCCTTTACCAGTCGCTCCACAGCCTGCTCATGGTTGGCTGCGGTTGCGACACCTTCGCCAACCAGCACCGCGTCGGCTCCGGCGCGGGCATAATCCTCCAGCTCAACCGAACCGAACACTCCGGATTCCGCTACACGGATCACATCGTTCGGCAAATCAGCGGCCAGCTCGTTGTATTTGTTCACATCGACCTTGAGGTCCTTGAGATTCCGCGCGTTGATGCCGATGACTCGCGCTCCCGCATCAATGGCACGCTGGATTTCCTCACGGGTATGCGTTTCGACCAGCACCGTCATATTGAGACTATGTGCAAGCTCAAGCAAGGACTTGAGCTTGCCGTCGTCCAACGCGGCGACGATCAATAGCACCAGATCGGCACCGTGCGCACGCGCTTCCCAAATCTGATATTCCGTGACGATGAAATCCTTACGCAATACCGGGATTTTCACAGCTGCACGAACTTTATCGAAATCATCTAGCGATCCCAAAAAGCGACGTCCCTCGGTAAGCACGGAAATCGCGCTGGCTCCGCCCTTCTCGTATTCTCTGGCCAAAGCGGCTGGATCGGGAATATCGCTCAGGTGGCCTTTCGATGGCGAGGCTCTTTTGATTTCCGCGATGACCGGAATGCCGTCGGTCTTTTTCAGCCATTGCCGCGCATCAATAGGCGCTGGCGCGGCAAACGCCTGACGCTTTACTTCATCAAGAGGGATTTTCTGTTCGCGTGCTTGTTGATCTTCAACTGCTCCTGTAACCAGCTCATCGAGTACAGACATAGCGTTCCTTTCAGCAATTGACTCGATTAGTTAGCTTGTTTGGTTTGACTCACAATTGGCGAAGCTGCGAGGCGATCTGAACAGCCTCAACGCTGGCTTCGGCCTTATTGCGAGTCTCCTGCCACTCACTGGCCGGCACGGAATCAAGTACGATTCCAGCTCCGGCCTGCACGCTCGCTTCATGGTCGCGGATGAATGCAGTTCGAATGGCAATTGCCATATCGAGGTTGCCCGAAAAATCGAAATAACCGACAGTACCGCCGTAAATGCCACGATCTGCGGGCTCAAGCTCGTCGATGATCTCGATGGCACGCGGTTTCGGCGCTCCAGAAAGCGTTCCCGCAGGAAATGCAGAGGTGAACACGTCGAATGATGTCATGTCGGGGTTGACCCTGCCGGTGACGGTCGAGCAGATATGCATGATGTGGCTGAATCGCTTGACATCCATCAAGGAAACAACCTCCACGCTTTCCGGAAGGCATACGCGACTCAGATCGTTACGCGACAGATCGACGAGCATGATGTGTTCGCTGCGTTCCTTCGGATCAGACAGCAGATCCTTGGCGAGCTGCTCGTCTTCCTCAACGGTGGCGCCACGTGGTCTGGAACCCGCGATCGGGAAGGTCATGGCATGACCGTTATCCACTTTGATCAGTGTTTCCGGGCTGGAACCGATGACATTGAAATCACGTCCCTGCGCGTCAGTCAGCGACATGAAATACATGTAAGGACTGGGGTTCAACGTACGCAACACACGGTAGACGTCGAACGGATCGGCAGGCGAATCAATGTCGAGACGCTGGGAAATAACCACCTGGAACACGTCACCGTCGATAATATGCTGCTTGGCGATTTCGATAGAGCGCTCGTAATCGCTTTTCTCCGTGCGGAAGCGAAGTTCCGGCTGGCTAACGGTCTCATCCAGCACGTTGACGCGAGCTTCACCTTCGACAGGCGTGGCAACCTTTCGCTGCATATCGTCCAATCGCGACACAGCCTCATCATATGCGGCGTCGGCACGGGTCGGGCGGTCGTCCACATTCACCGCGTTGGCGATCAACCACACCGATCCGGACACATGGTCGACCACGGCAATATCTGTGGCTAGGGCCAACACCATTTCAGGCTGCCCGGTCTCGTTCGGAGCCTCGGCACGCAGGGTCGGCTCCCAGTGGCGAATCGCATCCCAGCCAACGGTACCAACCAGACCGCTGGTCAGATTCGGAAGTCCTTCAACATGCGGCGCCTTCAAGGTTTTCAGCGCGGCATGCGCGACTTCCATTGCATCGCCTTCAGCAGGCACGCCAGCAGGAACCCGCCCCAACCAATCGGCCTTACCGTTGTTGGAACGCAACTGAGCCATGGAATTCACGCCAATGAAACTGTATCTGCTCCACGTACCGCCGAATTCCGCGGATTCGAGAATAAACGTGCCAGAACGTCCAGCAGCAAGTCGCTCATAGAAGCCGACTGGCGTCAAGGAGTCAGCAAGAAGGCGACGTACAATCGGAATGACGCGATATCCCTGGTCCGCCAACTCGTGGAACTGTTCACGTCTCGGCCAGGTGGCGCCCCACTTGAGTGCTTGTACGCTGCATTCGCTCATCGCTGGCCCTCCTGTTCCTTGGTGCGATATCCCACGACCACGGGCAACTGCCCGCCTTCCTCGAAGCAGGATCGTTTGCCGGTATGGCAAGCCGCTCCTACTTGGTCAACTTCAATAAGAATGGCATCACCATCGCAATCCAGCGCGAAAGACTTCACATATTGGGCATGTCCGGAAGTATCTCCCTTACGCCAGTACTCCTGCCTGGACCTCGACCAGAAAGTAACGCGGCCGGTTGTCAAGGTGCGGCGTACGGCTTCATCGTTCATATATCCGACCATCAGCACCTCTTTGGTGTCGAACTGCTGGATGACAGCTGCCACCAGTCCTTTGTCGTCACGCTTGAGACGTTCTGCAATTCGTGGATCGAGAGTAGTGCTGTTGTCGTATGCTTCGTTGGTCATGGTGATGGTATGGTTCGTTTCTTCGATTATTGATTAATGTTCGCTTGTTTTTGCTATTTTCGGCCTTCAACGCACGATGTAGCCGGCGGCTTTGATCGCGTTCTTGACTTCACCGATCGTAACTTTGCCGTAATGGAAGATCGACGCGGCAAGAACGGCATCCGCACCAGCTTCGATTGCCGGAGGAAAATCAGAAGCCTTTCCAGCACCGCCGGAAGCAATGATCGGAATCTTCACTTCCTTGCGCACAGCTTTAATCATTTCAAGGTCGAAACCCTGCTGAGTGCCGTCTGCGTCCATGGAATTCAGCAGAATCTCTCCCGCTCCCAGCTCCTGGGCACGCTTGACCCACCAAATGGCGTCAATGCCCGTGGACTTACGTCCTCCCATGGTGGTGACTTCGAAACCAGACTGAGTATGGCGCTCCCCCTGCTCACGACGCGCGTCAACGGACAATACGAGCACCTGGTTGCCGAAACGTTCCGCGACACGGCTGATCAGTGTCGGATCGTTGATGGCAGCGGTATTGACGCCTACCTTGTCGGCTCCACAACGCAGCAGTGAATCAACATCTTCAGGAGCACGCACGCCTCCGCCGACAGTCAGAGGAATGAAAATCTGTTCGGCGGTTCGACTTACCACATCGACCATGGTCTGTCGATGCGAACTTGACGCGGTCACATCGAGGAAGGTCAGCTCGTCGGCTCCTTGGCGGTAGTATTCCGCGGCAAGCTCGACCGGGTCGCCGGCATCGCGAAGATTTTCGAAATGCACGCCTTTGACTACTCTTCCCGCATCAACATCAAGACATGGAATGACTCGGACTGCCAGTGACATGCTGTTTTACTCCTTCGCGCATGGTATCGTGCAACGAATGTAAGAGTAACCGTTTTACGTTACGCATGTCTGTCGGAAGTCCGGGTAGCGGACAAAACAGCTTCTTTCCTTGACAGCTAATCGCGTTCTTTAGCCGCAAGCTGCCCGCATGCGCCATCGATGTCCTGCCCGCGCGTATCTCTCAACGTAGCGGTGATGCCAGCCTTGTGAAGAATGTCAAGAAACTGTTGTTCATCCTCAGGCTTCGAAGCGGTCCATTTCGACCCTTCGATAGGATTAAGCGGAATCGGGTTGACGTGAACCCAATTATCACCGTAATGGTTCAGGCGTTTAGCGAGCAACTTGGCATGTTCGGCCTGATCGTTGATGCCACGCATCAGAGCATATTCGATGCTCACGCGGCGCTTCGAAGCCAGATAGTAGTCGTGTGCGGCGTCAAGCACCTGCGTGGTGTTGAAACGTTTGTTCATTGGAACAAGCTCATCTCGCAGTTCATCGCTCGGAGCGTGCAAAGACACGGCCAGACGCACCGGAATACCCTCAGCCGTAAGTTTTTTAATACCAGGTACCACGCCGACCGTGGAGACGGTAATGTTACGTGCCGAAATACCGAAACCCTCGGGCGGCATGGAACTGATCTGACGAACAGCGCTCAATACCGACTTATAGTTGCCCATGGGCTCTCCCATGCCCATGAATACAATGTTGCTCAGGCGTCCGGGCCCACCCGCAACTTCTCCGTCACGCATGGCTTTCGCGGCCACACGGACCTGTTCCACAATCTCGCCTGCCGACATGTTTCGAGTCAGACCCAATTGGCCCGTAGCGCAGAAGGGGCATCCCATGCCGCAACCGACCTGACTGGAGATGCACAACGTGGTGCGTGTGGGATAGCGCATGAGCACGGACTCAATAAGCGAACCGTCGAACAGGCGCCACAACGTTTTGATAGTGGTGCCCTCATCAGCCACTTGACGAGTCACTTCGGTAATGAGCGTCGGGAAAAACACCTTCGCGGCCTCGACTCGTTTCGTTGCTGGGAAGTCGGAGAATTCCTCCGCGTTGACATCGAAATGCCCGTAATAATGATTGGCAAGCTGCTTGACCCTGAATTTCGGAAGTCCAAGATCCTTGGCTTTAGCGATACGCTCTTCCTCGGTCATATCCGCAAAATGCATCGGCGGCTTGCCTCGACGCGCATGATCTTTGGATAACACGTCTCGGAAAGCACCAGTGGTGCCTCCTGGGGTGATGCCGGTCTCTGGCAGATCCTTCATGGAGTTCGCAGAGTCGCTCATTACTTTTCTTTGACCCTTCCTACATTCCAGTCGCCCACAGCAGCACGCACACGAATGGTGCGCACAACAGAATGGAATCCACTCGATCCATCACGCCGCCATGCCCCTTGAGCAGATGGCCCATATCCTTGATACCGATATCTCGCTTCAGCATGGATGCACACAAGTCACCAAACGTTCCGGCAATGCCGATCATGAAACCTGCCACGACGGGAACCCACCAACGAGAAGCCCACACGTCTGGCTCGTATGTGCAGAACATCACTACGAAGGAGCCAACCATGGAGAACAGGATGGACCCGGCAAGTCCTTCCCACGATTTCTTCGGCGAAATACGCGGGCTCAGCTTGTGCTTGCCCAGCCATGCTCCAGCAAACAGGCCGCCAGTATCGCTCAATGCGGGCATGAACACCATCATGATGGCGTGAGCAACGGGATGCCCATTGAATGTCAGTGGCATGATGACGCAAGACGCCAGAAGAGGAATATACAACACGGTGAACATGGAAACCGCAACATGGCTCAAACGGCTATGGGTTACCTCTCCCTGCTCATGGTTGAACGACGATTCGAGTCTTGCGCCGGCATCGGTATGGGAAAGTTTGTCGGCAACCGCCAGTGAGATGCGGCTGCCGAACGTCACCTTGGCGCTGGCTGCGATCGCGACAATCACTAGAGACGCCAGTACACATACCGTCATGGCGACGATATGACGTTCGCTGTAATAGGTGGACAGCAGCGTCGCCGCCGAACACACCCACAGCACCGCCACAGGAATGTGCAATCCCACAGTGGCGAAATCGACGCGCAGCTCCCACAGGGCAAGCATCATGAAAAGCACGACCAGATAGACGAACAAGTCGATGCTGATCAGCAGGCATGCCAAAATGAGGATGACGAGGACCGCTCCCGTGGCGATGGCCTGAGGCATGTTACGGCCCGTCTTCTTGTTGATGGCGTTGATGGCCTCTTCGGCTTCCTTTTCGTGCTGTTCCTGATGTTCCATCATGCTCCCCTGTCTAGCTGTGCGTCGATTCTTTTTCAGGAGTGAAGGTCTCAGACCTCCATGATCTCCTTCTGCTTGGCTTCAAGCAGGGTGTCGAGCTCGTCAGTGGTCTGCTTGGTGACCTTGTCGAGTTCCTTGAGCAGACGATCGCCCTCGTCCTCGCCCATTTCGCCATCCTTGATGGCCTTGTCGAGGGATTCCTTGGCCTTGCGACGAATATTACGCACAGCGACCTTGCCGTCTTCTGCCTTGCCCTTGGCAAGCTTGACGTATTCCTTGCGGCGCTCTTCGGTCAGTTCCGGCATGGTCAGGCGAATGACGTTGCCGTCACGACGCGGGCTTGCGCCCAGATCGGAATCGCGCAGTGCCTTCTCGACGGCGTTGGCCTGGGATGCGTCAAACGGGGTGACGGACAGGGTTCGCGGTTCCGGCACGCCGATGGTGGCGACGGCCTTCAGTGGGGTCGGGGCGCCGTAGTAGTCGACGGTGATGCCGTTGAGCAACGCCGGATTGGCACGACCGGTGCGAATGCCGGAGAAGTTCTCCTTGGTGGATTCCACGGACTTGGCCATCTGCGCCTTGGCCTGTTCGACGATAGTTGCCATTTGTTTACTCCTTGTTGTTGGTTTGTTCGATCGATATTCGACGTTGAATGTCGTTATTCAGCGAGCGTGGATTCCGCAGTGGAAACCATGGTTCCGATTTCCTTACCGAGAAGAGCGCGAGTCACATTACCGGCGCCTTCAAGTCCAAAAACGCGGATGCGCTGCTTGTTATCGCGAGCCATGGAAAGCGCGGCAGCATCCATGACGGCGAGATTGTCGACAAGCGCACGGTTATAGCTCAACGTGGCGAAACGCTTGGCGTTCTCGTCTTTGCGAGGATCAGCGGTATAGACGCCATCCACGCCATTCTTGCCCATCAGTACCTCATCGCAATGAATTTCCAAGGAACGTTGGATGGACACCGTGTCGGTGGAGAAATACGGCATGCCGGCGCCGGCACCAAAAATCACGACGCGGCCCTTCTCCAGATGACGAATGGCCTTGAGTGGAATGTACGGTTCGGCGACCTGCCCCATAGTGATGGCAGTCTGCACACGCGTGGCCTGCCCTTCCTGTTCCAGGAAATCCTGCAATGCGAGACAGTTCATCACAGTTCCCAGCATGCCCATATAGTCGCCGCGGGAGCGATCGATACCAGCCTGCTGAAGTTCCGCGCCACGGAAGAAGTTGCCTCCACCGACAACGATGGCAACCTGAACGCCCTGCTGCACCGCAGGAACGATTTCTTCCGCGATACGGCGGATAACAGATGTGTCGATGCCGACCTTGCCGCCACCAAACGCCTCTCCGGATAGTTTGAGCAGCACCCTGCGTGGATTATCACCAGTGTTTTCGCCAGTCATGAAAAGCCTTTCTTGCCCGAGAACTCACGAAATTTACCGCTCTCAAGAGTATCGGCAAACACAGACACATCAGCGTAGCGACACAGTCTAAAAACAAAGGTGGCCGTCACCCTATGGATGATGGCCACCTTTATGGAATCGCCGTGCGTCTAACGCATGGATTCACTTACAAAGCCAATTCACTCGGCTTCGCCCTTGCCGACCTCGACACGAGCGAAGGCCACGGCCGCGCCACCGACTTCCTTGAACAGGTCGCCGACGGTCTTGGACGGATCCTTGACGTAGGACTGCTCGAGCAGGACGTTCTCCTTGTAGAAGGCGTTGAGACGTCCTTCAACGATCTTCGGAACGATCTTCTCCGGCTTGCCTTCAGCCAGGGACTTCTCAGTAGCCACGCGACGCTCGGACTCGACCACATCGGCCGGAACATCCTCACGGGTCAGCCACTGGGCACCCATTGCGGAAATCTGCAGAGCGGCTTCGTGAGCCACGGCGGCACCAGCCTCATCAGTGGCGATCATGGCCACGATGCTCGGCGGCATTTCAGCGGACTTCTTGTGGGCGTAGATCTCGACGTGCGGACCTTCGACCTTGGCGAACTGGCCGACCTTGACATGCTCACCGAACAGAGCGGCCGCCTCTTCGACGGCTTCTTTCACGGTGGCTTCGCCGGAAGCGGCTGCCAGCACTTCGTCCACGGAAGCGGCTTCGGCCTTGACGGCATCCTCGAGAACGCTGTCAGCGAATTCCACGAACTTCGGGGTCTTGGCCACGAAGTCGGTCTCGGAATTCAGTTCGACGGCGTAACCGGTCTGGCCATTGGCGGACTCCACGACCTTGGAGGCGATGGTGCCTTCCTGAGCCTTGCGTCCTTCGCGCTTACCAGCGGCCTGAATGCCCTTGGCGCGGATGATCTCCTTGGCGCGAGCCACGTCACCCTCAGCCTCGGTCAGAGCCTTCTTAACGTCCATCATGCCGGCACCGGTTTCCTCGCGCACCTGCTTGATCAGAGCTGCAGTGATTGCTGCCATTGATTTGTCTCCTCTGGAAAATAGTGATGTCCCATATGAGTGGGAGGCACAACACCTCCCATCATAGTGGATATTTTCACTCAGCCTTGGCTTCGCCCTCAGCTTCGGCCTCAGCCGGTGCGTCGGCGGCCGGAGCGCCCTCAGTGAGAAGCTCCTTCTCCCAAGCGGCCATCGGCTGTTCGGCTTCGCCTTCAGCCTTGGCGGCCTTGCCGGAACGCTCCAGCAGGCCCTCGGCCACTGCGTCAGCCATGAGGCCAGTCAGCAGTTCAATGCCACGGATGGCGTCATCGTTGGCTGCGATCGGGTACTCAACGGACTCCGGATCAGCATTGGTGTCGACGATGGCGACAACCGGAATGCCCAGCTTGTGAGCTTCCTCGACGGCCAGGGCTTCCTTGTTGACGTCAACCACGAACATGGCGGACGGAGTACGGTTCATGTTGCGGATACCGCCCAGCTGCTTGGCCAGCTTGTCCTTCTCACGCTCGAGAAGGAGCAGTTCCTTCTTGGTCAGGCCGGAGCCACGAACGTCGGTGAAGTCCATCTCTTCGAGTTCCTTGAGACGGGAGACGCGCTTGGACACGGTCTGGAAATTGGTCAGCATACCGCCGAGCCAACGCTCGGAAACATACGGCATGTTGACACGGGTGGCCTGGTTGGAAACGGCTTCCTGAGCCTGCTTCTTGGTGCCGACGAACAGCACGGTGCCGTTGTGAGCGACGGTAGCCTTGATGAAGTCATAGGCCTTATCGATCATGTCGAGCGACTTGAACAGGTTGATGATGTGGATGCCGTTGCGCTGGGTGAGGATGAACTGCTTCATCTTCGGGTTCCAACGACGGGTCTGGTGGCCGAAGTGCAGGCCTGCCTTCAGCATGTCGCTCATATTGATCTGAGCCATGGTATTACTACCTCTTTCTTGTCGGTTCTTGCCTGGTCATGCGTTCCTGCGTGCAGCCAAAACCTTACGGCATTGGCCGACCGACACAGGTCGTCGCGAACATGACGCGAATTGGTTGTATGCCGGTTGACAATATTGGTGGTTCGGAACTTTCACGACACAGTTCCTTACCGGATGGCACACAAGGTGTAAAAATACCATGGGGTCACGTCTTTTTGCAAAGACGTGACCCCAAATCGTCATATTAAACGGAACGGCAGCAATTACTTGCGGTGATTGCGCATGTAGCGCATCGCCTCACGCCGTTCCTCTTTCTCCAGACGATCGAGATAGACATGGCCATCCAGATGGTCGGTTTCATGCTGCAGCATGCGGCCCATAATGCCATGTCCTTCCAACACGACCGTCTTGCCGTCCAAATCGATGCCACGCACACGAGCATAATCGGCACGACGAGTCTTGTACCACAATCCAGGCACGGACAGGCACCCCTCATCCCCGTACTGTTCGCCGCTGGTTTCTTCAAGGACAGGGTTGAGCACGTATCCGATCTTGCCGTTGATGTTGTAGGAGAATGCCCTCAAACCCACGCCAATCTGGTTGGCCGACAGACCGGCACGTCCCGGATCGTCAACGGTATCAAGCAGATCCTGCACCAGGTGACGCACAGCCGGCGTAATCTCCTTGATAGGGTCGCAGGGCGTGCGCAGCACCGGATCAGGTACGACTCGAATCTCACGTATTGCCAAAGCTATCTCTCCTCAATCATAGTTGTTTCCTCAGTTTCCGATGGGACCACAGGCATTGACGACTCGCCGTCGGTTTCTTCGGACTGCTTCTTGATTTTCTCCTGCATGGTATCAAATGCCTGCCGAACCTTCGGGCTTACGGATTCGGATGCCTGCCGCATGGATTCGGATGCCTGCTTGACCGTTTCCGTAGTGCGGTCAAGGATCTGCACCGTCTTCGGCAACGGCCTGTTGGATGGTTTTGGAGCATATAACACGTTGTCGATGATGTTCTCATACCGTTTGAGCACTTTCGGCCTGACGACCTTCAGGCTCGCCGTCAGCGTGCCGTTCTCCTGGTTGAACTCCTCGTCGAGGATTTCGAACTTGCGTACGGATTCCGCGCGGGAAACGTTCGCGTTCGCCTTTTCAACATACTGCTGGATAAACGCTCGCACGGCATCGTTCCTTGCAACCTGTTCCATGGACATGTTGCTGTCAAGTCCCTGCTGCGCAAGCCAGGAACGGACCATCTCCTGATCAAGCTCGATCAGGGCTCCGATGAATGGTTTGCCGTCGCCGACCACCACACCATGCGACACTATCGGGCAGGTGTTGATGATGTCTTCCATGGGTGCGGGACTGACGTTCTTGCCACCAGCAGTGATGATGATGTCTTTCTTGCGTCCCGTGATATACACAAAGCCATCATCGTCGATGGTTCCCAAATCACCGGTCTTCAACCAGCCATCGGCCATCTTGACGTCGGCCGTCAACTCTGGTTTCTTGTAATAGCCAAGGAACACATTAGGACCCATCACCTGCAGTTCCCCATCATCGTCGGTCCGCACACCCATACCGGGACCAGGCTTGCCTACCGAACCGACACGGTTGGCATCTTGCCAGTTGACGATCATCGGTGCGGCAGTTTCCGTCATACCGTAGCCTTGGATGAAGGTAATATCATCCATACCGTTGAAGAAATGGGCGAGATCAACGTTCAGGGGGGCTCCTCCGCAGGCTAGGTACCTCATGTTCGGCCCCAAAGCGGAGCGGATGGATTTACCCACGACAGACATAAAGAACGAATGTTCGGCGCGAGCCACGATGGAATGGTGTCCGGTTTCCTGCTCATCCTTCGACCATTGCACGAAATGATCAAATGCTCTAGCGAACACCCTTCCCCGAATGCCCGCTCCGGCCTTCTGCGAAGCCGCGTTGTACACCTTTTCGAACACGCGGGGAACTCCCAGCAGATAGGTTGGTTTGAAGCTGCGCAAATCGGCAAGCAGATGTTTGGCTCCCGGAAGATAGCCGACCACTCCTTGACCACCAATCGCAACGTATTGGATGTAGCGGGCGAAACAGTGCGCCAACGGCAGGAACAGCATCAGACGATTCGGCTGATACAGCATTTCGTCGAGAATGATGTAGCCGTTCAACACGATATGCGTGAAGTTCCGGTGAGAGAGCATGGCGCCTTTGGGCTTGCCTGTGGAACCGGACGTATACACAATGGTGAGCATGTCATCGGCCTTGACTCTAACGATCACCTGATCAAGCGCGTCCTCGCTGACGCCCTCTCCGAAATCAGCAACGGCATCGAGACCATCTGCCTTGAAATTGAAAACATACCGCAAGCTGCTGTGCTCTTCACGGATCCGCTCAAGCGTTTGCGTGTGCGCGGAATCGCCAGCGAAAGCGATAACCGGATTCACCTCTTCGATAATTGACTCGGTCTGCTTGGCGGAATCGGTCTCGTATACAGGCACGCTTACCGCTCCAATCGCGGCGCAGGCAAAATCAACGACTCCCCATTCGTAGCAAGTGGGCGAATAGATAACCACCATATTGCCGGTCTTGACCCCCAAGCCAAGAAGGCCTTTCGCAACCGAACGCACACGTTCGAGCATCTCCCCAGCCGTAACGTCATGCCAACGACGAGTCTCATCGTCCTGCCATTGGGCGATGAGATCCTCAGGATCACGCTCAGCGCGTCTGGAGAGCAACGCGAAAACGGTGTCCTCATCCGTGGTGCTATACGCAGGTTCTGGTATAAATTCTCTCAACATGAATCCCTATAGTAGTTGCAGTACATTTAAGGCACGCTGAAAACCCTTGGAATCGGCTGAATTTAGCCAATTCCAAGGGTTTTGAATAATTAGCCGTTTTTCGTCACATGCCGAAATCAGCAGTCACGCATTTCCAAGCGGATCCCTTGAGCACGCACTTCATGTTGCCGCATAGTCTCCGGCCTCCGATGCCCATCAGCACAGTGCTTTCGAAACATGTTGGCGAGATCATCCAGCTTTCGACGGTATAGACGGTAATCGGAAGCAATCCGAGCTGGGCGTACACTTTTACGTCCTTCTTCATCCGGCTTACGATCTGGGCGGAGGCAATCTTCAGCTTTCGCATGTAGTCTTCACTCAACACCTTCTCCACGAGCGACAGCTTCTGCCTACCGCGGAAAATATCAACAATGTTGCAAAGTAGCCGCGCAGAAAACATGCTCATGGAGTAGGCAAACTCAGCATCGCATGGCCCGGGCATGATCTGAACAAAGTGAAATGGAATTTTCCTACCGAAAAGGTCTGAATCGAGAAACCCATCATAAGTGGGAAGCTTTCGACCGGAAGGAAAAACCAGTTTTTTCCATTCAGTCAGTTCTTCCTCCGTGGGAAGCTCTTTAGGATCATCCTCCCCCTTCTTATTGAACAGCACATCCAGTCCAGAAGACGGAATAGCCAAACCCGTCCCGTCAACTGCTGGCGGCGGAACTTCATTTTCAAATGAACCATCCATGATGGCACCTTTCTTCTTTGCCCGACTCATCGTTGAGAGGGGGTGTAGGAACCATTAAGGCATGAAAGATTGCCCCCGTCAAGTTAACATCTGCCTTTTGTGGATATGTGGATAACTCAGATATCCAAACTATTACAGAACACCCTAAATATGCGTTTATCCACCCTTCATATACTGAAGAATAGAGTGGCTCTTTGCTGGAAATGCAATTAAACGGCCTGCTTCAGCATTGCCCCTAATTCGTCTCAAAATATCTTAATAAAAATGGACAGCTCCGACTTTTTCTGAAAGATATTGATCGTGTTTGTTCGCATGTGTTCGTATTATGGTACTTTGCGCCTTATGACGCCAGTTTTTCGCAAAAAACTTTTTAAAAAATTGTCTCTACACCGTTCGCAGCAGAGCCATCCCATATCAAGATTCTCCAAAAAGTTCGCAACGCCGTCGCGCGACACCCCGTGGTATGCGGCGTCCGAATAATATGGCATAATGAACACTTGGCAGAAAACGTATGTTTCTGCCGTTCCCCCATGGTGTAATGGCAGCACACGGGTCTTTGGAACCCTTTGTCTTGGTTCGAGTCCAGGTGGGGGAGCTTGTTAGGATAAAAGCTCCTGCAGAATCAGTCTGCAGGAGCTTTTATCTTATCCGAAAGCGCAGCGGCATTCCGGGAAAAATATTCGCAATACAAAAAATTTGCGAGGTGCCCTCCCCATATGGAGCGGGCACCTCGCAAATGCACCTATACACACCTATGTCAGGCAAACAAGAAGCCCTGGCCGTGGTGTTCCGGGTAGGTGTCAAACAGTTCGGCCACGGAGCCGTCTTCGAACACGGCGCGGATGGCGCTGGCCAGAAGCGGCGCAATCGATAGTACGGTCAAACCGTCCCAACGCTTCTCTTCAGGAATCGGCACGGTGTCGGTAAGCACGACTTCTCGGGCGCCACAGTTCTTCAAACGTTCTACAGCCGGACCAGACAGCACGCCATGCGTAGCGACAACGGTCACCGACTTGGCGCCAGCGTTCTTGAGTACATTGCAGGCGCCTGCGATTGTTCCAGCGGTATCGATCAGATCGTCGACAAGCACGCAGTCCTTGCCTTCGACGTCGCCCACGACTCGGTTGGCGACTGCCTGATTCGGACGGGTGATGTCGCGCGTCTTGTGCACGAACGCGAGCGGGCCGCCGCCAAGACGCTGCGCCCACTGTTCCGCAACACGAATGCGGCCTGCATCCGGGGACACGACGGCGACGTTGTCAAGCTGGTTGGCGAAACGATCACGAATGTAGTCCACAAGCACTGGCATAGCAATGAGATGGTCGACCGGACCGTCGAAGAAGCCCTGGGACTGTGCCGCATGCAGGTCGACGCTCATAATGCGGTCGGCGCCCGCAGTCTTGAGCAGGTCGAACATCAGACGGCACGAAATAGGCTCGCGGCCGCGATGCTTCTTGTCTTGGCGGGAATAACCCAACAGTGGGCAGACCGCCGTAATGGAACGTGCGGAGGCACGCTTGAGCGCATCAATCATGATGAGCTGCTCCATGATCGACTGATTGATCGGAGCTGCGTGACTTTGCAGTACGAACACGTCCGCGCCACGCACGGATTCGGTGTAGCGCACGTACATCTCGCCGTTGGCGAAGTCGTATGCTGTGGTTTCCAGAACATCGATACCGAGTTGTTCGGCGACTTCCGCCGCCAGTTTCGGATGTGTTCTGCCTGTGACAAGGATAAGGTTTTTATCCGGCTTTCCTTCAAGGATTGCGCTCACCATGTCTCCAAACGTCTGTTTTTGCGTCAAGTGGACGTGACCCATACTAACCATCCGCGCAGACCGTCTCATCCGCGCGTGTTCACCTGAAATTTACCGGTACAGTCCGTGCTTGCCAATATATTGCACCACGCCGTCCGGTACGAGGTACCAAACAGGTTCCCCGTGTTCCGCGCGTCGACGTACATCGGTCGAAGAAATCGCCAGCGCCGGTATTTCCAACGTATCGACCTTGCCTTCCGGCAGTTTCACCCCTTCTGGAGATGAGTATCCGGGGCGGGTCACGGCCACGAAGTGGGCCAGATCCCACATTTTGTCGGCATCTTTCCATTGCATGATTTCCGCGACCGCGTCGGCTCCGGTGATGAAGAAGAGTTCCGCGTCAGGATGTTGCACACGGATATCTCGCAATGTGTCGATGGTGTAGGTGATTCCCGGACGGTCGATGTCCACACGTGATACGGTGAATTTCGGATTGGATGCGGTGGCGATGACCGTCATGAGATAGCGGTCTTCCGCGTTGGTGACGTTCTTGTCGAGTTTGAATACGGGGCGTCCTGTCGGCACGAAGATCACTTCGTCGAGGTCGTACACCCATGACACTTCTGACGCCGCCACCAAGTGGCCGTTGTGGATGGGGTCGAACGTACCGCCCATAATGCCGATGCGAGGCCTGCTATGCCAGTTGCCGCGCGCTGAACGTCGACCCGTGGACACTGCGGAACCTGCTGATTCCACGGAAAGGCCGGACATGCGCCGTTCCGGTTCCACCACATAGCTGATGGCAAGTTCGGAATCGGCTTCGGCGGATTCGGGCCGCATGCGTTTCGGACCGGTCATGAAGCGTCCTCGCTCTTCTGCTCCTGATCGGCGTCCGCGGTTTCACGTCCGATGCTGTCTGCCGTGGGCGAAGCGTTGTCAGGATCGATCTTGTCCATATCCTCGTCCCACTCGTCCTGCACAACACGTCTGATTTCAGCGAAGGTCGGCAACGGGAAGTCCGGCTGGTAGGCACGTCGCACCTCGGCCACACGTTCGGTGACACGAATCAGCGTATCAGTCATGCCGTCGATATCCTGTTCGCGTTCCATGGCACTGAATTTGGCGATGTACTGTTCCATAAGACGCATCTGCTCGTCGACGTTCCTGAGTTTCTCCTCGCTGAGTTCCACCACGTCGTCGGCGCCGGTTTCCGGCCAGCCAATCAACACCGCATCGGCATATTCGAGTGACGCGCGCTGTGCCGCCGAGGCGATGCCGTCCTCGATTTGCACAAGGAACACGTATCGTACAATGCTTAATCGTTCGGAGGCGAGCTTCAATCCCAGATATGGATCATTGAGATCCGCATTCCATGGATTCTTGACGTCGGTCATTGTTCCCTCCATCTGACTGTCGTTTTCGTTGATACCGTTTTGTTCGCTCATGCTCGCACCTGCCCCGTTCCGTAACCGATCCACTTGGTCGTGGTCATTTCGCGTAGTCCCATGGGGCCGCGTGCGTGCATTTTCTGCGTTGAGATGCCAAGTTCCGCGCCGAAACCGAACACTCCCCCGTCGGTGAAACGTGTGGATGCGTTGACCATCACCACCGCCGAGTCGATGCGTGAGGTGAATTCCTCGATGGCCGAATAGTCTTCGGCGATGATGGATTCCGTATGTCCGGTGGAATGACGGTTGATGTGTTCGATGGCTTCGTTGAGTGAGTCGACCACTTTGATGCCGATTTTCAATGCCAGATACTCGGTATCCCAGTCTTCATCAGTGGCATGCATAAGTTCCACTCCGTCGATACCGGCTTTATCGATGATTGCGTAAGCTCGCTCGTCGGCATGCATTTCAACATTGGCGGCGGCGAGTGCGGCTGCGGCCTGCGGAAGGAACGTTTCGGCAATGCCCTGATGCACGAGGAGTTTTTCGGTGGCGTTGCAGACGCCGACACGTTGCGTTTTGGCATTGAGGATGATGGGGATGGCCTTGTTTTGGTCGCCGGTTTGGTCGACGTAGATATGTACGTTGCCAGCTCCGGTTTCGATGACCGGCACTTTGGAGTTTTGCACGACGGCTTGAATAAGACCCGCTCCCCCTCGCGGAATGAGTAGGTCGATGTGACCTTGGGCTTGCATCATGGCGGTGGCGCCCTGGCGTCCGTATTCGTCGACGGATGCGATGAGCGCAGGGTCGTATCCGTATTCGCGTAGCACGTCGGCGATGATGCCGAGTGTGGCTGCGTTGGTACGTTCGGCCGCGTGTCCGCCTCTGAGAAGCACCGCATTACCGGATTTGATGCAGAGCGATGCGACGTCGACGGTGACGTTGGGGCGTGCTTCGTAGATCATGCCAAGCACTCCGATGGGCACGCGGGCCTGTTCGAGTCGTAGACCGTTGTCGAGATGGTATCCGCGTACGATTTCGCCGATCGGATCCGGCAGGGTAGCTACGTGGCGTACGCCTTGTGCGGCTGCGTTGACTCGGGACACGTCGAATTTGAGTCGGTCAAGCTTGCCTGCGTCCATACCATGTTCAGCAGCTTCCTGCATATCGATGGCGTTGGCTGCGGCAATTTCTCCGGCACGCGAGTCGAGTGCGTCCGCGATGACGTTGAGAAGCTCGTTTTTACGTTGCGTGTTGGTTTGGGCAAGTTGCGCTTGCGCGATTCGTGCGGCGTCGGCTTTGGCGCACACTTCGTTGAGCACGTCGATTTCCATGGCGTTGGCTTGGATCTGTGGGTTCGTCATAGTTTCCTAGATTAGCGCGAAATCGCGCCTTGTTCCGCAGCTTCGACCATTATTTCGTCGTAGCGTCGGGAGCAGGGCGCGATTTCACATGTCGTGTGGCTCCAGAGATTCATGTCCGGAACCGTTCTCGATCAACTATTATTCGACATGGAATCAGTGGATCTGGTCGAGGCCCGGATACAGCGGGAAGTCTTCGGCGAGCTTGTCGACGCGAGCCTTGAGGGCTTCCACGTCAGCGTCCTTGCCTGCCGCAAGTGCGGTGCCGATGATGTCGGCGACCTCTTCGTATTCCTTGTTGCCGAAGCCACGGGTGGCGAGTGCGCTGGTGCCGATACGCAAGCCGGAGGCCACGCTTGCCGGACGCGGGTCGAACGGGACAGTGTTGCGGTTGATGGTGATGCCGCATTGTGCGAGGAGGTCTTCGCCCTGCTGGCCGTCCATTTCGCTGTTGCGCAAATCGACCATGACGAGGTGGACGTCGGTGCCACCGGTGAGGACGCTGATACCGTTGTTCTTGACGTCGTCGGCCATAAGACGTTCGGCGAGGATCTTGGCGCCGTCGAGGGTGCGCTGCATGCGGTCTTTGAACTCCGGTGAGGATGCGACCTTGAATGCGACGGCCTTACCTGCGATGACATGCATGAGCGGACCACCCTGCTGGCCCGGGAAGACTGCGGAGTTGAGCTTCTTGGCATAATCCTGCTTGGCGAGAATGAAGCCAGAGCGCGGGCCTCCGAGAGTCTTGTGGGCAGTGGAAGACACGACATCGGCATATGGAACCGGACTCGGATGCAGTCCCGCGGCGACGAGTCCCGCGAAGTGTGCCATGTCAACCCAGAACTTGGCTCCGACCTCGTCGGCGATCTCCTTCATGGCCTTGAAATCTTCGATACGCGGGTAGGCACTCCAGCCACCGATGATCATGGCAGGGTGGGTTTCGAGCGCACGCTGGCGGATGATTTCAGGGTCAATGCGGAAGGTTTCGGGGTTGACTCCGTAGGCTTCGGCATGGTAGAAACGCCCGGAGAAGTTGATCTTCATACCGTGGGTAAGGTGTCCGCCATGGTCGAGTGCGAGGCCGAGCACGGTGTCACCCGGCTTGACGAGCGCCTGGTAGACGGCTGCGTTGGCCTGCGCGCCGGAGTGGGGCTGCACGTTGACGTATTCGGCGCCGAACAGGCTCTTGGCGCGTTCGCGGGCGATGGTTTCGATCTTGTCGACTTGCTCGCAGCCGCCGTAGTAGCGGCGTCCCGGATAGCCTTCGGCATACTTGTTGGTCAGCACGGAGCCTTGTGCCTGAAGCACTGCACGCGGCACGAAGTTTTCGGAGGCGATCATTTCCAAGCCGTTTTGCTGTCGGGACAGTTCGGCGTTAAGCACTTCGGCGATTTCGGGGTCTGCTTCGGCAATGGGTGCATTGAACATGTCGTTCGGGGTTTGCGCGAGAGGTGATGCGGTCATTGAACTCTCCTTGGCTTGGAGGATAACTACGTTGCCCGCACGAGCATGCGGGCTCCACGATGAAGTGTACGTGCATAAATCGTATGGGAGAACAGGGCGTTTCGAAACATGGCAGCAATCGCGAAACAAGAAGGAAACAATCGCCTATTTGCAAATCGCATGTCGTCCCATTCCACGGACGCCAAGCATGTTTCTTCCCGCCCATAACGCTACACTTAATACTGTTTGACGTTATTGCCCGTTCTATTGCTAAGGAAATCCAGTGACCACGTTCCACAGCACCCGCAGCACCACCGATTCGCTCACCTCCAAGCAGGCCATCCGCAAAGGCATCGCCGACGATGGAGGCCTGTTCGTAACCGACTCACTGGGCGAAACCCACGTGGACATCGCATCCCTCGCAGGCAAGTCCTACCAGCAGATCGCATTCGACGTGCTGAGCGTGTTGCTGCCCGACTTCACCGAAACCGAACTCAAAGCATGCATCAGCGAGGCATACGGCGCGCAGTGGTCCGACGAAAAGATCACCCCGGTCAAGCCGCTCGGCGATGACTACGTGATGGAACTATTCAACGGTCCGACCTCCGCATTCAAGGACGTCGCATTGCAAATCCTGCCGCGTTTCATGGCACGCACCACCCCGACCGATGGCGACGACAACGAGAAAATCATGATCGTGACCGCCACTTCCGGAGACACCGGCAAGGCAGCACTCGCTGGTTTCGCGGATGCCGAGGGCACGGGCATCACCGTGTTCTATCCGGAAGGCAAGGTCAGCCAAGTGCAGGAACTGCAGATGAGCACGCAGGCCGGTTCGAATGTGAACGTGTGCGCGGTCAAGGGCAATTTCGATGACGCACAATCCGCGGTCAAGCGCATTTTCGGCGACCGCGAGCTTGCCAACCGCTTGGCGTCCGACTCGCATGTGGTACTGTCTTCCGCAAATTCGATTAATGTGGGGCGTTTGGTGCCGCAGGTCGTCTACTATTTCTCCGCTTACGCGCAGCTACTCGAACAGCAGGTCATCAATGTTGGCGATGAGGTCGAGTTCGTGGTGCCGACCGGTAATTTCGGTGATATTCTCGCCGGATATTATGCGAAGTTGCTGGGCCTGCCGGTCAAGCATCTGGTTGTTGCGTCCGATAAGAACAATGTGCTGTTCGATTTCCTGACTTCCGGCACGTATAACCGTCAGCGTCCGTTCTATCAGACGATTTCCCCGTCGATGGATATTCTCATTTCCTCGAATCTGGAGCGCATGCTGTATTACATGTCCGACAAGGACACTCGTCTGATCGCCATGCTGATGAACGATCTGAACCAGTGGGGCGCCTATGAGGTTCCCGAACCGATGCTGGCTAAGATCCGTTCCCTGTTCGGCACTGGCTGGGCCGATGAGGATCAGGTGCGTGAGATGATCGCGGATTGCTGGAACAAGAACCATTACGTGATCGACCCGCACACCGCGTGCGGCTATTACGTAATGCAGCAGATGCCTCGCGATCCGCTGACGCCGCGCGTGCTGTTGAGCACCGCCAGCCCGTACAAGTTCCCGCGTGTGGTCAACGAGTCCTTGGGATTGGACGCTTCCGGTACGGATTTTGAATGCATGGACGTGCTTGCCGAAGCGACCGGCACCACTGCCCCAGCCGCATTGCGCGGATTGGAAACCGCCAACGTGCGTTTCGACCATTTCGTTGACATCGACGGTATAGAAGACTTCGTCGAGCAGGCCGCCAAAACCCTGTAAACGAAGCATGTCTTCGAACCGTTAGTTCGTCATTATCGGCCGTCCGCAATATGTGGACGGCCGTTTTTCGTCAAGACTGCTACAGTTGCATGTTCGGAGGCGAACGAGCATGACATTACCGACGACATCCGCATCTGAATCAATGCAGCAGGAACAACCGGCACAACAATCAAACAAGCCGAAGCAGCTACAACGTAAGCATGATCGTCTCATCACCCGTGACATGGCGTTGGTCATGCTCGCGACCTTCTGTTTCATGTCGAGCAATATGCTTGCCAATCCGATTGTCGCCGGATATGCGGAATCGTTAGGCGCGTCCGGTATGTTGATGGGGGTGGTGGCAGGGTCGATGAGTTTCACCTCATTGTTCTGCCGCCCGATCGCAGGCAATCTTTCCGACAGAACCAGCAAACGTACGCTTGTAACGGCCGGCACAGTGCTTTATTTCACCGCGGGACTGCTGTACTATTTCGCGAACTCCCCCATCATGCTCATCATGGCGCGTGTGATCAACGGTGTCGGTTTCGCATGCTGTTCGGTCTGCTTGGCCACGTGGATGTCGCTTCTGCTGCCGATTCGCCATATGGGTGCCGGCATGGGGTTGTACGGCACAATGAACGCGCTAGCCATGGCGGTCGGCCCGGCATTGGGTATTCGCGCGCAGAAGTACATCGGCTACCGACTGACGTTTTTAAGTTCGCTGATATTGGCGGTGATCATGCTGATTGCCACGTTAATGGTGAAGAATGGCGGACAGCCGGTACGCAAAAAGCAGCCTTCCACAACGGAGAATCCCTCCCTTGCCGTAGACATTGACGGTTCTGCTGGCGCAACCAAAAAACATCATCTTTCGATCCGTTCGATTTTGGAACCACGCGTGGTGCCGTTGTCGTTGACGTTCATGATGTTCGCCATAGCGTATTTCGCGAACCAATCATTCATAATGAACTATGTCGAGGCACGTCATCTGCCGGTGTCGGCCGACCTGTTTTTCATGTTCTATGCGGTCACGTTATTGGTGTTGAGGCTGGTGTTGCGTGACCTATTCGACAGTAAGGGCTTCCGTTCTTGGCTTACGCTCTGCTCATTGGGCATGCTGGCGATGCTCGCGTGTATGACGTTCCTGTTCAACGATTGGATGCTGTTGTTGGCTGCGTTTTTCACCGCCGTCGGATATGGCTTGATGAGTTCAGTCACGCAGGCGCAGGCCGTAGTGATCGCCGGCCGCGAGCGCAGTGGTATTGCGAATAGTACGTATTATGCGGGTATTGATTTGGGTATGTCGGTTGGTCCGTTTGTGGGTGGTTTGGTGTATGGGCGTTTGCCGGTTGTGTGGTTTTATCCGGTGTTTATGTTGACGGTTCCTGTTGCTTGGTTGATTTATTGGTTGTGTGTGAGACGTGTTTCGCGGTAGTTGTTGGATGATGGTGTGAAGTTTCTGACTTGCTTGTTCGAAACTTCGTTGCCGGATTTCGGATTACGGAAGTGAGTGGGAGTTTACTTGCGTTTTTGAGCCGTGGGCTGAACGGTTGTGTTTCGTATTTGCGATTGCGATTGGGGTTACTATGGCGGGTAACGTAGAACAGCCGTTGTCAGGAGGCGACTTATGAAGACGTTGGTGTTGGTGTTTCATCCGCATGTGGAGGATTCCCACGTTAATCGTAAGCTGATGGATGTGGCCGGAAAGGTCGATGGCGTGACTGTGGTGGATGAGTATGCCGCCTATCCGGATTTCAAAATTGATGTGGAACGTGAGCATGCGTTGCTGCAGGAGCATGACCGCATTGTGTTGCAGTTCCCGTTTTACTGGTATTCGGCTCCGGCACTGCTTAAGCAGTGGGAGGATGACGTGTTGAATATCGGCTGGGCTTATGGTGATTATGCGTTGGAGGGCAAGGAGATCATGGTGGCTGTTTCCACTGGTGCACCGGCTGAATGCTATACGCATGATGGTAGTCAGGCGAGAACTATGGAAGAGTTGCTGTCGCCGTATGAGGCCATGTCTCGTTATGTACACGCCTCCTATCGTGAACCGTTCCTCGTGCATGGTGCGGCCACGTCCACTGAAGAGCAGCTCGATGAAATCATTGCCCGATATCCCACCTTCCTAACTGGGCGCTGAAAACGGTTGTAACTCGTACCGTGTCTCCAACATCTCACGGTACGAGTTTCTTTCCGTACTCGCTCGAGGAGCGTGGCTGGGTGGAGGACGGGTTCGACGGGTTCCTATTATCCCCTGCCCAGATGGCTGGTCTACATGTGCGTGGGCGGCTGAGCTGGCGGACTGCTGTACGGCGGCAAAACGGACTGAAGGGGCAAGTTCGACCGGATCCGAACGCCAGTGCCAGATCGCGGGGGACGATCCGCGGTTCGGTCGGTCCGACGTCGGCGAACGGCCTCGCTCAGACGAATTCGAGCTTCTTATGTTCCCGGGCGCATTGCACCAGATACGGATTGATGAGGTTCTGATATGGAATGCCAGTCTCCTTGGACATGTCTTTGAAGTATTCGATCGCTTACCCCGCGAGGTTCATGGTCACCGGCCTGCGGGCCGCAACGGCATAGGGGTTCGCCTTCGCGTCGCTAAAATCATATTCGTCGCGCGTGTTAACGTCCTTTTCTTGCATATTGCCCGCTCTCGCGGCGGGTGGTCTTCATACCGGATACTTCTTTCACCTTCAGCATGTAGACACCTTGCTTCGGCTCATGCAGCATTCCATATTTACCCCCTTCATAATCCACAAGGCTTTACCCGCCAATACCTGCGAGCGCCATTTTGTATGCGTTGCGGGCCGTGCTGTAACTGCTTGGCATTTTGCCGACTTTTTGTGGATCGTATTGGCATGCTGTCAGGTTCATGTAGTATTGGCGCATGATTTCGTCGAAGTGTTGTTCGACGAAGTTTTGTGGGCTTGTTTTCCATTGTAGGGTGTTTGCGTCGGAGACTGGCGGGATTAGGGTGAGTGGGATCCATGTGAGTGCTATTAGGTTCTGTATGGGTGCGTCTCCTCCGTCGTTGCTTTTCCATTCCACTCGGTCGGCGATTTGTTTGTTTTGGAGGCGTAGTTGTTGTGAGAGTGTGTCGAAGTATCCTTTTTGGTTGGCTTTTGTTCCTGTGGTCAGCTGTGCGTTGTTGTTTCTCGCTTCGCAGATTTCCAATAGATTGTTGCGGAATTCCGTCACGCACATCCTGTCGTCCGGATCAGTCGGGACGATGAGTTCCATTGGAACATAAAAGGATAGGTCTCCTTCGGCTGTCGTTTCGGGCGCAGTCCCATCTTCGTCTTTGCGGACGGCTTTCTGATATTCGTCGATATTGGACCGGTATTGCGTCCAGAAAGCCTTGAATATGCCTCATGTCTTTTGGCCGCGAGGCAGTTTCCCTCCGGTGAAGTCCAAGGCACGCTTCAGGATCAGCAGTCCGATGACGAGGGTATTGTGCCCGCCATCGAGGATTCCTTCGATGTTCCTGCTGTCGAAATGTATGCGCACCCGGTCCCTATCGAGGTTTTCGTATCTCGACGAGACAAGCAGAATGCCTTTGGTCTTGAAGGGAAAAAGCTCCGGCCCACATTCGATGGAATCCTGAATGGCTTCGTGACCTGCCCTTTTGTTTTGCGAGCAATCATCCCACTTTTCTTCCGCGGGATCAATCCCCTACAAGCGCGTGTCGCCCTAGTTTTTGCATTCGATTGCATTTTCCCTATATGCGGCAATCCGAACAACCGGCGCCCATCTTGGCCCACGCAAGGCATCCCCACTGAAGGACACGCAAGAATCAGCCCATGCCGCCGTATTCCGTTCCAGCCTTTCCGGCTATTTGACTTGGTGGATTTTGTTGCCTTTAACCATGTAGGCACGTCGGGCCATGTCGATCATGGGCTGGTCGAATCGGCTGTCTGTGTAGAATTCGTCCACTCGAACGTTGTCTCCGTAGAGTTCGCGGAATCGTTTGGGCTTGTTGGTGTTGAAGTTGAGGTAGTTTACGTTCAACGTGTTGCCGTCGATGGTGGACGAGACCAAATGTTGCACGCCAAGCCTGCGGCAGGCCTCGCCCACGGTGATGTCGAACGAGGCGGTGAGGATCACATCGTCTTCGCGTGGCTCATACCAGGGTTTGATGCGCTTCATGTTCTGATCCCAGAAGGTGTTGACCAATTCTTCGAATTCCAACGATTCGGCAAGTTCGCTTAAATATCCGTGGCATAGTTTGCCCACACCGTATTCCATTTGGTCGAGCGTGACTCGTCCGAGCTTGTATTTGATGGCGTACCGCAGTACCGGGGCGATGTACCGCAATACCTTCGGATTGTATTTGGCCGAAAACAGGTACAGGTCGAACAGGCTTTCTCCGTCATAGATGGTTCCGTCGAAATCGAACACACGCATGTAAGCAGCTCTCACTTCCTCGTACGCGCGCATCCAATACGCGCCATTGCAACTCATGCTAAAGCCCGAAGGCTGATTCCTTCTTACATGAAGGTGAACGGCCAGCGACCGCAATGTGCATGAATTGCACATCTCAATGCACATTCGGTTCATGTCACGTTCGGAAGGAGAAACCACGGCAACATAGTCGGACCGTTACTCGCCCCATAGAAGCCGTTCGCGCTACTGATACTCCTCATCGAACAACGGCTGGGCCTTCGTGTCGATGAGCTTGGCGAATTCCAGATCCTCATCTCGTTCCGCTCGACTATCCTCCCATGGTAATTCATTTAGGCTAGAAACCGTGGTGGATGTCGTATATCCTGCAGGTTGGTTCCATGTCGAACGTGACCGTGTCGAACTGTTCGGGATGGTGCACGAACGTATCGATCAGCTTCCATTGACGACGGCTGATGCCGATACGATAGTCCGGGCGAACCATAAGCACCGGCGCTTTCGGCTGGAGTTCCTCCAAGAGCTGCGCGCGCTGTTCGAAGCATTCATCATCGTCGATCCATACGATCGGCGCGGGTTCATTCTCTTCGCATTCGATGCGTACGCGTCGTTGGATGGTCTGCCATTTGCCCGTCTCACGTCCCCATTTGGTGACGGGATCATACCAGGTGACGACATCGACCAGCATGGGATCCCAGCCGAGCATCAGGTCGAGGATCTGATTGCAGTACGGCTGCCAGGTGGACAGCCACCACAATTCCACGATACCGTCGACCGCCAACGCATACATCGCGTCGGACAGTTCACTGGACCAATGAATACGCCATGATCCTACGGGCGTGTGGGCTTTTTCGTTGCCGTCCAAGTGGAACGCTTTTTCCGGATCATACATTTTCACGTAGGGACTGTCGGGCTTCGCCCAGGTCATGACCTTGTTCACGCCGCCCCTGCGTAAAAGCTTGTCATTCGGGAATGCGTTGAGCACCCCATCGAAATCCGTGAACACCACAGGCTTGGAAAACATTTTCAAATCCGTCATCACCACTCCCCTTTTGATCGCCAACCATCTTCTGGTCTTGACTCTACGGCTTCCTCACTACGTTTTACCTGACAAATACTGACAGCATCGCCATCGTTTTATTTGCTACACTCGAATTGGTTCGGCACGAACGCCGAACGACCGCAGGCACGAGCATAGGCAACCGCAAACATGGTCCATAGATGCGCAAAACATGATGCGCGGACGCATCCAAAAAAGCGGTCACCATCACGCAAAGGAGCGAAACATGGCAGACGAATCATCAAAGATTCCAGAGAAAACCGTCGAACAAATCTTCGACGAACGTTATCCCCTCGACAAATGGAAGGATTCAAACTAATCGATACTCGATAAATTCTCAATGCGCGGCCGCAAAGGCTTCGTCACCGGAGCCGCAGGCGGTCTAGGACGCAACGCCGCAGCCGCACTCGCCCAAGCCGGAGCAGACGTCGCACTAGTCGACCTGCCCAGCCAAGAAGACAAGCTCACCGAACTGGCGAAAGACATGAGCGAACGTTTCGGCACCAACGTCATCGCGCTCACCTGCGACGTCACCAACGTCGAACAAGTAGCCGAACTCAAAACGCAATTGGTGGAACAGCTGGGCACCGTCGACTTCGCGTTCCTCAACGCCGGAGTCAACGTACCGGGAGATGACCAAGACGCCACCGAAGAAGTATGGACGCGCACCATCAACATCAACCTCAACGGCACCTACCGTACCGGCCGCATCGCGCATGAAATCATGCGCGAACACGGTCATGGCGGCTCACTGATCTTCACAGCCTCCCTGTCCGGACATAACGCGAACTATATGATGGGAAGTCCGACGCCGGTGAACGCGTATGGCGCCACCAAAGCGGCCATCATGGAACACTCACGTTACCTTGCTGCCGCGCTCGCCAAGGACGGCATCCGTTCCAACACCATCTCCCCCGGATACGTGTGGTCTGGAATTTTCAATGGCCGTATCGACATGCCTGGCCACGACGCCATGCTCGAAGTCGTGCCAATGCACCGTTTCGGCACGAATGACGAGATTGCCAGCACGGTACTCTTCCTCGCCAGCGACGCCTCCTCGTACGTTACTGGCACTGATATTCGCGTAGATGGCGGCTACAGCGTCTTCTAACCTCTAACAACCATCTAGCACGTTGAGGCCGGCCGTGGCTCACAGCCCTCCGACCGACCTCAACAGGCGCCTATTCGCGCTTTATATCGGCACGAAGTCCGAAGAACCGTAAGAAGCAATCACGTCGGCATCAATTCGCCAGTAGCCCGACAGCATTTGACGTTTCCGTTGTTGTCGGATGCCGATCTGACTGTGCATCGTTTGTATGGTGCGTATGGTGAGAAGAAATTATACGGCAAGGTCTATGAGGGTGTGATTCGTTCGACTTTCGTGATCGATGGTGATGGAGTGATTCGTGTGGCCCGAATCCATCCTCGCTACAGCAATCACGAACGCTTCTTGGGAATCCTTGTACAAGCCGGTTCCCACGGCGGAGCACATCGCGCCGCCAAGGCCGCCGAACTCGTTTACTGCGACGTTTTCGACAGGGATGCCCAGCACGTCGGCAAAGACAAAACATCATCACCTCGATGTGCATTGTCCTCATCTCGCTTATGCATGGCAGATTCGCGGACTTGTACGGAGGCATCTCAGCTATGCCACAAGTCATCGCTCAACCTCTTTCCAACCATGATTGCGGCCAAGAGAACGCCCACTTGGCCGCAATCACAAAACCTACACATCGAGAAAACCCGAAGAATGATACGAGCTGTCATCCGCAACCGGAACATCATCCTGTTCTTATCCTGCAACAACAATCACTGCTATGTTGCCGAAGCCTACGACTACAGACCAAGCAAACGGTTTCCGGAATCACTCCCATCTTGCTGATACGACGCTTCTCACACGCGTACCCCGCCTGTGGATGCTCTCGGAAAGAACACTCTCATTCACAAGAGATGCAGGAATGTAATCACCCGTCCGCTCATCTTTCTTGTTCACCTGTTCCGACAAGCCCAACGCCCACCGCTCATCACCAGCAAATAAAATCAAGCCACTTTTCGCAGATTCCACCACATAGGCAGCACTCGCCACATGGTTGAAGGCCTCACCTGCTATATCCAGTTTTGATTTTGTATGACTCCGCCGCTTTTCGTATGACGTGTTCCTGTCGCTATGTCTATGGGTGTAGTCCACGCGCTTCGCCGTAAAATTCCTTCGTACGATGTCGTCATAGAAATCCGATTGCCGGGCACGACGTCCCTTATGGAAGTCCATGTAGTATTCAAACCCACATAGATGGGCAAAACGCCTTTAGTAAACCTGATGGCAACTTCGCTACCGTCATCACATTGAAGAATCAACCGTCCCGAGGAAAACAACCGGGCATATGCGGGACGGATTTCGTCCCTTACTTTCCGAAGCCACTCCGCCTTCTCTTTGCTGTGGTCAGCCATCATTGCCCTCCGAATAAAAAGAAGGGAACAGATCTTTTCGGATCTGTTCCCTTGACGGGTCTGACGCCCACTGCTTGGGCGGTTCGCCACGCTCTCGCGGGACGTTTCGCTCACCCTTCCGCTTTCCAACGGTTTCGCACGGGTGGTATGCTACGCCTCCCTTACGGTTTCCACGTCTCCGACGTGGCGGAGGTATCCGGCAGTGACCTCTCGCAAGCCTTCCGCCGCCCCGACCGACGGCAAGCCGGTTTGGGGAATGGCACAAAACTTGTCATCCCAATAATAGCCCATGCACAAACAAAACCGTTCCGCTCACATCGAAATATTCGATACCGCGCTTGCTTTGGAACGAGAAAAATAGATCGTCGCGCAACGAGTCAAGCAAGCCGCGCGCACGTAAGGCGGGTATGATGACACCTATTCGCGCTTTGTATCGGCACGAAGTCCGAAGAACGGTAAGGAGCAATCATGTCCGACATCAATTCGCCAGCGACCCCAGCAGCGCAGGACTCCCGTACATCTGCACGACTCGAAGCGGGGCAGACGGCCCCGGACTTCACACTTCCCAGCGACAACGGCGATAGCATCGCGCTCTCCGCATTGCGCGGCCAGAATATCATCCTATACTTCTACCCTGCCGCGATGACTCCTGGCTGCACTACTGAGGCCTGCGACTTCCGCGACAACCTCGCACGCCTGCGCTCCCGCGGATTCACTGTGCTCGGCATATCAAAGGATCCGCTGGACAAGCTCGTCCGGTTCCGCGAGCGCGATCATTTGACGTTTCCTTTGTTGTCGGATGCTGATTTGACTGTGCATCGTTTGTATGGTGCGTATGGTGAGAAGAAATTGTACGGCAAGGTCTATGAGGGTGTAATTCGTTCGACTTTCGTGATCGATGGTGATGGAGTGATTCGTATCGCTCGGTACAACGTGCGCGCGAAGGGTCATGTTGATTCTTTGCTGCGGGCGCTCGACAAGCTTGATGGTTCCGTTTTCTAGTTTGGAATGCTTTGTTGTTTTGTTTGTGGATTAGCTTTTCTATGTGAAGGATGCAAGCTGACTCATGCGCAGAGCGAGAAGTGCTCAGATTGGAAATGCTCTATCTCGTAGAAGAACCGAAAATCTCGTCGCTCCCCTTGCTGAGGCGGTCATGAATTCTCCAAAAGGCGTAGCGTATCCCGGTAACGGTTTTCGATCAATGACACCATTACCAAGGTCGCAGGAACCGGTGTCACGATGATTATCGTGACACATGAAATTCGATTCGCCAAAAACGTATCCGATTGCGTCGTTTTCGTGGACAAAGGAGCGATTCTGGAACGAGGCACACCCCAGGAAGTGATTGACCATCCCCAGACGGCACGAGTCCAGGAATTCCTCAGCAAGATGGCGCTGAAATAACGGTTACCAGTTATTCCACAACTTTGTCCGGTACGAAGAGCCGCCCTTTCGATGGACGGCTCTTCACATATAGCGTTTTTTATAAAATTCTTATTTGCTGAAATGCCCGAGAAGTAAAAAAGACGACTCAATCTAAAGATTATTCCCTCTGACGCAGTAGACTTTTCCTATCAACGTTCTACAAAGATGTCCGGGAGGTTCGAAATGGTAGACTGCACACCTGATCCAAACCTTTTGGAATCGATGCGGTCTGTCGGATACAGTCTGAACACCGCGGTGGCCGACATCATCGACAACTCGATCGCCGCCCACGCCAAAACCATCAGCATCCGCTACTTCGACCACGGCGAAGATCCGTATATGGCAATCATTGACGATGGCGACGGCATGGACTATGAGACGGCTGTGAACGCGATGAAACTCGCCGGAACCAACCCGAACGCCAAACGCAACGCCAGCGACTTGGGCCGTTTCGGGCTCGGTTTGAAGACCGCGTCCCTCTCACAGGCGCGTTCCGTCATGCTCTCCACCGTCCAACATGGACGTCAGAACACGCTTCGTTGGGATCTGGACCATGTCGCGCGAACACGCGAATGGGATCTTGAAACCTTGGATGAGGAGCGGACCAATCTTGAATTGCCACGAAAAGTGCGGGATCTCATGCCTAGCATGCATGGAACATGCGTGCTGTGGCGCAACTTGGATCGTCTGGGAAACGTCGCGGGCGACTCTCTGCAGGATATAGATCAGGCCATGCTCGAACTGTCCGGATATCTGGGTCTCGTGTTCCATAGATTCCTCCACCCGTATCCGGAGGATGAAATCGAACGCATCTCGATAACCGTGAACGACGAGCCTGTACCGGAACGCGATCCTTTTCTCGTGAACAACCTTGCCACGCAGCGTCAACGGATGCAGCGTATCCCCGGTACCGATGCCACATTATGCGGATACACACTCCCCTATCAGAACAAGCTGACCATGGAAGACAGGAGCCTGCTTGATCTGAAACAGGAAAAAGGACACACCCTGTTCGATACCCAAGGCTTCTATATCTACCGCGCGTACCGACTAATCACTTGGGGCAGCTGGTTCCGCCTTCTCGCCCGCAAAGAGGCAACAAAACTTTCTCGCGTACAAGTCGATATCCCAAACAACATGGATGATGAGTGGACGCTCGACATCAAGAAGTCGCAGGCCACGCCTCCGAAGACCATACGAGATGCGATGAAACGTTACGTGGAGAAATTAGCCGCTCCCAGCCGCCGCACGCAACAGTTCCGTGGGCGCAAGACATCGAACGATCCGGAGGCTCGCATCTGGGACGTCATCAGTGACAGAGATGGCTCTTTTCGTTATGAGATTAATACGGACAATCCATACGTGAAAGGATTCATCGATAACCTTTCCGTGGAGCAACGACGCGATTTCAGCGGGATGATAAAAGTATTCGCCGCAGCGTTCCCATACAACGACGTGCAGTCACGGCTCTCAGTGGACGAGCATGGCGCGGAGAATAGTCTAACCGATGACGAGATACGTGAATGCGCCCAAGACATGTGGATGCTCGCGAACCAGTTGAAGCATATGAGCGCTTCAGCTTTTGTCGAGAAATACAAATCCAAAGAGCCGTTTTCCTTATGCCAGAATGCCGAAGAAATCCTGATGGAGGTGTCGCATGAATAACAGATGGACGAACATCAAGAACAAGGTAAAAATCTACTTGATGGACGAAACACCTTCGGAAAAAGAAATCGAAGATGCCCTGAGGACGCTTGCAAAGAAACATCCCGATCTATCCGAAGATTCCGAGGGATACGAACGTACTTTTCGTGAGTTGCGTAACGAATTGGTTCCCAAAATCGATGAGGGCATAACTCTCACTGGCCAAAACTCGACATGGAAACCATGGCTGTCAGATATGCAATCATCTGATACTTGGGAAACGCCTCGGTCAGATTCGTACTACCAGTACCTTGTCATGGAGAAGGACTCCGGCTATTCGACCCTCGACTATACCGCCAATGAGATAGTCAAACTGTTGGCGGATCCACGTCGTAACCAACCGGCAGTTTCCAGAAAAGGTTTGATTCTAGGCGACGTGCAGTCCGGAAAGACCCGCACCTATATCGCTCTGATGAACAAGGCTGCAGACTGTGGATACCACCTCATCATCGTATTGACTAGTGATAATGAGAATCTAAGACAACAAACACAGGAACGTATTGATACTGATTTCATCGGCTGGCAGGATGGAATCCGAGTGGGCATCGGAAAATACCAGCAGAATATTGCGCACCCCAGCCAGCTCACCAATGAAAATGACTTCGTTGCAGCCTACGATAAGGCATTCCATAGCTTTCCACGCCCAACATGGAATAGCGCCGCCCCCTGCGTGGCAGTGATAAAGAAAAACGCGTCAATTCTCTCTAAATTCAATAAGTGGTTTGACAGTCCTGAATTCGACAAGGATCTGCCTGTGCTCATCATTGATGACGAGAGCGACTATGCATCTGTCAATTCCGCCAAACTGGATGATTCTCCCACACGAATCAATTCACTGATTCGCAATCTGTGTCAAATCAGCTCCCGAACTTCTTACGTTGCCGTTACAGCAACTCCATTCGCGAACATCTTCATCGACGATGCGGATGAAAGTGATTTATTCCCGCAAGATTTCATTCACATACTCAAATCCCCCGAAGCATATATCGGAGCGAAGAAGCTGTTTGGTGATATGGACAGCACTCCTGAAGATTCAAGTTGCGTGAGAGAAATCGATGAAGACGAGCTGGAAAGTTGGTTGCCTGTATCTCATGGAAAGAACTACGACATCGTAGACCCCGAATTGGATGACCAAGTCAAGCATGCCGTCTGCACCTTCATCAATGCGTGCGCTCTCCGTCCCAACGCGGAAGACGAACAACAGTCCATGCTTATCCATATGTCACGATTCACCGATGTACAGCGTCAGATCGCTGACCGGGTCAGCAGTTATTTAAGACAGGTTGAGAATGCCGTACGATTCCACGCGGATGGAGATCCGAGAATCGATGACCTGCAAGAGGCTTTTGAAAGTGAGTATTACACAAGCACGGACATTTCTTGGGGAATGATGTTCCGACGGATAAAGCGTCTTGTCCAATCCAGTAGACTTCGTGTCAGGCTTGTCAACTCCGATTCCGATGACTGGAGCCTCAGAAACGATGTTCCACCGGATCTGACCTCCAACGAATGCACCATTTTTATTGGAGGAAACCAGCTTTCACGAGGTATGACGCTCAACGGTCTTATCTGCAGTGTGTTCTACCGAAAAGTGACAGCTTCCGATACTCTCCTGCAGATGGGGCGCTGGTTTGGATATCGTCCGAATTACGCGGATCTGCAACGTATCTGGCTATTGCCGGCATCCGTGCTTGATTACCGATACTCATGTTCTATCGTGGAAGAGCTCAAGGAATCCGCGAGCAGGATGAAGCATCTTGGCATGACGCCCAAACAGTTCGGGCTTGCCATCAGAAAGAACCCGAACAAGGGTGTACGAATCACCAATGCGAGCAAAATGCGCAACGCTGTGGAAGGAATCGGCTACCAAGAATTTGACATGGCAGGTGAAATCATCGAGTCAATCAAACTTGATGTTGATATGAAGCGTCGAAATCAGAACGATGAAGCATTCATGAAGCTTCTCAATGTCTGCCACGCACCACAAGTCATCTCATCCGTATCGCCCATGGTTGAGACACAGGTCTTTCAAAATGTTCCCGCCAAGGCCATCGTGGATTTCCTTTCCCAATACCGATCAGGCTATAGAGATACATTCTTCGGCCCTACTCTCATGACCTATCGCGATCAGGAAATTGAAATGAACACAAGCATGGCCGAACAGTACGCATGCACCCAGCTGTCAGAAAATCCCGATATGACTTGGAATATTGGCTTCATCAACGGCAACGGAGAACAAGTGGAAGGCGTCAATTTTCATTGGACCCAAGTCAAACGTAAATGCACATTTCGGGATAATAGACAGTTCCAAATCAATGACGACAAAATGCGCCTCGGTTCCAAGAACGATGCACTCAAGATTGCAGCCTGCACATATCAGCTTCCCATTGACCAGAAAAATAGTTCGGAGCGCCAATACTATCTGACCGAGTACTTCGGAGATCATCCAAGCCTTCTCTTCTATCGTATATGCGTGAAAAATTCCGATGGTCATCAAGGATTGTCACCGCAAGAAGGCCCTGGCATGCTCGGGGTGAAGCTCATTGTCCCGGTTGACGAGGTGAACTTGAACAAGCATCTCGGCAAAACGGTCTACATGTACAACACCGTCGCTCAACGACGTGAATTCGCCGAATTAAGCAGGAAAGCCGAAGAATACGGTGATGATTAAATGAGTCTTTCCATAAATGAAATAATCTCCCTCTGGAGAGATGAGGCCCGGCGTCCGGGACGCACCAACCATGAGCTGGACACAACTCTTCGACTACCCATCGTTCTTGGATGCACGGTCGATGGGCTCCCCTACATCATGCTGCTTACCGAACGCCAGCCTAAGACCTTGAATCGGTTGGAGGCCATCGACGTTCGCGTTAGTATGCGCGGGAACGCCAGACCTCGTGAGAAATGGGCGCTCACGTTTATTCTCCAAGATTGGAGTCTGATTCATGCCTTCGGGGAGATCTGTTTGGCTTTTGCGAATCGCATTGCGGATGCCCCTTCCGAGGATGCGGCATTGCGGCAAATATACGCGACAGTCGATCAATGGCAGAGGCTGCTGAAGATGTCCCGCAATTCCGACATGGCGAAACTGCTCCGCGGCACATTCGGGGAATTGGTTGCGGCGATGGAAATCGCACAACAGGCCGGAAAGACCATCGAAGAAGTATGCGTCGCATGGCAGGGACCTTACGCGGCTCCGCAGGATTTTCAGTTCCCGGATGAGAAAATCGCTTGGGAGGTGAAGACCATCCATAAAACGGCGGAAAGCATCACCATATCGTCTCCCGAGCAGCTTGATACCAGTGACAGAAGCATTAAGCTCATGGTTCTCGAGATACAGGAAACGAAGGATATGGAGCATGGGCTGACCCTTCCCCAGCTCGTCGATAGGCTACGTGAAAAAGCAGTCGATCCCGCGACAGTCACGGAATACGTGGATGACGGTCTGGCGAACTTGGGTCTGAATCTGTATTCGGGGCTGGTCTCCCAAACCGCATTCCGCATCGGTACGATATCTACCTATCGAGTCGAAAACGGGTTTCCGAGGATCGAACCCGGGACGATACCAATCGGCGTTTCGAATCTCACGTACCATATCAGCAGAAGCAACCTGACGCCATATCTGCAGTCGGAGAGCACATCGGCCATGGTGGAGGAATGATGGAAGAAATCGAGGAATACCGGCACGATCTGTGGAACGAGGTCCTTGAACTGGCGCGCGACCGGGACATATACGATCAGGAGGCGTTTTTCGAGACCGCCTGCGAAACGCTGCGAGACAGCGAGGCCATCACCGCATACCACCCCGCCTACTGTCGTTACGCCATGGGCACGTCCAAATCCTTGGCCATCGATGGATACGATCAGGACGCTTTCGAATTGGATGAATCCATCGTGGTTATTGTCTGCGATGACAGATTGACCATGAATGACCAAAACGCGCCGCAAACTATACGAGCTGCGGAATGCAAAAAATACTTCAAGGCAATGCAACGGTTCTTTGTTGCCGCATGGAACGGCGACTACCAAGCGCAAGCCGAAGAGAGTAGCGAAACCTACGAATTCGCTCAATTCATCAAACAAAACCGCGCCGGTATTCGTCGCGCACGATTCTACTTCATTACCGATCGCGAATACACCGGCCGTAGCGACCCAGAAGCTATCCAAATTGACCAGTACAAAAAGGAAAAGGAACAACAGCATATCAGCTGGGAATACCACACTTGGGACATACGCAGGCTTATGGAAGCGTCGCATTCCACCGGATTAGCCGAACACATGTCGATCGAACTGCCCGGCGGCATCGCCACGGTCAAAGCTCCTGACGATATGGAAGATATGGACACCTATCTTCTGTTCGTCACGGGGGACGTTCTTTCCGGATGGTACAAGAAGTACGGATCGAAACTGATGGAAGCCAACGTGCGGTCATTCCTGTCAATGCGTGGCAAAGTCAACAAAGGAATTCGTACCACCATCTGCAATCAGCCTGATAGATTCGTGGCCTACAACAACGGCCTCACCGCCACCGCCACACATGTGGAGACAGACGGACAAGGGCGGATCATCAGGCTTGATGACCTCCAGATTGTCAATGGAGGTCAAACCACCGCATCCATCTTCTACACAGGGCAAAAGGACAAAACCGATCTGAGCAGGGTCATCGTCCCTGTCAAACTCGTCGTCGTTCATGAGGATATGGCGCGAGAACTCGTCCCCTATATCTCCCGGTACACGAATTCCCAGAACAAGGTCGCGGAGGCCGACTTCTCTTCCAACAGCGAGTATCAGATAAAGCTTGAGCAGTTGTCCAAGCAGGCATTGACCCCGCCTCTGCCGGGCGCGATCCAGACACATTGGTATTACGAACGTGCCCGTGGCCAATACGACAGCGAGAAGAACCGTCGGGATACCGCTTCACGTAAGGCCTTTGAGAAGGCCAACCCAAGCAAACAACGCATTAAAATGGTTGACGCCCCCAAATATCTTGTTTGCTGGGACGGGCAACCTCAAGTCGCCAGTCTTGGAGCCCAGAAGTGCTTCGCTAAATTCGTCAACCAGCAGTCGGCGAACAAGAGCGCGGCGGATGAGTTGAACGTCGATTTTTACAAGCAACTCATTTGCAAGCGAATCATCTTTGATACCGTCTACAAACACATCAAGAAGGCCGAATGGTTCTTGGGAGCATACCAGGCGAACGTTGCCGAGTATGCCGTTGCCAAGTATTCCTTGGATCTGCGGCGTGCCGGTCTGTCCTGTGATTTCGACGCCATTTGGCGAAGGCAGTCCATCGACGCGCATATGCTCGGGTGCCTTCTGAAAGCGGGAGAACAGGCTTCCGAGGTGCTTAACGATCCACGCCGTCCCGTGCAGAACGTGAGCGAATGGGCGAAAAAGGATCAATGCTGGAACAACCTAAAGGGGAAGGCGACATGTCTTGATGCCGATGACGTTGAAATCGTCATGGAAAAACCCAAGCATGCCGCCACCAAGCGAGTAGTGAAAGAGGATGAAGTATCGGCTGCTCCGGAACCGCGACACAAGGCATCCAACGAAGCTGTGGAAGAACTACCCCCCGACAATGTTCTAGTATCCGACTGGCATGCGTTGACTCCCGAATCTCTTGAGAGACTCATCACTTTCGCAACTCCCAAACACTATTTGAGTCCAAAGTCAAAGAGCTCCTTGGAGACACTCATTTCCGGCGATGACCTGCCCATTAATGAAAACGCTTTGAACAATCTGCTCAAACGATGCTTGGATGCAGGCTTCCCGTTACGCGAACTGCAGACAAAGCAGCAGGTTTCATTAAGACCGGAAATAGATATCACTTCTGAAGACGCCAGCGTTGATGACAGACGTGAATTTCTCATGTCCATTCCAGAGCAGAACTGGCAGACCATAATCCAGTGGGGGCAGAAACGCTACATGATCAGCCAAGAGATGATGGCGGCATTGGCGAGACTTTCCAAAGGACTTCAACTGACCGACCGACAAACCGTTTTGCTATGGCGTTTGGGTAATGACATGGTGAAGCGCGGCTTCCCCGCTTCTCTGTTCAGGCCCCGGGATTAGCGGTAGTATCCGACAGATGGTTCACCTAGCCAGTCGGCAACGACCTGTGCCATTTGCTGCGCCAGCAATGGTGGCACGGCGTTGCCAACCTGCCTGTACTGATCAGTGCGGTTGCCCATGAAGAAGTAGTCATCTGGGAATGTCTGTAAGCGTGCGGCCTCACGCACGGTCAAACTACGGCACTGAGACGGATCGGGGTGGATGAAGTAATGCCCGTCCTTGCTGATGTGAGACGTGACCGTAGTCGACGGCTGATCGGGCAACTGTACATGGAACCGATCCGCGAATACTACCTCTTTGCCCTCGGCCGCGCCTTCGGCGTTCTTGTGGTTCGGCAACAGATACTTCGGGAAATCGTACAGCTTCGCACAAGTCTTATGTTCCTGCGCGTAAGCCGCGCAGAACAAATATCTATCCAGATCGGAATCCATGTGGTTACGTGCAACATGCTCGGGCAACACACCGCCGCCTGCAAGATGGCCTCGATACCAGTCGGCTAATGGATTCCGATCTTCAACACCGATGCCATCGGCATGCTGTGCGGAAGGCAGATGCCTGCCCTCCATCACGGGTTCCAAGCTCGGCCCCAATGCGGATCCCTCCGGAGTGAGCATGAGTTTTTCCGCAGCCTTGCGGACGTATTCCTTCCAGTCAAGCTTGTCATGAACTCTGGAGGAGAATCCAGAACGGATGCGCGGCATCTCCCCTAATACTTGGTCGACCGTAATAACTGGGCGTGGAGTCATCACTCCGGGAGCGCCCTGGCCGCACCCGCTCCTGGTACCGAACAGGATGACCCTATGACGGGCCTGGGGGACGCCGAATTCGTCGGCGCGAACAATGAAATCATGAGGCCGCTCTGGATCTTTCACAACCATAGAATGCAGCTCGTATCCCAACGCCTCCATATCAGCACGGATATGTCCGAACACGCCTTCGCCGTAATTGCGCGCGGACAGCAGCCCTTTCACGTTCTCCATGACGAATGCCGTAGGCCTGAGTACCTCGATGAACCGCAGATAACACTTGTAGAGCGTCTGCTTGACGTCCTTTTCGAGACTGTCCTTGTCATGGGTACGACGAGCGCGCCCGACAAGCGAATACGCTTGGCACGGCGGACCACCGATCAGCACGAGAGGACCGTCATGCCCTCGCAACCGTTTCTTCGCCATCTCGACAAACTCATCATCACCCTCTTTGAGGGTTCCTTGGATTGCCTCAGCTTCAGCCTCGGCCCACTCTTCTGGATGAGAATTCTTCAATCTTTCAAGATTCTCACTGGAAGGAGTCCTGAGATAGTCGATGTAATCTTGGGGCAGCTGTCCATTCGCATCCATAAGACGGCGAGCAAACGCGCGCAACCTCAATGTGGCGTGCGCGGTACGTTCCATCTCTATAGACATGATGGTACGGAACACCGGCTCACCGTTTTCGTCACGCAGGGAAGAGAATCCTTCGCCCATACCGCCCGGTCCCGCAAACAGGTCTATGACCGGTATTGGATCCATGGGCATAGTGAAAACTCCTTGAATTGAACGTCAACGGCTGTCCAAAACCCAGGATACCAGGTAAATTGAAGTAAACTCACGAGCATCGCAAAATACATGCAGAAAGTAGCCGCCTACCGTATTTAGCGCGTCGCCACAACGCACACGTTTTCACCCCGTATGGGTGCAAATAACGGATATACCATCCGAAAAGAACCGAGGAACGTCACGGATGACAGTAACTTCCCTGAAGCGAGCATGTATAGCCGCGCTACCTCGCACTGAACAGCCGCTTAATCCTCGCAAACAGGCCGCCTTTCGAAGTCTTTTTCTTTGCATCCTCCTCATTCGAAGATTTGAATCTTTCTTGAGCGGCCCTTGGCTTGGGCACTTCTTCCACAGCCCAAGGGTCTTCCACATTCCACGAATCTTCATCTTCCCAAAGATCCTCATCCTCCCAAGAATCCATGGCTTCCCAAGGATCGCTTGCAGTCTTCGAAACAGGCATCGCCGTCTCACCCTTGATGAAGGCAAGCACCTGCGGCAGGTCCTGAGGCTGCACCAACACCTCACGGGCCTTGCACCCTTCGGAAGGCCCCACAACGCCATGCGACTCCAACAAATCCATCATGCGGCCCGCCTTGGCGAACCCAACGCGCAGCTTGCGCTGCAACATAGACGTGGAACCAAACTGTGAAGTGACGACTAGTTCCGCCGCCTGCAGAAGCAAGTCCATATCGCCGCCGATATCCTCATCCGGATTCACACCGTCCGGACCATCGCCCCAGTGGATATCGAAATCATCCAGATCGACGCCAATGTTCCTATCTGGTTTAATATCCTTCTTGTTAGACACTCGGCGTGGAGCAGGTCGGGTCCGAATAGCCTTCGCTCTCCGAGCATCATCCGCCTTTCTTTCTCCATTGAGAAAATCAAGCACTTCTTTGGAGGCAACTAGGAAGTTATCATTTATATGGTGAGCGAGATATAGCCCGTGAATATCCGTCAGTCTCGACAGAGCCGTGTATAACTGGCCGAAATCCCAGCAATCCGGATAGATAATCGCCCTATCGAATGTTTGCCCCTGTGACTTATGAATGGTAATTGCCCAAGCTAATTTAAGGGGTATCTGTTCAAATGTTCCCACAACTTCTTTTTCAACGCGACCGTTAACAAGAGCAGGCTTCGTGATCTTCCACTCAAAGCTTTGCACAAAAGTAGTCCCTATTCCATCAAAACGAACCAGGGCACCTGAACCATCGCAACTTATGACCGTTCCCAATGAACCGTTCATGAATGTATCTTCAGAGTTGTTGACAAGCGCCATGACCCGCGCGCCAGGCTTCAACGAAAGCTCCTCATCCGTCGGCATATCTGCCTTGAGAACCTCACCGGTCACATACGCCACGAATGTCATTTCCTCATCCTTTAAGGCGTCAAGCCTCCGCATGTTCTCATCCAACGCCTGAGCATTGGTGCCGCAAAGAATGATGGAATCAGACAGCGGCTCGGAAAGAGCGTGCTGTTCTATCCAATGCGCACCATTCTTGTCGCCGACCCTGCAAGCATTAAGAGCCGCGACAAATTGAGTGTCCCTTTGCCTGATCGCCTCGCAGAGTTCCACTTTTTCGAAATCCCAAAAATCCCATTCGCTACTTTGGAACGCAAACGCTTCCCCAACGTCATAGCCATATTTTTCTTCCAAAAACCGTCTCTCTTCGTCGGTAACAACGGGCGGAAGCTGGCAAAAATCACCAACGACCAATAATTGGCAAAGACCCTTGCCTTGACGTTTGCGCATATTGCCAGCAATCTTCAACACCGAGGAAAGATAATCGAATACATCCATACGGCACATGGACACTTCATCGAGAATTAACAGATCACAGTCCAGGAGAGGTGAATCCATAGGTATAAAAGGATGCGGGTCTATTTCCAAAGTCCGCATCGGGCGAATGCCAAGAACGCGGTGTATTGTCGAACCACCCACGTTTAGCGCGGCTATACCCGTCGGAGCGCATGTAATGACATTCAGCCCCGACGTTTGCGCCCATTCAATAATCCGCTCGACAATATAGGATTTACCCGTGCCAGCGAGGCCCGTAAGATAAACGTTCCTGCCTTCTTTAACCAAGTCAAAAACTTTTTTCTGACCATCAGTCAAGCCATGGAAATCCACGACAACGCTTTTTGCCGTGGACCAGATCCGCTTATATTCCTCTTGTTTCTTGGAAAGCGTTTCAAGAGCATCCGCATCGGCCTTTTCAAGCGCGTCCAGAAAAGCTCTTTCCGAAACAATCTCAATGGCGGGCTTATTCGCAATCTTTAATTCAATGGCATGCTTGACTTTCGTTCCATAACTGCCGAAAGCCCAAGCCGCGTTGCCCCTACTACCAACAATCACATAATCGGTGCTTTTTGAAGGCCCGGACTCTGTGACCTTGCCACCGGCCTTCTCAATCATCTCAGCGGCGGTCGTTTTGCCGCCATGCATTTCAAAATCTCCAGAAAGCACAAAGCGCTTATTACGAAAAACCGGAGTCATACAATTCGATACCGGGTTTTTCAGCATCTTGACGACCCATAGAAGCCTTGCTTTTTGCTCTTCGTTAATACCAGCATTATCGGAAATGTCACCAAGGAGTTTTGCGATCTGTTTTACCAAGGTGTCTTCCAAATAAGCGTACTGTTCTTCGTAAAGCTTGAGCAATCGTTTGACGTCCGCCACTGCAAAACGAGGATTATCACCAGCGTCGGAGACAAGCTTGATGAACTCTCCGACTTGGGCGGTCTTCTCACTTACCTGCCCGTATCCGTAAAACCCCATGCACCATCCCTCCAAGCATTAGCCGCACAACAGATGCCGAAAAAGAGCCGCCCTTCTATGGACGATCCCATCATCCTATCAGCTTCGCACCAGCGAATACATTCCACAAAAACCAACATCAACGAGCGCGAATGGTGCGTGGACGCGTGCCATTATGGGTTTGGATTGTGATAAGTTGCATATTTGCATGAGTCCTGAGGGTGAGCAGAGTATGTTCAGGGCAATCAGAACCAGTGGATCATGACTGACGGAACGAAGGCTGGCACACGTCATATGGAACATGTGGAATGTGCGTGCCAGCCCTCTTTGTTTGGCTTGCGTGAACCGCCTGCGATTCCGTCACATACTTTTGGATTGCCATACGCGTTTGGCGATCCGGTATGAAACAACGAGCAGAATCGCCTCCACCACTATGGCCGCCATCATAAGTACGGCGGGATTGTGCTGCATCATGCTGTCAAAACCGGTGGCGAGCATTTGGCATGTTTCAGGAAACTGCTTGACGATGCCAACGAACAGAAGCGCTATCACCGCAACAATTCCCACGATGACGGACATGGCCCGCTGCGAAGTGAAACAGTAGAGCAATGGTAGCGCGATAATGCCGAACAGCAGCCAGAACATGAGAATGCCTTTGCTGGAGCCCGCTACCCGATAGAGGTCGAGTCTTATCTGTTGCATCATGGCCGTCATGGCCGTACTCAGTCGCTGCGAGGGTTCCGGCGTAGTTACCGTTGCGTTGGATGCCGTGAGGTCGCTCATCGTTCTTCCTTTCCGTTGCCGGAATTGCCGAGAATCGTGTATCCTCGTGCGTTCGCGTTGGTTAGGCGTATGACGTCGTCGACGGACGCCCGTTCGACCTGCAACCGTTGCATGTCGATATGCGAGAGTCGATCGACGCTCACCAGTGCGTCGAAACCGGTTTCGTAACGGCGCAGTCCTATGGCCGTATTGGTTATGGCGTCAGCAAGTTCGTTCGGCCCGCCTTTGACGATGCGGAACGTATCTTCGAATTCGTCTTTGGGTCCGGTGTAGTAGAGGAGTCCGCCATTGATGTAGGCGATGAAGTCGGCGGAGCGTTCCAGATCGGCGGTGATGTGCGTGGAGAACAGCACGCCGTGTTCGCCGTCCGCCACATAGTCGGCCAGAATGTCCATGAGTTCGTCGCGGGCGAGCACGTCCAGTCCGCTGGTCGGCTCGTCGAGGATCAGGAGTTTCGCATCATGGCTGAGTGCCACGGCGAGCATGAGTTTCATGCGCATGCCTCGCGAAAGCTCTTTGATTTTCCTCCCCTGATGCAGATCGAAACGCTGCAGATACGTTTGGTATAGCTCGTGATCCCATGCCGGGTACAGTGGCGCCATGGCTCGTTCCACTGTTTTCACACGCCATTGGGTCCGATGAGTCCCATGATGTATCCGCAAGGCAGGTCGAAGGTGATGTCATCCAGAATGAATCCGGAGTCGAAACGCTTGGCCAATGAGGTGACGGCCAACGCCATCTTCTCACCCATGCACGCTGGTGTGGTATTCATTGTTGTTCCTTGTAGGCTTGTTCGAACATGCCAAGCAGATCGATCAGCTCGATGTCGGCGGCTTTGGCAGCCGCACACGTCTGCTTGAAGACCTGCATGATGCGCTCTCGGGCACACTGTTTCATCAGCTCGCTGCTTCGGCTCATCACGAACGTTCCTTTGCCTTGCATGTTCTCCACCAGTCCCTCGTCGGCCAGTTCGTTGTATGCCCTAGTGACGGTGAGTACCGAGATGCGCAGCTCCTTGGCAAGTTTGCGCAAGGATGGCAATGCTTCACCCGGTTGGAGTTCGCCGGAAAGTATCGCGGCACGGATTTGGTTCTTGATTTGTTCGTAGATCGGTTCGCCGGACACGGATGAGATGATCAGCTTCATTCTGCGTCCTTTCTGTATTGCTGTTATATATAACAGTATCACACTTTCATTAAACTGTTATAGTGTATTGCATAACAGTTGCATGTGCATCAACTTAAACAATTAAGTTCAGTATTTCCAACGGTTTTCACAGGAGCATATAACCCGCAGGATAGCGGGTCGCATGTGCTGAACAATAAAAAAGGACCCGCTATAAGCGGATCCAAAACCATCACAAATCTCTTGACGGATTGTCTGAATATCCGGTAAAACTACAGCTCTTGAGGAGCGTCATGAAAATCGAACATGATACCGTCCGCAAGCTCGCAGATCTCGGGCCAATCGGCATCGGACGAATCGTCGTGCATGGCCCATACCTTCATGCCAACCGACTTGGCGGAACGCATGCCGACCAGCAAATCCTCGAACACGGTGCACTCCCCCGGCTCGACTCCGAGACGAGATGCAGCCAACAGATACACGTCCGGCCGGTCTTTGCCGACATCGCCGGCATCATCGACGCTGACCACTTCATCGAAGTAGTCGAAAATACCAACATGCTTCATCGCCGGCTCTCTCATCATCGGCGGTAGCGATGTGGCAACGGCAAGTTTCGCTCCGCTCCCCTTCAATTGAGCGAGATATTCGCGCGCATATGGCTTGGCTTCGACCACTGTGGAATACATGACGCGAGCCATATGATCCCACTCGTCCATCAGCTCTTCGGGAGTGTCGGATAGATCAAAACGCGCGATCGTATATTCGGCGATCTGGCGGAATTGCATGGCTGCAACTTTCGTCATGTAATCGTCCGGCACATCAATGCCTCGTTTTGAAAGAAAATCGATGTCAACCTGATCCCATACGCCCATGGAATCAAGTAGTGTGCCGTCAAGATCGAAAATGGCGCCTTTGCCTTGGTTGCTTGCCATCGATATCCTGCCTTTCGATTCTTATTCAAAACTGCTCACGCAGTTTTTGATGGTCGATTCCTGTTTCACGGGGTCCTTTATTATTGTGCGTCCTACGTTAATCGAGAACCGATGATTTGAGCAGTTCTTCGGCATGTTCCAGCGAGGCTTCGCTTTCGCTGCCGGACAGCATGCGTGCGATCTCATGCACACGATCGCCGCCACGCACCTGTTTGATGGTGGTTTCGACCGACCCATCTTTCGTTTCGCCTTTCGCGACAACATATTGCTCGTCGGCCCAGGATGCGACCTGCGGCAGATGGGTGACAACTATGACCTGCGCGGATTGAGCGAGTTTCGCCAATCGCGCGCCAAGCTCCACCGCGGTTTTGCCACCGACACCCGCATCGACCTCATCGAAAATGAACGTCATGGGAGGCACGGAACCGCCCGCCACCACATGTTTTTCCGCCGCAACGAGTTCGAGTGCCAGCATGAGTCGGCTCAGCTCGCCACCAGACGCGCTTTTACCCATAGGCATTTGCGGTGAGCCGGGAAACGGTGTGAACAGAAAATCAATGTCGTCAGCACCGGAGGCGTCCAAATGTTCACGTTCCGATACGCGGATTTCCAGCTTTGATCCACTCATGGCCAGTGATTCAAGTTCCGCAGTGACTTTGGCGGCGAGCTCTTTCGCCGCGGCGGTACGTCTTTTGCTTACCGCACGTGCCGCTTTCAACGCTTCACCAAACAGTTTCTCGCGTTCCTCCTGCAATTGGCCGACTTTTTCCGGAGATGCATCCAAGTCTTCCAAGTCGAACACCGCTTGATCCCTCCACGCGATCACATCCGACAATTCCGGGCCCCAACGACGAACCAATTCGTCAAGCTCATGGATACGTCCATTGATGGCATCCAAGTCTTCCATGCCGAGATCATTGTCGACTTCGCCCGACAAGGTAAACACCACATCAGACAAATCAGTACTGATGGAATCAAGCCGATCGGCCAATTCCGAAAACACGCCGTCCACGTGAATGGCACGAAGCGCCTGCGACGCGCGATCAATCAGATCGGTGGCGCTGGATGATTCAACATCGTCAACAACCTGCGAAGCATCCAACGCACTCAACGCACGGTTCACCCCTTCGGCGATCTCGGCCGCGTTCTCAATGCGATCACGGCGAGCACGCAACTCGGCCATCTCCCCCGGCTGCGGATCGATGCGGTTGATTCGTTCGATGGACTCGCGCAGGTAGTCCGCCTGCTGACGCATGGACGACTCCTGACTCGACAATCGCTCCAACCGATCATCCATGGCACGAAGCGCATTCCAAGCTTTGCCGTATGCGGCCAACGCCACGTCATCGCCGGCATAGCGATCCAAAAACTCACGTTGTCTTACGGAAGAAGCGATACGCAGCTGGTCTGCCTGACCATGAATCGTCACCAGCTCCGCTGCGATCGACCCCAGTACGGAACGAGGCACGCTACGCCCTGACAGCATGCTGCGGGAACGACCGGAGGCAGGCACCTTGCGAGACAGGAACAGTTCTCCGTCTTCAGGTTCGAAACCCGCCTCGTGCGCCGCAGCAACCGCCGCAGGCGATGAGGCGACCTCGAACACGCCCTGCGCCCACGCTTCGTTCGCTCCAACCGATACGCGGCCACCGTCGGAAGGGCCGCCGGAAATCAGCCGGATCGCACTGAGCAGCATCGATTTGCCGGCACCCGTCTCACCGGTGATCGCCGTCATACCGCCGGCAGGCGCGATCAATGCCGAACGGATCGGTCCAAGATTATGAATCTCAAGTTCTTCAAGCATCAGTGTTTTTACTCGTTCGCTTCTTTATCTTCCGGAGACACGTGGCCGTGATGTACTTCCCCGGTTTTACGTGCCTGTTCGCGCCATCCGACAACAGGAAGATCGAATTTCGTGACCAAGCGATTCGTGAAGGGCACGCCGGAAAGACGGGCCAGACGCAAGGTGCTCTTCGATTCGCGTACTTCGACGCGCGTGCCTCGTGGCAATGCGCGTTGGCGGCGGCCATCGCAGCAGATCCAGCCGTCCGACGTGGAATCCTCGAGAATATCGATGGCGAACGTGGAACCGGAACCAATAATCAACGGACGGGCGAACAAGGCATGAGCCGCCAATGGCACCAACTGCAACGCCTTCACGTTCGGCCACATGATCGGCCCTCCTGCGGAAAACGCATACGCAGTGGAACCGGTCGGCGTCGATACAATCACGCCATCGCAGCCGAAGGAGCTCATTTCCACATCATCCACGCGAATCGACAATTCGACCATTTTGCCACGGTCGGCACGCTCCAGCGTGATGTCATTCAACGCCCAATCGCCAATCGGCTCATTCGCCCCCGGCAGCCACACGTCAACATGCGCGATCATGCGTTCATCGATGGAATAATCATGCTCGGCAACCCTGCGGATCGCCTCACTCATCTGGAAGCTTTCAAATTCCGCCAAAAAACCGACATGTCCCAAGTTCACGCCAAGAATCGGCACGCTGGTGCAGTGCACCAGTTCGGCCGCTCGAAGAATGGTGCCATCCCCGCCGAGCACCACCACAATTTCGGTTCGTTCGGGAACCACCGGCGACTGCCTGCCGAAGTCCGGCGCCTCGATATTGTCGATGATCGACACTTCGAAACCGGCCTGGGTCAGCTGCTCGACCGCCTCCTCAACCACCGTTCCGCTCTCTCTCAGGCGACTATGTGTCACCACCACCGCATGACGGGTACCGAACATCGTCAATCCCTTTCCAGCAAAGGAAACGTCCTATGAAAAACGCCTATGAAGACGCCACCGACCTCCAGTGTAATCGAACAAATGAACGAAAACCGGCAATGCGCGTCGGAAACATGCCAAAACCCGCGGAAATACCCCAAATCCGCCTCCAATGCAAGCCACGAATCAGGAATGTCAGCCGTCAAGTAGCCTGTTAGTCGCACATATGCTTACAATAGCTCACAGGAAAGAAGACCAACACATCATAAGAAAAGGAGAGAGGAACGGCATGTCAAACCTCGTCTTTGACGAGTCCTCCTCCAATCGTGAGGCCTCGCATGGCTACGCATGGTGGTTCTCGGGAGATACTTTCGAGAAGGCCATGGCGGAAGACCGCAAGCCGCGCAAACGCGGCCTCGTGCACCGACTCGTCAACCATCCGGGCTGCCTGACCATCTTCTACTTCCTGACGCTCGCGACGTTGTCCACTACGTTGCTGATGACACCCATCGCCACACCGAAAGACGAAACCACCACGTTCACCACCGCGTTCTTCACCGCGGTATCCGCCATTTCCACATGCGGCATCTCCATCGTCAACTCCACCACGCATTGGACCACCTTCGGCCAAGGCGTGCTCATCTTCGCCGTGCAGATGGGCGGCCTTGGCGTCATGACGTTCGCCTCCTTGATCGCATTGGCCGTGAACCACCATCTCAAGGCCACGCAACGCATGCTGACCGCCAACGAACTCGGCACCACGAAGCTCGGTGAAATCAAAGGCGTGCTCACCGTGGTCATCACCACCGCGTTCGTCATCGAAGGCATCACATTCGTCGCATTGTTCCCCGGCCTCTACAAAGTCAACCACGGCAATGTGCGCCACACATTGTGGGAATCGCTGTTCTTCGCGGTCATGGCGTACAACAATGCCGGCTTCACCCCCGACGGAGCCGGGCTGCATGTCAACAACTGGGCGGTCGGCCTGCCGATCCTGGCCAGTGCTTTCTGCGGAACCCTCGGCTTCCCGGTGTTGTTGAACCTGATGCGCTCCTGGCGCATGCGCCGTCCTCCGAAGCGCTGGAGCCTGCACACCAAGCTCACACTGACCACCACGTTCTGCATTGTGATCGCCTCGTTCACGTGGTTCCTGCTGATGGAATGGAACAACAAGCTGCTGTTCGCCGGAGACGGCATCGAGCCGCGCCTCTGGCACGCCATGGTCGCGGCCGTCATGCCACGAAGCTCCGGATTTGACCTGTCGTGGATGCCAGGCGTCAGCGACGCAACCAAAGTGTTCCTGTCCATCGTCATGTTCATCGGCGGTGGCAGCACCTCGACCGCAGGTGGCATCCGCGTCACCACGTTCGCGGTGATTCTGCTGACTTGTCGTGCCGCATTCACCGGACGCCACGACATCAACGCGTTCCACCGCCGCATCCACACGCAGGCGGTTATGACCGCCGTGGCCGTAAGTACGGCATGCCTCATGCTGGTCACCGTGGTGTCGATGGCGCTGATGATCATCACCGACTGCTCGCTGTGCGACGCACTGTTCGATACCTGCTCCGCGTTCGGCCTGGGCGGCTACTCGGTGGGCGTAGCCAGTGAAAGCAGCCCAACGGCGCTATACATTCTCGCCGCCACCATGTTCATCGGGCGTCTCGGACCGCTCACCATCGCCTACGCGATTTCGCGTCCACACAATCTCGAGGCCGTCCGCTACCCCACCGAGCAGATCGTGGTCGGCTGACGATACGGCTTCATATACTTGCAGTTGCCTGCAATCACACATGAATATAGTTTTTTGAAGACGGAATTTCGAAAGGTGTATAACATCATGGCTAACAACACCAGAAGCGTTCTCGTAGTTGGTTTGGGGCGTTTCGGCAGCTCTGTGGCCACCACGCTCGACATGATGGGTCAGGATGTGCTCGCCGTCGACAAAGATGGCGAACTGGTGAACCGTTGGTCTTCGCAGATTCCCACCGTGCAGGCCGACATGACCGATGTGATGGCGTTGGAGCAAATCAACGCATCCGATTTCGACACGGCCGTCGTGGCCATCGGCGACAGCGTCGAAGCTTCCGTCATTACCGCCGGCAATCTGCTCGACGCCGGCATTTCCGACATTTGGGCCAAGTCCGTGTCGAAGGAACACGCCCGCATTTTGCAGCGCATCGGCGCACGCCACATCATCAACGCGGAAACCGATGCAGGCAAACGCGTCGGACATCTTGTGTCCGGCAACTATCTCGACTACATCGAACTTGAAGGCGCATACAACGTCGTCAAAATACATACCCCCGCACACGTGGTCGGCTACACAATCGAAGACGCTCGCGTGCATGAACGTTTCGGCATCACCGTGGTCGGTATCAAATCCCCGGGCAAGGAATTCGAATACGGTTCGAAAGAGCTCATCATGCACCGCAACGACGAGCTCATCATCATGGGCAAGCAGGATCAGATCGACCGGTTCCTACGCGGCTGACATGCTCGTTCCATATGGAAAAATCCGGAATTTCATAATCATGATTTCCGGATTTTCTTTTACTTACCTTATTTGCCTTGCTTACACTGCAGACACGGTTTTCTCAATCAGCCACTGTTTCATTGCATGACCGCGTACAGCAGATATTCGATATTGCCATGCGTGCCTTCAATGGGAGATACCGTTGTGGCGCGCACGTCAAGCCCGTTGCATTCCGCGCATGCCACGACGGATGCCAACGCCTGTTCGCGTAATTCCTGACTTTCGACAATCCCGTTTTTTCCAAGGTTGCCCTTGCCGACCTCGAATTGCGGTTTGACCAGTAGCACGATCTGTGCCTGCGGTGCGGCGATTCTTGCGATCACGGGAATCACATAGGTCAGGGAAATGAACGACACGTCGGAAACAATCATTTCCGGACGATACGGCAAATCATCCACATACACATCGCGAATATTGACGCCGCTCATTTCGACAATACGATCGTCATGTGCGATTTTCGGATCCAATTGTCCATGGCCAACATCCAATGCGACGACCTGTGCAGCATCATTTCGCAATAACACATCACAGAAACCGCCGGTGGACGCACCGATATCCAAGCAACGTAATCCTTGCGCGGAACGCAATCCGGCGGCGGCGAACTGTTCGAACGCGCCGACAAGCTTGTATGCGCCACGGGAAACGTAACCGTCTCCCCTATCTGCTGTGATGACGTCATCGCAACAGACTTTCGTTGACGCCTTGGTGACGGTGACACCGTTCACACTGACTTTGCCGTCCGCGATCAAACGTTGCGCTTTGGAACGACTGTCGGTCAGACCTCGTTCCAACAACGCAACGTCAAGACGAACCACTTGAACGGAATCACTGTTTCGCAATGGTTTTCCAATAATCGGCATGAACTGTTCGTTAGGAAATACGGAGTTCCGGAACGATCACGCCACTCACATCTCGCCCGCTGTCGGCCGCGGCCCACATAGCGCAGCATGCGGCACGCAACCCGTCGACGCTGGTGATGTCGGTGACATACAGGCGGTCGCCGTCAACGCGGGCCTTCGCATCGCGGCACAGCCATGCGCCCTCATCATGCACCACTTCAGGAGCGGGCTCGTTCAAGCCCCGCAGATCTTTGGCGATGTAGGTCGGGCGAAGATACGCCGGAGCGAACATGAGTTCGCGCGGATTGGTGACGCCGGTCAACACCGCAAGGGAATCGTACCCGCCACGATTGCCCGCCTCGATATCAGTGTCGAGACGGTCGCCGATGGCGAGGCACTGTTCCTTGTCCAACGGCTCGCCATCATCATGGGCTGCGAGAATGCGTGCCTCGTCATACATGGCGGATTCCGGCTTGCCTGCGGACGAAACCGGTTCCACACCGGTGGCATTGATCACAGCCATGATCATAGAACCGCATCCCGGCGCGATGCCAAGTTCACGAGGAATGGTCAGATCACGATTGGTCACGAAATAGGTCGCGCCATGCTCAACGGCATAGGCGATTTGGGCCATTTCGTTCCAAGACATGTCGGGATACCATCCTTGGATGGCGGCGACCGGCTGCGCTTCTGCGGAATCGACGACTTCAAGACCTTGCTTGGCCGCTTCCTCACGCAGATGCTGGGCGCCAAGCACGAAAACCTTCGAACCTTCAGGCACAGCACGTGCCACCATGCGCGCGGCGACAACCGACGAGGTGATGACCTGCCAGGGTTCGACATCCAAATCGAACCCCTTCAGCTGGTCTGCCACCACGGCCTGAAGTCGGGACGAATTGTTGGTGGTGTATTCCACCGTCATGCCCGAGGATTCGGCCTTGCGGATATTCTCGGCAGCATGTTCCACCGGGTTCTTACCACGGTAGACCACGCCGTCAAGATCAAGCAATGCCAGCGAGTATGCTTCGCTGAGCGGCTGATTCGTGGACTTCAGCATGCGGGCCACGTCACCTCACTCGTTATCTTCGGAGGATTCGGAAGAAGCATCCGAAGACTCTTCGGCCTCTTCAGCCTCACCGTCATCATCGGCGTCATCTTCCGCAGCATCGTCAGCTTCTGCCGGCTCATCATCGGATTCCGCGCCAGCTTCCGTCTCTTCGGCCTCAAGCTGGGTTTCGTCGTTGGTTTCGCCGTTTTCGTCGATGGCTTCGGATTCGTCTTCCTCATTCTCAGGGTCTTCCGGAGCGTACTGCGCATCATCCTCGGAAATGCCAAGCACGTCCATGAGTTCGTCGTTCAGCTCCTGCATGTCGTATTCGACAACCAGATCGTCGGAAGTCTCATCATCTTCGACATCGGCGTACTGCAGTTCAAGCTTGTCGAGCAGACGATCCAACGCGATGGCCTCATCGGTACGGCCGGCCTCTTCAAGGAAATACTGCTCGGCCTGCATCGCACGCATGCGGTATTCGCCGGCCAACCCCTTGGAACGACCCAGCGTATGCACGATCTCGATGGCTTTGTCCCACATCTTCAGATCGCCCAGAGCGCCAGCGTACACCAAGAACATTTCAGCCTTGGCTTCACCGCGCAGATACTTGGCGTCGTCGCTCACAGCCACTTCGATGGCCTTCTTCGGCTCGCCCACGCCACGCTCGCAGTCAGCGATGAACGGCAGATAATCCAGGAAACCGTTCATACGGAACGCGGTGCGGAACTCACGCAAGGCAAGCTTGTAATCACCCTGACGGTATGCCACGAAGGCGAGCGTCTCGCGGGCGAAATCGATGCGGGAAGCCTGGCGGGCCACCCACTTGGCATGTTCGAGGGCCAGCTCCGGGTTGCTCTCCTCAAGCGTATACGCGGCAAGAATGTGCAGACCAATGTTTTCCGCATGCTCCTTCGACAGGCCACGCAGGCGTTCGCGATCGTCGGTGGTGAGCATACGCCATTCGATGCCCTTCGGCATCTTCGGCTCATCAGGACGACGATGCGTGTACGGGTTCTGCGAGGGGAAGCTCACCGTGCCATCGGAATTGCGGCGCGGCTTGGCCATGTACTCGCCACGCTTCTCCTCACGGTAGGCCATCTTCTCTTCGCGGGTGAACTCGCGACGCTCCTCGCCCTGCTGCTGGTCGCGATCCTTGTGGAAGTCACGGCGCTGATCGTCACGATGGAAATCCTTACGATCGCCATCACGGAAATTACGGAGGCCGCCATCACGACGATCATTGCCACGGTGGTCGTCACGACGGAAGTTGCGGCGATCACCATCACGATGGAAATCACGGCGATCATTATCGCGGTGGAAGTTGCGGCGATCACCATCACGATGGAAATCACGGCGATCATTATCGCGGTGGAAGTTACGACGGTCGCCATCTTCACGACGGAAGTTACGACGGTCGCCGTCACGGTGGAAATCCTTACGATCGCCATCACGACGATCGTCACGACGGAAGCTGGAACGCTCGCCGTCGCGCTGGTAGCGCGGATTGTCGCCGCGCCCGCCACGGTAGCCACGGTGGTCGTCACGACGCTCGCCGTCACGGTGGAACTTGCGCGGACCGTTGTGGAAGCGACGCTCCTGGCCTTCGCCTTCGCCGTCACGATGGAAATCGCGGTCGCGGTGGAAGTTGCCACCGTTGCCCTTGCGGTATCCGCCCTTATGGTCGTCGTTGTGGAAGCCGCCGGACTTGTGGCCGTAGGACTTGCCGCCATTGCCGCGCGGCTTGAATCCCTTGCCGCCGCGATTGCCCGGCTTGCCCGAGCCGTAGGACTTGTGGTTGCCGTAGGACTTGCCGCGCGATCCGCGCTGTTCTTCTGCCATGCTGTTCCTTATATTCCTTGTATTCCTTGAGGATGGTCTTCGTTTGTTCTTTGCTTAAGTTTGTTTGCGCCGCTCGCGATTGCCTCACGCGTTTTCTACGACGCCGAGGGCCTTCTTGCCGCGACGAATCAATGCGAAACGTCCATGCAGGAAGTTGTTTTCGTTCAAAACCTGCTCTTCGTCTTCAACACGGGCGTTGTTCAGATACACGCCGCCGGCCTTGATCGTCTTGCGCGCTTCGGAAATCGACTTGAACAGTCCGGCCTTCATGCCGGCTTCCGCCACACGGTCGCCCACCGCGGCCTTGGCGAACTCGCCGTCGATCTTCACGCCGTCAAGAGCGGCTTCAAGCGTGGACTCGTCAACGTCCGCAAGATCGCCGCCACGGCCGAACAGCGCACCGGCGGCCTCGATAGCCTGTCGGGTGGCTTCCTCACCATGCACCAGGCTGGTGACCTCCCAAGCCAAGGTGCGTTGCGCCTCACGCGCGCCCGGATTGGTCTTGCTTTCCTCCACAAGACGTTCGATCTCCGTCTTCGGCAGGAACGTGAACACCTTCAGCAGGTTCTCCATCTCGCTGTCGGGGCGGTTGAACCAGAACTGGTAGAACTTGTACGGGCTCAGCATAGTGCCGTCAAGCCAGACGGCGTTGCCTTCGGACTTGCCGAACTTCTTACCCTGAGCGTCGGTGATGATAGGGCTGGTGAACACGTTCACATCCACGCCACGTACCTTGTGGATCAAGTCAAGACCGGACGTGAGGTTGCCCCACTGGTCGGATCCGCCAAGCTCAAGCACGCAATGGTATTCGTCGAACAGGTGCAGGAAGTCGTTGCCCTGCAGCACCTGATAGCTGAACTCGGTGAAGGAAATGCCATCTTCGGAATTCAGTCGACGGGCGACGGTGTCTTTGGCAAGCATGGTACCCAAACGGAAGTTCTTGCCGACGTCACGTAGGAAGTCGATGACGTTCATGGAGGCGGTCCAATCGTAATTGGACACGAAACGGACCGGATTGCTGCCTTCCACTTCGAGAATGCCGCCGATCTGCGCCTTCAGACGCTCGGCCCAACCAGCCACGACGTCTTTCGGATTGAGCGTACGTTCGCCCGATTGGCGAGGATCGCCGATCAAGCCGGTGGCGCCGCCGACCAGGGCAATCGGATGATGGCCTGCTGCCTGAAGGTGACGCATGTTGATGAGCTGCACCAGATTGCCGATATGCAGGGAGGCAGCAGTCGGATCGAAACCGCAATAATAGGAAATGGGATCTCCGTTCAACGCTTCGGCGAGTCGATTCCTGTCAGTGGACTGGGAAATCAACCCGCGCCATTCCAGTTCATCGAGGACGGACTCGAAACCGGCCTCCTTGAAATCGATGACGTGAGCCATAGCTGTGTTTTCTCCCTATTGAATTGCGGATGATACTGCGTTTTACGCATCCTACAGTTTCGCAGAAGATGAAGACAGCCACACTCGGCGTTTTTCGTGGAATTATTTGATGTCGGCATTATTGTGCGATTGCCTGCGACGCAGCATTTCACGTACGGTTTCGATGATCTTGCTGTATTTGGTGGAATCCGTGGAGCGCAAACGCGGGAACGCACTGATCATACGACGCTGCTGTCTGTTCAAAATGGAAGTTGCAGTGGCCTGCATGTTGGCAAGAGCCTCAAACGCCTCCTGGGAGGATTCCGACAGGCCTTGGAACGTACCACGGAATTTATCTCGGAAAGCATCCCTACCCCATTGCAACGAGTCGCCGGCCTTTTCCGCATATGTTTGGACGGTTTCGCTGAACTTCGCAAGATTGTCGGCAAGATCGATGACGCCAAGCACTGTGATGACGGTATCTGTAATAACGATCACAGCGAAAATCGCACACATCCAATGCACGGCCGGCAAAGGAATCATCCGTGTTATACGTTCCACCACCGGCTGGGTGACGTCAGTGATGATCACGCCCGCAAAGCCGAACACCACGGCTCCCAGTAGGCAGATTCGCCCCTGAATGTTGAACCGGTAGTGGCTGTAGTCCCACCATCGGGCGTGGAACAGCTTTTCCATACCCCAAGAGGTAACGTATTCGAGCGTGCATGCGCCAAACGACGAAATGAAGAAAATCACCACGGGGTTATGCAGATCGCGCAACAGCACAATCGCCAAAACCGCGCCGCAACCGTAGATCGGACAAAGCGGACCGTTGAGGAAACCTCGGTTCACCCAACGATGTTCCGAAATGGATACCAGAATCGACTCGTACACCCATCCGACAAATGCATACAGCAGGAACCATAAAAACAGGTATTCCAATGCAATCATGCCATGCATTTCACTTTCCACTCTCCGGATTGCCAAGCGCCGGCTTGTTGAAACGGTCCAGAGAAAGCGTCTCCTGCGTGGCGCTGATCTTGTCAGCCACAGTCACCAGATATCCTTCGATATACCTTGGTGGGCAAGGCGTCAGCGGGAACATATGGTTTTCGATGCTGTCGCGTTCCACACGATTGAGGCGGAAATCGCGCATGGCATTGCGCATGGCGGTGCCACCATGAGTGAAACCATGCATGCGATGCACACCATCGTCCCACTCGTGCCAATCATAAAGAAAATAATCATGCAGCAAAGCGGCGCGAATCAGCGAACGCAAATCCACCCTATGCCATAAGTGCAGCCTGTCTGCGATCCATACGGCCAGACAGGCCACACGGATGGAATGCGCGAATGTGGTGACCACGCCATGCTGGTAGCATTCTCTCTCGATCCGCATATGTTCATGGTTAAGGATTTCCCGCCCGTGAATACGGACAAGATGTTGTATCTGCATGCGTGTCAGCAGCACCGCTTTGCCTTGCCTATTCGATTGGTGTCGATTGGTTTTCGTTTCGTCGACTTCGGAATCGTTTGTTTGGGATCCGATTAAAGCTCACTTGAGCAATGATTCCGGCGTCTTGTATGCAGGGCCATCGCTGACGGAGTTCGCGAACGCGCGCAGCTGTTCGATGGCGGTTTTCGCGGAAACGATCTGCTCGCGCACGCGCAGCGGAGACGTGCCTCCCTTGCCGTTACGGGCGGAAACCGAACCTTCGGTGGACAACACCTCACGCACTTCAGGTGCCTTGTCGGCCGGAAGGAATTCCTTGAAGACCTCGACGAAGTCATCGTCGGTCAAATCCCAAAGTTCCTGACCACGGTCTTCGGCGATCTTCACGCATGCGCCAGAAAGCTCATGCGCATGACGGAACGGCACGCCATTCTTGACGAGCCATTCAGCGATGTCGGTGGCAAGGGCGAAGCCGGTCGGAGCTTCCGCTTCGAGGCGCTCCTTGTTGAAGACCATGGTGCCGACCATACCGGTGAAGGCCGGAAGAAGCACTTCCAACGTGTCGACCTGGTCGAACACCGCTTCCTTGTCTTCCTGCAGATCACGCGCATAAGCGGTAGGCAGGCCCTTTAGCGTAGTGAGCAGACCAGCCAGATCGCCGATGAGACGGCCGGACTTGCCTCGTGCGAGTTCCGCGATATCCGGGTTCTTCTTCTGTGGCATGATGGACGAGCCGGTGGAATAGGCGTCGTCAAGGCGCACGAACGCGAATTCCTGGGTGTTCCAAATGATGATCTCTTCAGACAGTCGGCTGATGTCGACGCCCGCCATGGCTGCGATGAATGCAAATTCGGCGACCAGATCACGGCTGGCGGTGCCGTCGATGGAGTTCGCGGTCACCTTGGAGAAACCGAGCTCGCGGGCCACGGCCACCGGCTCCAAGCCGAGAGTGTTGCCGGCGAGGGCGCCGGAACCATACGGGCTGGCGTCGATGCGCTTATCCCAATCGGCAAGACGTTCCACGTCGCGCAGCAACGGCCACACGTGGGCCATGAGCTGGTGTGCGAGCAGCACCGGCTGGGCGTGCTGCATGTGGGTGCGGCCCGGCATGACGGTGCGTCCGGCCTTTTCGGCCTGTTCGGTCAGTGTGGCTGCGAGACCAAGCAGCATTTTGGCGATGACGCGGCTGTGGCGGCGGAGCCACATGCGAATCAGCGCGGCGATCTGATCGTTGCGGGATCGACCGGCGCGAAGCTTGCCTCCAAGCTCATCTCCGGCGATCTGAAGCAGCCCACGTTCCAATGCGGTGGCCTCGTCCTCATCGTCTTCGATCGGAGCGAACGCACCGGAGTCCACACGGCGCTGCAGTTCGTCGAGAGCGTCTTCCATACGCTGCAATTCATCGGCGGTCAACAGTCCTGCACGTCCAAGCGCACGGGCATGGGCACGTGAGCCTGCGATGTCGTCATCGGCAAGACGCCAATCGAATTGGGTGGACTTGCTCAGTCGCGCGAGTTCCGGAGACGGGCCGGACTTGAAACGGCCGCCCCACAGGGCGAGGTGTTCACCATTGGTTGTGCTCTCGGTCATTGTTACTTCATTCTCCTTGCAGATATGACTGAGGGAGAGAATACCAGTCAGGATGGTCCTAACGGTACGCTCTCCCCCATTATCGAGACGATTCGGTGTAAAACCCGCTTACTCGACGCTGTTTTCCGGAACCTCGATTCCATTGTCGAACTTGACGTCGCGGGCTGCGGCCACACGGCTCGGCAGACCGTAGATGTCGATGAAGCCGTTGGACGACTTCTGATCGAAGCTGTCGCCGGAATCGTAGGTGGCCAGATTGTAGTCATACAGCGAGGTGTCGGAACGACGACCGGTCACGACGGCGCGGCCACCATGCAGAATCATGCGGATTTCGCCGGAAACGTACTTCTGGGTATCTTCGATGAAGGCGTTCAGGGACTGCGTCGCCGGGGAGAACCACTGCGCATCGTAGACGAGTTCGGCCCAGCGCTTGTCGATATCACGCTTGATGCGATGCTGCTCGCGTTCGAGACAGCAGTTTTCGAGTTCCTGGTGGGCGGTGATCAGTGCGATAGCGCCCGGAGCCTCGTACAGCTCGCGGGACTTGATGCCGACCAGACGATCCTCGATCAGATCGATACGTCCGATGCCCTGTGCGCCTGCGCGACGGTTCATCTCTTCGATGGCCTGCAGCGGAGTAACGTCGTGACCGTCGATCTTGACAGGGATGCCCTGCTTGAATTCGATGACGACCTCATCTTCGACCGGCGGGAAAGCCGGATCGTCGGTGTAAGAGTAGCAGTCCTTGGTCGGACCATTCCACGGATCCTCAAGGAATCCGGTTTCGATGGCGCGGCCCCACACGTTCTGGTCGATGGAGAACGGGCTCTTCTCGGTCTGCACGATCGGAAGCTTGTGCTCCTTAGCGAATGCGATCTCGACGTCGCGCGTCAGCGACAGATCACGGATCGGGCTGATGGCCTTCAGCGTCGGGTCGATGGAGGAGATGGACACCTCGAAACGGACCTGGTCGTTGCCCTTGCCGGTGCAGCCATGGGAGATGGTGTCGGCGCCGAACTGGTGGGCGGCGCGCACAAGATGCTTGGAGATGAGCGGGCGGGAAATGGCGGAAACCAGCGGATACACACCCTCATATAGGGCGTTGGCCTTCAGCGCCTTCATGCAGTACTCATTGGCGAACTCGTCGCGGGCGTCTACCACATACGCTTCAACGGCACCGCAGGCAAGCGCGCGCTGCTTGATGGTTTCGAGGCTTTCGCCACCCTGGCCGACGTCGAGGGATACGGCCACGACATCCTTGCCGGTGCGTTCCTTCAGATATGAAATGGCGACGGAGGTATCCAGACCACCGGAGTACGCCAGAACGAGACGATTTTGATCGCTCATGGTTTCCCTTTCTAACATCAAACGTTATTCATCAGTATATGCAATGCTCTGTATATTTATGCATATACGGTGCGTCGTGTCCACTATACGGCTATTCAGCCTTTGGACACGACGTCCAACAGCCATTGCGCACGCTGTTTCGCATAATCGTCATCGGCGCAGATCACCATGACGGTATCGTCCCCGGCAATGGTGCCGAGCACGCCATCGATGGGCTGCTTGTCGATCACACTTGCCACATACTGGGCCGCGCCAGACGGCGTGTGGACCACCACCAGATTCCTAGCCGCCGCGACCGAAGTGACCAGTCCCGAAAGCACACGATTCATCTGCTGTTCCGTTTTTGCATCAGGATTAGCCGATGCGCTTTCCTCCGGCTGTCTACCCAGCGCATAGGCCACGGTTCCGTCAGCCAAACGGGTTTTGGTGGCATGGATCTCGTCAAGATCGCGGCTCAAGGTGGCCTGGGTCACTTCGATGCCCTGATCCGCGAGAATCTGGGACAGCTGCGACTGCGAGGTGACGATGCGCGTCAGCAACGCCTGCTCGATGGCGCTCAATCGAGCGGCCCGTGTGGCAGGACGTTGCAGCGCAGGTGTTTGGTCCGTCATCAGGCCAGCAGGCTTTCATCGCCGCGGGTCTTGCCGGTAAGCCAAGTCAGCAGTGCCTTCTGCGCATGCAGACGGTTGCCGGCCTCGTCCCACACCACGGACTGTGGTCCGTCGATGACTTCGGAGGTGACTTCCTTGCCACGGTATGCCGGCAGGCAATGCTGGAAGATGGCGTCTTCCTTGGCATAAGACATGAGTTCGGCGTTCACCTGATAATCCCAGAACGGCTTGGAACGGATGGCGTATTCCGATTCTTCGCCCATGGAAACCCATGTATCGGTGAACACGCAGTCGGCGCCGGCGACCGCTTCCTTCGGATCGGTGGTCACCAACACGGAACCGCCGGTTTCGGATGCGATGGCTTCGGCATCGGCAACGATCTGCGGATCCGGCAGATAGCCGTTCGGCCCTGCGACACGCACGTTCATGCCGGCCACGGCGCCACCAAGCAGATAGGAGTTCGACATGTTGTTGGCCGCGTCGCCGAGATAGGCGATGGTCTGGTTTTTCAGATTGTCGACGCCACCACGATGTTCTGCGATAGTCTGGAAGTCGGCAAGAATCTGGCAGGGATGGAATTCATCCGTCAGAGCGTTCACCACCGGATGGGTGGAATACTTGGCCATTTCCTCGACACGATCCTGGCCAAAGGTGCGCCACACCACGCCATAGGCCATGCGGTCAAGCACGCGTGCGGTGTCGGCGACCGGTTCGCCACGGCCAAGCTGGGAGCCGGACTTGTCGATGACCAGCGGATAGCCGCCCAGTTCGGCAACGCCAATGGAGAAGCTGGAACGGGTTCGGGTACTCGGCTTGTCGAAGATCACCGCGATGCCCTGCGGGCCGGCGAATGGCTGATGGTAGAAACGATTGTTGTGGAATTTGATGGCGAGTTCGAGAACCTGCTTCTGTTCTTCATGGTTGAGATCGTCATCGCGCAACATGTGGCGCAATTCAGGAGTTGCCATTGTTGGCTCCTTTCAAAAGAGTTTCAGTTCGTTGTGATTGCCGGCTATGTTCAGTCGTTGGGAAGATCCGCGGGGATCTTCGCGAGGATGGAGATGGCCTGATCAATATCCTGTTCAGTCACCACCAGCGGAGGAACAAGACGAAGCGCATCTGGCGCCACCGCGTTGACGATCAAACCGTGCTCCAACGCCCAATTCATCGCCGCATGCGCACATGGATGGGCAAGTTCGACCGCATCGAGCAAGCCACGTCCACGCACGGAGACGAAAAGCGGATTGCCGCAAGCCATGATGCCGTCACGCAATTGCTGGCCACGCGCCTCGGCGTTGGACACAAGGCCGTCTTCCTCAATGGTTTCCAACGTGGCCATCGCGGCGGCCGCTCCGAGCGGATTGCCCGCAAAGGTGGAGCCGTGGGAGCCTGGGGTGAATAGTGCGGAAAGCTTGGCGCCGAAGGAGATCATGCCACCCATCGGGAAACCGCCTGCAACGCCCTTGGCGAAGGTTACGATATCCGGAACCACTCCGCCCGCGAGATCCTCACGCTGGAACGCGAACCAGGATCCGGTACGCCCGATACCCGTCTGGACCTCATCGATGATGAGCAGCGCGTTGTTGTCGTCGCACATCTGACGGGCCTTCTTCACATAGCCGGCCCCAAGCGGACGCACGCCAGCCTCACCTTGGATCAGTTCCATGATGACGGCGGCGACAGGTCCCTTGCCGTATTTGCCGGGACCGGTTTCGGCAAACGCGTCATGCAATGCGGCCTCGTCACCAGCTTCGACGAATTCGATATTGGGAACCAGCGGCTCGAACGCTTCTCGGATGGAGGGCTTCCACGTTGCGGACAGCGCGCCCATGGTACGCCCATGGAAGCCGTGGGTCATGGCGATGATACGTGCCGGCTTCCCGCCAATGGCAGGCGATGCGCCCGGCAAGGTGCGTCCATACAGTTTGGCAAGCTTCAATGCCGCCTCGTTGCCTTCCGCTCCGGAGTTGCCGAAATACACATGAGATCCCTCGGGAGCGTCCGCAAGCTCAATGAGCTTCGACGCCAGTTTGATCTGCGGCTCCGTGGCGAAGTAGTTGCTCACATGGGCGGCTTTGGCGGCCTGCTCGCTGACGGCCTTCACCCATTTCGGGTGGGCGTAGCCGAGTGCGTTCACCGCAATGCCCGCAAGGAAGTCGAGGTATTCATTGCCATCGACGTCCCAGACATGCGCGCCTTCTCCGTGGTCCATAACGCGAAGCGGCGTGCCGAACACGTTCATGTGCACTCGGGAGTACTTCCCCAGCCACTTGGCGTCCTCACTGCCGAGGTTTTCCAATTGTTCAGTTGCCATACGAGCTCCTCATTTCAATACCGTCTTCGGGAACGACCATGGTTCCAATGCCATCTGTGGTGAAAATCTCATTCAGGATGGAATGCGGCTTGCGTCCGTCGATGATATGGGCGCGAGGCACACCTCCGTCGATGGCCCTGACGCAGGCCTCCATCTTGGGACGCATGCCGCTTTCCAAATCCGGCAGCATATCGCGTAGGTTCTCCACGCCGATGCGTCCGATCAAAGAGTCCTTGTCTGGCCAATCGGCGTACAAGCCATCCACATCAGTCAACACGACCAGCTTGCTGGCTCCAAGGGCGGCCGCAAGCGCCGCAGCCGCGGAATCGGCGTTCACATTCAACACTTCGGTAGCATCATCCTCATTTGGAGCCACCGAGGAAACAACAGGAATGCGTCCGGCATTGATCAGATCCTCAACCGCGGATGCGTCGACGCTCACCACGTCGCCGACCAAACCAATATCGGTTGGAGAGCCATTGATGATCGGCTTGCGCTGCATGGCGGAAAAGAGCGCACCATCCTCGCCGGAAAGACCGACTGCGAACGGGCCATGGGCGTTGATCAATCCGACAAGTTCACGGGAAACCTTGCCCGTCAAAACCATACGCACCACATCCATGGCCTCCGGCGTGGTGACCCTCAGACCTCCCTTGAATTCCGACTTAATGCCCAAAGCCTTAAGCATGTGCGAGATCTGCGGGCCTCCGCCATGCACCACAACCGGATGCAAGCCGACCTGTCGCAGAAACACCATATCTTCAGCGAAACAGGCTTTGAGATGATCGTCGATCATCGCATTGCCGCCATATTTGATGACGATGCGCTGTCCGGCGAATTCCTCAAGCCATGGCAGTGCCTCAATCAGCACTTCCGCCTTTTGGTCGGCGCGCAAATCGGTATGCACGTCAAAATGGAATCCAGGTCCTTTGAGTTCCTTGGTCATTACCGTTCAATCAGCTTTCGTAATCTGCATTAATGTGTACGTATTCGTGGGTCAAATCGTCAGTCCAGACAGTTGCTTCCGCATTTCCCGCATGCAAATCTATGTCGATGTGCACCTCGCGCGGAGTCATGTCGACTTCGGATCGGTCGCGTCCGGCTCCGCCGTTCTCACAGATACGCACGCCATTGACATCAACCGTGACTTTATTGGAATCGTATGGCGCGACTTCCGGCGGCACGGTGCCCAACGAGCTGACGATACGTCCCCAATTCGGGTCATTGCCGGAAATGGCGCATTTAAGCAGGTTGGACGCGGCCACCGCACGACCGCAGGCAAGCGCCGCATCCTCCGTGGTGGCGCCGATCACCTTGACACGGATGTCGTGGCTCGCGCCTTCGCCATCGCCGATGATCTGGCGTGCCAGAGACGCCGTGGCCTGCGCAACGAGATCGTTGAATTCGTCCGGATCGGGTTCGATGCCCGAAGCGCCGGATGCGAGCAGGAGCACCGTATCGTTGGTGGACATGCATCCATCCACATCGATGCGGTTGAACGACATCTCCACTCCGGCATTCAATGCCGCCTGCAACTGGCCGGCGCTCACCACGGCATCCGTAGTGATGACGCACAGCATGGTGGCCAACTGCGGGGCAATCATGCCCGACCCCTTGACCATACCTCCGATATGGAAGCCGTTGGAGCCTTCCAACTCAACGGTTTTCGGCTTGGTGTCGGTGGTCATGATGGCATGGGACGCATCCGCACCGGCCTGAGCGGTATCGGCAAGGGCCGCGAACGCTTTGTCTGCGCCAGAAAGCACATGGTCAAGAGGCAGAAGCTCACCGATCAGGCCCGTGGAGCAGACCGCGATATCACTGTCTTTGGCACCTACAAGCGCCGCGACCTTTTGGGCCGTGGCCTTGGACTGCTCATATCCCGGCTGGCCGGTGCATGCGTTTGCGCCTCCGGAATTAAGGATGACGGCTTTCACATGACCGTCGGCCACGATCTTGCGCGTCCACTGCACGGGAGCTGCGCAGAAACGGTTCGAAGTGAACACTCCGGCAGCCATATCCAGCGGACCGTTATTGACCACAAGAGCCAGATCCTTCTTACCTTCGACTGCGGAAATACCGGCTTCCACGCCAGCCGCGGAAAAACCTTGCGCAAACGTTACGCTCATGGCGCCACTCCAATCTTTGTCAGTCCTGCATCTTCAGGAAGTCCCAGTGCTACATTCAACGACTGCACCGCTTGTCCGGCCGTGCCACGGTTGAGGTTGTCAATTGCCGCGAAGGCCAGCAAACGACTTGCCTTGCGGTCGACGGCCACCTGAATATGGGCCGCGTTCGATCCGATGATGTTGGCGGTGGCCGGCATAACGCCTTCAGGCAAAACAATCATGAAATCCTGATCCGCATATGCGTCAGCCCAAACCTGCCTGATTTCAGCATCCGACATGCTCAATGCTTTATCGGTTAGTTTAGCGGAAACCGAGGCAAGAATGCCACGGGCCATTGGCGCAAGAATAGGAGTGAATCCCAGCGTGAACTCATTTGCCGCAGCTGCGTTCTTTCCTGCAGCATGGGCGAAGTTCTGCAAAATCTCAGGAATATGACGATGAGTGCCGCCGACAGAATACGGTAATGCGGAACCGAATGCCTCAGCTGCAAGCAAATTGACGCGCTTCAGATTCTTCCCTGCGCCGGAGTAACCGACCACCAGATCGGCAACAATATCCGTCGGCTCAACAAGCCCTTGGGCAATGCCCGGCTGCAGCGCCAATGTGGTTGCGGTCACATTGCATCCCGGACCGGCAATACGCGTGGTTCCTGGAATCACTTCACGTTGGCGCCGGTAAGAACCATCTTCGGATATGCCGGTAATAAGCTCAGGCATGCCGTAAGTCCAGTGCTCATAGAAGTCACCGCCGTAGAACTCATCCCATGCGGTTTTTTCCTCAAGCCTATGGTCGGCCCCCAAGTCCACCACCACGGCATTCGGATCAAGCTGCGAGGCCAATGCGCCGGATGCCCCATGAGGCAGAGCAAGAATGATGACATCATGCCCATTAAGAACTTCCGGAGTGGTGTCTTCCACCACAAGGTCGGCAAGTTGCGGAATATGTGGCATATGCTTGCCAAGCTTGTCCCCAACGGACGAATGCCCGGTCACGCACGTCACTTCGAAATATGGATGGGCCGCGAGGATACGGAGGGCCTCGCCTCCCGCATATCCGGTCGCGCCGGCCACGGCTACTGTGTATTTGGCCATAGTCACGTCTCTTTTCATTGACTCACTGAAAACACATTCAGCATACACTTTATGCACTATATTGCATAATTATGCATTCGTTTCGTGTCGCATAGTGGTCATTGCGTGACTATGACGATTATCAGAAGACAAGGAAACACGCCGAATCAGGCGGTGATCGACTCGTCTCCTTGGCCTGATCCCGCACCGCCAAGCATGTACTGCAAGGTCTCGTTATACAGGTCGGCGACGGATAGTCCATGCATCGCCAACCAAATCACGGCCAAAGTATACAGCACGTTGATGATCACCGCGGCGAGAGCCAAGCCATGCCCTTTCATGTGGAGCTTCTTGGTGCGCCACATCGAGATTGCGCCGACCAACGCAGGAAGGACCGGCACCGGCATCAGCACGGCAAACACGAGAGACATGATCGCATAGGCATCCCAATGGCCGTATGCGGGATTCTGCCGGGGATCGTTGAGATCCAGATTCGGCAGATAGGGCATATTGCCCTGCTGTGGATATTGGTTCGGATCATACGGATTTGACCCATACGGATTGGCGCCGTATGGATTCTGTTGTCCGTTCGCATTGTACGGAGGCATTGGCTGCTGCCCGTTTGGAGGGTATTGCCCCGTTTGATATTGCATATTCTGCTGCTGGACGGCATCCACAGGTTGCGGTTCAGGTTCAGGCGCGCCATACACGTACGGATCGTAGCCGGCTGGCAGCTGACTGCTCATCGCGCCATATTCGGGTTGGTTGATTTGACCATACTCCGGCTGTGAAGGCGCAGCGGCACCAGAAGATGACGAAACCGGAGCAGCATCAGCCGTCTCCTGACGTTCGTCGGTGTTGTTCGGCTGATACTGTTCCGGTTCGTTCATAATCATCCTCTGTTCTTGGGAAGGTCGAGATCAGGCGCGCAGCTGCGCACCCAGTTTGGACGCTTCATCCACAATACGCTTGCGGATAGCTTCGCTGTCTTCGGAGGCGAGAGTCTTATCCGAAGCACGGAATGTGACCGCGTAGGCCAAGGACTTCTCTCCTTCGCCCAGCTGGTCGCCGGTGTACACATCGAACAGCTCAATGCTTTCAAGACTGTTTCCGGCGGCTTCGACGATGACCTGCTTGAGTTCAGCGGCCGTAACGTCGGTGGACACCGTGAAAGCCAGATCCTGTTTGACCGGCGGGAAGGTGGAAATCGGCTTGGCCTGCACCGGCTTGCCGCTCAACGTGGCGAACAGCGCGGTCAAATCCAATTCGAAGGCCGCGGAATGGGCAGGGAAGCCCAACGCCTCGTTGACATGCGGGTGAAGCTCGCCGACCATGCCGACGAATACGTCACCGGCCATCACGCGGGCTGCACGGCCCGGATGCCATTGTGCCGACACATCTTCAGCCTTCGGCTGATCCAGTGTGAGAGCTGCGCCAATACGGTCGGAGATGCGCTGCACCGCCTCGACGGCGTCAGACCAATCCACTGCGCGGCGGTCGCCCAGCCAACCGGAGTCAACGGCGTTGCCGGTCAGAATGCCAGCAACGTGCATCGGCTGTTCCGGAAGACCGGCATCAAGCGCGGCAAGCTGCTCGTCCGTCGGCTTGACGGCACCCGGCAGCGCCGGAATCGCCGGAGCGTTCGGATTCCACAGATACACGTGGCCAATCTCATACAGCGACACATTCTCCACACCGCGACGCAGATTGCGCTGAACGGTCTGTGCCAGCGTTGGAATAATGTCACGACGCAGGAACGGACGATCACCGGCGAGCGGGTTGGCGATCTCCACGCTGATGTTCTTCGTCTCAGCGGCGTCCAACGCGAAGTTCTTGTAATCCTCATCGCCGACGAATGGATAGCTCAACGTTTCCACCATGCCGTATTCGGCAAGTTCATCGGCAACCTGACGCTTACGCAGCTGCTCAGCAGTCAGACCGACCCTGCCTTCGACCGGTGCCGGCGGCACGGTGACGGGAATCTCGTCATATCCGACAAGACGTGCCACTTCCTCAACCAGATCGCACGGCTCGTTCAAGTCGGGGCGCCAACTCGGAGGCACCACGGAAAACTCGCCGTTGCCGCCTCCTGCGACAGAGCAACCGATATCGGTAAGAATGTCGCTGATGGTGTTCACGTCCGTATCAAGTCCTGCCACACGAGCCACTTCCGAAGCTTTGAACAGGATCGGACGGCGGTTAGAGACGGTATTGAAGTCGGTCGGGTGCTCGCTCGGCTCGCCATTGCCGTACTTGACCATCAGTTCGGCCGCCATCTGGGCGGCTGCCGGCTGCAGCTGGTCGTCCACACCGCGTTCGAAACGACGGGAGGCTTCGGACGGAATCTTGTGACGGCGTGCGGAACGCGCGATCGACACCTGATCGAAGTGCGCGGATTCCAGCAGGATGTTCTTGGTCTCAGCGGTAACCTCGCCGTACAGACCACCCATGACGCCGGCGATGCCGAGCACACGGGAACCGCGCTCACCGTTCGGGGAATCGGTGATCAGCAGATCTTCGATGCTCAGATCATGGTCCTTGCCATCCAGTGTGGTGAGTTTCTCACCCTCATTGGCGCGGCGCACCACAATCGGTCCTTCGATCTTATCCAAATCGTAGGCGTGCATCGGCTGTCCCAAGTCGAGCATCACATAGTTGGTGATGTCTACAGCCAAGGAGATGGAACGCATGCCTGCACGGGCCAGACGGCGACGCATCCAGTTCGGCGTATGGCTGGCCGGATCGAAGCCCTTGACCGCGCGAGCGTAATAGCGATCGCATCCAACCACACCGTGAATCGGATTATTGTCGTCGACGATCACTTCGATATCGGTCTTGGTGCCTTCCGGCAGACCCTTAGTGATCGGCGCCTTCTCATTCAGAGCGACAGCAGGATCAGTGTAGGCGGCACCGGTGGAATGATGGTATTCGCGAGACACGCCACGGTATGAGAACGCGTAGCCGCGATCCGGAGTGATGTTAATCTCCAGCAGCGGCTCATCCAAGTGCAGCAGGTGCATGGCGTCGTCGCCCGGCTGGAGCTTCTCATACTCTTCCGGGGTGAAGCCGTACTTGCGCAACAGGATGATGCCATCATGGTTATCGCCCAAACCAAGCTCACGCTCGGAAGCGCACATTCCGTTGGAGATATGACCGTAGGTCTTACGCGGCTCGATCTTAAAATCGCCCGGAAGCACAGCGCCGGGAAGCGTCACGACGACCTTCTCGCCTGCGGCCATGTTCGGAGCGCCGCAGATGATGCCGCGCGGCACCTTGTTGCCGTTCTCATCGGTTTCGTTGTATTCGTCACCGACGTCGACATGGCACCAGTTGATGATCTTGCCGTTCTTCTGCGGTTCCGGAGTGGCATCGACCACGTAGCCGACGACAATCGGACCAACCAGCTGGGAGGTGTGAATCTCTTCCTCTTCGAGACCGACCTTCACCAGATCCTTGGCAAGCTGTTCGTACGTAAGACCTTCCGGAACCTCGACGTGGTCCTTGAGCCAATCAATGTCAACCATTGGCATGGGTCAATCACTCCCCCATCACAAACTGTTCGCTGAATCGCACGTCGCCTTCGACCAGGTCGTGCATGTCGTTGATGTCATGGCGCAGCAGCAGGGTACGCTCCACGCCGACGCCGAAGGCGAAGCCGGTGTAGACCTCGGGATCGAGGCCTGCGGACTTCAGCACGTTCGGGTTGACCATGCCGCAGCCGCCCCATTCAAGCCAGCCTGCGCCACCCTTCTTATCGGGGAACCACAGGTCGAGTTCGGCGCTCGGCTCGGTGAACGGGAAATAGCTCGGGCGCAGACGGGTCTTGGCTTCCGGACCGAACATGGCCACGGCAAGCTTATCGAGCACGCCCTTCAGATCGGCCATGGTCAGATGCTTGTCGACCGCAAGAGCCTCCACCTGGTGGAACACCGGCGTATGGGTGGCGTCGAGCTCATCGGTGCGGAACACACGGCCTGGGCATGCGATGTACAGCGGCACGCCACGGGTGAGCAGACCACGCACCTGATCGGAGGAGGTCTGGGTGCGCAGCACCATGTTGGATCCGACGAAGCCTGCGGCATCCTTGGCCTGATTGCCCTTGACGTAGAAGGTATCCTGCATCTGACGTGCCGGATGATCGGGACCGAAGTTCAGCGCGTCGAAGTCGTACCATTCGGTTTCCACTTCAGGACCGTCGGAAATCTGCCAGCCCATGGAGATGAAGAAGTCTTCGACATCCTCCATCAGCTTCGGCAACGGATGGCGCGCGCCAAGCGGCTTACGATTGACCGGAAGGGTCATGTCCACGGTTTCGGCGGCAAGCGCACGGGCCTCTTCCTCGGCTTTGACCTGCTGTTCCTTGGTGCCATACGCACGACCGAAATCGGCGCGCAGCTTGCCCATAATCTTGCCGGCGTCTTTCTTCTGGTCCTTCGGCAACGCGCCGATGGCCTTGCTGGCCTGCGTCATCGCGGATTCCGCTCCGGCGTACTGCGTCTTGATGGCTTTCAATTCCTCCATGCTGGAGGCGTTTTCGATTTTCGCGATGCCCTCGGCAACCGCATCGGTTACCGCTTGGGCGTCGAATACCGCACCTTCTGCCACGAGATACCTTTCTCATTTCCCGTTTGTTTTACGCGAAAAACGCGCAATTTCAACGTTTTCCGACTTTACATTCTTTCAACATGACTCGACATAGCCAAGCTCAGCAGCATTACCGCCGAACTGGTACCGAGGTTCAAGGATTCCGCTTTGCCATAGAGCGGTATGGACACGATCCTATCGGTTCGTTCCAAAACTTCCTTGGTCAATCCACGCGCCTCATTGCCAAACAACACCGCTTTGGCTCCGGCAAGCGTTTCCGGCGCGGCGATTACATCCGTCAGGGATTCCGGCTGTCGGGAATCCGTGCCATATACATCGGCCGCATACACTGCCAGCTCGTGAGTATCGCACCATGCAAAGAAGTCGTCTGTTCCCATGGCCAGAATCGGAAGGTGGAACAGTGATCCCGCAGTGGAGCGGATCACTTTCGGATTGAACACGTCCACGCAGTCGTCGACCAATACCACGGCAGAGCAGCCGGCCGCATCGGCGGAACGGATCACGGTTCCAGCGTTACCGGGATCGCGGACCTGCCAAAACGCGGCGACCATCGCATGTCCGTCGAAATCGTCTGGAACAGCGGATGAATCAAGGAAAGCCTGCATGTCTGCGACGGCAAGCACGCCTTGCGCGTCGGCGCTCATACGGTGCATCACCGCATGAGTGACCTTGTGCACATACACGCCGGATTGCATGGCCTTGCCCGCCATCTGCGCGACGACAGGTGTCACAAACGAGGCATCGGGCTGTGCTGACTCGACCTCAACGTAAAGGTCCTCGACAATCCCAGGATGGTATGTCAGCAGCTCACGCACCGACTGCGGGCCTTCCACCATGAAATGGCCGGACCGTTTCCGCCCTTTTCGATCGGCAAGTTCGGACACGCGGTGGACGCGCTCCGACTTGGTGTTCGCAATGACTTCGGATTTTATAGGCATACGCGTTAGCCTAACACCATTGCCGCAACGAATGCCCCGTTCATGTCGTGTTTTTGATTCAGAAAAGTGGAGAATCGCGAATCCAACCTGGTACGCTCAACAACCTGTCGAAGTTCGCGTTGACGCTGCTCATTGTGGTGCTGGTGGTCATCACATTGCTGAACGTACGTGAACGTAAGTATGAGATCGGCGTACTTACCGCGATCGGTGCGAACAAAGTCAAGGTTGCGGCGCAGTTCGGTCGCGATATGCAGGGTGTCGATGGACGCTTCGCTCCCCTTATTTCGCCCCATATTCGGCATGTCATGAATTTGGCAGGCCGAGTATGGGGCTTTTGCACATCCATGAAAGATATGCACAGCTTGCGAGTGTGTCTCACCGCTTTCGATTGGTTTGCGAACATCGGTTCGTTACACTGATTGTCTGACTTATTGTCTGATTACGGTTGGGCGCGCGACATCATCCCATGAATGTTGGAGGTACAAGCATGAACGTCACGGTGTATTTAGGAGCTCACGAAGGCAACAACCCCGTATACAAGCAGGCCGTGGCGGAGCTGGCCATATGGATTGCCGAGAACGGGCACCGTTTGGTGTATGGCGGTTCCAACGAGGGGCTGATGGCAGTCATCGCCGACACTGTGCTTGAGCATGGCGGCAAGGTGACCGGTATCGAAGCGCAGATGTTCGTGGACAAGGGTGTCGCGCATAAGAATCTGACCCAACTCACCATCGTGCCGAACATCACCGAACGACGCACGCGCATGATCGAGCTTGGCGACGTATTCATTGCATTCCCCGGGGGCACGGGAACGTTGGAGGAGATCAGCGAGGTCGTGTCCAAAGTCTGTCTTGACCAGTTGGCACAGCCTTGCATTTTCTATAATCTCAACGGTTTCTACGATGATATGAAGGCGCTGCTGCATCGCATGATCGACGATGGCTTCTCCACAGGGGAACGCCAGCATGGTATCTATTTCGCTTCGGATCTTGCCGAGATAGAGCATATTATCGCCATGCACAAGGCATAGGCGGCTCAGTCAGGCCGTTTTTATTCGACAGGTCTTTTTCAAGAAAACGGGGACGCCCAAACGACCCTCATAATCGGCCGGAATATCCTTCAACCGGCCCATCACAACCGGCATGCACCCACATGCCCCGCAGCGCATCCGGTCAACTCCGGGATGCTTTGTTTGCCGAACCTGCTGATCGGATGGAACCCGTATCCGTCGGCCACGCGAAGAATGGATTTGCGTTTTTATTGTCTGCATGTTTTACAGTTTCGTTACCATGAACATCCCGTTTGTCCTGCTGTACATTTTCCTCGGCGGCGTGTTCCTGTTCTCCGCCTATTCGCTCTGGGAGAAAGACAAAAACAATCGGAGGTAATGCAGAATGGACAGCAAGACACTTCTTTCCTTGAACCATTTAAGCGTCTGGTACACCGCAGATCACCCCTTACTTTCTGATTTTTCACTGGATTTAGGGGCAGCGGAAGATCAGTCATTTCGGTATTTCACATTCCGGGAATATCTAACGTATGTGGCGGCGTCCTATGGTGTCCCGCTGCCAGATCTGTCTGGCCTCATAAGGGGATTTCACTTTGAGAACTATGCCAATGTTCTTCTATCGGTCGCGGATCTTCTTCCACTGCCTGCCATAGCGCTTGCCCGCGGAGTGGCCGCGCGTGAAATGCTCGTACTGCCGCTCAGCTTCCTTGCGATGCTTCTCACAGTATTGCTCGCCGTCCTCGCAAAGGTTCGGGCAGTCGGGGTGGCGGCAGGGGCGTCTTGGTTTTCTCGGCATGCGTGCCGCCTCCTTTCGGACAATAGAAAAGCCCCGAAAGGATTACTCCTTTAGAGGCTTGAAACAGGCCGTCCGGACCGCGTTCTCCTTCTTTCGGCTTGTTATCTACGATGGGCGCCATGGGTGCTTATAGAGAGCGGTTCGCGGTAACGCTACGCTTGCAGGACGGTTGAAACCTGAGTATTTATTTAATCCAGTTAGACGTAGTGCTTTGTGATACACATTGGCAATAAAAATCTTGAAAGACGCTAAGCGGCTATGCGGGAATTACTACATGAGGATAATTTCCTACGATATACCCTGCAGCGCAAAGGCAAGGTATATTTGTGGGAAACGAGCAATCAATATGCATGAACGGCGCATGTCGCCAAGGAGATGGTTTCGACATGGACAAGGATTTCCTTGCGATTTTTAATGCCATAAAGGCTGATGGGGCGAATGCAGACTATACCAAGCGCGGCATCGATCCGCTCTACTCCGTCGGGGCTGGCGCTCGCATCGTGATTATCGGGCAGGCACCAGGCGCGGTGGCGGAAGAGACGCGCATCCCCTGGAACGACAAGTCAGGAGAGCGTCTGCGCGATTGGCTGGGTGTTTCTCGCGAGACGTTTTATGATCCTGAGCGGGTGGCGCTTCTCCCCATGGACTTTTATTTTCCGGGACATGGCAGGTCGGGCGATCTACCGCCGCGCAAGGGATTCGCCGAGCAGTGGCATCCTGCACTCTTGGCGCTCATGCCCAATGTTCGGCTCACTGTGCTTGTGGGCGCATATGCCGTCCGCAGGTACCTGCATCTCAAGAATTCGGACAGCCTTACAACCGTGGTGCGCGATTATGATGCCTATATCGGCCGGGGATTCTTCCCTTTGGTACATCCGTCGCCGCGCAACCAGCTATGGATGAGCAGGAATCCTTGGTTCGAGGCCGAGACCTTGCCTGCACTCAAGGCACAGGTCAACGCGGCGCTTGAACAGAGGTAAGTGGTTACGAAATCATCTGTGACGATAACTTCCAGCCATACAAGGAGGTTCATTCATGCAGAGAAGGACGTTGGGGACTCGTGAGGCGCTTGAAGGCATCCTCGAAGATGCCGCGACGCCAAGGTGGCGAGAGCGTTCGCGAGTGACTATGGCTATGACCTCGTCAGTCTTCTGCTGACCGGTGATGAATGCTCGTATGTGATGGGAAACCCGCCGTTCATCGGCCATCAGCAGCACACGCAGCAGATCAAGGATGATATGGAACTGGTGTGCGGCAAGGCCGGAGGCTCGCTGGATTATGTGGCTGGATGGTATTTTAAAGCTATTGATTTCCTTGACGGGAATCCCTCCGCGCAATTCGCGTTCGTATCCCCGAATAGCATCACACAAAGCCAGCAAGTCGCCCCGCTATTCAAGCATGTGATCGAACGAGGGTGGCGTATCCGGTTCGCTCACCGTACGTTCTGCTGGGACGCTCAGACTACGGACAATGCGAACGTGCATGTCGTCATTGTCGGATTCGACAGAGGCACAAACGCTCCTGCGTTGTATGAATACGACGACATTAACGGTGAACCTGTGGAAGCACGTCCGGCTCATATCAACGGTTATTTATTGGATGCGTCTGATGTGTTCGTGGAGGCGAGGAGTCAGAAGACCGGTCCGTAAGGTCTTTGCCGTCCCAGATGGAAGAAATTCTGTAGGAATAAGGAGAGCCTCCCCAATTTGGAGAGGCTCTCCTTATAACCAATCTGGCTACCTTCTGATTACCCTTGGAGTCCAAAACAGCTTGATTTCAAGGGAAACTGGGTATAGGCCTCAGATGTGGAAATACAGCTCGTACTCCAGCGGGGTCGGAGCCAGACGAGCCTGGTCGATTTCGCCGCGCTTGATGCCGATCCAGGTTTCGATCAGGTCATCGGTGAAGACGTCGCCTGCGGTGAGGAAGTCGTGATCTTCCTCAAGGGCGTCCATGGCCTCGGCCAGGGAGCTCGGAACCTGCTTGATGCCTGCATGCTCTTCCGGCGGCAGCTCGTACAGATCCTTGTCGACCGGCTCCGGCGGTTCGATGTGGTTCAGGATGCCGTCCAGGCCTGCCATCAGCTGTGCGGAGAAGGCGAGGAACGGGTTGCAGGACGGATCCGGAGCGCGGAACTCGATGCGCTTTGCAGCCGGGGAGGTGCCGGCCAGCGGAATACGGATGGCGGCGGAACGGTTACGTGCGGAGTACACCAGGTTGACCGGCGCTTCGAAGCCCGGAACCAGACGGTGGTAGGAGTTCAGAGACGGGTTAGTGAAAGCAAGCACAGAGGAGGAGTGCTTGATCAAGCCGCCGATGTACCAGCGGGCGAGGTCGGACAGGCCACCGTAGTTCTTCTCATCGTAGAACAGCGGCTTGCCATCCTTCCACAGGGACTGGTGGCAGTGCATGCCAGTACCGTTGTCGCCTGCGATCGGCTTCGGCATGAAGGTTGCGGCCTTGCCTGCCAGAGCGGCGGTCTCGTGAACGACGTACTTGTACTTCATCAGGTCATCGCCTGCGTGCTGCAGGGAGTTGAAGCGGTAGTTGATCTCCTGCTGGCCAGCGCCGGCGACCTCGTGGTGGGAACGCTCGAGGATCAGGCCGACCTTCTGCAGGTTGGCGACCATGTCGTCGCGCAGATCCTGAGTGTGGTCGATCGGCGGAACCGGGAAGTAGCCGCGCTTGACGCGGTTCTTGAATGCGATGTTCGGGGTGCCGTCGTCTTCGGTGTCGATGCCGGAGTTCCACGGAGCTTCAATGGAGTCGACCTCGTAGAAGGAGCGCTGCATGCTGTTCTCGAAGCGCACCTTGTCGAAGATGAAGAACTCAGCTTCCGGAGCGAAGGAAGCGGTGTCGGCGATGCCGGTGGACTTCAGGTAGGCCTCGGCCTTGCCTGCGACCTGACGCGGATCGCGAGAGTACGGCTCGTCAGTCAGCGGGTCGACGATGGAGAAGGCCACGTCGAGGGTCTTGTGCTTGCGGAACGGATCGACGAATGCGGTGGAAACGTCCGGCACCAACTTCATATCGGACTCGTTGATGGCCTGGAAGCCTTCCACGGAGGAGCCATCGAACGGCATGCCGTCGGTGAAGGCATCCTTCAGGAATTCGCTTGCCGGCACGGTGAAGTGCTGCTGAACACCGATCAGATCAGTGAAGCGAACGGAGACATACTCGATGCCTTCCTTGTTGATAAGGGCCTCAGCATCAGCCTTGGTTTCAAGTGCAGTCACGGGACCGCTCCTTTCGAATAAGTAACTTACAGGCTCTTAGTCTAAGAACGCGCGTTTCGCTCACTCGCCAATTGGGTTACGAGAATGTTTCGTAATGACATATTCGAAGGATGATTTCGCGGAAAACTGGGATTCAATTGTTACGAACACGCATATTCGCCTGCGCAAAACCGTTCAATTTGCGGACACTCGTGTCGTCACACCGTCCGTAACGCCAGTTCTTTTCCAGGCAACACCCTTACGTAGGCTCGTGGAACGATGAAATAAAAAAGAACCTCGATTGACATGCCAATCGAGGTTCCTGCACGTTATATCGGATTATCAGTCCTAGGCATCAGCGGCCGCGCATGGCACGACGGCTGACACGCTGCGGATGCATCGGGTCGACACCCTTCGGAATGCCCATGCCGTTCTTCATCTGCAGAGTGCGCAGACGCTCGTTGAGAATGCTCAACTCGGTTTTGGTGAGCACGAAACGGCTCTTCGGATGGATGGCAGCCACCAGCTTGTTCTTGTGGTGGGTCGGCAGGTAGCTCTTGCAGTCGAGCACGGTCTTACGCAGGTTCTTCAGGCTCGTCTGGTTCTTGCCCTGGCCGACGTAGATGCGGTAAACAGGAATATCGGATCCGGCGGTCACGCCCTTGATGTTCTGTTCCTGACGATCCATGGCACGCTTGACACGGCCGTATTCGCCTTCACCCAACAGATAAATACCATTGTAGCCGGTACCGCGCCAGATGGCGTCCTTGGTCTTCGGATCAACCCACACCGGTTCCTGCGGAAAGTTGAAGCCAGCCTTGTTGACGTTGCCGAGCACGCTGATGGCAGCTCCATGACGGCCTTCAAGCTTGGCGTATCCAACCTTGTCGGCACGGTTGGTGAGCATCATGGTGGCGAACAGCAAGCCAAGCATGACGGCCAGGATCATGGACGTGACCCATCCGATCACCGACCACTTGAATACGATGCCAAGCACCACGAATACGATGATCGGCGCCACGAACACGCCTCCGCACAGCCACGGAAGAGCCTTGTCTTCGGCATGGGTGTACTTGAAGATCTGAATGACCTGTTTGATGGTGCTCTGCTTCTTCTTTGGCTCTTCTTTGTCTGCCATCGACTTCCTCACTTGGTTATGCGGTTACTCACACTGGAACGGTAGTTTATCAGGAACCATGCCATATCGCATGATTGCCGCCGTTTCCCTTGATTGACGGTGATTATCGGGTGTGCAAAGGCCTGCCATCCGCTTTGAGCAGCGCCTCTCCGAACGTTTCACTGAACGTGGGATGCGGGTGGATGAGCCTCGCCGCGTCGGCAAGCGGCACATGATTGCCGACCAGCTGTTCGGCTTCCGCGATCAGATCGCTGGCTATCGGACTAACGATGTGCACGCCAAGCACAAGAGGAATATCGGGAGCGTCAGCCATCGCACCGCTGACGATGGTCATGGATCCGCCCTCTCCACTCATGAGCATACGCGAGTTGGACAGCATCGGATATGCGGTTTCCTGCGGATCAACAATGGTATCACGGGCTTTCGCTTCGCCGAGCGTAAGCCCGACGCTTGCCGCCTCGGGGAAGGAAAACACGACTTGCGGCACGGTTTCGTCGGCAACAGGTTTAGGATCAAGTCCCGCGATGGTTTCGGCGATGGCGATGCCCTGCTCGAACGCACGGTGCGCCAAGGCATGCCCCGGCGTGATATCTCCCAAAGCCCATATGCCTTCCACGTTCGTACGCCCGTACACATCGGTCAGAACATAGCCACGTTCATCCAATGCGATGCCGTTGGATGCGAACCAGTCGACATCGGTGTTCGGCATGCGGCCAATGGCAGCAAGCACCACTTCGCCATACGCGGTGCGCTCCTCACCGCCATCACCCTGCCTGTAATGCACGGTGGCCCCCAAGTTCGTGCCGGTGTCCACATGATTTACCGACGTGTGCGTCACCACATTCACGCCACGGCGTTTGAGCTCACGCGTCAACGTCATCGAAGCCCGCTTCTCCCAAGACGACAGCACGCGATCCTTGCGAATGAGCAAGGTCACCTCGCATCCCGACGCATTCCACAATGATGCGAATTCCAACGCCACCGCGCCAGCGCCGACAATCACCGCGCTGGATGGGAACGTGTCCAATTCCAGAGCCTGCGTCGAATCAATCAACGCTCCGGAAAACGGATCGTCAGGCAACGGCATCGGGCGCGAACCAGTCGCAAGAACAATATCGTCTCCTGCGATCGTCAGTTCCGACCCTACAGGTTCCTCTATTCCCGCCTTGATGGAACGCAAAACCTGCGTCCCTCCCCCGGACGGCGCAACATGCACCTCATGACCATTTTGCAGCTGTGCCTCGCCATGGAACACGGTGACGCCACGGTGCGACAGCAATCCCGCCAATCCTTTCGTCATCGTCTTCACCGTGGACGTACGGAAGTCACGCAACCTGCCGAAGTCAATGCTCTGCAATGCGGCATTGATGCCCATACGCTCCGCCTGACGTACGTTCTCCACGCTATGCGCGGCCGTCAGCAACGCCTTCGATGGAATGCATCCACGATTGAGGCAAGTGCCTCCCAAGGTGTTGTCACGCTCGACCATTGCCACCGTTTTGCCAAGTTGAGCAGCGCGTAGTGCCGTGGAATATCCGCCCGGTCCCGTTCCGATGATGACGATGTCGAAATGCTGTTCAGTCATGTCTGTCCTCGTTGATTCGTGCGTTACAACTGGTTACATGGTAATGGAAAAGCCGCCGGTTTTCGCCGACGGCTTGAAAAAACGATGGCCGCGATTCCCGGCAGGAGCCGATCACTCCGGCCAGTGTCCACGCTTCGGATAGCGCGGCTTCGGCAGACGCCAACGACGCATCTGGATGGCACGACTCCACGCATAGGAGCCGGAACGCATGCCCTTGGCCACGGACTGCTCGCCGAACTTCTCGATAAGCTTCTTCTTGAGCTTGCGCCACATGATCACCACGTCAATGATCACCGCGAACAGGTACACATACATGAGCACCATCAACGGCAATGCCAGCGCAGGCCACTGATATGTTACGAAAATCGAACCGATTAGAATGACGAACGCAACCGGAATGAAGAACTCACCGAGGTTAAAACGAGCGTCGACGTAGTCACGGATGTAAATGCGCCATGGCAGACGCTCTGCCTTTGGCATGTGGTTGATGTCGCCCTTCTGCATGGCATCGTACTCAGCGTTCTCACGCTCGCGCATACGCGCCTTGGCGGCCTTACGGCTCGCCTCACGATCCTTGGGAACCAACGGGCGAAGATTCTGCGCCTGAGCATCCTTGCGCTTCGGCGTCGGACGACCCTTGCCGGAAGTGGTTTCCGCAACCTTGGTCTCGACAGGCTCCTGCGTCGTCTCTTCCTTCTTGTTAAACAAACTCATGCCTATAGAGCGTAAAGTGACGTATCGACGCTTTAGCCCTGCCCTGTCAACAATTGGACGTGCCGATTGAGACCGATACAATGGTCATTCGTTACACGCATATGATCACGCTGCGTTGTTGTATGGCAGCACGTCTTTGTAAGGAGCAATATGGCAGCTTTACCTGTCGAAGAAGTTCGATCACGGGTCGAAGCGGATTTTGACCGCATCGTCAACGTGCTTAACAAGAAAATCGCATTACAGTCCATTTCGGCAAAAGGCATCACCGCGGATCATATGAAACGATCCGCCGAATTTGTGGCCGAAGAGCTCAGCAAGGTCGGCGTAAACGCCCAAGTGGTGCAGTCCCACAATCCCGATGGCACGCCAGGCGCATGGGAAGTCATCGGATCGAAATTCGTCAACGCCGACGCACCGACCGTGCTTCTGTACGCTCATCACGACGTACAGCCGGTACCCGACGCAACCGCGTGGAACACCGACCCGTTCGTCGGCACTGTAATCGACACCCGCCTGTACGGGCGAGGCGCGGCCGACGATGGCGGCGGCATCGCCATCCATTCAGGCGCATTGCAGGCCCTCGGCGACGATCTGAAAGTCAACATCAAAGTCTTCATCGAAGGCGAAGAGGAAATGGGCTCACCAAGCTTCATTCCCTTCATCGAAGAGCACAAAGACGAATTCGACTCCGATGTGATCATCGTCGCCGACTCAGGCAACTGGTCCGCGGAAATCCCCTCCCTTACCACATCACTTCGCGGCAACACCGACATCGACGTACATGTCAAGGCATTGCACCATCCGGTGCATTCCGGCCAGTACGGCGGACCGATCCTCGATGCGAACACGCTCGCAGCCATGCTGATCGCATCCATGTATGACGAACACGGCGATCTGGCGGTACCGGGCGTCGCCTCAGAAGAGCCAGTCGGCGGACTGCAGAGAGACATGGACGAGACAACCGTGCGTGCGGATGCCGGCATCGTCGGTTCCTACCGTCTGGCCGGCACCGGTTCTTTGGCCGCACGCCTGTGGACCAAACCAAGCGTGACCGTCATCGGTTTTGATGCGCATCCAGTGGAAGGATCCTTCAATGTGATCTCCCCTGAAACAACGTTCCGCCTCAGCCTACGCACCGCTCCGAACCAGCGTCCGGAAGAGGCCCAGGAGGCACTCGCCGCATTCATGGTCGAGCACGCCCCATTCGGCGCCGAAGTGTGGGTAGACAAGCTCGACAATGGCATGGGCTGGGCCATGGATCCGAATGCCGAAGCCACCAAGGACGCCATGGAAGCCATGGAAGAGGCTTTTGGCGTGGCTCCTGTCAACAAGGGCGAAGGCGGTTCGATTCCGTTCATTCCGGAATTGCAGCGTATTTTCCCAAAGGCCCAAGTCTTGGTTACCGGACCGGAGGATCCGAAGGCCAATGCGCATAGCCCGAACGAGTCCATCAGCCTGCCAAGTCTGAAAAACAATGTGATCACCGAAGCGCTGTTGCTTGACAAGCTTGCCAAGTAGCGGATGCCACGCTTTTTATAATAAAAAAAAATACAAAAAAGGACGTTCCATTCCATACAACGAATGAAACGTCCTTTTTGCAATCGCCGCAAATCCAACAATCTCTCGCTATGAGATCATGAGTTCGATCAATTGCCGGTACCGGTAAAAGCCCAATGCCAGTAACCCGTGAAGTAAGCACAAGACAACGCAATCACCGGCACCGCCACACAAATCGCATAAAACAGCCAGTCGACGGCATGCAAACGTGATTCCCGGGCCTGGCTACGTGGAGCATCCGCTCCGAAAGCACGCGCCTCCATGGCGGTGGCAAGCTTCGTGCCGCGTCGAATCGACACAACCAATAGGCTGAACGCCTGAGAAAACACGCGCTTGATGGCACTACCGTCACCCAGTCCACGAGAGCGGCGGGATTGTCCAAGCGCATACCAATCATTCTGCAGCAACGTGAACATGCGCATACCAGCCAAACCGCCATATACGAATCGCGACGGCAAATGCAAAATCTGCACCAAGCCATCGGCCAGATCGGTCGGGTCAAGGCCAAGCGCGAGAATCACGCCGGGAACGGCAATGGCTGCCACACGTAGGAACGTAGCCAACGCCAAATACAACGATCCCTGCGAAATCACAATGACATTGCCAAGATTGACCAGCACGGCACCGGAGGTTTTGCCATACAATGCCACGGAAATGAAACTTCCCGAAGCTGCGATCCATACCGGCCAGGTTTTACGAAGCACCGTCCATGGAGCGACGCCTCCAATCCAGAGCAGCAACATCTCCAACACGAACGCCACCGATGCGGAAACCACGTCCAACGTCACGAACATGGGAATGCACAATATCAGCGCGCCGATGAAACGACTGACCGGATTGATCTTCGCGACAAACCATGACGGAGACGCCGGCCTGGCGTCATCATGACGTTCCTTATGCGGCACCACGCTGATGGTTTCCAACTGTTCCATCTCACTCCCCCTCGCTTACGAGAATGCGACGCGCTCCCAACGCTTCGATCAACGGTTCGTCATGAGTGACCATGATGACGGAACAGCCCTCATCGCGTACGCCCGCTATCAACCTGACCATTTCCGTCCATGTGGTGAAATCCTGACCGAAAGTCGGCTCATCCATCACCAACACCTTCGGCGCCGCGGCAAGCATGGACGCCACGGAAAGACGACGCTTCTCACCGCCGGATAACGTGAATGGATTGGCTGGGGCGAACCGTTTGAGGTTCAACCGTTCCAGCATCATATCGGCGATGGCGTAGGCCTCGTCATCGGTTTTTCCCATGGATTTAGGGCCGACCGCCACTTCGTCGCGCACACTGGATGCAACGAACTGGTGTTCCGGCTCTTGGAACACCATGCCGATTCGCCCAAGAAGATCCCTGCTTTTCCACGTGAAGACGTTGTTCTCCCTATGTGCGGGAACCATGCTTTCATCCATACTTACCCGCCCGGAAATCGGTTTGAGCAAGCCAGCCAAAGTCAAAGCAAGCGTGGATTTTCCCACACCGTTTTTGCCGGTCAGGGCAGTAATCTCGCCGGCATGGAACGCGAGGTTCACATGCTCGCCAAGCGCGAATTCACGTCCGAAGCTGAGATCCTCGGTTCGCAGAACAACCTTTCCCGATGACTGCTTGGATTCGGGAATATGGCTTTCAATGGTGCGCCCCGGAACCCAGGCACCGCCTTTTGCCAACACCGTCGCCATGCTGCCGAACACTTCCTCAGGAGTGCCATCGGCGATGACTCCGCTGACATGCGAATCGGCTTCCGGCTTGCCAAGCACAATGACGCGATCCACCAAATCAAGCCATACGTCAATGTGATGCTCCACCACCACCAAGGTTTCATGGGTTCGGTCAAGCACATCACGTACCGCATCATGCACCTCCTTGACGCCTTCCGGATCAAGGTTGGCGGTCGGCTCGTCAAACAACAGCAATCCGGGGTGCATGGCGAGCACGCCAGCCAAAGCCAGACGTTGACGCTGCCCGCCAGAAAGCCTGCGCGTGGAGCGATCAAGTTTCATATAGCCAAGTCCAACAATGTCGAGTGAGGAACGGACCCTGCTCCAAATCTCATCTTTTGGCAGATTCAGATTTTCACAGCCAAAAGCGGTATCGTCTCCCACACGTTCCAGAATCGTCTGTGCATCGGGATCCTGCAATACCAATCCTGATCGCCCACGCGAATGGCGGGCATCCGTTCCGTCGATCAGCAGCTCACCTTCGAGTTCACCTTCATCATCACCGCCGAGCACGCCGGCAAGACCGGCCATCAACGTCGATTTTCCGGCACCGGAAGCACCCAACAGCAACACACGCTCCCCCGGCTGTATGGTGAAGTCCACATGCCTTAACGCAAAATCCTTACGTGAAGCATGTCGCCATCCCCAATCGCGTGCGACCACCCCGGCTGCGGAAAACGATTTTTCTGCATCAGTACCCATGAATCGTTCTTTCATTCCTTTTGCATTTGGCGTTCGTAAGGCGAACACGCATCAAAGAAGTCCCGTATCCACCCACCGTGAATGCGATACGGGACTTCACAAACGAATCGTCAGACCAGAGTCTGCGCACGACCGGATTCGAAACGGTCAAGCACGCCTGTTTTGGCGATGGCCTGCTGCAGCAGATACATCAGGACTCCAGCCACCAAAGCGCCGGAAATAACGGAAGTGACGCAGTTGACGGCAATACGCAAGCCTGCCCAGGCGGGGTTTACGGTCCAGTTGTAGAGGAAGCATCCCAAACCGGCGAGGGTGCCGGAAATGGTGGCCGACAGCAAATCCCAACGCTTGTACGCGAAAATCGCAAAGCCGATTTCGGCAGTAAGACCTTGGCAGATGCCAATGATCAGGGAACCGCCGATGCCCCAGGGATTGCCCATGGCGAGTTCTATAGCGGCAGCAAGGGTTTCGGCGAACAGCGCAGCACCAGGCTTTCGCACAATAAGGGCGGCCAGAGGTCCTGCAAATAGCCAGATGCCGTTCAGTAGGCCTTCGAAGCCAGGCGTCACCGCTTCGAACAGCGTGATCGGAGCCGCGCAGATAACATCCCAGCCCCAGAAAATCACACCAGCTGCAACCGCGACGATGGCGGCCACAACGATATCAACGACTCGCCATTTGTTGTTGTGCTTCTTCACCGCGGAAGATTCATTTACGGTCATGAATGTGCCTTTCTTTATGTCAAGGCACGGGAAAAGAGAGACGTCCGTGCGCCGGCATTACCCGGTATACGTTCATACGGTCGAAGCGTTTGCTTCCTCTCAGCCATACGGCCCCCGTGTCTGCGCTTGATACTACACAAGGCACAAGATTTCCACAAGGGCTGTTTCATTTTCGCTTCGTTTCCGGCATAGAACACGCTCGGATTTTTGCAATGGCCTGTCTTCACGGGTTTCCCTCCCGTACTGAATGCAGCACGGAAACACGGTTCCATAGAGTTTTACAGAGGTCTGCACATCAATGATTCAGCTAGGTTCCTGAATGTCTCGCCAATACCGTCGGCACGTAACGAGCCATCCTCATTCAGCACGGCCGGGCGTCCGTCCTCACCAGTCTCCCGCAATTCCGGTTCCAGTGGAAGCTGAGCGAGCAAAGGAACGTCATAGCCGAGGCTTTCGGTCAGCTGTTCCGATACGCGCGTACCACCGCCTTCGCCGAAAATCCGCAGACGTTCACCCTTATGCTCGTAATAGCTCATGTTCTCTACGACGCCGCGCACTTTCATCGGCACCTGCAGCGCCACCAAGCCGGAGCGTACTGCGATGTCGGATGCGGACGGCTGCGGCGTGGTGATCACCACCAGTTCCGCATTCGGCAGGGCCTGGGCCACGGAAATCGCCATATCGCCGGTGCCCGGAGCCAAGTCAAGCAGAAGCACGTCGGGCTCGCCCCACCACACATCCGAAAGGAATTGTTCGAGCGAACGCTGCAGTCGCGGCCCTCTCCAAAGGATCGCACGATCGGCGCCCGCGAACATGCCGATGGAAATCAGTTTCACCCCCCAAGCGGTGACGGGCATGAGCATACCATTCAGATTGGTGGGTTGCGCATGCACGCCGAACAGTCGCGGCAGCGAGAACCCGTAGATGTCGGCGTCAATGGCGGCCGTATCATAACCGAGCGCCGCGAAAGTGGCGGCAAGATTCGCGGTGACGGACGATTTGCCGACACCGCCTTTGCCGGATGCTATGGCGAAAATACGGGTTTTGATGCCCGGCTTATTAAAGGGGTTCTGCTTGCGATCGGCTTTGAGACCTGCAACGAGTTGGGTGAGCTTGTCTTGGCTCATGGATCCGACTTCGATACGCGGCAGCAGCGTCGCATCCGGGTAGGATGCCACCGCTCCGTTGATTTGGTTGGTGATGGTCTGCGATAATGGGCAGCCTTCCACCGTCAGCTCGACTTCCACACGGACTTCGTAAGTGTTCGTTTTGCCTTCCACCGGTATCGCATCGATGGCTGCGATCATGCCCAGATCGGTCACGGACCGCCCCAGCTCGGGATCGATCACTTTGCTGAGTCGCTCATAGATGCGCGCTTCAATGGTACGCTCGTCGGTCATGGTTCCTCCTTTAGCCGCGTACCAGACTAGCGTCTGGAGGCGCGGCATGCCAGAGCCTTCTTGCGATTACGTTGCCAGCTTGACGTTCCGACGTCACACCGTTCCGTTTTCCAGCAGTATTTTGAACTGGTCCTCGTTTAACATGGGAACGCCTAATTCCTCTGCCTTGGCGGCCTTGGCGCCGGCGTTTTCGCCAACGACCACCCAATCGGTTTTCTTGCTGACGGATCCTGAGGCTCTTCCACCGCGAGAGATAATCGCTTCTTTGGCGGAGTCACGCGAGAAATCAATCAACGAACCGGTGACGACCACTGTCTTGCCTTCAAGTGTCTGTGGTAGTTCACTGATTTCAGCTTGCTCCACGCCAACTCCAGCAGCCTTCCATGCTTCCAACACCGTGCCGCGCCAATCGCCTGGTTCCTTGGCCGATGTGAACCACGTGACCACCGATTCCGCAATCTCCGGACCGATGCCGTCTATCTGAGACAGTTCGTCCACACTGGCGCGTTCGATGGCGTCAAGCGATCCGAACGTATTGGCGATAACACGTGCCGTGGGCGGTCCGAGGCGCCGGATCGACAGGGCTACAAGCACACGCCATAAGTCGGCGTGGCGTGCCTTGTCCATTTCGTCAAGCATTTTCCTTGTGTTTTCCGCAGGGCGTATATATACCGGCTGCACGCTGGATGCTCCGGAACGCGATACTTTGGTTTCCTCTCGGATCACCATGGCATCCTCAGGCACGTCATATCCGGGATATTCCGCGGATTCATCGACTTCGTCCTTACGCTTTCTCGCCGCTGTCGGAGTCGTCCAAAACGCCGGGACCTGATGCCATAGGCCTGATCCGCCGATACGTTTGCGCGTTTTTTTCGGCTTACCATTCTTGCCGACGGTTTCGTGGATTTCGATGATTGGCGCTTCTCGCCATACGCGAACATCCTGCAGGTCGGAGGCTGTCAGCGAGAACAGGCCGGCCTCACTGGACAACACCGGCGTTTGCCGGGCCGGCAGTTCCAGCCCTTCCACCGGCTCGTACGGTTCGGGCTCCTGCCCCGGTGCCACCACGATTTCGGTGATGTTCGGCGCGTAGGTCGCCACCGAATCGGGGCGATCCTCTTCCGGATTCGTCAACGCGATGGCCGATTGGTCACCCAGATGTTCGATATCGAACGCCTTTCTGGATGCCAGGTTGATGATGCGTTCGGTTAACTGTGCCGGGCAGGATTCCACGTTAGGACAGCGGATGTCCTTGTCCCCCTCTTTGGCTGGAGCGAGTTGTGCCCCACAGCTCGGGCAATGCGAAGGCATCACGAAACGGCGCAGCTGGTCTTCGCACCCTTCCCTACGCTCCAACACTGGACCTACAAGTTCGGGAATCACATCGCCTGCCTTGCGCACCACAACGGTGTCGCCGATAAGCACGCCTTTACGTTCCACCTCGAACGGATTATGCAAAGTGGTTCTCGACACCGTTGAACCCGCAACATATACGGGCTTCAGAATGGCCACCGGCGTCACGCGGCCGGTACGCCCCACTTGCACGGTGATGTCGAGCAACTCCGTATTGACTTCCTCCGGCGGATACTTGTAGGCGATGGCCCAACGTGGCGCACGCGAGGTCGCACCCAGCGACCGCTGCAACCCCAGATCGTCCACTTTCACGACGATGCCGTCGAGCGCATGCTCGATGTCACCGCGATGCTCACCGTAATAGTCGATCATGTCGAGGATTTGGCTGAATGTGGTGACTTCACGATTGTGCGGAGAGACCGGTATACCCCACTTCTTGTATAGCTCGTACGCCTCGGATTGGTTGTTGACGATATCGTGGCCGTCGCCTCGTTTGACGCCCCATTGGAGCGTGCCGATACCGTGCGCGTAGAAACTAAGCCTTCTGGTGGAGGTGATGCGCGGGTCCTTCTGACGCAGGCTTCCTGCGGCCGCGTTGCGCGGATTGGCGAAAGGCGCGCGTCCCGCATCCTCGCTTTCCCTGTTGAGCGTGTTGAAATCATCCCATCGCATGAAAACCTCGCCGCGAATCTCCACGAATTCAGGAATATCCTCCTCTGGCCCGGCAAGATTCTGTGGAATGGTGGAGATGGTGCGCACATTGAGTGTGATATCTTCGCCAGTCACACCGTCGCCTCTGGTCAGGCCCTGTTCAAGCACGCCATTACGGTAAATGAGATTGAGCGCAAGTCCGTCAATCTTCACTTCGCAGGTCATTGGCAGGGGCTTCGTATCCGACCAATCAAGACCTCGGATGACACTGTCATACCATTCGCGCAATTCCTCAAGCGAAAAGACATCGTCAAGACTCATCATGCGTGACGGATGACGCACTGATGCGAAATCGTTGGAGAAGGTGCCCCCAACACGATGCGTCGGCGATTGCGTGGAGTCAAGGGATGGAAACTGCGCTTCCAAAGCCTGTAAGCAGCGCATTCTCGCATCGTAGGCCGCATCAGACGAGACCGGCGCATCATCGATATAGTATGCGATCTGATCGGATTCCACCCATGCTGCCACTCGCGCCCACAATCGTGCCGCGGCCTCGGCGCTCATCGATGAAACGTCGATCCTGTCCAGTCGCATGGCATCCGCATCTGTCGGCTGCAATGCGGCGATCCACTGTTCGCTTCCCGGTGCATATGAGGCGGCTCCCTCGTCTGCCGACACGGGCGTCGACGTGCCCATGGCGCCGCCATCCGTTTCGGGAGCGTCAAAATCCCATGCGAGCTGTTCGGAATCGTCATGCCTTGTCATTGTCACTACCTTGTCAACATTTTTCGATGTGCTTTCAGTGCTGTCGGTCGGCGACGCTTCGAACAGTATCGCACAAATGTTCGACTAACGTGCCGTCGACGCTGAATTGTTCGCCCCGGATGGTGCCGGTCAGTTGTTCAACGACCTCAGGAACTGCATCTGCACCACATCGGCACCGTCGCGCTCCTCGTCATCCATCCTTGAAGCGGCAACCGAAAGCGTACGTGCCGGCACGAACATGCCCTCGTCCACGCAGACTCGCGCGGCCTTGCGTACCAAGGATGCAACCTGTGTGTTGGGCCATACCGGCAGTCCAGCCTGCGTAAGCACATGCATGGCTTCCGACACATTGGTAGGCACCGGAATGCACTGCGACTGCGCACGTCCGATCAATTCCTGAAGCTCACCCTCCAACATGGCGATACGCGCCGGTGCGATCTCCTCGCTCATGATATATGCGGCGGCCGCGATGTCGAAGTGATCGCACATCCATTCCGCGTAGGCAAGCCTATAGTAGGCGAACGATGCGTCCTCACGGTCAAGTGCGACATGCAACGCGTTGAGACATGCGGCTCTGGCTGGATCCCAATCCTCGGAGCGTGCCAACTGCACCGCCAGTTTGAGGTGCGAGAGCGGATAGGCCGGCGCGTATCGCACCATCGCATTGAGATGCGGCAACGCGGCCTTCACGCCTTTGACCTGTGCGAGCACGTCGGCGAGTTCCATATGCGCGTAGAACAGATTATCCGGAATCAGCACGGTCCGTTCGCCTTCCGTGGCGAACATGCGATTGTAGATGACGCGTTCCGCATACGAGTTGAAATACCGCGGCACGCCCGGATTCGAAGCGAACAGTTGGTCCATTCGTTCCAACGCCGCTTCAGCCAGTTCCACGCTTTGGTCGACCTGTCCGGAAAACAGCAGGTCTCTCGCCTTGATGCGTTCCGCGTCAAGCTCGTCGGCCACGCGGAATGAGAAATCCGGCGTGTCCTTGCCATCGATAAGAGCGCTCGTCACTTGCGGAGCCAAGACCGTTAACTCAGGGTCGGCGATGGCGTTGATGATGTCCATGGCCTGCTTCGCTTTGGCTACCGACTCCAGAAGGGGATCCTGCGCGATCCTATGGAATTCACCAACCGCGCGCTGCAGCAGGTCCACACGCTGGATGGACAGCCCCGACATGTCGCGGCAGCCGAACAGTTGCGCCGTATTATGGTCGAATGTAACATCGGAAAGCTCGGGCTCCTCTTGGCTTCCCGCCGGAGAGAAACGGCTGTCACGCAGGTTGAGCGCGGCATCCACTGGTTTCAATGCGCCAAGACCATCCACATCCATTTCCGCGTCGAACATGCGGTACGTACCTGTCGGGTCAGACAGTCCGCACTCACCCAACCGTTCCATGAACTCGCCTCTGGTAAAGGTGACCGTCACCAAATTGCGCACGGTCGGATTCTTGCGAAGCTGGCTCAACGGATCGTCGCCATCCCCGTCGAAATCGTTATAGCCAATCAAACCAGCATCAAGACCGTCATGCGTGAAATGCTCGGAATCGCCCTCCTCTCCGGTGGACTCGTTTGCAGCTTCGTCAGGAACCGCAAACGTCATCTCGTCGAAGTCGATATCCTTTATCAAATCCTCGAACTGTCTGTTCAGCGAATCGTCCGCATCATCACCGTCACCGCCATCGACACCCAAGTCAGCGGTTTTCGGCGTCACCGGCCGAGACGGATCCCCATGGAAATCGCCGTCTTTCGGATCGGCTTTGGATCCGGAAACGCCCATATCTCCGGTACGGATTCGTTCGAACGCGGCCAATGCCTCGCTCATCAGCTCGCTGATGGCGGAATCCTGCTCGGCCACGGCCTCTTCCAAACCAATCGAATCGATATGCATCGATACGCGCTGGATGCCTGGATCGGCACCGAAACTCAACGCAGCCATCATCAGTCCGACACGCAGATTGTAGTCCGCGCTCATGCGAGCGCGTTCGGCGTCCGTCATATCCACCCATGCATGGCGTGCCGCATCGTATCTGGTGGACGGCATCATGGAAACGCCTGCGGAAGTGAAGCCGATCGCCATATTGCCGTCCTTGAGGCTGCATCGGAAATCCACGTCGAAACGGTACGGAAGGCGCATGCTGCGTAGCAGCCGAGACATTGTCTGGCGGTACACCCATTCCGAACCGCCTTCGCTGCCGAAGGCGACGCTGTCCGTGCCGACCGTCGTGTTTTCGGCAATGGAACGCCTGGTTTCCGAGGCAATGTCCATCAAACGCATGACGGCCTGCACGCCATCATCCTGTTGGGAGTCGAGGATTGCGCCGAATTCGTCATCCGGTTTCAATGCGATCAACGCCGGATTTTCCAGCAGCGCCATGTCGATCTGCGCCGCTTCGGCCCGTGTCACGGTATCTTCCGTGGGGAGCTTGCCGATACGGGCGTTGCGTTCCAACCATGAGCTGACTGCGGCGAAACGGTTGAGATTGCCTTCGATGTTCAACGCACGCAACGATGCTGAGAACGGCAACGTGGAATCCCATGCGAAGAAGTAGCAGCCGGAATAGCTGGACGTGTACAGGTGCAGCGGTTCCGCGCCATGCACGGACTCAAGGCCTTGGTCTTTGTCGAGCGCCCCGGCCTCGCGCATGAGGTCGGCGAAATAATCCTCGAGTCCGGAGGCGCGCATGCCGTGCGAGCGGGCACTCATCGTATCTCTGATGGATCGGCGGATCGCGCCCATAGGCGCTTCTCTGTTGAGTCTGCGGAAGATGTTGCCAGTGCCGAATCCTACGAGTAGTCCGTTCATTTGCGGCAGCATGTAGGCCGCGAAGAACGCGATGGTGATGGCGTCACGGTATTCCAGGTCGAATCGCATGGCTTCCGGCAGGTTGGCGCGCATCTGTTCGAGCGTGTAGCGGTTGCCGACTTTGAGCCAGGATGCGAGCCACATCATGCGTCCTCCGGGCATGCGCCCTACGACACCGCCTTGTGATGCGCGTACCATTTTTGGCGTGCCGTTCGCAGCATGCCCGAATCGTGGGCCGTCCGGCAGAGTGAGGGTCTCCTCTTTGACGAAGATGAAGCGTGGATCCAGTTCCTGCACGTCCATTTCGGGATCGGTGCCTGCGAAGACGCGCGCTTTGCTGTCGGCGAGCGCGATTTGTGCGAAGTGGTTGGTGTCGGTGAATAGGCCGATGGAGAAGGCTTTGCCTTGGGTTTGCGGTAGTTGTGCCCAGCCGAGTTGGAGTGTGTTTGGTACGCCTTCGAAGCCTTTGATGATGTGCCGTTTGATGAGTGGGTTGAGTTTGATGGCGTTGCGGGTGAGTTCGGCGACGATGTCGTCTGGCGTGTTGAGGGCTTTGCCGAAGGGGTTGGTGTCGGTGGTGTTGTGGGGGTGTTTGTTGTGGTTGATGAGTTGTCGTACCCCTTGCATGGCGTGGTTGAGCATGGTCCGTCCTTGGTGTGGATGGTGTGCTGATGGCGATGCTGGTGTGAGGTGTGACATGTGGGCTATTCTTTCAATTCAATGCGACATGCAGCCTTTAGAATAATATTTGTGGTTTTTTCGAAACAGCGTTTTCAGGCGCGTCATCGTGTGCGCGCAGCTATTGTAGTCGCTTTTGTTGTGGTGGCGTTGGTTGAGTGCGTGTTGTGTAATGTGCCTTTTTTCCAGTCGTTGGCGGCGTCGGGTGATTCGGCGGCTGCGTATAACACGTTGGGGCCGGGGCTTGAGCGTCGTGATGATGGGTTGTTGGAGGTTACTGATCCGACGCAGGCGTATTTGCAGGTGGCGGCGGATGGTTCGTCGGATTATGTGCGTGTTGTTCCTGTTTCTGATGAGGTGTTGCAGGGGGCTGAGCGGCAGGGTGAGCGCGTGTTGCGTACGGTGCGTGTGCGTCCTGATGCTGATCGTAGGGCGTGTGAGCTTACTTCGGTGTCGTTGGATTCGTCTCGTTCATTGTATGTGAGGGCTGCGGCTGGTCGTACGGTGCGTGTGCAGGTGGTGGAGCCGAAGGGGTCTTTGATTCCGTTTGAGGCGGTGCGTGCGAATGTGCGTGTGCCTTTTTCGGTGAGTCCGCTGCGTGTGGCGTTGTTGGTGTTGGTGATGGTGTTGGTGGCGTTGTGGCGTCCGGGTTCGCGCTTGTGGAAGGTGCCGTTGGATACGTCGAGTGTGCGTCAGCGGGTGGCGTTGGGCGTGTTGCTGACGGTTCCTGGGTTGGTGACTGCTGCGGTGGTGGTGTGGCAGTTGGTGTATGCCGTGCCGTTGAGCTTTCATACGGATGGCATGTATACGTATGATTACGATCAGTATGATCATGTGGCTCGGGCGTTGCTTGATGGTCATGCGTGGCTTGATTTGGATGTGCCCCAGGGGTTGCGTGATGCGGATGATCCGTATGATGTGGCGACCCGGCAGCAGTTGCTTGCCGATGGCGTGAGTCCTGTGTATTGGGATTATGCGTTTTTCAATGGACGTTGGTATTCGTATTTTGGTGTGGTGCCGGCGTTGCTGTTGTTTGTGCCGTATCGTGCAATAACGTCGTTGTGGGATGATGGTGGTCTGATGATGCCGTCGGGCGCTGCGGTGCCGTTGCTGATGTTTGGTTTTTTGGTGTTCGCGTGCCTGTTGACGATTCGTGTGATCAAGCGTGTGCGTCCGCATGTTTCGGTGGCTGCGGTCAGCATGTTGTGCGTGTTTGTGTTGTTGGCGTCGAATGCTCCGTATTTGTGGTATCGGACGAATTTCTATTCGGTGCCGATCGCGGCGTCTTTGTTGTTGAGCACGTTGGGCTTGTGGCTATGGTTGGGAGCCGAACGTCCATCCACGGCCTACGCTGGCGAGGACGGCGAGGGGAATGCGGTCGGATTGTTATCGCTGCCTCGTTTGGCTGCCGGTTCGGTGTGCATTGCCGCAAATGTGGGTTGTCGTCCGTCGTTTGTGGTGGTGGCGTTCGCCGCGTTTCCTTTGTTCTGGCCGCAGATTCGTGCGATTGCCAAACAGTTGCGTGATGGCGTGTTCGCTTCCGGTAAGCATGGGCGTGCCTGCGCCATGTTGCATGCGTTGCGTGCGCCTTTGGCCGTGCTGGTATCCGCATTGGTTGTGGTGGTGCCGTTGTTCGCCTATAACATGGTGCGTTTCTCCTCGCCATTCGATTTCGGTTCGTCGTATCAGCTGACGGTCACGGATATGACGAGTTACCATCAATCGTGGTCGAATTTCATTTGGACGGTCGCATACTATCTGTTTTTGCCGTTGCGTTGGACGAATATGTTCCCGTTCCTTGCCGTCGAACCCGCCCCGTTGAAGGATTGGGGGTTCACGGAGGCGATGCCTGGAGGCTTGTTCGTCATGGCACCTCTCGCATTGGCTTCGCTGGCATGCCCATTCCTGCGCCGGCATATGCACGCTCGTGACCATGCCGGCATGTGGCGCACGCTGACGACATTCCTGCTGTTGGGTTTGCTGATTGTGGCGCTTGACGCGCGGCTGGGTGGTCTTGGATGGCGTTACATCGCCGATTTCGGTTGGCTGTTCGCCTTGGCTTCGTTGCCTCTGCTGCTCATTGCGCTGGATTGCGATCGTCCGCGGCTGCGCTGGCTGTTGCGCGTACTGGTGCTGGCGCTGCTGCTGTTCATGTTGGCGGTGACAGTGTTGTCGTTGTTCCTATATGGTCGCGACGACGAAATGATACGCAATGATCCCGGTTTGTTCCACGACGTGCAGTCGTGGTTCACCCTGATATGAGGCACGGCGTTTTCAGGGTTATTTCAGGGTTTTGTTACGATCCGTCCAATAAAATCGCCGGTTTGTTCCGAGTTTTGCGGATAACAGTGGTGTCGTAACTGTTCGCTATGAGATGAACCCTTGTTGGAGACATCAGTTATGAAATCGCTTCCACTTCTGTCGAACCATCCTCGTGTCAGACGCTGGACCGCGGCCGTCGTCGCATTGGCCATCGCATTGGGCGTCTGTCTCGTCAGCTACGACAACGTCGATGCGGCCATCAGACAAAACAGGATCGAACGGCTGAACGCACGTATCGAGAATGTGTACACGGTCGACTATCAGGATATGGCCGACGACAAGCTCGAGCAGGGAAAAAGCAAGTTCGCCGCCACGGAAGACGACATGTTCGTCACCGAGAATCCGTATGGCACCAACACCACGTCGCTGTATGTGTATTTCACTACCGACGACGCGGTTGCCGTCTCCTATACCGTGCATGCAGACGGCTACACGGATTTCACCCGTGACGCCTACCAGCAATCGCAATACAGCAAAACCCATGAATTCCAGCTACTCGGCCTTATTCCCGGCGAGAAGAACACCATCACCATCACGTTGACCGACGCCGATGGCAAATCCCGTACACATGTCTTCGAACATAAGGGCGCTTACCTTCTTGGCAATGAGGAAGTGCAGCTGGAGCAGACCGTCGCAGCCGATTCCGGCGAAGATCTGGGCGATGGCCTGTATGCCATTCTCGGCAACGATTCCGACGAACAGGACTTCATGTTCTATTACGATACGAACGGCGTGCTGCGCGGCGAGATTCCCGTGCTCTACTATCGTTCGCATCGTCTGCTGTTCGACGATGACGGACTCATGTGGTTCTCCGCTTCCACGCACCATATGGTGGCGATGAACCGTCTCGGCAAGTTGGAGAAGATCTATGATCTTGGATCCGACTATATTCTGCACCACGATTACGCGATGGATTCCAATGGAGACATCGTGCTGTTGGCCACCGAGATAGGCCGCGATGACAATGCCGTGCAAGATCAGGTCATCAAGCTCAGCACCTCCACCGGCAGTGTGACGAGCTTGGTGGATTTCGGTGAACTGTTCGCCGACTATAAGGGCTCCACCACGCATGCGGGAACCGACGAGTCGGATTCGAGCGCCAAGAATCGTTGGGATTGGCTGCATTGCAACACCATCCAACTGTTGGATGATGGTTCCGCGTTGTTCTCCGCACGCGAAACGTCCACCATCATCAAGGTGGATGATATGGAATCGGATCCGACGCTCGACTATATGATCGGCGAGCCGTCCGTGTGGGCAGGCACCGATGAGGTCAGCAGCTTCCTGACGAAAAACGGAGATTTTTCCGATACCGGCGGACAGCATTCCATCACATACGTCGCCGATGATTCGCTGCCTGACGGCCAATATTACCTGTACATGTTCGACAATAATTTCGGCACTTCACTGACGCGTCCTGATTTTGACTGGACGGTGATTGACGGCATCTCGACCGAACTGTCTTCCGACACGGCGGAGTCGCAGTATCGCAAGTATCTGGTCGACGAGAATGCAAGCACGTATACGGAAGTGTCGTCGTTCGACGTGCCGTATTCACCGTATGTCAGTTCCGCACAGGAATTGGACAACGGCCAGATTCTCATCGATTCGGGCATGAAGGGCCTGTTCGGCCAGTACGACGAGGATGGCGATCTGTTGGTGCAGTTCCATATGACGTTGAACAGCGCATACATCTATCGTGTGTACAAGCACGATTTCTCGGGATTCTATTTCGCCTGACGCGTAGGCATTCGCGAATCTTAACGGGACTGGAATCTGAACTCCTTGTAGGGGTTTGGGTTTCTGTCCCCGTTTCGTATGTGGCGGGTTCGGCACGCCCGTAGAATGGGCAGCATGGGTTTTTTCGATTCGTTGTTCTCATCCAAGCGTCCCGAAGTGGCGCATGATGTCACGTTCACACTCGACCAGGCTGGCCACACGTATGAGGATGGCAATGTCGGTTTGAAGCCGACGTCGTTGACGATCACTCCGGAAAGCAAGCGTGTGGCCGTGATCGGGTTGAATGGTTCTGGTAAGACCACGCTATTGCAGTTGTTGGATGGCGCGTTGACAGCGACGTCCGGTTCGGTACGCATCGGCGCGAATGGCGTTGTATGCGATCCGTCGGTGAAGCGTGATCTGAAACGTATCGAGTCGATGATCGGTCGTGTTCGCCGCGAGGAGATTCCGAACAGTTATTACAAGGCGGATTCCATTCGTGAGGCGATTGATGAGCCGTTGAAGAAGCATAAGGTGCCGGAAAGCGAACGTCAGGCGATTATCGGCAATCTGTTCGCGCATTTTGATTTGGCTGCGGTCGCGCGCAAGCCTGCTTCCGCGTTGGATAGCGAGAAGCGCCATCTGCTGGCGATCGCTTCCGCATTGAGCTTCTCTCCCGCGGTGATTGTTGCCGACGAGCCGACCAAGGGTTTGGATGAGGTGGCGTCCGCGCATGTGGCGAAGGCCTTGTTCAGTTACGACAAGCAAGTGGTGTTCGCCACGCATGACACGGAACTGATCACTCGTGCGGAATATGCGATCGACCGCACACTGGTGGTCGACGACCATCAGGTTGTGTTCGACGGTGATCCACATGAGGCTGTCGCCTTTTACACAGATCTCATCCGAGCCAAATACGAGGCTTCCAAAGCCTGATTCATATTCCGATCGATCGTATTGTCCGAATGGCGTCGTTGTGCCGCTTTTGGCGTTAATTGCGGCACAACGGCACGATTCAAGCGATCATTGTGTTGACGGTGTCAAGCACCACTTGCACATTATGCCGGAATTCGTCGGATTCCGGCAGTAGCGAAATCGCAAGATAGCCGTTCGACGTCATATCAAAGAAGTAACCGGGTTGGCCTGAAATTCCATGGCGTTCGATCATGTCCAATACCAACTCGTTCTCGTCAAGTACGCTCGGCACGCGCAACAGCACGTTCCATCCGCCCTCGGCACGCAACACACTGACCATGCCGTTTTCGTCGGCGTCCAGCATGGCATGCAATGCGGTGAGATTGGCTTGCACGCGGTTTTTTATGCGCGTAGTCTGCGCTGGAGCCGTCTGCAGCATGAGGGGAATCTGTTTGGCGATGATTTCGCTCATCGGCAGATAGTCGTCGGCGATCACGTCGAGCCGGCGCTTGGCTTCTTCCACCTCTCCTGCCGGACCGGACACTTGGATCCAACCGACTTTGGCATGCGGCGCAGCCAAAGTTTTCGAAAACCCGTCCAATGCGAAAGTCAACGCACCCTTCTCCCCCGCAAGACGCGCGTTGCCGTCGAACGGTTCCAGATCGTAATCGTAGAACACTTCGTCGGCAATGATGGCCACCTCATGGTCGTGGCAAAGCCGCACGATGGCTTCACGTTCCGATGGTTTGACATATGAGCCAGTCGGATTATTGGGGTTAATGAGCACCAGTGCTCGGATACGTTCGCCTTCTTCACTTTCGAGTGCTTCGCGAAGCTCGGCCACGTCGATATACCAGGATCCGTCGAATCGCTGCTGGTATTCGATCATGTCGATGCATTCGAGTCGTGCAATCGATTCGATGAGCGGATAGCCGGGTTTCGGCGCGAGCACGGCATCGCCGGCATCGCACAGGAGCTTGATCAGCCACGAGTACGCTTCGGACGTTGAGCTCAGTATGTACAGGTCTTCGACGGCAACATCATTGCCTTGCCCTTGAAGGAATGCGGCCAGCGCTTCGCGCGCATACTGTTGGCCGCGTGGCTCGGCGCCGTATATGTCTGGCAGAAATTCCGGCGCGAGCGCATGCTTGGTTGGATTGGAGTCGTTGAGTTTGCCGAGCGTGATGCCGTTTGTTTTGGCTTCCGCTTCCGCTTTGGCGATGAAATTGGGCTCGCTGATATCGACTCTGGAGGAAAAACGCATGGTCTCCACCATACTCCTTGGGTTGCGCAAGTCGTTGCGTCAAGCAAGATGGTATGCTTTCGCCTCACAATCATTAATGAAATGGCGAGAGCCGCCCGACGATGAAATCGGACGGCTCTCGCTTATATGAAGGTTGGGAACCTTAATGGTTCACGGAATCACTTCTGCTTGGTGCTTGCGTAGTACGCGGCACCGATGATGCCAGCCTCATTGTGCAACTTGGCTGCAACGATCGGGGTCTTGATGTCGATGTACGGCAGGAACTTCTCGGACACGCGGGACACGCCGCCGCCGACGACGAACAGCTGCGGATCCAAGTAGAACTCCATCAGGGAATAGTACTTGGTCAGTCGCTTGGCCCACTTCTTGTAGCCCATATCAAGCTTTTCACGGATGGAGGATGCCGCATACTTTTCGGCGTCGCCCTTGCCCTTGAGCAGTTCCAGATGCCCAAGCTCGGTGTTCGGAATGAGTTCGCCGTTGAAGATTAGCGCGGTGCCGATACCGGTGCCCAGCGTGGTGGCGACAACCAGACCGTCCTGGCCCTTGGCTGCGCCGAACTGCTGTTCGGCAAGGCCGGCTGCGTCAGCGTCGTTCACCACGGTGACCGGACGGCCGCAAGCTTCGGAGAACACTTCGGTGACGTCCACGCCGACCCAGGACTGGTCCAGATTGGCCATGTAGCCGAGCTTCTCACCCACGTGGATCGGAGCCGGGAAGGCGATGCCAACCGGAGCGGATTCGGGAACCTCGAAATGCTCGAGCTGCTGGCGAACGATTTCACCAACGGCCTTCGGGGTGGAAACTTCCGGGGTAAGGATCTTCAGACGCGGTTCGGCAAACTCGCCCTTTTCGAGGTTAACCGGGGCTGCCTTAATGCCAGAGCCACCAATGTCAACGCCAAACGCCTGTGCAGTTTCAATCATCTTCGACCTCTCCTATCAAGGTACATAGTGGGTGTTATCGAACCGGTAAGCGCCATAGTAACTCGCCCCATGCCCCAAAACGCGCCGGAAAAGCACAAATGGTGAATACGATTGCATAATTTTTCGCAATGAAATGATTTATTCTGCAACTTTTTTTCTGCAAACGATTCGCCCCATGTCAATTCAACGCATCGACATGGGGCGAATAGTAAGAAAATGACCGTCTGAAAACGGTGCGACCCATCACTTGAGCGGCGGCATCGGCTTCCAATCCGGATCATGCAGCAGCTTGCGAGAATCCCACCAACCCTTGGCGATCTGCACCAAGCCGGTCTTCACATGCTCTCGGTCCACCATCACCAGACGGATGACTTCCTTGGCGGCGGTCAGCAGCGTACCCAGACCGAACATCAGCGGACGGTAATCGCCGAACGCCATGAAATAGCGCGCCATGTAGCCTCGGTTACGCATGATGTGGTAACGGTTCATGTCGGAGGTGGAGTTGAGCTGGCGTACGCCGGCGATATCCCAATTGCCGATTTCACGAGTGCGGCGCAGAATCACGTCGGGCACCACGATCGGGTTGGTGACTTTGCTGGCGCGATAGCCGTACATCGTGTCGTCCCAGTAGATGAAGAAACGCGGATCCGGCAAGCCGATCTGTTCGACGATGTTGCGGCGGAATAGCCCTCCTTCGAAACATAGGGTATCCATCACGCGGTAGCCGGGGCGTCCGAATGCGGCCGGAGCGATCGGATTGGGGATGCCGAGGGGAATGATGAAATCGTATTGCCAGTAGAACGGACCGCCATCATAGTCGTATCGACTGCCCTGGATCACATCATGACTGCCGGTCCACTTGGCGAGTCGTTCGATGGCTTCAGGCATCACGGCCACATCGTCGTCCATCACCCAGAACCATTCGGCTCCCAGCTCATATGCCTTCTTCACACCCGCGGAGAAGCCGCCTGCGCCGCCGAGGTTGTCGGATTGCGGCGCGTACACCACGCGACTTTCGTTGCCCGACTGGTCGGCGATGGTATTGCCCCACTGCGCGGTGACCGCTTCACGGAAATCGTCGACCATGCCTTGGGTCACGTCGCTGTGCTCGTTGTCCACGACGATGATGCGCCACGGCGCCACAGTGAGTTTTTCGATGGACTCGAACAGGGTGGCGAGCAGCTGCTGACGCTTGTACGTCACCACGACGATAGCCAGCTTTCCGATGGTGTTCTTCGCAACTTGCTTTTCAGTCATGCGTTCCATTCTTGCACTCGCCCTCAACCGAACATCGACGGCGTTCGCATCGTGCGGCACGATTCCATTCTGCGAACAGGTCCTTGCACATTTCGGGCGGCTTTGCCATAATGTACGGCGTAATGCAGGGGAACCCGTGTTTGTCGGGTTGAGATGGGCCAAGTGAGGTCTGAACCCTTTGAACCTGATGGCTAACACCAGCGTAGGGAGGCATGTCTAGTGACTGCTGTGACATCAAAAACCGATTTCGATTATGCGTTCGACGCCACCAAAGGCATCCAACGCAACAATCTTCCGCCGTTCGCGCAGCGCATGCGCAAGGCCGCTGACCTGGTTTGGGAGGAAGGCTACCAGCAGCCGTTCATCCGCGAGCTTGGCGAAGGTACACTGCAACGCGAACGTTTCGCCTTCTATCTGCTGCAGGATTTTCGTTATGTGAACGATTACGCCAGAGTGCACGCTCTGGGATTGGCTAAAACCACCGACCCTGAAATCATGGCGTTCATGCTCAAGGTGCAAAACGGCGCCCTGCAGGTGGAGACCGAAGTGCACCGTTCCTACTTGGCCAGCTATGGCATCACCGAAGAGCAGATGAACAATGTACGTCAGTCGGCCTTCGCGCGCGCCTACACGTCGAATATCCTTTCCATCGCCTACGGCAAGGACATTCTCGACATTCTTGTGGCCGTGCTGCCGTGCGCCTGGGTGTATGCGGATTATGGCTACCGTCTTGCCGCCGAGTTTGCCGACACGCTTGACGACAATCCGTACAAAAGCTGGGTCGACATGTATAAGACCGACGAATTCTGGCAGGATTCCGTATGGCTGCTCGATCATATCGAAAAGCTGGTAGCCGACGTGAGCGAGGAGCGCAAGCGCGAGCTGATTGACATTTTCGTGACCGGCGTGGAGAACGAGTACATGTTCTGGGCCAGCGCGTACGACATGCAGTACACGTGGAAGTCCGAATGGAATCAGGAGCGCTGACACCGCTCCATCGCATGTCTTCTTGACTTCCGATTGTTTATTTTCATTGCAATAGGGCGGATGCCTTCTGATTGGTTTTCAGAAAGCACCCGCCCTGTTATGTTTGGTCGCGTCAGTTTCCCGCTTTATTCGCGTACGAGACGAATATGCTCCACGTCATCGCGGTGGGAGCGGCGATAGAGCACGAAACGGTTGCCGATAACCTGTACGAGTTCCGCATTCAGTTCTTCGGCCAACCCCTCGCCTGCTTCCTTAGCCGTCAGTCCGGATCCATCGAGCACAGAGCATTTGATGAGCTCACGCTTTTCGATGGTCTCGTCCGCCTGCTTGATGGCGTTTTCGCTCAAATCGTTCTTGCCGACCTGGATGAGCGGATTGAGCTTGGTGGCCAGGCCGCGCAACTGCTTGACCTGCTTCTTGGTTAATGCCATAACTTGTTCCATTCCTATCTATGATGCTTGCTTAAGAGTAGCGTGAGGGCAGTAAAACCTTGCATATCACTCCTCCCGCGCCTTTGATGGCGTTCACACCGTTTTCGATGTTCCTGCGCGTGTTCAGACGTGCTTCTTCGGCGATTTCGTTTTCCAATGCGATCAATGGAGTGCCATGCCCGTCCGGGATGGCCAGCAGTGTCCCCGACGCGGGCATACGCGGTCCCGCCATCTTCCCCGCTGCAATTACGTCAAGCAATGCGACGCTCTCATAGCGGTACACCAGTGGATAATGCTCAGCATAGTCCAGCGATCAGAGCCAACGCGGCAATGTACGACACACCCACACCGACTACGGCGATGTCACGTTTGGCGATCCGCATGATTCGCCAGTGCGTGCGCATGATGCCTTCCTCGTAACATCGTGCGTCGAGTGCAAGGCTGAGATTATCGGCATGGCGTATCGCTCCTGCGAATACCGGAATGATAATGGCGGTCATCGCTTTGATCCGCTGCACGAATGTTCCCGTTTCAATGCTGCCGCCTCGGACTGATTGCGCATCCACAATGGCTTTCGCTTCGCTTCCCAACGTGGGCAGGAACCGCAATGCGAGGCTCATCACCAACGCGATCTCCTGCGCATGCATGCCTAATTTTGCGAAAGGTTTGAGCAACGCTTCGAATGCGTCGGTGATGGCCGTGGGCGTGGTGGTGGCAAGGAATACCGCTCCGACGATAATGACCACGACGAATCTGCAGGCGTACAGTATGGCGATACGCACACCGTCGTCGGTGATTGGAATCGGCCCGATGTTCGTAAGAACGTTGCCGGATCGGACGAAGAATATATTGAGCAGTCCGCAGAACACGAACAATGCGAGGAACACGTGAACCGATTTGAACAGTTGTTTCACGCCGATGCCTGATATCGCAACGATCATGCCGGTCAGCAGTGCGGCCACAAGCAACTGCCAGAAGGATCTGATGGCGAACGCGGAGAACATGATCGCCAACGCACTCACCATCTTCACGCGCGGGTCAAGCCGTTCCATAAAACTGCGGTTTTCACGGACGTCTCCCTTTGCACGTCCGGAGTCAATCGCGTGCGGATTCTTCGAACCTGCCGTTTCGGAAGTGCCATTGGCTTCGATATTTCGAGTAGCGACATTACCGTTTTGTCTGCGATCAAGCGCGATCACTCGATCTGCGAGCACGTCGATTTCCGTTTGTGAATGGGAAATGATGAGTACGGTGACGCCTTGTGCGTGGAGGGTTTGGATGAGATCGTGCACGCGGGTTGTAGCCGCCTCGTCAAGTCCTGCGGTCGGCTCGTCCATAATAAGGATCTGCGGTTGGCATGCGATGACGCCCGCTATGGCGGCAAGTCGTTGTTGTCCGCCGGAAAGGTCGAATGGCGAACGATCGGCAAGATGCTCGATATGCAGCAGCGTCATGGCTTGATTGACGCGTTCGGATACCTGCGTTTCGTCAAGATGTTGGTTGCGTGGTCCGTAGGCGATATCCTCGGCTACGGTTTCGGCGAAAAGCTGACGTTCGGGATGTTGCATGACGTAGCCGATGGTGGCGTGCAGTTTCTCACGGTCCGCACGTTTGAGCGACTGCATATTGCCGTTGGTGCGTTGGCGTGCGACAGGAATGGTATTGATGGTGATGTTGCCGGATTGCGGCTGGTCAAGCGCGCAGAGAAGACGCGCGAGGGTGGTTTTGCCTGCACCGTTATGCCCTGTGATGGCCACGGTTTCGCCCGCATTGATGGTTATGGAAAGCTTATCGAGCACAGGCTTGTTACTGTTTGGATATTGGTATGTCAGATTACGGATTTCAATGATTGGTACAGCCGATGCTGGCTTTGATGCGCCATTTGCGATATTGGATTTGGCAATTGGGTTGTCTTCTTGCGCTGTGTCTGATTCGTCCATTTCCGGAATACTTGCAGTATCACCGTGAGCGCTTTGCACGATACTCCCGTTATCTAGGCGAATGATGCGGTCAGCATTGGCGAATTCGTCACGATGGTGGGTGACGAGAATGATGGTTGTGCCGTGCTGCTGCAATTCGTCAAGAATATGCATGATGTCGGCGCGGCCTTGCGGATCGAGCATGGCGGTAGGCTCGTCGAGCACGAGGATTTCAGGATTCATGGCAAGCATGCCGGCGATGGCGACGCGCTGTTGCTGACCTCCGCTCATTCGCGCGGGATCGGCTTCTCGCTGTTCGCTCATGTCAACTGCGTCAAGTGACATGGCGATCCGCATATCGATATCATCATGCGCAATGGCAAGGTTTTCCGGACCGAAGGCAACATCATCCTCGGTAATGGTGGTGACGATCTGATCTTCCGGATGTTGGAAAACCGCCCCGATACCATGCCGGGCGCTGCGGTAAGCGTCAGCGTGCGCACCGCTTTCATCGAATACGTTGTTTCCCAACAACGTGACATGTCCGGCATCGGGTGCGGCAAGCCCTGCAATGATGCGTGAAAGTGTGGATTTTCCTGATCCGTTTGGGCCTGCCAAGCATACACGTTCTCCTTGGCGGATGGTCAGGTTCACACCGTCGAGCGCCCAGGTCGCGCCGGCGTCATACGTGAAACGAATATCACGCAATTCGACCGCAACGATGTTCGTGTCGCTATCAGGATTCATGGAATCGTCTTTCATAAACGGAAGGAACCTTCCATACGTCGAAAGGTTCCTTCCTATTCATCAATATGCGGAATCGATATGGTGAACGAGGCTCAGCGGTTCAACAGGTTGGAGATCGGCTTGTAGATCAGGAAGGTGATCACGCCATGGATGGTGAATTTCAACGCGTTGAACGGCAAAAGCGCCGGCACGATCAATGCCACGACCTGTGCGGTGGTCATGTGCGCGTAGAACGGCGTGACGATCAGGTTGCCCACAATCGCCACCACCAAAGCCACGATAGCACCGACGATGATGCCGATGACCGCGCCCTTGCGGGTCTTGTTCCTGCGGTAGATCAGTGCTGCCGGCACGGATAGCGCCAAAGCCACGAGTACGGCCATAAGCGTGCCCCATGGGTTGGTGAACAGGTGCGGCAGGAAACCGAGCACGCTGACGATTGCCGCCGCTGCTGGACCGTAGGCGAAACCTGCTACCAGGCTGACAATGCCGGACGGATCATATTTCAGCCATTCCACGCCTGGCATGATGGGAAAGTCTACGAAGCTGACGGCCATCGACAGCGCCACGAACAGCGCATACATGGCGATGCGTTTGGTGGACCAGCGTCCGGAATCGGCCACGCCTGTGGAATGCGCGTTGTCGGGACGCGTCATGCTTTCGCTGGCGATTTCGGCGGTGTTGTTTTGGGTATTATTTGGTGAGGATACACTCATGTTGAGCCCCGTTTCTTCCATCCGGACTTTGACCGTTGGCCCCGGATTCTCACCGGATCAGCCGCTTTCGCGGGTCGCGGGCTTCGGCATGGGACTGTTATGAACGTCAGTCGTACCGTTACCGCCAGTAAGGATTTTCACCTTCCCTGAAACTTGCATGGCAACATATACTCTTATCTTCGAAAATATGCAAATCGCGTCTCACTGGCGTCTATTATCATCAAGCATCATCTTTCGAATCCGGAAACCATGATCTTAGCCTTATGTGCCTTTGCCTATGGCATGAACGTCGCCTCATGGTGCGTTGCCGCACGGTGTGGCCTGTTGCTTTCGTAGCATGTGCGTTCAAGCAAACGGCAGGTACGTTGATTGTTATGCCAGCAGGTCGAGTAGGTCGTCTTTGCTGAGCGTGCCGACGCCTCCGGATGCGGTACAGTCGGTGAACTGTTGGGCGAGTTCGCTTTTCTTCTCCTGAAGTTTGAGGATGCGTTCCTCGATGGTGTCTTTGGCTACGATTTGGTACACGTTCACATCCTGCGTCTGACCGATACGATGCGCACGATCGGTGGCCTGGTTCTGCGCGGCGGCGTTCCACCAAGGGTCGGCGTGCACCACTACGGATGCGCCCACAAGGTTCAGTCCCGTGTTGCCCGCCTTGAGCGAGATGAGAAATACGGGAACATCGTTGCCGTTGAATTCGTCTACCAGTTCCACACGGCGTTTCTTCGGTGTCTCGCCGGTGATGGTGTAGAAGTTCACGCCATGCTCAGCCAAACGTGTACCAATCAGGTCAAGGAATGAAGTGAACTGCGAGAATACAAGCACTTTCTTGCCTTCGTCCATGCACGTGGATACGAGTTCGCAAATGGCGTCAAGCTTGGCGGAAGCATTTTTCGCATCCGCATAGACGAGTCTCGGATCGCAGCAGATTTCGCGTAGCAACGTGAATTCGGCAAGAATGCGGATTTTCTTGGCATTGAAGTCGGCATCCTTGGTTTTGGTAAGGGTGGCGCGCAACCGTTGCTCATGTGCCGCATAGAGTTTGCGCTGTTCGCCTTCCAATTTGACGGTGAGCACGTTTTCGAACTTGTCGGGCAGATCGGTAAGCACGTCTTTTTTCAGACGTCGTTTAATGAACAGTCCGACCAAAGCCTGCAGTTTGTCGGCCATGACGGAATGTTCCGAACCGGGTGCCATGATCGGCTGTTCGTATTTTTCTCGGAACTTCGTGTAGGTTCCGAGCAATCCGGGCATGAGGAAGTCGAATATGCTCCACAGTTCGCTCAACCGGTTTTCGATGGGGGTTCCCGTCAATGCGAACCGGTGTTCGGCGGTGATTTGCTTGACGGCTTTGGCTAGTTTGGTGGCATGGTTTTTGATGTATTGAGCTTCGTCAAGTGCCATTAATGCAAATCGGCAGTCGGCATAATCATCCACGTCTCGACGCAGCAAATCATAAGAGGTGATCACCACATCGGTTTGCTGCGTTTCGTTGGTCTCAGTCGAATTGTTCCATTGCTGCGCCACGGTTGCGATGAGTTTGCGCCGTTGTGCTTTCGTGCCTGCCACGACTTCGATGGTAAGATCCTGCGTGAACTTCTCGCATTCGGCAGCCCAGTTGTATACCAGGGATGCCGGGCAGACAATCAACGCTGGACCGCTCCCCTTGCGAGCTTCCACCAGTGACAGCAATTGCACGGATTTGCCCAAACCCATTTCGTCGGCGAGAATGCCACCGAAGCCTTTGTCCCACAAGGTGGAAAGCCATTGGAAGCCTTCCACCTGGTATGGGCGCAGTACGTTCTTGAGGTTGCTGGGCACTTCATATCGTTTCGGGTCGATGATTTTCACATCGTTGACATAGTCGACGAACGATTCGCTTTTGCCATCGTCATCAACTTGAGCATCCAAGAGGAACGCCTGATATCCAGGAATGGTGATTCTTCCGGAATCAAGCTGTTGCTCATCAAGGTCAAGATCTGTGGCAATCTGATCAAGTTCATGCAGATCGGCGTTCTTCAGATCTACGAACGTACCGTCCCTGAAGCGATGGTAGCGGCGGTTCCTGCGGTAAGAATTCAGCAACGCACCGACCTCGTTCATCGGCACTTCGTTGGCTATCGGCGAAATCTCAACCAGATTCGAGTCGATGGACAGTCCGACCTTCACTGTAGGGCTGCTTGGCATCATCATGCCGTCGAACGCGGCCGTGGAGAACACCTGCCCGACCGAGCGCAAAATATCCACGCCTTCGGTGAGCAAGAGCAGAATCGTCTGTTCGTCTTCCTCACGAACCCGCGCCACGTCAATGGAACTCCATGTCGGGAAAAGCTGGCGAACCACCTGCACCGCGAATGATTCGCGAGCCGTATCTCGTTTGATGAGCGCCGCTTTCGACCGCGAATCCGGATTAATCACGCCTCGTAGTGCTTTAGCGGTCGGCACCAACTGGAACACGAAATCACCGTATCGTGCCACAGCCTCACAGGTGATGCCCTGCAGATCACGGTCCAAGTAGAATTCAATCTGGCAGTCGACTCCCATCCGTTCGGCGACTTCCTGCGGAATATCGAAGCCAATGCCCGCCTCGGTAAGTTTTGGCAGTATTGTTCGTGCGAACATGGGCCAGTCGTTGTCTGCGATGAACACACCATCGCTAACGTTCGACGCGCACAACGTCATCAACGCGTCCACTGCGGGAAGGATGCTGTCGGTGCAACGGAAGAATCCGCTCACTGGCATCATGTGGGAATCCGTCGGAGTGCCGTTATGTTCGGCACTCATGAGATACACACCCCGCTGCCCGACAATCCGATCCGTGATGGTACGGTTCGACGTGATACGCACGCCCGACGAAGCGCCTTCCTTCACATATTCGGCGATGAATCGAAATTGCGGATTGCCATCGAATATGGCGATAGTATGCGATCTGGGCTCCCCTGGCGTGGTCACTTCGACATAGTCCGGAGCGGTATCATCCGTATGGGCGAAATCATCCGGAGTGAGCTGCCGCGCCCTCTCACGTTCCTCATGCTTGGGAGCTTCCACCGGCCCACGTGCTATCAGCACGTCTTCGATGTAGTCCTGTTGCGATTCCGCTCCGAACAGGTTCAGCAGATCGCACAATTCCCCATCGGTAAGCATGATTTCACGTTCGATACGCACGTCTGGCGCGTAATAGTAGTTGTTCTGCAGCTGTGCGGCGACACGTGATCCAACAACACCTTGCAGGAATCGGAACAGCTGCAGCGAGAACGGTTCGAGCATATCCGGAGTGTGGGTGAACGAGAGTTTCTGCCCGTATGACACGTATGCTTCGTCGTGCATGTCGGCTACGAATTTGGAAATGCTTTTGATGATATAACTTGCGTCGCCGCAGCCGATTTTCAACGTCAGGCTCCACAGCTCACGGTTCATGATCAGCGTGGGCTCCAGACGCACACTTCCCGGTTTCACTATGATGGAACCGCTCTTGCGTTTTGTTTTCGCGGCCTCTTGCGTAATGACGCCTCGTTGCTCGTCGGCGAGACGGCTTTTCGCGTCGACGATGCGCTTGAGCACGTCAAGCTGCGCGCTTTGACCGGTATTGTCATTCTTCGCATCCAGCGCACGCATATAGTCGGAGAGGATATGCGAGGTCACGCCACTTCGCTTGAATCCGTGGAACCGTTCGGGCTGGTCAAGAAACAGCAGCAGCATTGCGGCGACATGCTTACACATGCCGGTATAGCGGCGTCCCCCAGCCGAATCCGAATCGAACTCGTCATCGTCCTGCACGTGACCGAACGTTGATCCTGAACCGAAATCATCATAATCGTCGACGTAATCATATTCATCGTCATCATCGTCGAAACTGCGATAATTTGGATTGTTGCGGTAGCTGGGTGAATATGCTGACGAATACGTGCCATAACCGTGCTGCGAACCGTTGAACGCGGGGCAGGAGCAATACCTGGCCAAGAAAAGCTCATCATGCAAATCAAGCGTGGCCTGCACATCATACCTGCTGGAGGGCGATGTGCTTCCACGTACGACGGCACATAGGGTGATCCGGTCGGATTCCGGATCGTTCAGGCAGGTCAGGGCGCTCATTTTGCCCTGCCATTGGTTGCGGATTCCGCGTGCGCGTTGCAGTACCGGCGTGCTGCATTCGCTGCGTAGTTCGTCGGAAAGCCATGGCAAAGTATCCGCCAACTGAACCCCAATCGTTCGCACATTTGTTCTTATGAAAGAGTATCAGCACAGCGGAACAGGAAAGCCGTGGCTGCAATCCCAGCCACGGCTTCGCTCCATACCGGTTATATCAGCGGCAACGCTTGGTGAGCGGCTGCCATGGATCGAGTTCCACCGGTTCGGATTCCAGCAGCGCGAGGGTGGCGTCGTCACAATTCGATGATGTCCGTATTGTCCGGATTGCTGGCCGTGGGGTTGGTTGTCGGCTTATCGGTTGGATCCGCGTTGGCCGTGGAACCGACCGATAATACCGTTGCAGGCATGAGAACCGCTATAACCTGCGCAGCTGCGCAATATCATCGCGCAGCTGGTTGACGGTGTCCGTCAGTTCCCGCACATTGTGGCGCAACTGTTCCGTTTCCGATTCCGCCTCATCCGCGCGCTTGTCGGTCTCGTCACGAACACGGTCGACGATCCATGAAGCCAGCGTCGCGGTGACGATGCCAATCAGGGCAACGCCGGTTATCATCAGTCCGATGGCGATGCATCTTCCCTGCCATGTCACCGGGGACAAATCGCCATAGCCGACTGTGGTGACGGTCACGAACGACCACCATATCGCTTCACCGAAATCGGTGATGGAAGCGCCTGGAACCCCACGTTCCACATCCAATTCGGCAAGGGCGCCGATATACATCAGTAGTGTCACGCTGCAGCATGTGTACAGTGTGATGCGCCCACGCACCGCCATGCCACCGGTACGATTAAGCACGTTGAGCACTGCCACCAGACGCAGCAGTCTCAACGGCCTGAAGACGGGCAATGCGATGGACACCAGCATCAGCAGATTGTCTTTGAACCAAGTTTTCTTATCTTCTGCCAGCAGGATCGAAACGACGCAGTCGGCGATGAACACCATCCAGATGATGTTGATCACCATTTCACACAACAGGATATGCGTCCTCGCCAGAACTTCCCACGAATACGCGAACAGGAACACCAACGCCAATGCCGTCATAAACCATTCCGTCGCACGACGCCATTTGTTCAATGTCATACCCTTTCCTTTCTTCCCGACTGCCATCATACGGGTCTCCCCGCACGCGCGACCGTCAGCTTTTGATGGGCATGCGATTGTCGAGCGACTGACCGTTGGCGTAGCAGCGGACGTTGCCTAATGCAATGGAGATGATACTGCGTTCGGTGATCTCAAGATGGTTGCCTCCCGCCACATGTGGGGTGATGAGGCATTTCGGCTCGCACCACAGCGGTGAGTCGGCCGGCAGCGGTTCCGGTTCGGTCACATCGAGCGCGGCGCCATGGATTCGTCCTTCCGCGAGCGCGTCGGCAAGCGCCTGACTTTCAATGGCGTCGCCGCGGCCCGCGTTGATGATGATGGCGTCAGGTTTGAGAGATGCGATGCGTTCCGCATTGAGCAGGTGGTACGTTGTCGGAGTGGATGGTACGCACATGGCGATCACATCGGCGTATTGCAGCACGTCGTCGAGGGAATCGAAACCGACCATATAATCGACGCCCGGCGCTTCGACGGCGGGATTACGGCGAATGCCAATGGTTGTCATTCCGACGTTTTTGCAGAGTCGTGCGAAGTGTGATCCGATGTCACCGGTTCCGATGACGAGCGCCGTTTTTCCGTTGGGGCTGACGGCGCGGCCCGCGTCTTGCCACATGGCATTCGGGTTGCTTGCCGCATAGATGTGCAGGTTCTTCATGATGGCCCACATCATGGCGAACATGTGTTCGGAGACGCTTTGTCCGTAGGCTCCGGTGGCATTGGTGAGCATGGATCCGGGCTGTAGGATGCCGGGTCGCTGGTATTTGTCGACTCCGGCACTCCAAGTTTGCAGCCATTCGAGTTTGGGGCATTGCGCGCATTCCTCGGGCGCGATGTTGCCGATGACCGCGGTGGCTTTGGCTTTGAGCTCCTCCGGTACTGCGGCGGTCCAGCTCATGCTTCCCCGTTGGGTCGAATCGCCGACGAATTCCTGTGGTATGTCTTTCGCAGCACGTATGAATTGCGCGCGTTCGGATTCGGTCAACGGCAGGCAGTTGACGATCAATTTGCGGTCGTTCCATATTCCCATGCGTTTTACCCTATGACAATCGTCGGATATAGGGTTTCACGTTGGGTTCTGGGTCAGACGCCGAGTTCGTCGGTGTCAAAGATGATGGTGACTGGACCGTCGTTGGCGAGCCGCACGCGCATGTGGGAGCCGAATCGTCCTTCTTTTACTTCGAGTCCTTGTGCGCGCAGGGCGTCGTTGAATCCGTGCCATGTCTGTTCGGCGTGCGCGGGCGCTCCGGCTTTCACGAAGCTTGGGCGGCTGCCTTTGCGCACGTTCGCGTATAGCGTGAATTGGGAGATGGACAGCACACTACCGTTCACGTCGTGGATGGAACGGTTCATTTTGCCGTTCTCGTCTTCGAAGACGCGTAGGTTGGCGATTTTGCGGGCGAGCCAGTCGATTTGTTTCGCTCCGTCCGTGTCTTCCACTCCGACGAGCAGCACATAGCCGATGCCTATATGCTGTGGTTCGAATGTGGTGTCGACTTCTCCGCTTGTCTCGTCGACCACGTCGACGGATCCTTCGCTGACCTTCTGCAATACGATGCGCATATTCCGTCCCGTTCTTTTCAGCCGGCGTAGTCGACGATGGCCTGCGTGACCTGTTTCAGGTAGTCGAGCGACGTCTGCCAATCGTCCGGCACTTCGATGGAATGGTTGGCACCAGCGTACGTGCGCACATGGTCGGTGAGCAGATGCGCTTTGGCGTCATCGTAGTATGGGTCGGCGTCACCTGCGCAGATTAGTGGCATAGGGCTGCTGGCAGTTCCTGGCAGCGGCGCGGGAATGACCGACTTGTGCTTGTCGAATGGCGGCGGATTGAGTACCGGGGTGAGCAGCACCACGCGCAATCCTAGTTTTGCGGAATGCGGATATGAGAGTGTGGAGAGCGATTTGGTGACGACCAGCAACTGCGGCTCCTCACCCGATTCGGCAGCATGTTCGAGCGCCGCCTTGCGCCACTCGTCGACCACGCGTTCCATGCAGGCGATCATTTCCGGAAACTCGACGCTTTCCGTCAGTTTCAGGTCGAGCCGGTCCACGAACCATCCGTTGGCCGCAAGCGCCTGCGCTGCCCAGTACAGCAGCGGTCGGTCTACGGTGTATCCAATGCCCGGCATGATGAGCACGTGCTTGCCGGTTTCGGTGTTCTTCACACGGTTCTTACCCCATGGCGTGACCGCCGGTGTGACGTTTTTCGTTGTTGGTTGCGTGCCGTTCTTGCCCATGCTGTGTTTGATTCGCCTTTTCGTGTGTTCCGTCCGTCTTGGCCGGTCGTTGTGGCCGGCGTCATTTCCCATATTGCATGCTAGACGGCGCCGGCTACAATCGTTTCCGTCAGTTCACCATGCATTGGTTGTTGTGGATTTTCGTGGCCATGTCGTTCGTTTCGGCGTCGTAGATGTTCCAGTTAGGTTTTCTCATCCCATATTTCATGACGGCCTCTTTTCGGATGACTGCGTTCATTGTATGAAGTATTGAACGCACAGCAGTCGAAACGACCAAAACATCAGCCGAGCAGCTCATACATATTGCGCATGGCGAGCAGTCCGTCTGTCATCCATTGGTAGGCGTCCGTCATATCGCCGGAGAAATCCACATCATGCCGTACCCAAAGATGCCGGTTTTTCTTGTCGGCTTCCGGCTCGTTCCACATCACCTCGCCCAGATTTGCCAGTATCCGTTCAACGGAATCCCTCATGGTGTAGAGCTTCGCGTACTGGAACGTGTCGGTGAAGTACAGGTCGACGTAATATAGCCGCCACGGATATTCAGCGTCCCATCTGGGTGGCAGATTTCCGAACCCACGTCGACAAAATCAGCCCGTGTTGCGGCATATTCGTACAATCCATTCCAGAAACTACGCCGCAGCGAGATATTACTGCCGACTCACCGCAATTCGTTCAAAGTTCTGCCGTCCGCGACTTTCCACACTGTCCACCCGTTGACCTGCTTGTCCTCGCCGGTTTCGAGCATTCTGGCACGGCGAAACGCGCCGGATGGACTGTCGAATATCTCGCCGTTGGCCAAGCGGATGCGATAGTCTTCGGTTACGGTAGCCGTGGCGGTTACGCCAGCGTAACAGCTTTCCAGCACATCTCCGGCCGCGAGGACTCCGCGTCTGCACAAATCAGCGAAATCAACGGCATTCTGTTCACGTTCCCCTTGGCGCGCGTTCCGATTATGCAAAGTCCACATAACCTGTTCCCCCGCCGTGGGCCGTACCCACACCTGCAGTGCGAGATCGGCAAGTCTGGCTCCGCGCTGCGCGATCTTCTGTTCATCCCATTGCAAAGCATCATGCAGTTCCGCGGAAATGGATAGGTATTCGCTATCGTATCCGCCGACCGCACGGTTCTTCTTCTGTTCGAACGTTCCGTCGGAAAGCTCCGAATTGTATGCGGTCAGCGTCAGATTACCCAGACTGTTCACCAATAGCGGGAATCGGTCGAGGTCTGCGAGCATATTGCGCCATTCGGCGTGCGCAATGGCGTTCTGCGGCATGATGTGTTCGATGGTGTATTCGCTGAAGGACCGCGGATCCTTGGGGTGGTTATAGTTCTCCAAGCCGGCAAGCAGATACTTGCATCGCCAGGCCGGCCGGTACAGGTTCTCGCCGAGCAACGCCTGTCTGAATTCACTGTCCGCAGGCATGCGTGTGGCTTTGGCGGTCTCGGTGATGAGTAGTGCGGCGAAGGTTTCGGCCAAATCATCTTCAGCCGAATCAAGTCTGACGATCAGCGACGGAACGAGCTTGTTCAATCCGTTGCTGGATACCGAGCAGATCATTCTGCGGAACAGATACGATTCAAGATCCGCAAGCATGCGCAGCAGTCCATCACAACTTACGCGATCACGCTTCCATGCCGCGAACATGTACATAACCAACGGGTCCGTAACCGTGCTGACCAGTTTTTGAATTGATTCGAGACGGCGGTCCACGTTCATATCGCCGCTGCCAGCGGCGGCAACGCCTTTGATAGCGGCATAGTATTTGGCGTATTCCAGCATGTTCGCCAGAAGATTACGCGTGCGTTCCATGCGCAGCAAGGAACTGTCGGCCGCGAAACGTTTGAATTCCGCGTACATGACGCGGCCTTTGAGCACGGGCTTTTTCAATGTAACGACCATCCAGTCGTGCAGGAATGCATCGAATGAGAGGTTGCCGAGAACACGTTCCATGGGCAGCCAATAGTCTTCGTATAAGGTTTTCTGCTCGGCCATGGAGCACCCCATGAGCATGTAGTTGCGTACCAGGTCGGAAGTCTCCAGATCAAGCCCGGTGGAATTCATTGATTCGAATACCAGTTGCGGTTCGTCACGATCTTGGTCCAAGGTGACAGACACGACTTCGAGACGCTGCAGACCGTTCCACACCACGTTCGCATCATCGATTGCGGCGACCAGTGAACGGAACAGATCGAGGTTCGTTTCCAGCCGGGAACCCATATTGGCATGGTCCGGCCGATCTGGGGCGATCGCATGGTCGCACATGCTGTGCAGCACTTCCCTATCGTCGCCGGAAAGCGTCAGCTTGTAGCGGCCTTCGCCGGTTGCGTACTTGTCGACAATATAGCCACGGTCGATAAGCATGTCTGTGGAGAATCGCAGGTTCTCAGGGTGTTCGCGAGCATATTCGGCCAGTGCGATAAGCAGCAGAGTCACCGAGGTGAGGCGCTGCTGGCCGTCGATGAGCAGACACCGGCTGACACCATCCGGACCGATGCCGCCGTCCTGCATCCACACGATCGATCCGGTGAAATGCGTTCTCTCAGGATGCCTGCCAGCCGTTACGATGTCGGCCCACAATTGCCGGCACTGCGTCTCGCCCCATGAGTATCTGCGCTGATACACCGGAACCACGAACCGAAGCGAACCGGTCAATAAGTCCAGCAGGATTTTCTTTCCAGCGTCCATGGTGCTCCTCTTCCCTTACCTCACATGCGCCGAGACGCCAGTCAGCAGCACACCCTTTTTGGCACGTGTCATAGCCACATAAATGAGACTTCGTTCCTCCCTGTAGATGTCATTCAACGCAGCCGGATCGGCACCGGCAGATTGCAACGCGGGCTTCGGCGGGCATACACCATCGTTCACATCGACTACCACCACATAGTCGAATTCCAGACCTTTGACTCGATGCATGGTGGCGATGCGAATTCCTTGCCTTTGCCTGTTTTCTGCATCCCTATCAAGCCGGTACACGCCATACGGCAAGCCGTCATCAAGCGTCTTATACCACTGGTCGATGCAGTAGCGACTTCTTGCCACCACACACACATTACGCGGATCCACACGCCCGCCGTCGGACTCATCGCTGGCCGCGTCTTCCGCCGTGCCGCACAATCCATAAATCCATTCCCTAACGGCATCCATCTCATCTGACTGGGATGCAAACCGCAGCGCTTCGGGAACGGGACCGCTCATCAACGATCTGCTATCGCCGGTCGGACTCTCCCCTCCGTCCAGGTCATCGAACGTTGTGGCCGGTGAAGCATCTTCGATACCATGAACAGCCGCGAACACTGAATCCGCGACATCGGCGCCGGAACTACGGAAAATGGAGTCGGCTGCGCTACGAATCTGTTCGGTGGTGCGATAGTTGATCCGCAATTTGCGGGCACGCCCCTGGATTCGGATGCCGCATTTCGATAGCACCGCGATATGCCCGTAGATGCGCTGCTGTGCATCGCCGACGATGAAGATATCATTGTCTCCCTCATCCACCAGAGCACGAATCACACGGTATGCCGGCGTGGAGAAGTCCTGCCCTTCATCGACCACCACATGCGCATATTTCCTTGGCATATCGCCCTGTGTGAGCAATGACACAACGTTCTGCATGGCCGTGTCCACATCGTACGCGTTGTTTGCCTGCATGATACGACGATACGTTTCCACAACCTGCCATACGGCCAGCTTCTGGGCTCGGTTCAATCTCGTACCGCGCCCCTTGCGCAGCACGCGCATGTAATCGGCAGCATTCCGCACCTGTTGCGGCACAATTACCTGGCTGAGCTCACTTTTGAAGAAGGAAACCGTGAGTTTCGGATCGTTCACGCCGATGGACGCGATAGCCTTACGCCACGCGGCGTCAAGATCGTTGCCATAGTCGGAGATACCGTCATACCAAATCTCACCGGAATAGCCATGCCCCGTCAGCAGATCTTTTACGAGCTTGTCGAGATTGACCACGTCGATGGTATTGAATTCGTCTGGCGTGCAGATGAGTTTCAGGTTCGATGCAATATCGGTGGCAAGATTACGCGAGTATGTGGTGAACAGCACTTTCTGACGGCTACCGCTTCTCAGCAGTCTTGCAGCGAGACGTTTCGCGCGATGCATGGCCACCACGGTCTTTCCCGTACCGGCACCGCCGAGCAGGCGGAACGGACCATGGTAATCATGTTCCACATAAAGACGCTGCGATGGATGCAGGAACACACGCCACTGTTCCAGCGGCGCATCCAGAATACGTTTGAGATCCGCTTCTCCCTGCACGACCACGAAAGACTGCTGTGATGCATAGCTTGATAGAGCGGCACGGAAGTCCCCCGGATCGGTCTCTTCGCCAGAATCGATGGACGAGGCGGGTATCTGCTGTTCCAGCCCCAGCCTGTCGCTGGTCTGGCCTTCAGTCTCATCAAGTAGACCGAAGACCTCGGACTTGGGAAGTCCTTCAGCGACGAAAGTGAGGTACGCGAAGGCATCCTTCGGGAGTTTGGACCCCCACCGTTCAAACGCTTCCCATGTTTTTCTCGTGCACATGACCGGCACGTACATGTCAGGCACACCGAACCGGCGCATGTCATTGTCCGTCAATGCCCGGTAAGTGTCGGGAAGCGGACCGGTATGAGGTTCGGAGGCTTGCCGTGGTGCCTGCTGCGGCGTCTTGGACGCCACGGCTGAAGTCGCACTAGCTGAAGCTGTTCCGTGATTCGTGCCGTAATGGTCTTCCATGGGAGGAGAAACGGATTCCGGTACAGCGGAATCCGGTTGGGGCACATTTGCGGCAACGCTCCCCCATCCAACTTCGTTTTGGAGATCGTCACGTATTGCCGCGTCGATTTCCTCTTGAGGAGCCATATCGTACAGCTGGATGGCCCTCGTATTCGGGTTGACGCTGATTCGCTTTGTTTCCGCCCATTTGTAGGCGTCATCGTGGTCTCCAACGTACAGCAAAACGTACACGTTGCTGCTTTTCTGGAAAGCGATGATGGCGCGATATCGCTGGTCGATGCGCGCGGAATACAGTTTTTCGTCCGCCGCATTGGCGATTCGTTCCAGATTGATTCCAGATGATCGAGGATTCGCCTGGAATTTTGTCAGAAACGTCGTGGCATGTTTCTGCGCTTTCTTAGGCAGCTCGAGCAGGCTGCGCATGAGATCGCTGCCGAGTGCGACCACGGGTTTGTTCATCGTACGTATATCTGCCATCAGCGTTCCATGCCTTCCGTCAGTGAAGCGAACACCTTGTCAAGGTCATCGTTGTTTTCCGTAATGATAGTCCAGCCGCGCTTGACGAATTCGTCGGCGTTCTCTCGGTCGGATTGCAAGTCGTAGGACGGGAAAAACACGATCTTCCCATCCTCCCATGCGAGCTCTGCCTGAGCAATGATTTCCTCGTTCTCGTCCAGCAGCTCATATCCGAGTGCATCCGGTGCCGGTATGTCAGACTCAATAAACCGTTTGACGGCCTCCTTGGTTTCATCCGCGCAATACACGTAGGTCGGATCCGCCAGAATATCGTTCCATTCGGAATCATTGTCTTTCTGCAGATCAGGAGCGTTCCGCAGGCCGTTGCGAAGCGGCTCGTACATGGATTCGTCACGTAGCGCAGCATCACCGATAGCATGGAAGTATTCCGAGAATTGCATCACGTTCGCAAAATGCCAGAAGGCTGCCCACTGCGTTTTGAACGCCTCTGCCTCGTTCTCGTCCAAAGCATCCAACGGATTATAATCATCGTTCTTTGCTTTCGCGGCATCACGTTGAATGTCCGAGAACACCATGCCGACGTGGGGTTCGGTGGTCCGCATATCCTCTCCAATGCACAAACCGGATTGGAATTTCAGTCTCGTGCAGTTCGAAGGATTCCAGGACGAGCAAATCATGAATGTCGATTCGTTCTCGCCGTGCAACGCTTCATTCCGATGCAGCATATCCACGGCCTGAGGTTCAACGTTCTTGTTTCGCGGATTCAGAGCATAGCTCATTGCCAGCGCTTGGATGGCGAATATCCGTTCGGCATCCGGTTCCGCGAGATAATATTCCAGCATGGCCATTGCCGAAACTTCGCTGGGGTTGAATTCGTCAGTCCTCTTGCCAATCGTGCTCTTGTAAGCCACCGGAGACGGCATGGACTTGGGTGCCAGCATCGGATCGGCGAGCTGCGCCGCATCCTTGCCCTGCACGTATCCGATCACATCGTCATAATCCAAAGACCATATGCGATAGCCTGCCTGACGAAGCGCTTCCCTCTTCAGGGAATCCTGGGCGACGATGCCTGCATGGTATTGCAGACCATCGGTGAAGATGGCAACCGGCTTTCTTCCGTCATGTTCGACCACGTCACCGGATTCGTCGATATTGCTGACCGTCAGCACGAAATCAGGCTTGCAGGGAATCGCGACCCCATCGGCCGGCCCCAACGCGACTTGTGGCTCGACGCTCCACACGCTTCCGTTCACGGTGATGGAATATCCGGGTTTGCTATTGATGAATTCGTCCTTGACGATGGCACGACGTCCCTTGGCATCGTCGGATTCCGCGAAGGGATGGGCATGCATGCACCGGAGAGCTTCGATGAACTGCTGTTCGAGTCCACTGTCGAACAGTTTGTTCGTGTTGATCTTCGAAACGGTCTTCACACGACTGCGTTTGTTGGACGGGTCGAGGATGCCCGTGAGCATCGCCAGCGCGGTCTTACGGGAAATAAGTTTCAGGTCCTGGCTTTGTCTGTATGCATACAGGCATCTGTAGCACCCGTCGCCGCCGTTCTTTGCACATTCGCAATGCTTCATGACTTCCTTTGACCTGGAAAACACCTCGAACATCGTATCCGGATCGGACAGCTGCTTAAGATAGCCAGTTCCTCCGGGCACTGTGTCGTATAGTGCAAGATAGGTTTTGCGCAGTCCGGAGTTATCCGGCAACGGCTCGTTCATGAGTGTCGCCTGTAGATGTTCCACATTGCCGAAGCGTTCACGCAGCCCAAGCATCACTGCGGCGGTCAACGACTCCGCAGCACCGTCCGCACCTTGGGCATCGGCAAGCCCTGGCACGAGCATACGTAGCACTTCCGATTTGACCTCACGGTATAGGAACAGGCACGTGCCGTTCCGCTCCGATTGCTCCAACTGCTGTTCCTGCGCCTTCTTGCGTTCCGGACAGAAGTAGGCGTGCCGTGATTCGCGCTCGCCGAGCAACGCGCCGCATTTCAGGCACACGTTGAAACCGTTACGTATCTCCTTGCTACCGGCGATTTCCACCGAGGCTCCCCTATCAGAAACCTGTCCGAAGTTGATTTCACGGACTGTACCCTGCGGCGTGTAATCGAATCCGAAGTTCGTGATTCCCTTGAACTGCCATCCCGATTGGATGTCCGCCGGATCGATGTCCACCATCGTATTCTTCAGGAACTGAGTCTTGGGTCTGCTGTCGGAGGTGTCCTCAATCAGGCTTTCGCTGTAGGTCTCATCGGATATGACGGTGTCGATGCGCAGCATCGGCCTTTTCTGGCCGTTATCGGCCCACTGCATTGACCCACAGGAGGGACAGCTGGCGAGGTTCTCGGTGCTGGAGGCGGGTTCCGCGTGCGAACAGTTCGGGCATAGGCGCCACATTGCCAGTTCGTCGTCGGCACCGCCTTTCGAACATAGCACGCGGCTGATTTTGTATTTGCGTCCGCCCGCGAAGAACGTGTTTCCCGGCGCCAGTTCCGTGATGGCCGTGGCCGCCGGGCGCACGAAATCACGCGTGGCCTTCCCCCTGCGTTTCGTCTTGTCCTGCGCGGCAGGCTCGATTCCGTGTGCCGCATCGGACGGTTCCTTGTCCTCTTTGAGGATGGTGTGGAGGGTCACACCGGTTTCCGGGAACGCATAATTGGGCAGGATGCCTTCGTCGGAAAGGTAGTTGAACGTGTTGGTGTTGAGAATGCTTGTGACGATGCGGCCAAGATTGTGAATCTCATCTTCGCATTCGCGCTGCTGCTCTTCGAACGATGAGTCGGAGGGCTTCTTCTTGAGCTCGTCGAGCAGCTGCCTCGCAGCACTTTTCTGCGATTCCAGCGTTCTGACGGTATCGTTGGTTTTTTGGAACACATCGTAGACGCGTCTGGCCATGGTGCTGCCATCTTCCGTACCGCGTACGAATCCGTCGAGCTGCGTTCGGAGTTCCTCGGAGAATGAGAACATTCTTCCGAATCCGTCGAGCAGTTCGCCGGAATGTTGGCCTGTCCAGTTCAGGAAATTCACCGGGAACCCGCTGGAGCCGCTGCCGTTGACATTATCCAAACAGTTTTTCAATTTGTCGGGTACCACATCGGCCGGTTCGCTGCCGGCATCCAGCATGGCATGCACCCAACGATCCAATGCGTAGGCGGTGAGCTGACGCTCCAACACTGCGGTCGCGTCGAGGAAGATGTGCGGCGGGTTCACCGCGCCTCCAAGCATATCTTTCGGCCGCTGGTAGAAGTACGTGTCGTGTTCCTTGGTATTGGCCACCGCCAGCACCAGGGAGTTGCCGTCACGTCGCCCTGCACGACCGGCACGCTGGATGTACTGGGCTTGGGCAGGCGGAATTGACGAGAGAATCACTGTGGAGAGGTCTCCGATATCGATGCCCATCTCCAGGGTTGGCGTACAGGCGAGCACGTTCACGTCGCCGGGCTTGCGGTTCTTGCGCTTGAATTCCTCTTCGACCTTGGCACGGTCATCGCCATTGAGCAGCCCCGTGTGTTCGGCAGCGTGGATGCGATCGGCTGGCTCCCCGCAGTACAGCTTGCCATAGTAGCGCAATTCCAGGGCTTCGGCTTCGGGAGTGCCGGAGACCAGTCTGCCCGGGCATTTGCGGATACGGCAACGTGCTCCGTTCCACGCGTCAAGGTTCTGCGTGGCGCACGAATAGCTCCGTCCACACGTGTCGCAGATCAACTGCGTTACCTTGCCGCTGACCGTGCAGCCGGACTCGTTGAGCCCGTACACGGTGCGTTCCATTTTCATGCTTGGATAACGTTGCTGCGTGATGAATTCTGCTGCTATGCACTCTTCGAGCACGATTCCCAACAGCTCGTGGTGGATGTCGCCTTCAAGGGCGCCGTCGGTGAGGTATCGGTCGACGATCTGACGGTATGACGGCGAATTCAGGGTATTGAAAACGCCTTTGCGCACTGGCTCCTTGTCCGACAGGAAGTAGGGCATGCCATCCGCGTACATGCCGGGCATCCATTTGATGTTCGTGTTGGAGAGCAGGAACTTGTTGCCATCATTCTGCAGGAACTGGTCATAGGTCACGTCGAAGAACGCGCCTTTCATACGCAACTGGTCGAGGAACGCCATGATCAGTCGGAGCCAGTCGGCCTCCATGATGGAATTCTCGTGCAGTCCGATCTCGTTATGGCAACGTTCGGCAACGGTCTGTGCCACACGTTTCAGGAGAATCTGGTCGAATGCTATTGCGGCGCAGCCGGATTTCTCCAACGTACGTCCGGTACGGGAGCGCATGCCGAATTCCAGCAGCGATTCCAGTCGGAGTCTGCGCTCGATCCAATCGAGCAGTTGACGGCGACCGGGCCCTGCGGGATTGCCTTGCAACACGGCTTCGTATTCGCGCATCCATGTCATGTTCGGCGCGATGAATCGCACGATGTATTCGTTGTCGTCCGGATAGCGGCGATGGTAGTAGTCGTTCTGGCTGTTGAGATATTCGGCGAGGGAGACGCCGTCCTTGTGTTCCTCGCGCATGTAGTCCATGGCGGAGTTGCGCAGGGCGAATCGCCAGGTGCGGGAGTTGAACACGCTGGCTCGGTAGGAGGCGTCCTGCACACTGTCGGAGAACACGATGGCCTTGCTGTCGTCGTTGAAGGAGTCTCCGGAAAGTTGGGTGAGCATCACACTGACCTGCGTGGTGGTTCTCACACCGACCATGGCAATGTCCTGTTCGCTGCCGCAGAACGGACACTGATAGTGTTTGCGGTTGCCGGATACAAGCTCCATGCCCCTAGCGACCATGGGTATGCGCTGCTCTCCACAGGCCGGGCATTCACGTTCCGTGGATTCGAAACGTTCTACGACCTGTTCCTTCATGCATGCATTGCAGAACCAGACCATGGCTCCGTTGTCGGCATGCGGGTCAAGAACATAATCCATGGTGCAGGGTTGCAAAGTCGCCAACGCATTGTCGGCATGGTAGGCGAAATACTCGTTGTAGAACGTTCGAGGGTCACCCATACTAATACCGCCGTCTTTGCCGGCAAGTCCGATCCATGCGGTTCCTCCGCAATCACGGCAGTTGATCACCGGCATGCGGGTCTTGAGGTCGTCTTTGGACAGTTCGACGACCGGACGGTAGTCGATGCTCCCTTCCTGCGGAGTGATGTTGGCAACCACGCGGCCAAGTTCCTTGACCCATAGTTGCACCTGTACGTTCAGGAACGGACGTGCGTGCTCCTCCGAACCGGTGCGCGCGTGGGAGACGAGCGCTATCAGCGCGTCCACACAGGCCTTCTGCTGGCGTGGGTGCAAGGCGTTGAACCTTGCATCCATGATGGCGAGCCTGTCCAGCAGTTTGCGATCGATTTGCTGAGGTTCGTCGCAGATAAGCGAGGACAGGCTGGCCAGGAACCTTGAATGACGCAGGGATTCGGCGAGCCAGATGCGTGCCTTGTCTGTGGAGATCGGCTCTGTGGGGGCGTCGTCAAGCCACGCTTGGGCCGCATGGGCAAGGTATTCGTCGGGGTCGACGTCCTCTTCGAGTTCGATGAGCCGGTCGGCCTGCGCGGCAGTAGGCATGGTGTCGTCATAGTCGCTGGTGACGAAGAATTCGTCAATGCGAAGACGATCCTCGGTCACCACGGATTCCGGTGTGAACGTGGTGTTGAAGATTTGGCTGGCATACTCACAGACGTCACGTACTGTCTCTTCGGTGCCCATGGTGGCCGACGTGCCGACGAAGCACATGTCGTCGCTGGTGGTGTTCAGCCTGTCGGTGAGCCTGCGCAGCAGGCAGGCCAGGTCGGTGCCCTGCGCGCCGTCGAAGGTGTGCAATTCGTCCACGACGAAGTATTTGAGCGTGTCCGGATCGTTGTTGTCCCAAATCCGGGAGTCTTTGGGGCGTACCAGCAGGTAGTCGAGCATCTTGTAGTTGGTGAGCAGGATGTCCGGCGGGTTTTTGAGCAGCTCATCGTGGCTGGTCACGATGTTGGTGGCGGTCATGGCGTGGTTGTCCTTGTCGCTACCGCCTTGGCTCATCTGGCCCACATACATGCCCGCGGTCACGTTGTTGCGCAGTTCCGGACTGTCGTGGATGAGTTCGGCCAATCGCTTCGCCTGGTCGGTGGCGAGAGCGTTCATCGGGTAGACGAGGATGGCCTTGATGCCCTTGCGGCCCAGCCTACGCTGCCGGTAACAGTAGTCGAGAATCGGGTACAGGAAGCATTCAGTCTTGCCTGATCCGGTGCCGGTGGCCACCAGTGTGGATTCACCGGCGGAGATGCGTTCGAATGCGCGCATCTGGTGCGCATATGGCCGGTACGTGGGGTGCAGGCATGGGAACGGGAATTCCGCATGTTTGCCGACCACACGAAACGGCAGTTTGACCGATACGAACGGCTCCTGGGAAAGCATGCCCTCCTGATGGGCGAGTTTGCGGATGGAGCCGCGGAACGGCTTGTTAGTCATGGGGAACGTGGTCTCCACGTAATCGGCGAGTCCGGACTGGATGTGCCGTGCAAGCACCATGGGAATCATTTGTTATCTCCATACTTCTGCGTGAAGAACTTCCACGCGGTTTTGTAATCCTCTACGCGATCGCATTTGTCGAACGGCGCCACGTATTCGATGGTTCGCTCACGTGGCCCACCCGGCTGGGTGTCGTCCATGATGGTGCGGGTGAACACCTTGCCCGCAGGCGCATTCTTGATCTTCTCGAAATCAGGACGTTTGAAAGTCAGATCACCATAGTTCTTCTTGGAGAACACGATACGACCATTCGCGTCGTACCAAGTGTCATCCTCGTAGCCACTCAGCACGGTGAAGGTCAGGCGGTAGATGTCGATGAGCTCGTCCAGGGTGATGCCGAGCGCCATGGATGCCAGCACGTCCAGCTCCACCAACGCCTGCCGGCGTTCATAGTCCGTACGCAATGGCGTATGCCAATCCCACTCGTCCGTCAATGAGGTGAACGTATCGGCGGTAAGTCGAGGATCATCCTTCGCCCAGCTCATAGACGTGTACGACTCCTCCCAGCAGGATTGCCACAAATCCGCATACGACTTGGTCAGACAGTTGAGCAGCAGACCGCGGAGACGAATTTCGGGAGCAAGGTTCGTCTCAGGGACTGGCAAACAAGCAAGCGAACTCTTATTAATATGGGGCTTGCCGATGCAGCGAATATAAAAATCATAAGGAATCGATGCTTGCATGCCGCACATAAAAGCGAGCAACGCATAGCGCTCGGGGTGCACACCATAGCCTGCTATGGTGTGCACCCAGGCTGCGCCTGGGTGAACACAAGCAGCAATTAGGCTTCTTTCATTGGAGAGGCTTACAAATTCACGATTGCAAATACGATATACAGCAGAGAACAATGTCCCATCCGGCATATGAGCAGTCTTTTCACGATAATGTTGCTCAGAGCATTTTCTTGCATATTTCGTTCGCGCAAAATATGCTTCATTAATTCCCATAACATCTACAGGGGTGTAGTCCTCAGCAGATGTACAGGTGCTGTTTGCAGATTGCGCGATTGGATTCGCTACACCCAGCATCGGACTTGTGTATATTAAATCTTCTGACGAAAATGCAACCTCATCTTTCAAAATTCCATTTTTACGTGAAATAGTTTCGTTCCACATGCTTGAGAAAGTTATTTCGTCACCAAAATCTTTGAGGAAAAACTTGCTCCGAGCAACTTTCTCCAAAAAAGTCAAAGCTTGTCGATTTTGCACTACCGCCAAAGGAGCATGTCCAATTGAAGTGCCACGTTCCATCGAAAACAGTCGATCAAACGAATCTAATTCGTTTAAACCTATTTCAATGAAGCGATCTTGTTTACTATTCCGCTTTGTTTCAGATGGTTGATGCTGCTGAATAATTTCCTCAAGCTCTTTCACATTTGTTAAATTCCAAATTGAAACAAAAGTACTTGTTGCTTCATTCTTGTATACATTGAGACTAAATTCGGTTTTACTATCAATGGAGAACAGTGCCTCCCGATTGATAAAATGATAATGTTGCGTCAAACGTGGATATAACGCATCACGAAGATGCGTAGCCTTCACATCAGCAAAAAGCACATCAGGATGTATAAAAGCGCTCACGCCGCCATGTCGACACGTATAATCCCAAGCATTCGGGAGAAAACAACGAAATAAGTTAGTCCGCCCCTGCAAGAGGGGGTAATTGCCTATTGCACCATAAAACGCAAGGGATCCGGCAATACCCTCATACTCTTGAAGAAACACTTCCCGCATGTGTTTATTAGCTAGCAATTCGCTCATTCGTCTATTCAAATCCGAAGCTGTGAGCTTATGTATTGCAAAGCAGGGATTTACATCGGAGATAGCGTCGGCCTCTTTCCACTGCACATTCACCCACGGCGGATTACCCACCATAAAGTCGAAGCCGCCGTCCTTGAACACGTCGGCGAATTCGAGCTCCCAGTGGAAGAAACGCTGCTTCTTGGCGACTTCCTTCACCAAGCGAAGCCTTTGCGCAGGTTCCCCATCACCTTTGCACAGCTCATCGAGATTCACAGCATGGTCATACATGTAGTCGCGTTCATGACTATCGTCCATGGTGTCCATAAGCGTGGGCTGATCGTTATCCATCGGAATCAGCGTGAATCCCTCTTCCTGTGGAACCTCGCCGGTAAGAATCAGCGACATTTCCGTGAGGTACTGCGATCTTGTGGGGAGCAGATTAGCCTGATCGATGGGCCAGAACCACAGCGAGCACCAATAGTCCATGGCGAGTTTCAAACGAGCGTATTCACTGGCGTTCTCGGCCTTTTCCGAGTGGTAGGCGATGCGGAGCATCTCATCCTTTTCACGGATGGTGAGGTTGTTGCCGCGGAAATAGTCGTTTTCGATGCCGAGCAAGCCCTGCCCCCGCTTCTGCTGGCTTTCCAAAGTCTTCGCGGTCTTTTTGGAAACGTTCGCATCAAAACCGTAGATGATCAGATCGTCCTGGGTCGCCTTCTCCAATTGCCTGCGCGCCTTGATCTGCCCACGCCACAATTCGTCGATGGTCTTCGACAACGACCTCATCAGACCAATCTCCGTCTGGGAATAAGGCTTCTTGGCGAAATTCTTCTTCCAAGCCTTGATGGTTTCCAGATGTTCGGATTCGATGCTTTTGACGGTCTTGTCGTCATACTTGCACATGTCCGGATCCCCGGTCAGGAACTGGTAGATGCGCTTGGCGGACGACGAGCTCTGGTTGAACCCGATGTGCTTGGGCTCGACCTCATACCAGTGGCGGTTTTTGGTCTTGCTGGTCAGATCCGACTCCAGATATCCGACACGGCGGCCGCCAATCAACGAATTGCCGCATTGCAGCTGAGTGCCGAACCATGGTACGAAGGATCCTTCGCAGATGGTGTTGAGCCATAGGGACACTTCTCCTAGCTCCACTGCCACGGGGTTCAGGTCGATGCCGTAGATGTTGTGGTCGGCGATGTACATCTTGACCTTCTGCAGCTCGGCCTGCCGGCGTTCCGCGGGGATCGCCGCCCGTTGGCCTTCCTCGGCGACCCGTTCCTTCTCCCTGAGGTTCAAATACATGGTGGCCAGCTGGTTGATGGTCTCGTTCAGGAAGGTCGCGGAGCCCATGGCCGGTTCGCAGATTTTCAGATCCAGAATGTCGGTGGCCTGGTGGATACGTGGCTCGATCTCCTTGAGCGCATACTTCACCAGGCATTGTGCGAGACTGTCCGGCGTGTAGAAGGAGGCCGACGTTTCGCGCTCCCTGCCTGCGAGCCGGTAAATGAACGTACCCGGCTCGTAGGTCCGCAGTTCACCGGCATGCGGGCTCTTGTCCGGGTAGCGGACGCGTTCGTCCTCCGAATAGTTGACGAGTTCTCGTTCCGGCACGAAGTAGCCGACTTTCAATGGATCGTAGGAATCCTTGGCTCGCTTGACCTCATAGAGCTTCTCCTTGGCGATGAAACCACGATAGGACAGCAATGCCTCATACACGGCACCCATCTGGCTGATGCCCAGGGCCGCGTAGGAGATGCGCTGCCTGCGCTTGGTCCCCTTACCCGCCTTGGTAACGCTCATCAGATCGATAATGCGCAGCATCACGCTGTCGCGGAGCGTGGTATGTTCGATCAGCGCGGTTCGTTCCGGGTCGAAGATGTGCGCCTTGAGCGGCGGCACCATGAACACCGCATTGGTGGCTTCCTCGCTGGACAATCCCCTGAACTGTTTGTCCGTCTTCGGATATCCGTTGAACACCAGATCATCGAGTCGACGCAACGTGTCCGCCAGATAGGTGGAATCACCAGCCTCATCCATGCGGCCACGCATCTGTTCCGCAATATCTCGCAAGCTGTCCAGCGAATAGCCGGTACGGTAGATGTCGGATTTCATCGGCGCATAGCCGAGCGACGGCTTTGCTTCAATGAACAGGAGGAACAGCAGACGGTACATGTATCGCAACGCCTGCACTGTCAGGTCGCCCGCGTCGATTTCGTCGATGCTCCGCCCCTTGTTGCAGGTCCAGTCGTGGATGACCTCGTTGCCAAGTATCTCCACGCATTCACGTAACGCGGAACGCAGATTGTCAGACACCTCAACCGCGTTCTTCGCAGACGTGTCATCAAACGTGTCAAGCAGACTGTCACCTTTGTTCGGGCAGAGACTATCACGACGTAACAGCACAGCCATCGCCGTATACACATGATCCTGATGCCGGCTGAAGATCTCGTCCAGGTCAAACAGCATGCATTTCTTGTCATTCCATTTACGGCGGTCGATCAACGCTATCTGATGCAACCCCATGAGAAGAATCCACCGTGCCGGCTCGTCGAAATCGGCAAGCAGCATACGTGCATATTCCTCACAGGAGGTGTCGTCCTTGCCAGAGCCGTCTTCGATGGGGCTTTCCAGAACGCCTGCCTCCGCATTATCGGACAGGCTCATCAGAACTTGCAAGCGCGGAGCCCCATCGGAATCATTGACCTGATAGTAGACAGGAACAGACTTCCCTGAAATCCGGTCGGGCAATCCCTCGTCTTTGGCTTGATTCCCCTCCTGCGTATAGCCGAGTGCGGCGAGCATGCCGTCGATGAAAATCCGTACCCGTTCAGCTGGAAACAGATCGTTCTCGTTGTTGTTGATGACTTCGGTGAACGACTGGCGCATGTCCTTCAGCAGTCGCGCTGGGCGTTTCTCAGGAGGAAGCTGTTTCCAAGGTGCGGAGGCATTCTTCACTTCATCCGGGAAGTATTCCTTCATGTAGTACGGCGTGTAGAAGTCGTTGACCGCCTCGATGCCCGGGAATGTCTCGTTCAGTTCCTTCGCCATGGTCTCCCCCTCTATTCCTTACCTACGAATGCGGCCGCAATGCGGATCACCGGCTCACCGGAAGCGTCCAATGTGTCCTGAACCCAGTCGGCATATTGTTCGAGCATCCGATCAACCTGTTTTGTGTTTTCCTTGGTGTTTTTGCCTTGGGATTGCAACAGTGCCTTGCGTGTATGGGACCAATGCTCGATGCGGTCCATTTGCTGAGTCACTTCTTCATCTGCCTGCGCACGATATTGTTCACCGCAATCGCTGAGCATGCTCTTGCCGCGCGATACCGCATCCTCCAACAGCAGTTGTGCCGCATCTATCTGTTCGGAGCTGGCCGCGGAATCCTCTCGATTCACATAACGACGTTCAGTGGTTCCCGGAATCAAGTTCCCACGATATCCGGTGATACGCCACACTTCCTCAAGTGGCAGTATGCCCATGCATTCGCCATCGAGATACCGTACACCGAACCATTCATCGATCACCGGGGATGCATGCCTGTTGGCGACCATGCCGTTCATCAGCATAATCGTCTCATCCGCATGCAGGTTTCCGTTGGTCACGCCAATAATCGGGGCCTCGTCACGTTGGTACAGCAGTGAGGAAGCCTTCAACCCGACCCATTCCGTGATTGGATTCAATTCCCACAGGTATTGGACCCGACTCCATGACTCGTCGTTGATACGGGCCAGCAGACCGTTGGCTTGGTCTTCGCAGTATTTCGCGTCATCACTCCATTCAGCGATGTTGCCTCGCAACACCTGCGTGTTCGGCACACGTCTGCGCAGCCACGCGTGCAACGGGCTATCCCCTTGGAACTCCACCGCGAATCCATGAGCATCACGCAACTGACGTTTCGATTTAAGACCAGCCGACTGCCGGAACTCCTCGCAGGAGAGCCCCTCATCCACATACTCGTAATCCGACATCAGCGTAGAGGAATCGACTATGCCGCCATCGTCGGCGTTCCCAGTCACGCTCTCCCCTGCGGACTCGTTTTCCTCAGTGCTCGTAGTATCGGAACCATCCAGCGTAGTGAGGTTGAAAAAACTCAATGGATCGAAAACATCGTCATCCGCCACAGTCTCAACGTCTCCGGAACGTTCGTCCGAATGATCGATGTCCTCATCGGGAATACAAAGTCTGGCCGCGAAATTCTCCGCTGATTCGCCGGATTCAATCGCTTCGCGGGTGAAATCTTCCTCCTGATCGACGTCGAATTTGCCCATGAGCAAGGACGGATCGCCGATATCCTTACGCGCCTGGTCTTCCTTCTGCTGCAGAATCTCGAGGATATGCGTGTCACCTTGAATCTTTGCATTACGCGAGTTAATCATCATGAAACGAATATCAGGCTGTTTGCGCTGCCCATAACGGTCGATGCGTCCGTTACGCTGCTGGAACACCATCAACGACCATGGAGTGTCGAAATGGATGAGTCTGTGGCTCAGATAGTGCAGGTTCAGACCTTCAGAGGCCACGTCGGAGGCCACAAGAATGCGTACAGGCGAGGACTTCGTACCGAAATCCTCGACGATTTTCTGCTGCTCCACATCGCTCATGCCGCCATCCATGGAGACGATAGCCTTCTTCGGCAGTTTGAGATCCTGCCGCAAACGCTCCTTAAGATAGTTCTTCGTCTCGATGCGTTCCGTGAAGATCACGATACGGTCATCGGCATCTTCGCCGTTATGCCAACCGTAATCGGCACTGCGCAGAAGCTGTAGCAGTCTCTGGTATCGGGAAAACTGCATCGGACCGATTTCCTCCAAAGCGGCCTTGAGCCCTTCAAGCCTGTCGATGTCTCCGGTCTGATCGGACGCATCTTTTTTGGCAAGCCGCTTCACTCGCTCGTCGATGGTCTTAATGCACGCTGCCGGCGATGAAAACAGACTCTTCTCAAGCATCGTCTTGAACAAGAAGGAATTGCTTCTCTTCTGATGCATATCCATGACGAGTTTCATATCGGTCAGATAATCGAACGCCTCTTCCTCGGCCGCGGTGGCCATGCATTTCTCCTGCGTCACCTTGCGCTCCGGGAAGCTGCCCGATACTTCGGCCATCACGTCCTTCTTGAAACGGCGGACGTACAGGTGTTCGACATCCTGCTTGTCGTACTGTTCCGGATCGGGCAGAGTGGTTGGGTCGAGCATGTTCATCAACGAAGCGAAACTACGGGCACGGCCGTCATGAGGCGTGGCGGACAGCATAATCAACGTATCGGAACGGGAAGCAAGGCGTTTGGCGAGCTTGGCGCGCTGTGCGCTGCGACCGTTGGCGGCACGGTCGGCGACATTCTGAGCCTCGTCGATCACGATGATGTCCCAATACGAGGCATCGAGTGCCGCGCCATATTGGATGTCCCTCTTCAACGTATCAATGGAGATGATCACCTTGTCGTAGTAGGAGAACGGGTTGGCGTTCGCGGGAATCTCGGAACGAATCTGCTGGATACGTGAGGAATCCAAGCTGATCAGTGGAATGGTGAATCGCTCCCACATCTCCTTCTGGAACTGAACCATCATGCTTTTCGCCGTTACCACGAGAATGCGGCGGCCTTTGCGGCGCTTGATGAGCTCCGACATCAGGATGCCTGCCTCCAAGGTCTTGCCAAGACCGACGGCATCGGCGATGAGGATTCGCTGGCGCGGTTGGGCGAGCGCCTTCTTCGCCGGAACGAGCTGGTACGGCAGGGAGTCCATGGCGGCCTTGTTGCCGACATGAATCCTCGCATCAGTCGGCGCTGTGGCGCGCAGCAGACTCTCGATAAACAAGTGCGATTTTGCGGCCCTTGCCGAGGTGTCGGGAATAAAACGCGTCTTCACTGGATCGACAGGCGTGATCGTGTCCAAATCATCAAGGAACGTGGCCGTCATATCCCGCACCAGAGCGGAGATGCCGGTGCACGAGACGGCGTGATTCCCGAGGCTGTTCGGCTCGACCTTATCCACGAGCCATTCCTGGCCGCGAACCAGAACCCTCATGCCCGGAGAGAGCAATTCTCGTTCCGAATGCGCGCCATGCTTCATCGCCATGTGCTCCCCCATATGCTCTTAATCCCAATGTTTTCGCATATATTGTATGCCATTAGGGGTGGAAACCCTCTGCTTTTCCTCATTCTTTTCGTCCAATTCCGGAAACACACCCTTTAGAAATCTGACAAAATCTTTCCACCCGTTCCTACAATGAAAAGGTCAGTGAGGACATGACCATTCAGCGTTCATCATCAACCACAGGAGATTAAACGATGGATCGGGCGAAGACATTAAAAGATGGCAGAGAGATAACTGTCTTCGCGCATGATCTCAGCAGTAAGGGGAGAAAGCGCGTCACTCATGGCGCCCGTTTCAAGTGCCCTTACTGTGGTCGTCCAGTTGATCTCGCCGCATTGGATTCCACGAAAGTCACAACTTATTTCAAGCATCACCGAAATGATGAACTGGCCAAATTCTGTGATGAGTATGTCAGCAGTAACGGATCCGGAAACCTCCTCATGAGGAATCCTGTCGTTCCCATCTTCCTTGATCTCGAAGGCGAATCCACAAAACGGTACGTGCTGAAGACGGGACTGTATGGAATCGGAAAAAGACTGCGCAGCGATCTCAAAAAGACCACAGAGGCTTACATGTCAGTCAATGGGCGAACATACCCGTTATGGCAGATGGCAGCTGAGTCTTTGAGGATTCCCATTCGGAAACTTCCAACGCTGGAACTAAGCAATGAGATAACGGTAATGGCTCCTGAATCCATACGCAGAAGAATAGGAGAAGCCGAAGATTGCAGATCCGGCATGGTATTCACCAGTGACTATGACAGCGCTCCGCCAAATCATGCCAACCATATCGGAATCCGAATCCGACGTGGAAATGACGTGTATGTGGGACGACGTTATTATCTTGTAATCGATTCAAGGGAGCCGAAACTGTCCAAATCGGTTGCCACATCCTTCGATACGGCGAAAAAAGTCGGAGTCCTTACAGCAAACAGCTGTTTCACTGTTTGGCGTGTGTCTGTTGCCGCGTCATCCTCCAAAAGAGAGACCGCTGCGAATATGTTCGCCCATTTCGGCTGCCGTCTTACCGACAAGGAAAGAACAGTCGATTTGCTTTGGCCTCCATCTCTCACCTCCAATGGAATCGATCAGCCATTGTTCGAGAACACATCCGTCATATATCACGAACCCGAGGGAACCGGCAGCCACAAGGATAATGGAACCGTTCAACTCACGCATCCCGCAGAAATCTATGCGCTGGGAGACGACTACATATCTCCATTCGGATATATTGGAACAGGCAAACATGAACGCCCAATTTATGAATTGGACACCGGTTTTTTGGTGTCCCGACCGGATGAATTCCACACATGGCGAATGATCAGCCAAGATCAAATCGATTTGTCAGCATTTTCGGCATCGGAGTGCGACGAAACGTCGGTGATCCTGGCATCAGATGACAAGCCGAATCTGACTTGCTCATTCCCTGTGAACGTGGAAATACGTTCGAGGACAGGGAACGTCCAGACCGAGAGCCTTCTTACAAGCGAGGAAACGCTTCCTACGAAGCGGAAGGATCTGGTTCTGGTTGCATCGGCAAGGAAGGCATTCCCAAGGTCTTTCCTGCTATGCGTAAACAATGCCGATATGACAGTGAAGTCAGCGTCCTGCCCCGTCACTGGGCTTGATTCGAAGTCACGACTGCGAGAAGTAAGTCACGGCATGTCAATTGCAATGAGACGTGCCGGCATCACAACCAGGGAAAATAGCGCATCAAAAAACAAAATACTAATCCAAGCAAGGAGAGGGGAATAAAAATGGCATGGGGACAAGAGTACATAAGAGAATCAATCTGCATGGTTCGATACAACCATGACGGCACAGTCAACAATTATCTCCGTCTTGCCGACTATGATTCCCAAGCGCAGGATATCCCTTTCCTGTGGCTGGATCCCGGTCGTTGGATCGATAAGAACGATCCGGATGACCCAGCAACGCTGTATTCGATGAGCATCACTAGCAATAGTGAACGTTTCAGCAGCGATTTCGTACGCCTGAGGTGGAGGCCTAACCCCTCAAAACCAGACAGACCGACTGTAATTGATCCTTTTGATTTCCATAATTCGTCCTATGACACCAATCCGCGTGGCCTCATCGAGGTGGTCTATCTGACAGACAACAACGCCGCGCTTTCTGAGATGCTTTCTGTCGGATTCGAATACCAAGGCAGACCAGCAGAGCGTATTCTCCTCGTATACAAGCGCCACAAGAAAAACATGCTGGAAGCGACTATGCTCCAGAGCAGCAAATTTGAATTCCAGAATGGAAGAGCGAAGCTGCGCAAATACATGCATGACGGAAAAGTGACGGCACCCTGCTTCATCATCAATGAAGACGACGTGCTGGTACTGCCTAGACAGTTCGGAGAAAAGACCGCACGGATGCTTTATTCAAAAGCCACTCTTCCGGATTCCAAAGGCACCATACCCATCAGGCCTTTTGAGGATTATGCTGACGACTATCTGAAATGGTATTGCGACCAATCCGGCTTCAATTATTCCAAAGACGAGCGTCAAAGAATCGCAGCGTTGTTCAAGGAGACCATCAGCTCACCAACCACACTGGAAACCTATGCAGGAAGACCTCTCAATGAGCACGATGAACAGCTCTACTCGCGCGTAGTACAAAGGCTGATACATGCTGATGATGATTTGATGAATCGGATCATCATCCACGTATTAGCGGCAGACGAAAGCTTCCATCGTAAATGTCTTGAAGTTGTTCTTACAAGCAAGGACCAGGAAATCGAGGAAAAGAACAAGACCCTCCAGCAAATCGAGAATCGTATACGCGAAAAGAACATTATGCTTTCTTCGCTAAAACAACGAGAAGCTGACGACGAAGCCAAACATTCGAAGTCTGTTGAGGAGCTTTCCCAACTCGACCAACAGATAAAGATGACGCGTCGAAATGAGGACGAGGTTCTGAAAGAACTGGAAAAAAACGTTGCTCTGAAAATCGGGCTACGAAGTGTCGTTCGGAACATGCCAACGGCCACCGACAGCCCAATCGGTTCGATTCCCCTCCCCTGCCCTTTGTCTGGCGCATCAAAGAAAGCAGAACCGGGAGTAGAAGCGGGCGGCACGCTCATCGACAATCTCGAGGATTCCGGTATATACGCAATCGGGGAAATCAGCACGGAAAAATTATCAGACGGATTACTGGCAACAATGGCAGCGACCAGATTCCTTGCCATGGATTCATCATTCTGCTGCAGCATTGCCAATTCGTTGTCGTTCACGATATCCGGCAAACCCGCTTACCATGTCGCAGTGCCAATTGATTGGACCAACGCCGACACCGTGTTGGAGAAGGCAAATCAAGTAGACTGCACAGTCTTGGTGATAGACAATATCATCGACACCATGAACGAAGGACTTCTATTCTCCCTCGTGCGATCGGGAACCGATCAGACCATCGTCTTCCCCATCGGAGCGAGAGGAAACCTCAAGCTCCTCGCGCCGGAATTATGGGAACGTATCTTCTATGTACCGACCGATGGATTCATGCAGGATCCATCGGATGAGATGCTGGCCCAATACAAAGCAAAAGACTTGTCCGATATTGAGCAGGTCGAATTCAAGCCCAAGAACAAGGAATCATTGGACGAAAATCTTCAAGACACGCTGCCAAATAACGCGCTCGTGCTTCCATGCAAGATACTCGAGGCATTTCGACGTAACAGCGCCAAAACAGATGAGCAGCAAAAAAGAAAAGGAATGAGCGATTTCCAGCAATGGACAATCGATCATCTGCTCATTCTGGTCTATGCCTTCGCCGGACCGAGAGAAATGATGATCTTCGCCAAAAACATAGATGAGACGAATCGAGCCGAACGGCTTCTCAGAAGAATCGACAAGGACGCAGCCAATGAAGCATGACGACTTGCTCAATATTATGGCCGCGGATCTTGGAATGAGTCGATATCGAAATGAATCGGATAAATCGTTCGGCATCAGAACGGTTTATTCCGCTTCAAGATTCTGGATCGAAGCCTTTTGTCTGGACGATGGACGGATGGGGGCTGATGGATGCCAGCCCGGCATCATTTCAGGAAAACTGAACCTTTGGCTCGACAGAATCTCATCCATATATCCGTTCATAGGACAATGGATTAACAGCCAACGGCACTATACGCCATTTTCCAAACTCCTCTACAACAGACTCATCATGGTCGGTGACATCATCTCCGAGAACAACGGCGGAACATACAGATGTTCCTCCCGCCATACGATTCAAATCGACAATGGCTTGAAGGCGCTCTTAGGCGTTTACGATACGACAGGCAACGACACGTCTCTGCCGATTTCGGGAATGATGCTCTCGAAACGCGACCAAGCTGAACCACAGATCAAACGTAACCCGGAATGGTGGAATCTGCCACGAGAATACTATGCCTGGTCGTCTTGCTCCGACGAGGGAATCAACGAATACGCCGACCCATCCCGAAAGAGCGTCAGAGACTGTTGGATTCCGAAACCCGTTTTACCGGATGGAATCGGTCTTGGAAGGAGACAGGAAGCCCATAAATACACATACTTCCTTTTGCATAACCATCAGGACACTATCGAAGCGAGAATCATCGACGACTATCGATGGCCGTCGCTGTACACGCATCTGAGGAACATCGTGGGCAATCCCTATTGGGCGGACGTGGAAAAACTGGATGATGCCCATTACAGGATTGAAGCGCCTTTCAGCCTACTTCCGCCCGAAACATCCAGATGGCTTGATTTCATGACATGGCCTGAGAAAACCCCCGATGATTGCGTATTCCGAATCATCCGCACCGAATTATTGAAAACCGCCACGGATATGCTTGAATCCTGCGGAATCAAAGTAAGGAACAGCAAAACATGCCAGTCCAACTGAGTATCGCCGACGCCGAGAAAGCCATCTCGAATAGACTCATCGAATACATCGAGACCGAATACTTCGGCAAGACACGGGAGCTTCTTTCCAGATGCAAGGAAACACTCGCCGCCCCTGGAACACTGTTCCAGAAACCGTATCTGGAGGCGGCGAAAGCCTATCAGCTTGCCGAAGGAGGTATCGGCAATGCCAAGATTCCGGAACGAATCAAAATCCTTCTCCAGACTATGGCGGAGAAAGACAAGGGCGTGTTCGCCAAACCCTATAGTCACCAAATCGAATCCCTCGAATCATTCTGGAACGGCTATGATGTCCTGGTCTCCACGGGAACCGGTTCCGGAAAAACGGAATGCTTCATGTGGCCGCTCGTATCCAAAATGGCGGGAGAGGCAATAGGATTGACCGGCGACCGTCAGTCGTGGGAAGGAAGCCGGGCGGTTAGAGCATTGATTCTGTATCCGATGAACGCTCTTGTATCAGACCAGGTCGGCCGTCTGCGCAAAATGGTCGGCGACAAGCAAGGAAGCTTCCTTGACATATGGAAAAGTGCCGTCGGGGATGTACGACGCCCCCAATTCGGCATGTATACCGGCAGGACACCTTACGCAGGTGACGCAAGGAGCAAGCGACGCGACAAGGAATATGCCGAAACACTGCGGCGCGATTTTTGTGAACTCAGTGAGGAGGACAGGCTTCATCTGTCAGAAACGGGACGTTTCCCGGAAAAGCAGGATATTCTCGCCTATGCCGATGTGATCGCGGAAGGTAGGGACGGATGGAGTCCACTGGATGCTGAGATGCTGATGCGTTTTGAAATGCAACGGCATACGCCGGACATTCTGGTGACCAACTACTCCATGCTGCAGTACATGCTTATACGATCCACGGAAAACGGTATCTGGAAGAATACCGCGAAATGGTTGGAACGGAATCCGAAGGAGCGAATGCTGCTCGTTCTCGATGAGGCGCATATGTATAAAGGCGCTGCTGGAGGCGAGGTCGCCCTGCTGCTGAAGCGCCTTGCTGCAAAGCTCGGTGTCGGGATGGATCGTTTCCAGTTCATACTGACTTCCGCTTCCATTCCCGAGGATCATGAGCCGGTCGCACGATTCTTCGAGGACATGGCTGGCAGATCAGCTTCAAAACTGCGCATCATCACAGGCAGGGAGCAGAAAGTCATCTGCGGTCCCCGAGTCCTTTCCGCGAAGGACATTGTAGCCGCCGCTGGAACCAGTGATGGGCCGGATACGTCGATGACATGTCTCCGACGATTCTTGTCGGGAATCGGACGACCTGTTCCGAATGACATGGATGAACAAACGATACGAGAACTGGCCGGAGACGAGCTCCAGAAGATTGAGCAATTCGGAATGTTGGAGGAGATTCTCCGCCAGAGAACAATGACTTTGGACGAGATCGCGGAAGAGATCTTCAACGACGAGCCCGATGCCGCCAACGCGACCGACATCCTGCTGAACATCGCCGCATTGGCCTTGAACGATGGACGGCCGCTCTTGCCGACGCGCATGCATCTCTTCATCAGAGGAATCCAGTCGCTCACGATCTGTGCCGATCCTGGATGTCCTCATGTGGAGAAAAGAGATGATCTGCCGCTTGGCAAGGCGTTCATCAACAAATCGGCTGGGCGCTGCCTCTGCGGCGCGAAGACCTACGAGCTGGCCACCGATCGTACCTGCGGCGCTTTGTTCCTTAGAGGTTATGCCAACCCCAGTGAAGACGGCTTCTTCTTCTGGAACGAAAAACCTGTCGGAAACAGTGAAATCAAAGAACTCATCATCATGCCGATAGCGGAGGATTCCCGCCCTGACGATGTCAAAACAGGATGGCTCAATACGATATCCGGCAAGATATACCGTGACGATCATCACGGACAACCGCATTTCTCACATGTGGCCTTCTCTTTCGACCAACCCCAAAACATGGATGGCAAAAGGATGCAGTTCACCACCTGCCCGAAATGCAATGGCCGTCTTTCAGTCAGCGATTTCACGACCAAAGGCAACGAACCGTTCTACAATGTCGTCGCCGAACAATTCTCGTTGCAAGAGCCTTCAAGTGACCCGGAAAAGCTACGAAGGAATCCGAACGCCGGAAAGAAAGTGATCCTCTTCTCCGATAGCAGACAAGCCGCCGCCAGAATAGCGCTCGACCTGACCGAATCCTCCGATAAGGACCTGATGCGCAAGCTGTTGTGCCGGGCGGCATACGACCTGTACCAGCAGTACGAAGACGAGGCAACGGTCAGTGCGATTTACCCGATGTTCCTGAAAACCGTTTCGGAACATAAATCACGCATCTTCTATGGAGATGATCGCACAGTCGTAATGGATCAAATCAAAAGCGACCAGAGACGTTTCGACAATCCACACCGTTTCCTGAGAATTCTAAGAAGCAGCGACAGCAATGTGCCGGAAGAGTATCAGCGCCTTCTTTTGGCACTAGTCTGCGACCATTATCGGTCCCTCAGCGACATGGCCATCGGATGGATAGATCCTTTTGATGAAGATATATTCGACATTAGCGAGGAACTTGACAAGAGCGGAATTACTGAAGACGAGTTCAAGGCTATTTTCTACGCGTGGAGTGAATATCTGCTCATCCACAACGCCGCTTTGGACTCAAATATCAAATGGTCCACACGAGATAAGGCAATGCCTTTCTCCAGAGAATATGGCATAGACCATGACAATATTTTCAAAGGACAGACTCAGGGAAAGAGATCGTTGTACGAGTTCTTGAAAAAACGTTTCGATGCTGATGAAATGACGCATCTCACGAATGCACTAAATCATTTCCTTGAGACATCAGCGAAAGATATTCGATACAAATATCTGAATCCGCACCGCCTCACATTGAGAATCGAACCGAATACCCAATGGAAAGTATGCAGTCGCTGCGGCAAAAACGCACCATATGATCTATGGGGCAAATGCCCTCATTGCCGGCAAGGCGACATGCATGAACTCGCGGATTTCAGTTCCGTTGCGTTCTGGCGCGATCCAATAGTCAAGATTCTCCAAGGTGATGACGATTCCCTACGCGCAAGAATCAACACTGAGGAACATACAGCCCAGCTGTCCCATAAGGATGGTCAGAGCGAAAGCTGGTCCACCACCGAGGAATACGAGATGCGGTTCCAAGATATTTATACGTCCGATAACGAAGAGCCCGTGGATGTTCTCTCCTGTACGACGACGATGGAAGTCGGTATAGATATCGGATCCCTTACCGCAGTGGCGCTTCGCAACATTCCACCGATGCGTGAGAACTACCAGCAAAGAGCGGGACGCGCGGGTCGTCGTGGCTCTTCGATATCCACTATCGTGACATATGTCGATGCCAGGCCATTCGACAACCACTACTTCGAACACCCGGATCATATTGTTCGAGGAGAGTTGAGAGAGCCACACATCGATGTGGATAATGAGAAGCTAATCAGACGGCATCTGGCGACCATCCTGCTCACCGATTTCAGCACCGAACATGGATTCTCAATGGAGAACATCACCATTGAGGATTTCTTCGAAAGCTATTGGAAGGAATGGAATTCCTTCCTCAAATCGTACGATTTCGGCACCATCGTCCAGCAACAGATAATCCCACAGAATTGGAAGCTGGATCCCGATGGATTCCGTCGGGCCCTATCTGTGGAATTGAACAATCTTAAAGAAGATTTCGGGAAATACAGAGAAAATTATCTGTCCGCAGATAATAAAACCTGCAAAAGTCTTTTGGACAGCCTCCTTGAAGCAGCCATACTTCCAACGTATTCCTTCCCTCGTAACGTCACCGGATTCGATATCGAGGATTCATCCGATGCCAAAACACTCGAGCAACGTCCGGAACGGTCACTCGACATGGCCATCAGCGAATACGCCCCAGGACGGGAACTCATTGTGAATAAGAAACGGTACATTTCTGGCGGGATCTACTCGCATTCGTCAAGATTCGCTAAAAAACAGGGAGAATCTTTCGAACCAGCAAGAAAATATTTCAATAATAAGGACTATCACAACGAGGTACTTCTCTGCACAAACCCGACCTGTGGATGGTTCGGATACGAAAAAGAATTGAGAGAACCTGACCGCTGCCCATTCTGCAAAGAACCCGGACTTGAACACAAGCCATTCCTCAAACCATGGGGATTCGCGCCAAAGGACGGAAAGCCTTCCCCATCAGCAAGCGAGCGCTCCGAACTATTCTTTGCGGAACCACCCTTCTATTCCGCAACGCCTTCCGAAGAGATGACGGATGCCGGTTATGCTCATATCAAGTACAGCGAAAGGCATGACTGCTCCCTTATGGTCATTAATAAAGGGCCGAATAGCGAGGGATTCACGATTTGTTCCCGGTGCGGAGCCGCTTTCCCGACAACGGATTCAGCAGGTATAGCTAAGCGTATCAAGGCGCCTTATACTAAGACTCCGCAGAACCGGCAGCCTGACTGCACGCATGACTTTGACAGCGGAATATATATCGGAGACGTGTTCAATACGGATATGATCATATTCGCCCTCCGCTTAGACCCGAGCGAGGTGAGTGTCGGTCAAGCGAATAGATGGCTGAAACGGGCTCGCGTATCACTTGCCGAAGCGATGCGTCTCGCCGCCGTCGACCTGTTGGACATCGATTTCAATGAATTATGCGTCGGCAGCCGCTCACGTCTTGATGGAAGTGGTGAATCCGCGTTCGCAGACGTGTTTCTTTTCGATTCTCTCTCCAGTGGAGCCGGATACTCGTCCGCCCTTTCCAAAGGGCATAATCTCGAGAAACTCTTCGGCAAGACTAGAGGCATACTCACCAGTTGCGATTGCGAAGATGCATGCTTCTCCTGTCTGAAGCATTACTATAACAAGCAATTCCACAATCAGCTCGATCGTCACGCAGCACTTGATTTGCTTGACTATGCGATGAATGGGACTGTGAGAAATCACGTGTCTGATGGTGATGCACGGGATGCCTTTGCTTCGCTTGCAGAAGTGATCCAGGATGACGTAAGGGCGGTATGTTCATTCAAAAGCGACAAGATGACTTTCATGCTGGATGGCAAAGAGACTACTCTCACTTGCCTTCCGGATATGAAACCCAAAGTATCCGCGTCAGCAGTAAATGAATATTGGCAGTACGAGTTGAAGCACAACGTTCCAGGAATTGTCGAAACACTCATCAAAGAACGATCAGGCGATTCCACGTTGTTTTGATTCCTTCAATCGGTAAACGTCCTTCTTGTGAAGGTTGCATCGCATTCTACACGACGCAACCTTCACAAGAAGGAATCATTTGCGCCATCGTCTTGCTTCTGCGCGCAGTTCCTGCTCGTTGAAAGTTTCACCGCAACAATCTGCCAGACGCCGCAGCACATCAATCTCTTGGCTTGTGATCTTGCCATCGACCGCTGCCATAACAGTACATGCACGATAAATCGGAGCAGCGTCACTAACTTGACTCAGCATGCTCCAGATTTTGGAATAATCCACTTCTACCGTGTTGCGTATTTCAGCTAACGTCTCAGCTGAGACACCTGACTCGCTACTGATCAAAGTCAGATAATGAAACAATGTATATTCAGCCTCATCCGGCTGTGCACCATTTGCGGCAATAATCATCCAAGCAGCCCATAATAATTCATCCAAGCAATGCTCCGAAGCATTCACCATGCGCTTTGCGGATTCAATCATCTTGGCCTCTTTACGCATGATTTCACGGGCTTTATTTGCCGTTACCTTCGTCATCCAATAATTCACACCCGTAGACAGCGGTATGCTCACCACCGGAATTGAAATTTTGATGATGTTGCGCCGCAATAAATACTTGCCGATAACCGGAAGGCTCTTGGCTGCGACAAGTCTGGGACCTGAAAAAATCGCTTTTACCACTGGTCGAACCACAGCCGGGACCCCTTTTAGAACAGCATTACCGGCATCCTCTCCAACCTGTATGGCAAAAGCTATTCTGATCAGTTTCCACAAATCTTCAGGATCTTCCAAATCCAGCGGAACGCCATATAAAACTGCAATATCATATGCCAAACGAAGCTGCAGCTGAGAAGCATAAACCAAATCCACACCGAATGCAGTAAGACCAGCCGGCACAGTAGCAGGGGAAGCACCACCAGCTGATCCTAAGGTCGCAATAACAACTGTGGAATACGCCGCTGCAGTCAAAGACCCCTCTATCCCCGCATATTTAGCCGCTAATTTTATTCGGGCTTGGACAATTGCATCAGGAGGAAGGTTGGGATATTTTCCCCTAAAATAGTCAGCATTCACCTTCTGGACATACTTATCAAGAGAGAAGGTCAGCAACTTCGCAAACCATTCTCCATTTTTGAATTCATCAATATTGATGCCCTTGACGAAATTCTTAATATCCGCAATTTGATTTTGAACCGCCTTACGTGTGTCCTTGTCACTTTTCGCTTCCTCAAACAGCGAATCATCGGAAGTCATAGAGCCAACCCTCTTCATTTGTATTTCTTTGTCTTCCCATCAAAGTGTAGCCTGTTCCACTTTCCATCCATTGAATCCGAGTTAGCCATGTTCTCCCTACTCTGATAAGACGCACTACGCTTAACGCCCATGGTATCTGCTCACTTACTTGTTCGATGGATGATATGCGAACAATGCGCATTTACCATAAGCCATGTTTTCTTCGCGAGCGCGAGGGACTTCCAGCAGATAGATTCTGCGTTCAAGTCAACGAATCAATCAAGGCCACTCGCGCATTTGTGCGCATTTGCACGTATTTGCACGCACAAATGCGCGCACTCAGATCTTGATCACATACTTCGTCATTCGTACGGCATGTTCAATCGCCAAGGAAACCAACGATGCTCCCATGAAACTCCTTGGCAGTAAAACGCACAACGAGATATTGAATCGGGGAATACGCAAGCTGCAATCGCGTCATTGTAATCCGAATCGCGTCGCAATCGCGTCATAATCGCGTCATCAAAATCCGAATCCCGTCATAATCCCGTCATGATCGGGTAGTGTCCGAAAAACATGGCTGTAATGAAAAGATTCCTCCAACACCATGAGCCAGCAGATGCCACACTGTTACGGCATGCTTCAAGTTACAATTAGCTCTTATGACTTCGACGGATAGAAGTGCAACGAAAACACTGGATGAACTTATGCAGCATCTGTGCGATAGCGGCATCGCGTGTTCTGGCGAATTGCAAAAAGAGAATTGAAAAACCGTCCTATCGACGTGCGGCATTCGTTTTCATGCTAGGTTAACAATTTAATTGCGGTGGAAGCCTTCGGGCGACACCTAGGAGGAGCCGATGCGTCGCCTTCTCCTTTTTAATATCTCCAACCCATCGGGGTTTTTCAGTCATCTATCTCAATCGCATGAATCGTGACTTCGTCGTCTTCCGAGGACTTAGCTTTTCTGAATTCCGGGCGGAGTTCCATACCGGTCTCATCGAACTCACCATTTAGATTGCGCACGAGCACATCGGCCAATCGACCACTCGAGTTCTTGGCCATGTTCTCCTCACTCTGATAAGACGCACTGTGTTTAATGCCCATGGTATCTGCTCCTTCATTCGTTCGATGGATGATATGCGGCATGTTCAAATCGCCAAAGAATGTACAGTCCTATCCAAGGCTACGTTTACGTCCTGAAATGCGGTGGGTCTCTTCTTCTCTGTAACAACGGTGGAGCATTCCTTGAGACACGCTCGAATCGGCCAAGCGAACCAACTATGCTATCGTAATTAATAACAGTAGCCTCCAAGCCTCTTAACAATGCTCAAATCCGGGGGCTCTTTTTTTATCAAGCCACGCAAGGATAAGTCATGACGAAGCAGCCAAAAACAATACAAGAGATGATGACGCTTCTAGTCGAAGAACGAGGCTTGGATATCACCGGATTCTCCGATTTCAGTACCGTCCTTCTTGATTGCAACTATTACAGATTGTCCGGCTACTTCCGAGCCTTTCAGATTGATCCTTCCCATGGCAATAATCGCTTTCGAAACGGAACACACATTAGAGATTTCATGATCCCCTATTTAATGGATGAACAGCTACGTCTACTCATCCTTCGTGGAACATCATCCTTAGAACAAACGCTTCGGGCTCATTTCGCTTACTACCTTGCTCAAAACGGAGGAGCCTACTCCTACACGGAACTCAGCTCATATAAGACAATCAAATATTCCGATGGCACCGAAGCCAGAGAAGTTCTAATTGAGAACATTCACAAATGGCTTGAACGTTCCAGCGAAGTATGCATTCGCCATTATCGGAATAACAACGAGCCTATTCCCATATGGGCGGCGGTCGAGGCGATGCCCTTTGACACTCTCTCAAAAATGATTTCATTGCATACCAACACAACAGCTGTTGACGAACTCAATCAGTCGCTTTCTCTAGGGAAAAATCGTCAACGTGCTGCGCAAATCATTCACAGCATGGTGTATCTACGCAACATTTGCTCGCACCATTGCCGTCTTTGGAACAGGGAGATTGTCCTTCCTCCCCCAGTCCTTGATGCCACAGCTGAGCGCTATGGCTCATATGCTTATGAAGACCGCTCCGTCTGGAAATCTCTTATTGTTCTCATGGATTTAATCGATGGAATAAAAAAGAATTCCACATATTCATCCATGCTTATAAAGCAAGCTGAGTCGAATGATGACTATTTCTGGGGATTATGCCATCCTAAACGGTGGCATTAGACACAGCCACCTGACCAATATTTGTCAGCTCCCCGAATCTCATTGTCATGAGAAAGCCCAGTATCGAAGGAAATGATAAATATGACACACCTCAGATAATGCGGAACATCGGATTGGAGGTTATGGAATTGACGAATATCACACGCTGCATTTCAGCCAGTCTGTCCTGCAGTTCAATGGTAATGTATCGTTTTTTCACCAAGTCGATCTCCCGACCAAAAGTCGATGCAAGATCATCACGCAAAGCCCACTCATCAATCATTGGATTGGCGGTGTCGTCAAACTGATAGATGAAATCGATATCCGAATCCGCATGTCCCTCCCCTCGAGCCATGGAACCGAACAGGTACAGTTCATTGACATGATGCCGCAGCGCGATAGGACGAGCAATCTCCGCTATCTGCTGAGGCGTGGTGTCCCGCGAAATCGCGTCAAGCGCATCCTGATAACGCCGGGTAAAAGCCTGTGTCGGATTCCCCCTCACCGCGCGCGAGACAGCACAGGAGCGGTCACGCCCATGGATTCCGCCACGCTTTTCTGTGAGAAACCTAATCGCTTGCGCTTTTCGTTAAGCTCATGTATTGTTCCCATACCGATATGTTAGCTTACAAGCTAATTACCGTCTAGAGCGTCAAACAGGGACGAACTTTATCCGTAATAATCCTCATCGCAAGCCATTGGCAAAGACCGAGGCTTCTCGCTCACTTTCGAACCCATCTGATGAACATGCACCTGATTAGCGCCCCCAGATATTCGTTAAAGGATACGACAAAACATACGCGGTGTATCAGCTGCGGAAACATCAGTTTTTTGTTTTTTCACGGAATTCCTCTGATTAGCCTCCATCAGTATGCATGCCCCGCAATGCTTCAGCCCCTCACAGCCCCACATGCGCCGCATGATCGCGGGCCGCACTCTCCTCATCCAAACTGATGGGCGGGAAACCGCTCGGACTATTGCGCTTCCTGGTAAATCGATCTTGCCGCGTCGTGTAATTATTCACTGATATCTACCGGATAAATCAAGCCGGCCCAGCCCGTCTTCACTACTTGATTTTCGCTACTTGTCTTATTTGTGGCAGCCGAACGCCGAAACCCGAAGTATGAGCGTTGGAATTCCAACGCTCATACTCGCCATAATCGCCAAACAGTGCCACAAACAAGCCAACAAGCATTTTGGGGAAGGCTTTTCGCGTAATGTTGCGCTCTATCATTGATAAAGGCATCCAGCAATCGCATACCGTAAGGAACCACATGCGCTATTTCACTTCGGACACGCATTTCGGCCACCCTCTGGTCACCGCACTGCGCGGATTCCTGAACAATGGCAGGCTCCGCGCCGAATACCGTGATGTCTGGCAGACGCAGGGGCGTGCCGCCGCGCACACATGGATCAAACAATATGTGCGCGACAATCAGACGTCATTCAAAGCAATCTGCGACATCACACGCCATGAGAACACCATCATCGGCAACATCAACGAGACCGTCGGGCGTGATGACGAGCTATGGATTCTCGGCGATCTCTCCTACCGTTGCACCGTCGAGCACACGCTCGACTGCCTGCGCCGCATCAACTGCCGCCATCTGCACCTGATCATCGGCAACCACGACCGCAACTTCCGTCTCCGATCCAATGACGCGCTATACGAGAACGTGTTCGAGACCATCGACGACTACCGTGAAATCGACATGGAACTTCCCGTCCTCGACGGAACCGGCAAGCCGACGGCCGCAACCACACGGCAGACCATAGGCATGAGCCACTTTCCCAGACTCTCGGCATTGGCCGAAGAACACGGCAACTGGCCGGAAAACTGGAACAAGTTCGCCGATGTGGCGCCTACCACCGAAGGTTGGCTGCTCTACGGCCACACGCATCAAGGCATTCCAGACGGCACCGATCCGCTCAGCGTGAACGTGGGGCTCGACGCATGGGATTTCAAGCCAGTCAGCGAACAACAGATCCTCGCCTGGTTCACATTCCGGCACGCCGACCAATCAAAGTAAATTCCCTCGAGCATGCGTCATCGTCCGGAGACAAAGCGGGTGAGGACTCCCGACTTGGCCAAGGCTCGGTAGAGGATCCACGAGCCGAACCCGGCGAATACGATCGCGCTCAGCAGCTCGCATGCCGTGCCGATAAGGCCGCGCGGGCTGAAGAACGAAAACGCCTGGTAGTAGAAGAACAACAGGTAGAAGTTGTATACGATGCCGATCGCCACGGATGACAGCAATGTGACGCCAAGCGTCCAACGGCGGTAGCGGAACACCGCGAACACCGTTTCGGCGGCGAGCGCCTGCACGAGCGCGATCACTACCAGACTCACACTGTATTTCGTGCCGAGCACCACTTCCACGAACGAGGCGACTAACAGCACGTAGGCCGACGCGCCCGGTTTGCGTACGATCAACAAGCCCAGTGTGGCGGGGAAATAGAACAATGCGTGCAGCAGTGCCGCGGAGCCTGGAAGTATCAGAGTCAGTAAAGGAAACAAGCCATAGGACATGCCATCGAACACCCAGAACATCAGCCGGACATTACGCCGACGGCCGCTCCGACGGCGATGTCGACGACACGCCATTTCAGGGATCTGCGTGTTTCCTCCGTTGTTTGCGGAGCATGCTTCAGCATCGGGATGCGTGGTTTTTGGGTAATCGTTTCAGAGGATGGCTCTGCCATGATGAATCCTTGCCTTGGTTGACGCCGCGCACCGTGAATTGGAGATCGCGGCGGTCGCCGTGGGCCGTTCCTCGACCTGCGCGGCCCGGGCAGGAACGACGGATGTCATTACGAGCGATTCATGCCATGTAAAGCAGGGACTTCACATTCCGAAAGGAACGCGAAGGAATCGTCTCATCATCCACAATATGACGGTCTTATCCGTTATCGCATTTATTCTTAGACAGGGATTGAGTGGTGGACTTAAGAAAAAGGCAACACGCATTAAGAGGTTGGCATGAAGACGATGGGACAACGGTTGGGAGTCGTTCTGTGCATTGCATTGGCTCTATTGTCGGCGTTCTATGCGTTCGTCGTGCGGAGAGTTCATTCCGGCACCAGCTTTTGGATGATCTGGCTGGTCATCGCAATCATTCTCATCCTACTCGCGATCTGCAGCGACCGACTGGTGATCAAATGTTCCCCGTCTCGTACAGAATGTCATTATTGCTCTGATCTTTATCGGCATTGTGGCGTTCGGCACTGTGGAGGGGTGCATCATCAGCAGAATGGACGAGCACGCCGATCCTAATCTCGACTATGTGGTGGTGCTTGGAGCGCAGGTGCGCAAATCAAGTCCGAGCAAAGTGCTGCGGTATCGTCTTGACACCGCAATCGACCATCTGAACGAAAATCCGGGCACCACTTACATCGTCTCCGGTGGCAAAGGGCCGAATGAACCGGTCGCGGAAGCGCAGGGCATGACCAACTACCTTGAATCGTACGGCATCAAGAAAAACCGCATCATCAAAGAGATGAAGTCGAAGACCACGCAGGAAAAACATCTCGAATAGTCGTGCTCTGATTACAAAGCCCAATGCCACAATCGGCATCGTGACCAATTCCACATGTTCCGCGCATTGCAGATCGCGCATAAAAACGGACTAATCGGAGCTGAGGGCATTGCCGCCAACTCACCTCGCGAAATGCTGCCAAACAATATGCTCCGCGAATTTTTCGCGGAAATTAAGTTCCTGTTTTCGCGACCGAACACTCCTCTACCAATGCCCGCAGCAGGTGTTCGTCACGTTTGCGGATAATCTCCCGTCCCGTCTCGCCTTTCACAGTGATGGGCAAAAATGTTCAGCAGCGCCCCTCGTACAGGAAGAAGGAAAGCGAACCGTCTTCCAAACCGCCCTGAGTAAAGGAATCCCTACGTATGGTACATTCCGCTTTACGCGTCAAACCACGGTAATCATAAAAACCGTAATCACAGGTAGTGTCAGTGAAGAGGAAATACTCGTTCATTCCAGCATCACGAAACACGTCAAGCATGTGGTTGAACAGCTTACGACCGACGCCCATGCCCCGCGCTTCCGGGGAAACCACGAACAGCGTTACCTCAGCCTGATAGCTTTTGCCGGCATCTCGCTTCAACACTTCATCGGCCTGCAAAATCGCAATCTGATCGGCAAGTCCTCGACGGCCATCCTTGCTTGCCAACAAGGGCAACGCCAAGCAATTTCGCACAATAGCATGACGTATCCTCTGCGCTGTGGTAACACGGGATCTCAACGAGCCCAATACCACGCCAAGCACCCGACCATCACGTTCAGCGACCGTAGCCTCGGTGGTGCGGGAAAGAAAATCATGCATGTCGATTGCCGCAAGTCGGTGCATATTGCGCAGACGAATCGCCTTGCGCAGCTTATACTTACGCAACCCGCGCTCATCGTTCGGAACGTTCCCATTATCATCCGACTCATCATCCACATACCAAGCCTGACGGACAAGCTCTTCAAGCGCGGGAAAATCCGTGCGACGCATCGGTCGGAGCATAATCATTTCTGAAGTCATGCTCCCCCATCCTAGCCGCAGCCATACCAAAACTCCGCTCACGGATGACATAATGCGCATGGTATTGAAATAACAGGAATGCGTAGGATTTGTTGGCATTGGCATGTGAAGCTTGGGGGTCTGGGGGTCACAAGTTTAGGATGAGACAGGATTGCGTGTGACGCGCAATGAATGAGAGGTTCATATGGCAACGTTGGTTAGACGAATTGCGGGCGCGCTATGCATAGTGCTCGCCGCGGTATGTGTTTGTTACTCTTTCGCAGTGAGTAACACGCATTCCGGCACAGTATTCTGGATTGTCTGGCTAGCATTCGCGGCGCTGTTCGCCGTGCTTGGATTCGGAGTGCTCTTCCAATGGTGGGCGATGCTGCCAAGACTGGTCAGAGGTGTGGCGATCGCAGTCGCATGCGTCGGTCTGGTCGCATTCGGCACGGTGGAAGGTTGCATTGTCAGCAAAATGCATACGCAAGGTGAACCAAATCTCGATTATGTGGTGGTGCTTGGAGCTCAGGTGCGCAAGTCCGGGCCAAGCCTTGTGCTTCGTTACCGTCTTGACAAGGCTATTGAGTATTTGGACGCGAACCCGAATACCACATGCATAGTCTCCGGTGGAAAGGGACCGAACGAGCCGTTCCCCGAAGCCCAAGGCATGGCTGATTATCTTAAAGAACATGGCATTGACGAGCAGCGCATTCTTGAAGAGCCGGATTCGAAGACCACTGAGGAAAACATTGTCAACAGCAAGAAGCTGATCAGTGACGATAATGCTTCCGTAGGGGTAATCACCAACAATTTCCACATGTTCCGCGCGTTGCAGATTGCCGACAAATATGGTTTGGACAACGCCCAAGGCATTGCGGCCGGTTCCCCTCAGGATATGCTTGTCAACAACATGGTTCGCGAGTTTTTTGCTGAGATTAAATTCCTGCTGTAACTCATGTTTCGGCAGTCTCTGTCTTGCCCTGTTTAAGGATGCCGAAACCGAATAAATAAATTGAGGGGTGGAATCCCATATGGATTTCACCCCTCAACGCTTTAGAAAGATGACTCTCGCGAGTCAGGCATTAAGCGAAGCTCACTCTTCGGAAGCAAGTTCGTCAGCCACAGCGGCGGCTGCGGAAGCAGCTTCAACGCTCTCGGCTTCTTCATCTTCAGCGGCTTCGCCAAGGAAGGCGCTCAGGTCCAGGGTTTCACCCTCGGACTTGAAGGTCACGGCACGCATGCCGGCGAGCAGGCCCTTGGAACGGCCGACTTCCTGCACTGCGGAGCCGAGCTGGCCGTTGCGCATGATGGCCTGGATGAAGGCGTTCGGATCCATGCCGTACTGCTGGGCGATGGAAGCGAGGAAGTTGAACACGTCGGCCTGGGAGACCTTGACATCCAGCTTCTCGGAGAGCACGTCGAGCACCATCTGGTCGCGCAGTTCCTTTTCGACAGTTTCTTCGGCTTCTGCCTTCTGCTCCTTGGTGGCGTTGGCCGGATCAGCGGTCACACCCTTGAGCTGCTGCTCAACCATTTCAGCCTTGACGCCCTTCGGCACCGGAATCTCCAGGCCTTCTTCGAGCTTTGCGATGAAAGCGTCGCGGGCTGCGGTAGCCTGACGGCCTTCGGCATCCTGGGAAGCGGCCTTCTTGAGATCTTCCTTCAGCTCGTCGAGGGTATCGAACTCAGATGCTTCGGAAGCGAAGTCATCGTCGAGCTCCGGCAGCTCTTCAGCCTTAACGGAGTTGACCTTGACCTTGATCTGAGCCTTCTCGCCCTCGTGGTCGCCAGCTTCCAGCGTGCCTTCGAAGGTGGTCTCTTCGCCGGCAGACAGGCCTTCGAGAGCCTCATCCAGACCGTCGAGCATGGTTTCGGAGCCGAGCTCGTAGCTCACGCCTTCCTGGGAGTCGACCACTTCACCGTTGATTTCGGCGGTCAGGTCGATGTTGGCGTAGTCGCCCTTGGCGGCCGGACGGTCCACACCCACGAGGGTGCCGAAACGCTGGCGCAGGGCTTCCAGACGGTTGTTGATGTCTTCGTCGGTGATTTCAGCCTTGGCGACCTCAATCTCCATGCCGTCGATTGCCGGCAGCTCGATGTCCGGGCGGCGCTCAACGGTGGCCACAAACTTCAGCTTGGTCTCGTCCTTAGCGGATTCCGGCACTTCCTGAACGTCGATTTCCGGCTGGGCCATCGGGTGGATGCCCTTTTCTTCGAGAGCCTTGGAGTACAGCTCCGGCACACCGTTGTTCACGGCTTCGCCAGCAACGGCACCGAAACCGATGCGCTGGTCGATAATCTTGCCGGGCACGTGGCCCTTACGGAAGCCAGGCACGTTCACCTGCTTGGCGATTTCCTTGCGAGCATTGTCGAGATACGGGTTGAACTCTTCCGGATCAACGGTGATGGTGAGCTTCACCTTGGTCGGCTCAAGATTCCTGACGCTGATTTTCACGCTTGCGCTCCTGAAAAATACGGTTCTTCACATTTCTGCCGTTAGGCAACCTCTACATGATAGCGCGACTCACGGACTCTGCAACCAGCGCGACCTGCCACGCCCTCGCGCCCTGGTCGGTGAGGAATTGCGCAACGTCACGTTTTTGCGGTTCGTCGGTCCAACACAGGTTGCGCAGATACTGCGGTTTGATGATGACGTCCGCAGGGGTACGCGTGTCTTCCGCTATCTGCGCCACCATCTTGCGTGCCTTGTCAAGCGTTGCGAGACGTTCCGGATAACGTTCCCTCCAGACTCGCGTCGCCCGTGGAGCGGACGTGGTCTGTGCTTCCTGATTTTGAGGATTGTTGTCTATGACCGGCCATTCGCTTTCCGGCAGATCAAGCGCCTGTTGGATTATTCTCTTCCACATGCTTGGCTTGATTTTACGTTGGATCGGCGCGTAACGTTCGAACATTTTCTCCTGTTCGGCACCGGCCTGGATGCGCACACGCTCGTTGATGGAACGAACCGCTCTGAATTGCGCCGCATTGTGCGGTTTGCGCTCCGCCACTTCAATGATGGTGCTGTCGGCAAGCAGCAATGTGGGTGCGATATCGTATTCGCGAGCCAGTTCGTCTCGTTTGAGCCACAGGGCTTTTGCCACGGCCAGAGCCTGGCGGTCCTTCATGATCTCGGTGATATGCGAGATGCGCAACCATGGGATGGGATGCTCTTTGCGCGGCGCGGTTCCTTCGCGCAGCGCGTAATCGAATTCTTCCTCGGCCCATTCGATCTTGCCTTGCTTTTGCAACTCGGCGCGCATGGTCGATTCGAGTTCGATCAGCAGTTCAACGTCCAGCGCCGCATAATTACGCCAGTCACGCGGCAATGGACGATATGACCAATCAGCTGCGGAATGCTCTTTCGCAAGCGTCAATCCCAGATAATGTTCGGTGACAGCGGCCAATCCGAAACGTTTGAGACCCAGCAGCCGCGCGGCGATTTCCGTATCAAACAAACGTTTCGGCTGCAATCCCAAATCAGCGAATCCCGGCAAATCCTGCAACGAATCATGCAGAATCCATACCGCGTCGCCTACGGCAGCATTGAAATCGTTCCAATTAACACCTTCGGCAGCCAATGCCTGTGGGTCAAGCAAACCTATGCCGGCACCGTCCCTTTTGAACTGCACCAACCAATCGTCATGACCGTATCGGAAACCGGATGCTCGCTCCGCATCCGCAGCCAAAGACCCATGCGAAGACGCCAATGCGCTGCAGTACTCGCGGAATGCCGGTAGGGTGTCGATCACATCGGGCACGCCCTCACGCGGCTCGGCCTGCAACCTTGGCTCGTCAGTCAACGGGATAATCCTCCTCGGATTGCGTCATGGACCGGAGGAACCTAGCCCACGCGCCCACTTGGGCGCCCGCGTCAAGGCCTCCATCGGCATAGTCTAGTGGCGTCCAAGACACACGAATCTCACACCCGGTTTCGGGAGCGTCGGACTGAGTGCCAAACGTCGTGCTTTTCGTGACTGTGACGGTTCCCGAAACATGTTCGACATCGTACGAGCCGACACGGTCCATCATCGCATCCCAATACATGGACGGTGTCAGACAATCGCCTTCGCCTCCAGACAACGGCAACGCGGCGAAAGCGACGCAACGCCAATGAGAATGCCAGTCATTTCGGTATTTGTGCGAATACAACACCATGATCCAGCCTGTGGAACGCGCCTCGTCGCATTGCATCTCAACTCCAATGCCGAAACTCGCCATGGCGCACGGCACTGGAATCTCACGATACGACACGCTTGGTAATCGAGGCATGCGTTCTACGGAAAGCACGGCGTCCCATACCTTGTCTGGCACGCCGGAGGGTCGGGTCAACATTTGTTCAGGAGGGGCTGCGCAGGCGCACGATCCCCTATCTGTGGTGCGCGCTTCGTCGAGTGCACCCTGAGGAAAAGCATAGATGTCCGCCATGATTCAAGACTACGGCCGTGACACCGTTTTCATGGTATTTCACAGCATTTCGCCACGCGTCGAATGTGAAGATTTTTCCGCGTGGCGAATGCTGGTTTCATAAACTGCGCAAGAATCCCCTGTTCTTCGATCGCTGAGGTGCTTTCATATGGTTGATTTGCCTAAGCATCGCCGTCACGGGATGTGCGTGGTCTCCTGTTTAGTAGACGGTAAAGCCGTGCGATTGGAATTGTTCCACCACACGCTGTTTCATTGCCTCGGACGGCCCTTTCTGGTCTTCCAACGGGTAGGGAATGTTGAGCATGTGCCATTTTGGACGGCCAAGCTGGTGGAATCCAAGCACATCGATATGTTCCACTGCGTCGCCGAACGACTCGCAGATCTTCGCCACATTCTCAACGTTTTCCTCGGATGAGGTGAGTCCGGGCACAAGCACGAAACGCACCCAGATCTTCTTGCCGGCCTTGGCCAGACGCTGTCCGAAATCGATGGTCGGTTGCAGAATGCCGCCAGTCACCTTCTTGTAGGTTTCCTCATCGCCGGATTTAACGTCGAGCAGGCACAAGTCGATGTCGTCCAGCATGTCGTCGGTGTAACTTGCGCCAAGGAATCCGGAAGTATCGAGGCAGGTGTGCACGCCCATCTCCTTGGCCGCACGGAACACGCGGGAAACAAACGCCGGTTGCATCATGGATTCGCCGCCCGAAAAGGTGATACCGCCATGCGTCGCCTTGAAAAGATCCATATAGCGTTCGATCTTTTTGACCATGGCCTCGTAATAGACGGGCTTGCCGTCACGCATTTTCCACGTATCCGGATTCTGGCAATACTGGCAACGCAATGGGCAGCCACTCATGAAGACGGTCATGCGTGTTCCCGGACCGTCGACGGACGTGTTGATGTCCCAGGAATGCACGAAGCCGATATCACCGCTTTTCAGCGCGTTGATGCGGTCACGCCGGTCCAGTCCGATCGGCGATTCGAAGCCTGACAACCCTCCCATAAGCGTTTGGTTGACGTAGTTTTGCGATTCTCTGAGCATATGCCTTGTTGTGGAGCGAAAATGTACGTTCTCAGACATCGGTGTCCTTTCGTTGTATCTCTCCAATGGTTTCCCCACATTGTACAGGGAAAACCAAGGGGCGAAGCTTTCACGCTCCGCCCCTTGCACTCTACCGCTTCACACGGTGCCGTTCAGTCTCAGTCGACGACGGCGCCCTGGTGGAACGTACGGGAGATCACGTCGAGCTGCTGCTCCTTGGTGAGCTTGACGAAGTTCACCGCGTAGCCGGAGACGCGCACGGTCAGGTGCGGGTACTTTTCCGGATGCTCGACGGCATCCTCGAGCTGTTCCTTGCGCAGCACGTTGATGTTGGCGTGGTACAGACCGTGGCCGTTGCCGGCGTCCAGAATGCCCACGAGGTTGCCGATGCGCTCATCCTCGTCGCGGCCCAAGCCATCAGGGGTGATGGTGTTGGTCAGCGAGATGCCGTCAAGAGCGTCGTTGTAGTCGATCTTGCCGACGGAGAACATGGAAGGCAGCATGCCATGGGAGTCCATGCCGTTCTCCGGGTTTGCGCCCGGAGCATACGGGGTGCCCTTCTTGTGGCCGGACGGGAAGGCGCCGGTGGCCTTGCCGTATTCCACGTTGGAGGTGATGGTCAGGATGGACTGGGTCGGGACCGCTCCGCGGTACACCGGCAGGCGCTTGACCTGGCCCATGACGGTAGAGACAACCCACTTGGCGATCTCGTCGGCGCGATCATCATCGTTGCCGTACAGCGGGAACTCACCCTCGGTACGGTAGCCGACGATCAGATCGTCATCAGCGCCTTCGACGTACTCGTCCTCATGGCCCGGAGTGGTCTTGGCGTCCTTGTTGTAGATCGGGTAGACCTTGGCGTACTTGCATGCGGACAGGGAGTCGGCTGCGATGGACAGGCCGGACATACCGCAACCGAGGGTACGGTACACTTCCTTGTCATGCAGAGCCATCTCGATGGACTCGTATGCATACTTATCGTGCATGTAATGGATGATGTTCAGAGCCATCACGTAGGTCTCGGACAGCCATTCGAGAGCCTTCTCGTAGTTGGCCTTGACCTTCTCGTAATCCAAGGAGCCGTCGGCTTCCGGCTGAATCGGCTCGATAACGCCCTTGTCGATGACCTGCATGCCGGTCATTTCGTCACGGCCGCCGTTGATGGCGTACAGCAGAGCCTTGGCGGAGTTCACACGAGCTGCGAAGAACTGCATCTGCTTGCCCACGCGCATCGGGGAAACGCAGCATGCGATTGCAGCGTCATCGCCCCAGTGGGAGCGGATTTCCTTGTCGGACTCGTACTGGATTGCCGAGGTGTCGATGGAGATCTTGGCGCAGAAGCGCTTGTAGGCTTCCGGCAGCTTCGGATCCCAGAAGATGGTGATGTTCGGCTCCGGACCAGGTCCAAGGTGCTCGAGAGTCAGGGTGTTGAGCAGACGGAACGAAGTCTTGGTGACCATGGTGCGGCCGTCGTCGCCGAAGCCTGCGTCGGACCAAGTCGCCCAGTACGGATCGCCGGAGAAGATCGCGTCGTAATCCTGGGTACGCAGGAAGCGCACGATGCGCAGCTTCATGACCAGGTTGTCGATGATTTCCTGAGCGTCGGTCTCGGTGATCTTGCCGGACTTCAGGTCGCGCTCGAAGTACACGTCGAAGAAGGTGGAGACGCGGCCGAACGACATTGCAGCGCCGTCCTGGCTCTTGACGGAAGCGAGGTAGCCCATGTAGGTCCACTGCACTGCTTCCTGAGCGGTCTGCGCTGGGCGGGACAGGTCAAGACCATACTCGTTACCGAGGTTGATCAGCTGCTTCAGGGCCTTGATCTGTTCGTCATGCTCTTCGCGGAAGCGGATCCAGTGCTCGATCTCCGGCTCGGTGAAGTCGTTGCGGTACGGCACGGAATCCTTGTCGCGCTGCTTGAACTTGATCAGGGCGTTCACACCGTACAGTGCCACACGACGGTAATCGCCGATGATGCGGCCGCGGCCGTAGGCATCCGGCAGGCCGGTGAGAATCTTGTTGTGGCGGGCGACCTTAATCTGCTTGGTGTACACGCCGAAAACACCGTCATTGTGGGTCTTGCGGTACTTGGTGAAGATCTTCTTGATTTCCGGATCCGGCTCCTTGCCGGCTTCCTTGATGGCCTGCTCGACCATACGCCAACCGCCGTTCGGCATCATGGCGCGCTTGCAAGGAACGTCGGTCTGCAGACCGACAACCACATTGTCGACTTCCGGAGAGTCGATGTAGCCGGCGCCGAATGCGTCGATGCCAGCAGGGGTGTGGGTGTCGACGTCGTAGACGCGCTGCTTGCGCTCTACTGCCAGATAGTTGTCATCGAGGTACTGCCACAGGTGCTTGGTCTTCTCGGTGGCGTCAGCCAGGAAAGACTCATCGCCCTCATAAGGCGTATAGTTCTTCTGAATAAAGTCACGGACATCAATGTCCTTCTGCCAGTTGCCCTCAGCGAAGCCTTCCCAAGCCTTAGCCTGAAGCTCTTCCGGGGAGACTGCCGTCGCATCAACTGCTGCCATTTCCACTCCTTCTGGGTGTTGGTTTGGCGACGCATCGTTACGTCGTCGCTAGTTATCGATTCTAGCTGCATAAACCTGTATAGAACCTGAGTTTACGAGGAAATAAAAGTGACATATGTCACACTTGCGAAGTATAAAAAATCGCGGTGCCGTAATCCGGACACCGCGATTTCATATATCGAATCAACTACTTTTCATCGGAAGACCAGCGTTTCCATTCGCGATCCTGTTCTTCCCATTTGATGTTGCGTTCCTGTACGATCTTCCATGCATCGAGCGCGTCTTCCCTGGTTTTGTATGGTCCCATACGATGGCTCGCCGGTGAGATCATACCCAGTTCAGGCTGTTCGGTGACCGTATTGAAATACCATTGCTTTTCCATATCACTCCTTACGAAGCGTGTAACGAAACAATAGTTCGTCGCTGTTTTATTCGCGGAACGCGTTGGTGATCGGCAAGCGGCGATCACGACCGAACGCCAATGCCGTCACTTTCGGACCAAGCGGGTACTGACGTCGCTTCCACTCGGCGCGATCCACCAATCGCATAACCGTGTCGACGGTGTTCTCATCGAAGCCGTCGGCCAGAAGATCCTCGCGACCATGCGCATGTTCAATGTACATTGCCAACACCTGATCGAGCAGCTCATATTCCGGCAGCGAATCGGAGTCTTTCTGCCCCGGGCGAAGTTCGGCGGATGGAGCCTTTTCAATCGAATTGACGGGAATCATCACGCCGTCCGGCAACGGCGTTCCCGCAGACCCCTGCTCGTTGCCCACGATATGCAATCCGCCAATGCCCATGCCTTCGGCGGCAGCCTTGTTGCGCCAGCGGGAGATCTCCCACACACGGGTCTTGAGCAGATCCTTGATCGGAGCGTATCCGCCGACCGCATCGCCGTAAATCGTGGAATAACCGCAGGCGAGCTCCGACTTGTTGCCCGTGGCGACAGCCAGAAGCCCCTTGGAATTCGAATATGCCATGACAATCACGCCGCGAATACGCGCCTGCAGGTTCTCAGCGGCCACACCTTCAAGATCGAGCTGCTTCTGGAAGGAGACGAACAGCGGTTCGATGGGCTGAATGTCGTAGTGCGCTCCAATATTCTTCGCCAGATCGGCGGCATCATCCTTCGAACCGTCAGACGAGTACATGCTCGGCATGGAAATGCCATACACGTTAGCTCCTCCCACGGCGTCCGCGGCCATGGCCGCCACCAATGCGGAGTCGATGCCGCCGGAAAGGCCAAGGCACACGCCCTTGAAATGGTTCTTGGCCATATAATCCTTCAAGCCAAGCACGCAGGCGGTGTACACCTCTTCGTCCGGATCGGGCTTGGCTGCGATAGATCCAGCTTTCTGGCGTTCGGCAGTGGTGTCGAGGTCGAAGAAGCTCAGATCCTCCATGAACATCGGCGAACGTTCCAGCAGCGTGCCATCGGCATCGACCACGAAGCTGCCACCGTCAAACACCAGATCGTCTTGGCCTCCCACCTGGTTGAGATAGATCATCGGCGCGTTCACTTCGGCCGCACGGCGTACCGCAAGGTCGATGCGGGTGTCGGTTTTGCCTTCCTCATATGGCGAACCGTTCATGGTGAGCAGCAGATCGATGTTCTGCTTGGCGAGTTCCTCCACTGGACCGCCATCCTGCCAGATGTCTTCGCAAATGGCCACGCCGATGCGTGCACCGTTCACGTCGAGCACCATGGATTTGTTGCCGGGGCTGAAAATGCGGAATTCGTCGAACACACCGTAGTTGGGCAGAAAGTGCTTGTCGTAGCCGGCCCAAACCACGCCGCCATGCAATACGACGAGTCGGTTGCGCGGCTTGGATGTCTCGCGATCAGTGCCGACCGTGCCGACCACCACAAACAGGTCGCCAAGCCCATCGGCAGCCAGTTCGGCGGCAAGCCAGTTGGCTTTGTTCCACGCGGATTTACGGAAAGTGGCCCGCAATGCGAGGTCTTCAATCGGATATCCGGTAAGCGTCATTTCAGGAAAGACCACGACTTGTGCGCTGTTGCTGGAAGCGAGATGCGCATAGCGCATGACTTTGTCTGCGTTGGAGTCGAGATCTCCCACGCAAGTGTCGATTTGGGCGAGGGCGAAACGAATGTCTGTCATAGTTAACTAGTGTATTGCGATTTGCGTATCAGATATGCAAACGGCACGCATATGGCGAGAAAAACCACATGCGTGCCGAATGATCATCGTGCATATCGCATATATCTTCAGCTATCTTCGATCACAGGAGAATTGGGCCGAAGATCGACCAGCCTACGCAAGTTCGTTCAACACGGTAAACGCTGCGTTGGCATAGAATTCCACGCCTGCCTGCAATGATTCGTCCAATCCCACAAAATTCGGGCTATGCCAATCAGGACATCCTTCCTCACCATTGGATCCGATAAAGGCGAACACGGGCAATGTGACTTTGGCGTATTCGCAGAAGTCCTCCCCCGCCATCGACGGATAGATCGGCTCAAGCTGCGCATACTCGCGCACGCCATCGGCCACGATCTTCGACAGTCCCTCGTCGGAGACCAGCGGATCCTGGAAATCGTCCCAGTCGATGTCGGCGGTGATCCCGTAGCCAGCCGCGATGGCGTTGACCTGTTCCTTGAAGCGTTCACCTACCATGATGCCGTCTGACTTGTGGAAGTAACGCACGGTACCTTGGAAACTTGCCTTGGCCGGCACCACATTCCATACATGACCGCCATGCAGTTCGGTGATGGAAAGCACCAATGGATGGAATGGCGACACATTACGGCTCACGATGGTCTGCAACGCGAGAATCATCGTGGCGAGCGCTTCGATAGGACCGGTGCCCTTGTGCGGGTAGCCGGCATGCGTGCCCGTAGCGTGGAGCGTGACATGGAATTTCACGCATCCGGCCATCATGGGGTCAGGGCCGATGGCAATCTGCCCGGGCGCATAGTTGGGGTTGTTGTGCGCGCCGATGATGGCGGAGACATCGGCCAGCAGTCCCGCGTCGATCATGGCGCGTGCGCCGGTGCCTGTTTCTTCGGACGGCTGGAACAGCAGTTTGATGGATCCCTTGATTTGTTTGCGGTGTTTGGCAAGCCAGAATGCCGCTCCCAGCAGATATGACATGTGCAGGTCATGGCCGCAGCCGTGCATGACTCCATCGTTGACCGAGGAGAATGGCAATCCCGTGTCTTCCTGAATGGGAAGACCGTCGATGTCGGCGCGCAATGCGATGCGCGGTCCGGGTTGTTCTCCGCGAATCAGCCCGACCACACCCGATTCGAGCGGATTGTTCAGGATTTCGATGTCGTGCGCTCTGAGCAGTTGCTCAATGTAGGCGCTTGTTTTGAATTCCTTGAAGCTGCGCTCCGGATGTGCGTGCAGGTAATGGCGGATTTCGATGAGTTCCGGCGTAATTTCGACATGTTCAGTCATCTTGCGTGAATCCCCCTTGGTTGCTTCTCTCCATTAAGATTAAGCGGCTTTCACCGTTGCTGTCAGCGTTTCAGCAGGTGCTTCGCGATGGCATTGGCGACGCCCTGCACCACCTGAACAAGTACAATCATAATGATTACCGCCGTCCAAGTCACAGTCTGGTCGAATTTCTGGTATCCGTAAGCGATGGCGAAATTACCAAGACCGCCGCCGCCGATGTATCCGGCCATGGCCGACATGTCGAGCACGCCGATGAACAGGAACGCGTAGGCGAGAATCAGCGGCGCGAGCGCCTCCGGAATAAGCACGGTTCGCACGATGGTGAATTTCGAAGCTCCCATGGCCCGTGCTGCTTCGATCACACCGGAGTCGACGGGAACCAGATTCTGTTCGACAAGCCTGGATGTGGCCATGGTGCACATGATGATCATCGGAAAGATCGCGGCGGCCGTACCGATGGAGGTGCCGATGACTTTGATGGTCAGCGGCTGCATGGCTGCGAGGAAGATAATGAACGGTATCGGTCGGATGATGTTCACGATCACGTCGAGGATGCGGTAAACGACCGCGTTTTCGAACAGGTTGCCAGGACGCGTTCCGTAGAGTACCACGCCGAGGACCAGTCCGAGAATACCGCCCACGATCATGGTGACGAGCACCATTTCCAAGGTTTGCCCGATGGATTCAAACAGGAGCGGTCGTAGTACCGTCCAGTCGCTACGGCTTGCAAGCGTTACGCCTTCAATCTGTGTCATGCCTGCTCCTGTCCGGCCTTGATAAGGGCCTGTTCATATGGTGTCGGCTGTGCCGCGGTACCGAAATCGACGATATCGCTGTTTTGCGCCAGTTCGTTCAGGAACGATTCGACATTGTCTCCGCCGAATTCGTAGGTGATCGCTCCGATGGCCACGCCGTTGACAGTGTCGATACCGCCGTACAGCAGGCTGCTTCGCACGCCGTGTTTGGCGATAAGTTGTGAGATGTTCTGCCCGGATGCCGCGATGACGGTACCGTCTTCACGCTCTTCGACGTCATGCTGTCGAATAAGCACTGTGACGATGTGTCCGAGATTTTCCTCATGCATGGTGCTGATGCGCGACTCTTCAGGAATACCACTGATGGCGGTGGAGATGAATCGCTTGGTCACCGGCTGTCGCGGGGCCGCGAACACGTCGTAAACGCTACCGGATTCCACTACTTTGCCGGCGCTCATCACCGCCACGCGATTAGCGATCTGCTGCACGACGTTCATCTGGTGGGTGATGAGCACGATGGTGATGCCCATTTCCTCATTGACTCGCTTGAGCAGCGACAATACTTCCGTAGTGGTTTCCGGATCCAGAGCGCTGGTCGCCTCGTCGGCAAGCAGGATCTTAGGATTCGTGGCCAATGCCCTGGCGATGCCGACGCGCTGCTTCTGTCCGCCGGAAAGCTGCGACGGATATTTGTTCGCATGGTCGCTTAAGCCTACGAAGTCAAGCAATTGCGCCACGCGCTTGTCCTGATAATCCTTGCGCCAATGGTCGAGCTGCAACGGATAGGCGATGTTCTGCGCCACTGTTTTGGTGGAGAACAGGTTGAACTGCTGGAAGATCATGCCGATTTTCTGTCGAATCGGACGAAGCTTGGATTCGCTGAGCGACGACACTTCGGTGCCAAGTACCGTGACCGTACCCGATGTCGGCTTCTCCAAAGCATTGATCAGGCGCACCAATGTGGATTTGCCGGCTCCGGAATAGCCGATGATGCCGAAAATGTCACCTTCATTGATGGTGAGGCTCACATCGTCGACGGCGCGAGCAACGGTCGTGCCGCGTTTGCCGCCGTCAGTGCCGCTGCCACGCTGCCGGAACTCCTTGACCACATGGTCGAATGTGATGATCGGTGTGTGTTCTGTCATACTGCCGCTTTCATTAATGGTTTTTCAACCCTTGACCATACAACCACGCCTGACGTTGGTCGCACATACAGGAAAGCCCCCTCCTTGGAGGGAGCTTTCCGAAAAGGACTTACTCGGCGTCCTTGGCTTCCTGTTCGATCGTCTTCAGGTAATCCTGAAGTTCGGATGTGCTGAACTTGTCGGCCAGAACCGCAGTGCCGCCGGAATTCTCCTGCAGCTTGTCAAGCACGCTCGTGGTCTGGAAGATCTTAACGACCTTCTTGTAGACCTCGTTGTTCACGTCGGCCTTGCGAGTGGCAAAGATGTTGATGTACGGACGGGCTTCTTCGGATTCAGCGTCATCCTGATAGATGGCGTCGGTGGCCTTCAAACCAGCGTCGGCGACATAATCGTTGTTGATGACGCCTGCCGCGACCTGCGGGTCCTTCAGGGAGTTGGCGACCTGCTCCGCCTTCAGCGGGGTGACCTTGACCTTGGATTTGGATTCGTCGATGTCCTGCGGAGTAGAGAACGGCGTCCAATCGCCCTTCATCGTCACCAGACCTGCAGCCTTGAGCACGCCGATGGCACGGGCCTGATTGGTCTCGTCGTTCGGAATCGGAATGGTGCTGCCCTCAGGAATCTCGTCGATGCTCTTGTACTTGGTGGAATACACACCGAGCGGGTAGATTGCCACACCGCCGATCGGCTGCAGCTCCTTGTTGTTCTGCACATTGTAGTTGGCCAGGTACAGCAGGTGCTGGAACTCGTTGAGGTCAAGCTCACCGGAGTCGACGGCCGGATTCTCGGAAGTGTAATCCTGGAAATCAACGATATCGACGTACAGGTTCTGCTTTTCGGCCTGCTTCTTGAATTCCACCCACTGCGGATCGGTGGCGCCCACCACGCCGATCTTCACCGGGTTGGCCTCGGTTCCCTTCTCCGCAGTCTTGTCGGATCCGTTGAACGCACGAACTCCAAAGAACGCTCCGACCGCGACCAATGCGACCACCACGACGGCGATGATGATGTTACGTACCGTGTGATTGACTCGGACCGGTTCTTCCGGCAATCCTGCCGGCTGCTGATTTGCTTCTGCCATGATGAATCCTCTCTTCTTCCTCATTGCTTTGCATGGTTTCCAACGTGTCTTCGATGAGCTGCATGCCATCGTGTCGTGTCCAACCATACGCGACGCTTCCGTTGCAATACGCCGAAACCTAAGAACTGCCTTATCGGAATTCGTTATAGCGGGTGTTCAATCGCAATGATTCCAGCATTTTCATCAATCCTCCGAAATGCACGGAATCATGCACGATGGTGACATGAACGGGTGTGTCGGCGATCATGTCCGCTCCCTACACTGAAACAAGCGAGCAATTACGAAATCACATATTTGGAAGGTGTTTTCCATGACCGCAATCGACATCAAAGCGGCGTTTTTCGACATTGACGGAACGTTGACGAGCTTCACCACGCACGTCGTGCCACAATCCACCATTGACGCGTTGCACGCGCTGCAATCCAATGGCGTCAAGATTTTCATATGCACCGGTCGCCCTCCCGCTCAAATGAATGTCGTGTTGGATACTATTCCCGTCGATTTCGATGGCATTGTCGGGTTCAATGGCCAGTACTGCATTGACGGCAGCGGATTTTTGGAAAAGCAGACGCTTGACGCAACCGATGTGGCCACGATCGTACGTTGGCTGGATGAGCATGAGGATATCGTCGCCTGCATCGGCGAAGAGGATTACGTGTATTTCAACCACAGCAACGATCAGATGCGCCGCACGTGGGCAAGCCTGGGTAAGACCGCACCGGACGTATTCTTTGACGATCCGCATGTACGCACGGCGGAACATGAGACGTTCCAGATGAGCCCGTATATCAGTCGTGATCAGGAGGCTGAATTGCTGTCGCTGCTGCCAAATACGCGCGGTGTGCGCTGGCATCCGGATTTCGTTGATCTGATTCCCGCTGACGGCGGCAAGGATCGTGGCATCCAACGTTTTCTCGACCATTATGGCTGGTCGAAGGAGCAGGCGATTTCGTTCGGCGATGGCGGCAATGACGTGGATATGCTGCGCTTTACCGGCATCGGCGTGGCGATGGGCAACGCCACCGAAGAGCCGAAGGCGGTGGCCGATTACATTACCGATGACGTTGATCATAATGGCATTTGGAATGCTCTCAAGCATTTCGACATCATCTGACGATGTACTGTTGACCGTATTTCTTTTCGCCGCAAATACTGGATGCGTGTAACGTTACGGGTTTCCCACAGCATTGTTTTTACAATAGAAAAATCGACAATATCGGGAATCGAGGAAGATATGATTGGTATATCGCGTCCACACGCCGCCACCGCAGCCATAACCGTGGGAACAATGGTAGCGGCTGCTGCCGGAGTGACCGCCATCGCCGCAAATGTTTTATTCCGTTTTGCCATTGATACGCAGTGGAAGCATTCCATGTTTCATCAGGCGATCATTGCTCCGGATCGTGACGAGCAAATGACCATTGGAGAGGCCGGAGAAGCATGCGCATGGTTCGACGAGGCCAAGCAACCGGTGGAAATCACCAGTAGGGATGGTTTGAATCTTCATGGATGGTGGTTTGACCCGGATTCTTCCGCACCGCGTGAGCATTGTTATGCGATCTGCGTGCACGGCTATACCAGCAAGCCGTTGGAGTCGGCGAAATGGGGTCGTCGTTTCGCGCAGATGGGATTCACCGTGTTCATTCCTGCGCAACGCGGGCATGAGCTGAGTGAAGGTCGTTATGTTGGTATGGGTTGGCTCGAACACTATGATCTGTTGGACTGGATTAGCTATATCAACAGTATCGACGATCAGGCGCGTATTCTGCTGTACGGCGGTTCCATGGGAGCGTCCGCTGTGATGATGGCCACGGGCGATGCTGAGCTGCCTGGCAATGTTGTGTCGGCCATTGCGGAAAGCGGTTTCACTTCGGCACGTTACGAGTTCATGGACACTGCTCGGAGTATGTTCCACATGCCTAAGTTCTTTGCCGCAGCATGTGTGGATGCGGCAAGCTTGGTATGCAAGGCGCACGCCGGATACAGTTTCTCGGATGCTTCGTGTGTGGAGTCGCTTTCCCACACAACGATTCCCATGCTGTTCATTCACGGTGGCGACGACAATATGGTCAATGCCAAGTATTTGGACATGAATTATGATGCTTGTGCCAGTGCGGATAAGCGTAAGCTGCTGGTTCCCGGTGCCGATCATTTGGTGAGTTCCGCTGTTGATCCGGAAACGTATTGGAATACCGTTAAGGGATTTGTGACAGATACGTTCGATCGTTAGTTCGACAAGTTCAGGGTTCCATTCAACACCACAATGTAATACTCACTGATATACGGTAAGGGCTTCGGTTAGTTCAGAAATATCTTTTGAACTAACCGAAGCCCTTACTTGTTGGCTCTAGCCATTACGCCTGAGGCGCGCGTCTAGTGTCAGGCGCGCTTCTTCTTCAGCATCAGCGCACCAGCGCCCACAATGAGTGCAGCAACGCCTGCGACTACGAAGCCCATGACCGAAGAACCGGTGGAAGCGATCTTGCCGTTCTTCTTCTTAGCGACAGTTTCCGTCTTCTTCGAATCTTCCTTCTTCGGATCGGACGGCACGGTCTTGAAGTTGGCCTTCACGTACACTGCGCTACTTGGCATGGTAAAGGTGCCGTCTTCAGCGATTTCCACATTGCCGCTGGTCACGGTCCAACCGTCGAAGGCATAGCCCTTATCGGCGGTGGCGGTCAGGGTGACTTTCGTGCCCGGAGCAACGTTCTCCGTGTAATCCGCAGAAGCCTTGCCACCCTTGCCGGCCTTGACATTCACGGAATACACCGTGTTGGCCACACGCCACAGCTGGGTGCCGTAGAACGGGTTGGCGGTACCGATCATCATGTAATTGTCGGTGTTGCAGAAGATGCGCAGACCATGGTTGAACGGGTCGCCGAAGCCTTCATCGGTCACGGTGCTCACGGAAACACCGTTTTCACCGTTGTCGACGATTTCGAACAGGTTGAAACCACGCTTGGACTGGGACAGGTACGGCAGCGCTTTGAAGTATGCCTTCATGTTTTCCTTGGAGGTCAGCTTCACAAGGGTGTCGTACAGCTTCTTCATGCTGTCCGGAATCTGCGGTGCGTTCGGCACGACGGCCATGAACTCGTCCACGATCTCGCCATAGGTGTCGGAGAAGTCTTCGGATGCCTTGCTGCCCAGCTCGTCGCCAAGCATGTCGAGTCCGTTGTTGACGTCCAGCAGGGTGGCTGCGGTGTTGACGTCGGTCAGGCTTCCCGGCACGATGCTGCCATCCTTGATGCCGGCAACCAGATCGTTCTTCTGATCCTTGGTCAGGGTGAACGAATCAGCGGTGGAACCTTCAACGTCGGTCAGGGACGGATGGGAGGCTGCGGCGCGCTGGTTGGCCTGCTTCACTGCCCAGTCGACCAGTGCTTCAGGATCGTCGGAAGACGGTGCTTCGGACTGTGCTTCTGCATCAGCTTCGTCATCGTTCAATGCGACGGCGTTGGCGTCACTGGAGTTGTTGCGGTTCATCACCAGTTCGAGGAACGTACGCAGATAGTGGATGGTGTCGTTCCATTCCTTATCGCTCATGTGCAGAATGTCGCCGTTGGTGAACTGGGCCACCGGCTCGAGCAGCGTGGTGGTGTTCATGGTAGACAGATACATCTTGCCTTCGTGGGTGATGGTCTGCCAGGTGTACTGGTTCATGTGGTTGCCGTAACCACTGCCCAGCCCGGTCAGGCTCTTGCCGAAGGTCTCGTTTTCGTCGCCAACGACCATCGTGATGTTCTCGTTCTTGTCCATGCGGTACAGGTTGATGGACTGTTCGAGGTTGGTGGCCTGGGTCACGAATTCGGAGTTGGTCACGAAGCCCTGCAGTGCGCTGGAGACGTCATTGTAGTCGCCAATATACAGGTAGTCGCCGTAAACCTGCAGCGTGCAGGCGCCGGCGCTCACGCGGCTTGCGTCAAGACCGTAGGTGTACTTGGCACCATTGGACTTGTCGCCAGCCAGCGGACGCCACGTCCAGTCGGCCTTGTTGGTCGGATCACCATTGTTCTCGCCCACGTAGATGGCGTAGGAACGCATGGTGCCGGTTTCGTCGCTCCTCGTATCCGTGCTGCCGGTGCAGATCACCACGTACAGCTTGCCGTTGAACTCCTGCACCTGGTAGATACCGCCACCGCCGTTGACGTCGGAACGGTGAATGGCAGGCAGGTTATCGAAGTCCGCCATGTCTGCGATGACCTTGTAGGAGCCCTTGATGGACGGGGTCTTGGAAGCCACCAAGTAGGCGGCTCCCTTGCCATCGGAAGTCGGCTTAAGGTCGCCGGCGATCAGCGTGTCGTCACCGAACGAGCCGATGGCACGGGTGGAGGTGAAGACGTTCTGCTTGACCAGTTCACGCCACTGATCCGCATTCTCCATGCTTTCGTACACAGGGGTGAGCTTGTCGCCGTTGGTCGGATCGATCTCATAAATGCACGGGAAGCCGTTCTGGTAGGCGATGGCGGTCTGGATTTCAGTCTGGGTGAGATCCTTGTTGTTGGTATCCATGACCATGCCTTCGAAATACAGCTTGTCACCCATGCGGAACGCGCTGCGGAAGGTCGGGATGATGCCAGTGCCACCCTCAATGCCTGCGCTTTGAGACATGAGGATCTTGCTTTCGCCGGTCTTCACGTTGAACTTGAACAGCATGCCGCCGGCGCTCTTGCCGTCCGGCTCGCCCAAGTACATGTGGCCGGAGTACATGGTCTGAATCAGAGCGGTGGCCTCATCGGTGGTCATGCCCATGTTGGATGCGAAACCACGCGAAAGGATGTTCTGCACGCCAAGACCGCCGTACATGGTGCCCACATACACCCAATCGCCGTACGAGGCGGCAGCGTAGCTGTAGGACTGGCCGCGGTCGCCCTGGTCCTGGTCTTCTTCGGTGATGGCGCCATTGCCGATGTAGTCGACCACGCCGTCAGCCGTCTGCAGTCCATTGGACGGATGGCTGACCTTCTCGAACGTCATACCGTTGCCGTTCTGAGAAGTGTACGTATTGACGATCTTCTTGCCGAGATCGTTCGCAGTATCGTCTGCGAACGCCGTCGTGGCCGTGCCGCACAGCGCGATTGCAGAAGCGGCGATTACCGCCGTGATCTTCTTGCCAAAGCTATGCGTGTTTTTAGCTGGAGTTTTACCTCCTATTGCGCCGGGGAAACGACTTGATGGTTTCATGATAAATTCCTCTTTCATATAGTGTTCCCACAGAAAATTATTACATAAGCATGAGAAAACTTTAACTATTCCTACACATTAACAAAAGATGCCCATTAACCCCCTTAAGTAAGAGCTACGTCTTGCGAACACTCACATCAATCAAAATAAACGGCTTTGAGAATGTGCACAGACCATGAAAAGGCACAATCGAATCCATATTCGATCGTGCCAAAAGTTTTTGAACGCTTCACGAATCCTTTGACTTCAACGTCAGATTGCACAGATTCCGGAGAAACAGCTCCAGCTAGCAGTGCGGAATCATCTTGCGTTTCTTCGCCAGACTCGTTCCGAACCGCCGATGGCACAGTGGTGGTAATGTTGCTATCCACTTCCCGTTGCGGAATGCCGCACCCAGCAAGTGGCAATAATACGGCGCCCGTCAACGCGAAAGCCAAAGAACGCCCACGCATCGTGCCTTCCATATATCAGTTTTGCAGTATCCAGATTCATCTATAGAACGGCAAACGTATCAAAGTATGTGTCTCAAATACGACGAATCTGCATTATCGTCAATCATAAAAAGAAATTCACGGATAACAGTTGATGGCATTCAGCATGCGGTCCATCATCTTAGGCAGTTCGAACGGCTTGATCTGAGGCAGGTCGGAACGTTCGATCCAATCTTTGCCCGGCACCGAACCAATAGAGCATCTCCTTGAGAATCTCCTCACCCGAGCATTGGTTCATCGGCTTCTTCACATATTCGCCCGGATCATTGGAGTGCGGACCGTACACCCACAACACCTGCCGTCGTCCAACTGATCCGGATCGACCGGCTGCAGCGCCGCGTTGAATCTCATGAACCATGATGATTTGACGAATGTGGTCACGCCTGCTTTGCCAGTCGGATTACCGGTTTTCTCTTCGATATAACGGAAAAGCTCCGGATAGTCGCGAATAGTGATGGTGGCGCTCACCCAATTGGCTTTCACCAGGTCGCACACGAATTTCTCCGGATGCCCGAAATCCTCGCTCTTAGCCGCCAGCTTCTCCCATAGCGTGAAGCTGGCGCATTCGGTAGTGCTGCAGTTCATGACGGGCGCTTCGGTCATACTGCCGCGAATGGAGTTCTAGGTCATGGATCCGTTGGTGAAGTAGACCATATCTTGCTGTCCGACTGGCTGAACGGTTTCCTCACCGTCTTTGACGATACGCATTCCTCAATGGTCGCGAAACCGGCAGCACCGGTTCTGTGGTGGTGTTCTACAACCAGGGTGCACGCGTGCGTTTCACTGTGGCTATCAAGGACAGCACGCCGAACGCACCGAAGAAGGATGATGACAAGCAGAATACGAAGCCTGCCGCACACAAGAAGGCAAACACTGCCAACACCGGTTCCAACGTAATCGGCGTTGTTGCGGTGGTCGCTGTTCTGGTTGTTGCAGCAGGGGCATTGTTCGTGTTCAAGCGCAAGCGTTCCTGAATTGCCAGAGCCTGTTCTTAGGATTCATTCCTAAGTTCGTTCGCATATAACAATCCCGCATGATCCGGTTCGCCGGAATCATGTGGGATTTTTATTTCGTAAGAATCGCATATCTTGCATCATTCAAGCTGCCGTTACTGCTGTCACTACTGTCAGCGTTCGATATGCAACCATGTGGAAGTTCTGATACGGAAACCATTGAACACTGCGCGCAATCCTACAAATAGCAGATTCACGGCAAGCCACAGCAACGCCATACGAAGCGCAGAAGAAGCCTGCATCGCATCGCATATCCATCCAATCGCAGCAAGGCAAGGCACATATATTACAGCTGTCGCCGTACACGTCAATGCAAGATAACGGTAATCCCCTGCCCCAATCAAAATGCCATCAACAGCCCACATCCAACCAGCCAACGGCAATGTCACGCCAACAACCATCATACCGATGGTGATCAGATGCTGAATCTCAGTAGACTGCGAAAACAGCGGGGACGCACACCATCCGGCAATCATCAAACCAATACCGATTACCGTTCCTCCGCATAATCCTGCCCTGCCAGCGATTCTCGTCAAACGCATGGCTTCATCCTCTTGACGGGCACCAATCTGCGCGGCAACCAACGTCTGACCGGCAATACCAATGGCATCAAGCATGTTCAACACGAAATTCCAACTGGAATTCACCACCTGATACGCAGCCAACACTTCCACGCCCATATGCGTAGCCAGCACCACATTCGCCACCAGGCATGCACGCAACGCAAGCGTGCGCAAGAACAACACCGCACCATCGCCAGCACTGTTCAACACTCCTGACAAACGCGGCCGTAAACGGGCACCTTCCGCACGAGTCCACAACATCGCAGGAACAATAAGCAACACTGCCATGAACCATTGCGAAATCAGCGTGGCCACTCCAGACCCAAACACACCCCAACCGAATCCGAGAATAAACAGCAAATCCAGCAATGTATTGAGTATCGCACCCAGCGTAGCAGCTACCAACGTGATGCGAACCTTCTGCAGTCCGCGGAAAATACCGTTGGCCGCATACACCAGCAACATGCCGGGAATACCGAACACCACGGCACGCACGTAGTCAACCGCATTGTGCAAGACGCTCCCCTGCGCCCCCATGGCCATGCACAACGGGCGTGCAATAACGAACAGCATCACAGACACCACCACGCCAATGATTCCAGCCAACCACAGGCCATCAATGCCTGCTTCCAAGCCTTCTCTCCGCTTGCCGGCGCCCAAAAGACGTCCCACCTGCGATGTGGTGCTATATGCAAGGAACACGCATAGCCCCACAACAGTGAGCACGATGGTTGACCCGACCGACAGACCGGCGAGCGCTTGCCCGCCAATATGCCCGACGATGGCGGTATCGATGAGTACGAATGCTGGTTCGGCGATAAGTTGCCCGAATGTTGGTATGGCTAGTGTGAGAATGGTGCCGATAGTGGTGCATGATGCGTTGTTTGCGGTATCTGTTTCGTGAGTATTCTGCGAAGTTGATGTGATCATAATCGTAAGCGTCTGGCGTGTTAGGAACTGCATGTGCAGTGTAAGGTCACGTGTTTCATCATCGCCGTTGATTGCTCAGATTTTGGCTATGTCTGTTTTGCGCTGTTGAGAATGTCGTTGAAGGTTTTTCGCTTATTGTCTGCATGAAAACATAGTCGAATCCGCCTCTACGGAGATGATAGATTCGACTATGTTGAAGTACAGATTGATTTCACCGTCAAGACCTTTGCGACCGCGGCTCTCTGTGCCGTTCCCGCAATTAGGAGTAGCTATGCGGAACAAGCGTTTTTCCTGGAAACGCGCCTTCGTCTCTCTCGCCATTTCGCTCGTCGTCTGTCTGCCCCATCATCGTTGTCATGGCAATCGTAACGAAACAGGAGCTTCCCGAATTGTTCCTGAGATATCTCCCCGCCGAGACATCCGTACTGATCGTCCTCGCAGCAGCCATAGGATTCACGAACATGCGGAATACCTAAGTTCATCCCGCACCGGAGACCAGGTCAGGAACAGAAGTCAGTATCCGGCCTTGATGGCTGTGATGGTGAGCTCGCCGCGGTTAGTGTATCCGAGTGTGGTGAAGATCTCGGATATGTAGGAGCGCACGGTGGCTTCGCTCAGACCGAGCCGTTTGGCGATGGTCTCGTTCGGCAGCGCCTGGATGAGCAGATCAAACGTGGTGCGCAGATAGCCCGGAAGGCGTTCCACCCTCTCGCGGAAGGCGTCATATTTGGGATCGTTCTTCCCGGAGTTCAGATAGCTGTCGGCGAGGATACCGGTCGGGCGCGGTCCAAACACCGAGTATCCCGCGTGCGCTTGTCTAATCAGTTGGGCGAGTTGCGCGGAGGGGATGTCCTTGGTCAAGAACCCGCGCACGTTCAGAGCCAGCGACCTGGCGAGCGATTCCTCATGCTCGAACACGGTGAGCATCACCACCACGACCGACGGATACAGCCTCGCCATCTCCTTGGCAGCCGCCAGCCCGTCGAGGACGGGCATGTCCACGTCCAACAGGGCCACGTCCACGGCCCGTCTGGAAAGCTCGCGCAGAGCCATGCTGCCGTTCTCGGCGACGGCAACCACGTCGATGCCGTCTTGGCGGTCCAGCAGGCCTGCGAGCCCCTCACGGACGATCACGTCGTCGTCGGCAAGCAGGACGCGGATTGGTTCACTCATCAGCAGCCCCTTCCCCTTGGATTTTCGGATCCGGTATGGACGCGTTGACGATCCACCGTCCGGAACGCGAGACGAAGGACAACCGTCCTCCCTCGGACTCGATCCGCGACTTCAGGTTCGCAAGGCCGAAGCCTCCCGTTAGCGCGCCGTCCGAAGAGCTCCCGCTGATGTCGTTGGCCATCGTCAGCGACAGTCCCCCACCGTCGATCTCCGCGAACAGGTCTACCGTCGTCCCCCTCCGCGCGTATTTCAAAGCGTTCGCGGCGGTCTCGCTCACGAACAGTGATCCCGTGAGAATCGTCTGCCTCGAAATCTCGCCGTCGATGTCGCCCGGCATATGCGCATCCAACTCGAGTGCCCCTGATCGCAGCATCAGTCTGGATTCCTCCACGGCGGCCGCGAGACTCGGCGCTGCGGCGTCGAGGCTGAGTTCCGAGATCATAGGCCTGAGACGGCGTGAGGAATCGTGCGCGAGATCGACTATCGGAGCGATCTCGCCGGACAGGTCCGGGTGCGCGGCGGCGAGGCTCTCCAATGAGATGGAGATGCGGGCGAGGTCCCTGGCAATCGTGTCGTGCAATCCGGCGGCGAGCTTGGCCCGGACGGATTCCACGGCCCTGACCGTCCCCATCCGGGATTCCTCCAGCTCCCGCCGGGACAGTTCGGCCCCGTCCATGAACTTCCTGACCGCGAAGCCGACGACAACCGCGACGGAGGACAGCAAAACATCGCTGGCCATGCGGGCAAGCACGCTCCCGTTCTGCCAGAACATCAGCAGAACGTAGCCAGCGAGTAGCAGCGCAGCCTGAGCCGTGCGGTGACGGATGATCCACACAGCTGCAACCAGAAATACGCCAAGCACAGGAAATGCAAGCGAAGAGCTAAACGCCCCCATCGCGGCGAACACGGCTACATACAGCAAATCCCCTGTGATACCCAGCCAAGGTGCCACGGACAATAGGGCACACAGCGCGGCAAGTATCAGAATGTCGTGAGTTCCCAGCGGAGCTGAAATCGCATGGAAGACGACCTCCAGAACCACGATAGACACCGACATAAACAGATATGACAGCCTAAACCCACGCGGATACGGACGCACGGCGTCCAAAAAAAACGACGATGGTGATCTCATCATTGCTTCCTGCAGATATCCAAACTCGGGAATAACTTGCACAGCAGATTGTCGTAACCGAGCACGGTCGCACGGGAAGACAAGTCCTGGTCCGGTTGGATAACGGAGGCATCGGCGGCGGGCGCTGCAGTCCCCCACCCCAGCGCGCATGCCGTAAGCAACACCGCAATCCGATAAGCCATGGTCCTTCTTCTTCGCATAACCGTCCTCCATTCCCCTCAATCATGAATAAATGCCTTATTTACCAGATGCTACACGGCGAAAACATATTCCGACACCGACGAACATCAGGGTCGAATCCCGTCACCAGTCAGTGCCGAACTACCCATATTCCATGATTCACTAAAGATATCTCTGCATCACAGCGTTCGAGAGGAGATGCCATGGAAAAGGTACCACTCTTATTGGCTGCGGAACCACACCATGAGCAGCCGAAATCTCTTGATGCAAAACGATATCCCTCTACAAAATCAGTTCACTGTTTCGAATGGTATGCGATTTCCAAAACCGAAGTTGCAATCAGGGAAGGAATCATAATGGAAAAACAAGCATTGGCAACATTGGCGACGATCACAGCAATCAGCGTCGCAATCATCACCCCGACCTCCGCACTGGCAGACGGCATGAAATACAATCAGGCAGTATATGAGGAAATAGGGATGGATAGATCGGAAGTGATTGATTGGGTCCAGGATCCGAAGCGGAATGTATACGGGAAAACCGAGGATGAGACGATGCAATATCTCATTGCGTCGACAAAGGAAGAACAAACGTCCAACATCCGAATGGATACAACAGCCGCACGCGGTTCATGGTCCAATCAATGGTTTGCTAAGGGAGGCTGGATTGCACGTAATGGCATGTGGTCGTTATCCTTACAACCCACTTGGTGGGCAGCAACGGCTACACCGACAAGATACTATTACGCAGAATCAGCATGGGCAACGGTCCCTCCCCAGTTTAGCTCGAGTCGTCATTGGACGGCCTATCCAACAGCTTCAAAAATGATGAAGGAACAATTCGACTGCCATGTCAGGTATGGCAATCTCAAAACACCGTATAACCTCGAACCATCCAGAACATCGATAAGCCAAATTACCTGCAACTGAAGTAAGGACGGAATCATGCGTAGCGAGTTCCCCGGTCTGTTGTATTGCACGGGTGCATTAATCGCAGTGGCCTCTTGGTCTCTTTTTATGTTCTCGAAAAAAGTTCATCGGGAAGGCCGAACGGTATCCATCCTGCGGCTGTCCGTCATTTGGATACCGTTCCTCGTGAGTTCGGCGCTGGCTCTCGCATCGTATCCGGTTTTTGAAATGTACTCAGGATCCATGGAGCCGGATGTTATCGATTTCTACAGTCAGCCGTTCATACGGCTACTGCCGGCAGCGACCTGCATAGTGAATCTGTGCGTATCGACATGCTGCTCCATGGCCCTTGTCAGCAAGCGCAGAAAAACCGAGCATCGAAACATCTGAATCACAGCGTTCGAGAGGAGATGCCATGGAAAAACCGCTGCTTCTGCTGGCCTTGGTGCCGCTGGCCGTCGGACTGGTCCTGATATCCGTCGCAATCGGATCCAAAAAACTGGGAAGACACGCAAAAGGACTCTTTTTGCGTGTTTTCTCGGCGCTCATGGTTATTGCCGGCGCGTTGATCATCGCGAGCCAACTCGCATGACATCTCACGTTGCGGCTCGGCTTCCCGGCTATCGGCCGCGGACATTCCACGGCTCTCTGCGTCATTACCGCAATCGCACCATCGCCGGTCTCAAGCCCATGAGACACTTGGAGCCATGACTACAGTTATCATGCACACCACTGAAGGCGACATCAAGATCGACCTGTTCGACGACAAGACCCCGGAAACCGTGGCCAACTTCCTCGGCCTCGCCACCGGCGAAAAGGAATGGGCCGACCCATTCACCGGCCAGCCGAGCCACAAGCCGTTCTACGATGGTCTGACCTTCCACCGCATCATCAAGGATTTCATGATTCAGGGCGGCTGCCCGCTGGGCACCGGCACCGGCGGTCCGGGTTACAACTTCGATGATGAAATCGTTCCTGGTCTGACCTTCGATCGCCCGTACCTGCTGGCCATGGCGAATGCCGGCCTGCGCCGCGGCATGGACGGCAAGATCCACGGCACCAACGGCTCCCAGTTCTTCATCACCACCGTGCCGACCGAATGGCTCAACGGCCATCACACCATCTTCGGCGAAGTCGCGGATGACGAGTCCAAGGCCGTTGTCGACAAGCTCGATTCCGTGGCAACCGATCGTTCCGACGCTCCGCTCGAGCCGGTCGGCATCACTTCCATCGAAGTGTTGAAGTAAGTTTCGCATCAACAAGCTTCATAGCAAAATAATGAAAAGCCCCTCACTTTGAACCGCACTGAACCGCACCCCGATTGTTGGACTGAAGAAATTCAGATTCGATGATCGGAGGTGCGGTTCTTTCGTATGCGTGAGGATCGAAGGAGACGTTACGACGACGGGTTCCGCCGCGAGGCGCTG